>NZ_JBWKRC010000005.1:165591-563339 GCF_059419085.1 Mesorhizobium sp. GW821-FHT07A06
GGATCGTCTGCTTGTTCGTCATCTCCCTCATCGGCAGCGGCCACGCGGCACTTTGGCCGATTGGGGGAGGGGGCGTTCTGGTTCCGGGGTCGCGTACCACGCGACCCAAGGCAGGAGATGTCACACCGCCGGTGGGTTAAGCCGGGCGAAGCCTTCCTGGCGGCGATAGGGGAAATACGGGTAGGGCGCGGTGACTTCGCTCGCCGCGTCGAGTTTCTTCACCTGATCCGGCGTCAGCGCCCAGCCGACCGCGCCGAGGTTCTGGCGCAACTGCTCCTCGTTGCGGGCGCCGATGATGACGGAGGAAACGGTCGGGCGCTGCAACAGCCAGTTGATGGCGATCTGCGGCACCGTCTTGCTGGTCTCCTGCGCCACCGCGTCCAGCGCGTCCATGACCCGGTAGAGATGCTCGTCCTCGACCGGCGGGCCGAAATCCGCCGTGTCATGCAGCCGGCTCTTTTCCGGCAGCGGCTGGCCACGGCGGATCTTGCCGGTCAGCCGGCCCCAGCCAAGGGGGCTCCAGACCAGTGCGCCGACGCCCTGGTCGAGGCCGAGCGGCATCAGTTCCCACTCATAGTCGCGGCCGACCAGCGAGTAGTAGACCTGATGCGCGGCATAGCGGGGATAGCCGTGCTTGTCGGCCTCCGCCAGCGACTTCATCACTTGCCAGCCGGAGAAGTTGGAGACGCCGACATAGCGCAGCTTGCCGGCGCGCACGAGTTCGTCCAGCGTCGAAAGCACCTCCTCGATCGGCGTGCCGGCATCAAAGGCATGCAGTTGCAACAGGTCGATGTAGTCGGTGCCGAGGCGTTTCAGCGCGGCGTCCGTGGCCTTGATCAGCCGCGAACGCGACGAGCCGTAGTCGGCCGGCCCGTCACCCATCGGCGGCGAGGTCTTGGTCGAGATCAGCACGGCGTCGCGGCGGCCCTTGATCGCTTCGCCCAGCACCTGTTCCGAGGCGCCGCTCGAATAGACGTCGGCCGTGTCGAACAGATTGACGCCGGCTTCAAGGCAGATGTCGATCAGCCGCCGCGCTTCCCTGGCGTCGCTGTTGCCCCAGGCACCGAACAGCGGGCCGGAGCCGCCGAAGGTTCCCGCGCCGAACGAGAGTGCGGGCACTTTCAGGCCCGATGCGCCGAGACGTCGATAATCCATTTTCTGCTCCTGGTGGTTTGGAAAGAGGAAAGGCAATCCGGTTCGCCGACGAGCGTCAGGACCGGACGGAGACAGGCTCGCCGAGCGCGTTGGTGCGATCGAGGCGCAGGGCCAGCGCGGCCACGGCGAGTGCGGCGACTGGCAGCAGGGCGGCGACCCAGGTGAGCGAACCCAATCCGAGGCCATGGGCGATGACCACGCCGCCAAGCCAGGCGCCGGCGGCGTTGCCGAGATTGAAGGCGGCGATGTTGAAGGACGAGGCGAGGCTCTGGCCGGCGCCTTGCGCCTTTTCCAGTACCCACATCTGCAGCGGCGCCACCGTGGCGAAGGCCGCGGCGCCCAACAGGCCGACATAGATGACGGCCATAACCTGGCTGTGGATGGCGAAGCTCATGGTCGCCAGCACAAGGGCCAGCACGACGAGACTGCCCAGCACCGCCGGCACCAGCCAGCGGTCGGCGACCTTGCCGCCGGCGAGGTTGCCGGCGATGAGGCCGCCGCCGAAGACGAGCAGGATCGGCGACACGGCGGCTTCCTCGAAGCCGCTGATCTGCGTCAACAGCGGCGCGATGTAGGTGAAGACGGCGAAGACGCCGGCATAGCCGAGCACGGTGGTGGCAAGCCCGAGCAGGACCGGCGTGCGGCGCAGCACGGCGAGATCGGCGCGCAGGTCGCTCCTCTCGGGCGCGGCCTGGCTGCTCGGCACCAGGGCCAGGATGACGGCGAAGGCCGCCAGGCCGACCGCGGTGACCGCCCAGAAGGTCGCACGCCAGCCGAAGGCCTGGCCAAGCCAGGTGCCGAAAGGCACGCCGAGGATGTTGGCGATGGTGAGCCCGGTGAACATCAGCGCGATCGCCGAGGCCTTCCTGTTGGGCGCGACCAGGCCGGTGGCGACCACCGAGCCGACGCCGAAGAAGGTGCCGTGGGCAAAGGCGGTGACGACGCGCGCACCCATCAGGGTCCAGTAGTCGGGGGCCAGCGCACAAGCGAGGTTGCCCAGCGTGAAGATCGCCATCAGCGCCAGAAGCACGGTCTTGCGCGGCCAATTGCCGGTGGCGATGGTGAGCAGCGGCGCGCCGATGACGACGCCGAGCGCGTAGCCCGAAATGAGCTGCCCGGCGGCGGAGATCGAGACGCCGAGATCCTTGCTGACGTCGAGCAGCAGGCCCATGATGACGAATTCGGTGACGCCGATGCCGAAGGCACCGGCGGCGAGGGCGTAGAGAGCAAGAGGCATGGCGGTTCCCACTTTGAAAGACGGCCGTTAAGGCGATGAGCGCCCTTGTCCAATCCGCGCCCCGACCGGGAAGATCGTGTTGCCGGGTGCTGTGAACCAGACTTGATCAAGGCATATTTTCTGTGAAATAGATTCACAGATGGCCAGACCCGACATAAACCGTTCCGGCGAGATCGAAGTCTTCGTGCGCGTCGTCGAGGCAGGCAGCTTTTCCGCCGCGGCGCGCGCGTTGCGCATGACGCCGTCGGCCGTCAGCAAGCTAATCGCGAGGCTGGAATCCCGGCTCGGCGCGCGGCTGGTCAGCCGCTCGACGCGCAAGCTGCTGCTGACCCCGGAAGGGGCGGCGTTCTATGAAAGCGGACTACGCATCCTCGCCGACATGGCAGCAGCAGAGCGCGAGGCGGCCGCGGGCGCCGCACCGCGCGGGCGGCTGCGCGTCAACACCTACGTGCCGTTCGGGGTGCACCGGCTGATCCCGCTGCTGCCGCGCTTCCTCGAACGCTATCCCGAAATCTCGGTCGATCTGGTGCTGACCGACAGTGTCATCGACCTGATGGCCGAACGTGCCGATGTGGCGATCCGGGCCGGGCCGCTTGGCGAGTCACGGCTGGTGGCGCGCAAGCTCGGGCAGAGCCCGGTGGTCGTCGTTGCGGCCCCTTCCTACCTCGAGCCGCACGGCACGCCGCTGACGCCGGCCGATCTCGACGCACACAACCGGATGGGCTTCGGCTTCGTCAGGCACATTGACGGCTGGCCGTTCCTCGACGCGCAGGGCAATGCCGTCATGATCCCGATCACCGGCAACACCCAGGTCAGCGACGGCGAGGCAATGCGGCTGATGACGCTGGCCGGGGCAGGCATTTCCCGGCTGGCGCGCTGGCATGTGGCGGCCGACATCGCCGCCGGGCGGCTAGTGCCGCTGCTGGAGGATTTCAACCCGGGCGACGAGGAGGCGACGCATGCTGTCTATGTCGGCCAAGGCCGGCATCTGCCGGCACGGGTAAGGGCGTTTCTCGATTTCCTGGGCGAGAGCGTGCGGCTGGGCTGAACGGTTTTCGGGAGCCGGCCGGCTCCCGAAATGTCTGTGCCGGCTGCCTATGCCTTGGTTACGAACGGCGCCGGGCGCCGGCCGGCGCCTTGCCGCTCCAGCATCCATGCTGGATATTCGGACGGCAGCGCGCTGACTTCGTCGAGCTTGGCGAGATCGTCCGCGTCGAGTTTCACTTCAGCCGCGGCAAGGTTCTGTTCGAGCTGGTCCATACGGCTGGCGCCTATGATGACGCTCATCACGAAAGGCTTGGCCAGGACATAGCCGAGCGCCACGGTGGCAACGCTGACGTCGTGCTTCTTGGCGATCTCGCGCATGACGCCGACGGCCGCCCAGGCACGGTCCTCGTTGACCGGCGGGAAGTTGAAGGACGCACGGCGGCCCTCGCCATTGCCGGGCGCGCCGGGACCGTATTTGCCCGACAGCAGGCCGCCGGCCATGGGCGACCACACCATCAAGCCGAGTTTCTCCTCGTTGATGAGCGGCACGATCTCACGTTCGAGATCGCGACCGGCGATCGAATAATAGGACTGTATGGTCTCGAAACGAGCAAAACCCTTGCGGTCGGCGATGCCGAGCGCCTTGGCGATGCGCCAGGCCTGCCAGTTGGAAACCCCGACATAGCGGACCTTGCCGCTGGCAACGAGATCGTCGAGCGCCCGCAGCGTTTCGTCGATCGGGGTCACCGCGTCGGTACCGTGCAGCTGATAGAGATCGATATGGTCGAGTTGCAACCGTTCGAGGCTGGCATCGACCGAATCCATGATGTGACCCCGCGAGGAGCCGCGGTCGTTCGGCCCGTTGCCCATGGTACCATGGACCTTGGTGGCGATCACCACGCTCGATCTGGGAATGCCGAGGTCCCGCAGGGACTGGCCGAGCAGACGCTCGGATTCACCGAAGGAATAGACATCGGCCGTGTCGAAGAAGTTGACGCCGGCGGCGATCGAGCGGCCGACAATCTCATTGACGCCCTTCTGGTCGAGGCTCGCGATCAGGCCCCATTGGGCGTTCTGGCCGGCAGCGCCGAAGGTCATGGTGCCGAGACAGAGTTCGGAGACGAACATCCCCGTATTCCCAAGCTGGTTGTAACGCATGGCGAAGGCTCCAAAAAAATGTGATGACGCAAAACAAATAGGAACGGTACGTTTCGTTTCCAGTGTTGGCGTAATGACGCTTCTGGATTGGCCCAACGCTGTAGGCATGAGCGGAGGTGAGATGCCCACGAGGCGAAAACGAACTGGCTTAGGCGTCCCAGGGATTGAACACCGTCACGCCTGTATCGTCGAAGTCGGCAACATTGCGCGTCACAAGAATGAGATCATGGACAAGAGCGGTAGCCGCGATGAGGGTATCGGCGCTGCCTCGTGTACGGCGGGCGGTGATGCGGCCCCAAGTTAACGCGACATCTTCCGTGACGGCGAGAATACGATCGGCATTGTCGCGCCGAAGCTCCCGTAGCCACAGATCGAGGCGTGTTGCCTTTTCGGAGTCGACCTTGCGTAGCTTGATGATCCCACGTTCGATCTCTCCAAGCGTGATGACGCTGAGGCTGACCGAGGTCGGATCCACCGAAGCCAGCCATTCGGTTGGCTTGGGTAGTCGCCTCTGCACATCCGAAACGATGTTCGTGTCGAGCAGATACATCAGAGATCGACGTCCCGGATCATCGTCTCCGAGCGGCGGCTGACCTCTTCGGCGAAATCATCGTCCCAAACCGGACCAGTCAAAAGATATTCGGCCAACGACTTCTTCTTTCCGGCCAGGCGGTCGTAATCCTCGGCGGAAAGCACCACTGCGGCGCGCTCGCCGCGCAACGTCACCGTCTGCGGTCCCTCGCTGCGCGCACGCTGAACCACCTTGGAGAAATTGTTCTTTGCGTCCTGAAGGTGCCAGTTCATTGAATGCCCCCTAGCTAGCTTGGCTGGATATAACATTCGCCCGATGATGCGGCAAGGAATGCCGTGTTGGCGTCTGGGGCTAACGGCTACCAAAAATCGCCGAGCCGACCCTGACGCTGGTAGCGCCGAAGGCGATGGCCGTTTCGTAGTCGCCGGACATGCCCATGGATAGCTTTTCGACTCCGGCCTCGCGCCCAAGCTTCTCCAGCAGCGCGAAATGCGGGCCGGGATTTTCGTCTGCCGGGGGGATGCACATCAGGCCTTCGATGGCGAGGCCGTGGACATCGCGGCAGCGGGTGACGAAAGCCACGGCATCGCGCGGTTCGATGCCGGCCTTCTGCGGCTCGGAGCCGGTGTTGACCTGGACATAGAGTTTCGGCGCGCGGCCTTGCCGGGCCATTTCCTTGGCGAGTTCGGCGGCGATCTTCTCGCGGTCGACCGTCTCGATGACGTCGAACAGCGCGACCGCCTCTTTCGCCTTGTTCGATTGCAGCGGACCGATCAGGTGCAGTTCGATGTCGGGGAATGCCAGCTTCAAATCCGGCCATTTGCCTTGCGCTTCCTGGACGCGATTCTCGCCGAAGACCCGCTGGCCGGCCTCGATCACCGGCTGGATGTCGGCGGCGTCAAAGGTCTTGGAAACCGCGACCAGCGTCACGGCACCGGCCTGGCGAGCGGCCTCCTGCTCGGCGGCGGCGATCCTCGCCTTGACCGCGAAAAACTGCTGAACGGTGTCACCCATATGCAAATCCCGCTGTTTTGACCCGCGTTTTTAACCGCCGCGATGCCCATATGGTTGACGGGTTTGCCAAACCATGGTGAACACCCGGACCACATTCCCTGAACCGCCGAGCCAGTCGCCCGCGGTTCGCGCCTGCTTTTAAGTGAAAAACGTCCCATGGCAACCGAACGATACAATCCGCGCGCGTCAGAGCCCAAATGGCAGAAGGCCTGGGCCACCAAGAAGCTTTTCGAAGCGCACAATGACGACCCGAAGCCTAAATACTACGTGCTGGAAATGTTCCCCTATCCGTCGGGGCGCATCCATATCGGCCACACCCGCAACTACACGATGGGTGACGTGGTGGCGCGCTACAAGCGGGCCAAGGGGTTCAACGTGCTGCATCCGATGGGCTGGGACGCCTTCGGCATGCCGGCCGAGAACGCGGCCATGCAGAACAAGGTCCATCCCAAGGAATGGACCTACCAGAACATCGCCACCATGCGCGAGCAGCTCAAGGTCATGGGCCTGTCGCTGGACTGGGCACGCGAATTCGCCACCTGCGACGTCGACTACTATCACCGGCAGCAGATGCTGTTCCTGGATTTCGTCGAGAAAGGACTGGTGACGCGCAAATCCTCCAAGGTCAATTGGGACCCGGAGGACATGACCGTGCTCGCCAACGAACAGGTCATCGACGGGCGCGGCTGGCGCTCCGGCGCGCTGGTCGAGCAGCGCGAGCTGACGCAGTGGTTCTTCAAGATCACCGATTTCGCGCAGGACCTGCTGGATTCGCTCGACGGCCTCGATGAATGGCCCGAAAAAGTGAAGCTGATGCAGCAGAACTGGATCGGCCGTTCGGAAGGCCTGCTGATCCGCTGGCCGCTCGCCTCGGACATTGCGGGCGAGCATGAGCTGGAAGTCTACACGACGCGGCCCGACACTATTTTCGGTGCCTCCTTCATGGCCATCGCCGCCGATCATCCGCTGGCCAAGAAAGCCGCCGAGACCAATCCGGAGATGGCGAAGTTCATCGAGGAGGTCCGCCATATGGGCACTTCGGTGGCGGCGCTGGAGACGGCGGAGAAGAAGGGGTTCGACACCGGCATCCGCGTCGTCCATCCCTTCGACGACAGCTGGACGCTGCCTGTCTATGTGGCCAATTTCGTTTTGATGGAATACGGCACCGGCGCCATCTTCGGCTGCCCGGCGCATGACCAGCGCGACCTCGATTTCGCCAACAAATACGGCCTGACGGTGGTGCCGGTGGTGATGCCGGAAGGCGAGAATCAGGCGACCTTCCAGATCATCGACGTGGCCTATGGCGACGACGGTGCGATGATCAATTCGCGCTTCCTCGACGGGATGAAGCCGACCCAGGCTTTTGACGAAGTGGCCAGGCTCCTGGAACAGAAGACGATCGGCAACCGGCCGATGGCCGAGCGCAAGGTGAATTTCCGCCTGCGCGACTGGGGCATTTCGCGCCAGCGCTACTGGGGCTGCCCGATCCCGATGATCCATTGCGAGGATTGCGGCGTGGTGCCGGTTCCAAAGGCCGACCTTCCGGTCAAGCTGCCCGACGACGTCGATTTCGACCGGCCGGGCAATCCGCTCGACCGGCATCCGACCTGGCGGCACGTGAAATGCCCGCAATGCGGCAAGGACGCGCGCCGCGAGACCGACACGATGGATACGTTCGTCGATTCGTCCTGGTATTTCGCCCGCTTCACCGCGCCCTGGGCGCACGAGCCGACCGATCCCAAGGCGGCGAACGAATGGCTGCCGGTCGACCAGTATATTGGCGGCATCGAGCATGCGATCCTGCACCTGCTCTATTCGCGTTTCTTCACCCGCGCCATGCGCGAGACCGGCCATGTCGATCTCGCCGAGCCCTTCAAGGGCCTGTTCACGCAAGGCATGGTGGTGCACGAGACCTACCGGGTCGGTTCGGCATCGAATGGCCGCTGGCTGGCACCGACCGAGGTGCGGCTGGAGGAAGTCGACGGCAAGCGCCGCGCCATCGACATCGCCACTGGCGAAGCGGTCACCATTGGCCCGCTGGAAAAGATGTCGAAGTCGAAGAAGAACACGGTTAGCCCGGAAGACATCACCGACGGCTACGGCGCCGACACGGCGCGCTGGTTCATGCTGTCGGACTCACCGCCCGAGCGCGACGTCGAATGGACCGACGATGGCGCCGCCGGCGCGCATCGCTTCATGCAGCGCATCTGGCGCCTGGTGTCGACAGCGGCCGAGACGCTGGCGGGCGTCAAGCCTGCCGCGGCCGGCGCCGGCGAGGCGGGAGCGGTCTCGAAGGCCACGCACAAGATCCTCAAGGCAGTCGGCGAGGACATCGAGAAGCTCGCCTTCAACCGCGCCATCGCCCGCATCTATGAACTGGCCAATGTGCTGACCACACCGCTCAACGAGGTGGCCGAAGGCAAGGCCGATCCGGCGCTGCAAGGCGCCTGCCGCCAGGCCGTGGAGATCCTGGTGCATCTGATCGCGCCCGTGATGCCGCATCTGGCCGAAGAGTGCTGGGAGACGCTCGGCGGTACCGAACTGGTCGCCGAACGGCCGTGGCCGGTCTTCGATCCGGCGCTGGTCATCGACAACGAAGTCACCTATCCGGTGCAGGTCAACGGCAAGAAGCGGGGGGATTTGACAATTGCCCGCGACGCGGACCAAGGTGCGGTCGAAAAAGCGGTATTGGCTCTCGACTTCGTGCAGAAAGCACTTGAAGGTAAGGCTCCGCGCAAGGTGATCATCGTGCCGCAGAGGATCGTCAATGTCGTTGCCTGATCAGGAAAAGACAGAGCTGAGCCGTTTGCTGCGCCGTGTGGCGCTTGCCGGCCTTGTCGGGTCGCTCGCGCTGGTTTCGGCCTGCACGGTGCGGCCGCTCTATTCCAGCGCGCCGCTGACGACGGGTTCGAGCGCCAATGCCGAACTGGCATCGATCGCCATCAAGCCGGTCAAGACGCGTTATGCCCAGCAGGTGCGCAACAACCTGATCTTCGGCTTTGGGCGCGGTGCCGGCGAACCGGCATCGCCGCTTTATTCGCTTGATCTCAGCGTCTCCGAAGCCGTTGAATCCTCCGCCCTCGTGCAGGTCGGAACCGATGAGGACGAGCCGACAGCCGGTTCGGTGACACTTACCGCCAGCTATACGCTGACCGATGCGAAAACCGGTGTCGTCATCACGGTCGGCAAGCGCGCGATCACCTCCTCCTTTGACAGGCCGCGTCAGGAATTCGCCTCGTATCGGGCGCAGATCGACGCCGAAAATCGCGCCGCGCGCGAACTGGCCGAGGCCCTGCAACTGTCCATCGCCCAGGATCTGGTCCGGCACGGCAAGGCGGCCAGCTGACGCCGCTCTTCGTTTTTACGAAGACGCCATCTCGATCCTTGCGTCAGGCCTCCCGGTAGCAGCCGGGCGCCCTTTTTTAGCGCGCTTTTTAGCCCGACGCAGGGATGAGCGAGTGATCGCCGAATGACGATCAACGGCTCGAATCCCGATCACTCCATATCGTCGTGAAAGATACGTTTCAGTTGCTTTAGCGGCGCTCAAGGGAAGCAACTGTTAACCACTCGCTCCCTATTGCTCAGCAGACGTTTCAGAGTGAGTCTTGAGAATGGAATCCAAGCGTTTTCCCCGGGTCAATTCATTGAAGGCAACCTCGCCCGACGACCCCAGAGTAGAGCGTTTCAGCGGCAGGAGCGACAAGGCGGATAGCCAGCGGACCGGAGCGGCCAAGGCCGGCAATTCCCAGCCGCCCGTTCATCTTGGTGGCAACGAAAGCCCCGCCTGGCAGGATTATTTCTTCCTGGCGCCCAATGTGCGGTTCACGCGCACGCCGGACTATGACGCCAGCACAAACAACACGCGGCACGAGCAGGTTGCCGTCGAGGAAAGTGAACCCCTGACGCCGCCGACACAGCACGCAATCGCCCGTCCGACTGCGGCACTCCAAGCCGGCTCGTCCTCGCCATCGCCTATGAGAAACCCCGCTCTGGAAGCCGCCCGGCCTCTCGCAAGCAACAGGGTGGCGACGCATGAAAGGCAGGCTGCCCCTGCCCCTGTATCCGCCCAGCCAGGGCATGCCGGTGAAAAGGCGCGCACTGTTGCCCCGGCGGGCTCCAGGACGGCGGTAACGGCACGCGCATACACGCCGGCAGCGTCTGCCCGCGAGGTTGCGTCACAGGTCAGAACACAAGGCCGCGGAAATGCACGCTGGCCCTACCTGTCGGATCACGTCTTCTTCGAACTCATGGCGCCCTACATGATCGAGAGCCCGTTGCCGGCGCCACGGGCGGTCCCGGTTCCGCGGCCGGCCGCGCCGGTTGTCCCACCACGGGTGGATATCCGCGCAACGCCCACGGATGACCCGACGGCGTTGTTTCGGGTCATCGAGTGGCTTCCGGGCCTGCAAGCCCCATCCTCCTTGCCGGATGTCCGTCCGGCCAATTCGAACGAAGCCGCGAGCAACGCGCCGCAGGATGCCCGGACAGCGGCTGCGGGTCCCGTCGCCGCGACAAGCAACGCCGTTCAGGTCCAGGCCGCGCAAGGCGCGGAGGAGACTGTGCAGGCTCCAGCCTTGCGGGCCTCCGCGACGCTGCCCAGGGTCGGCAAGATCGTGCCGGCCACGACGGGCGAGGCATACGAACTTCCCTCCGAAGAGCTGCTGCAGCAGCCGCCGGAAGGGCAGGGCTTCTACATGTCGCAGGAGCGGCTCGAGCAGAATGCCGATCTCCTGGAAAGCGTGCTCGAGGATTTCGGCGTCAAGGGCGAGATCATCCACGTTCGCCCGGGTCCGGTCGTGACCCTCTATGAGTTCGAGCCGGCGCCGGGCGTCAAATCGTCCCGCGTCATCGGTCTTGCCGACGACATTGCCCGCTCCATGTCGGCGATTTCGGCGCGCGTCGCCGTCGTGCCGGGCCGCAACGTCATCGGAATCGAGCTGCCGAACGAGACGCGCGAGACGGTCTATTTCCGCGAGCTGATCGAATCGCAGGGTTTCCGAAAGACCAGCTGCAAGCTGGCGCTTTGCCTCGGCAAGACGATCGGCGGCGAGCCTGTCATCGCCGAGCTGGCGAAGATGCCGCATCTGCTCGTTGCCGGCACCACCGGCTCGGGCAAGTCGGTTGCCATCAACACCATGATCCTGTCGCTGCTCTACCGGCTGAAGCCGGAAGAGTGCCGGCTGATCATGGTCGATCCCAAGATGCTGGAGCTCTCCGTCTATGACGGCATCCCGCATCTTCTGACGCCCGTCGTCACCGATCCCAAGAAGGCGGTCACCGCGCTCAAATGGGCGGTGCGCGAGATGGAGGATCGCTATCGCAAGATGGCGCGGCTCGGCGTGCGCAACATCGACGGCTACAATGAGCGCGCCGCCCAGGCCCGCGACAAGGGCGAGGCGGTCGTCATGACGGTGCAGGCCGGCTTCGAAAAGGGCACCGGCGCGCCGCTCTTCGAGCAGCAGGAAATCGACCTTGCGCAGATGCCCTACATCGTCGTCATCGTCGACGAGATGGCCGACCTGATGATGGTCGCCGGCAAGGAGATCGAAGGCGCCATCCAGCGCCTGGCGCAGATGGCGCGCGCGGCCGGCATCCACCTGATCATGGCGACGCAACGCCCCTCGGTCGATGTCATCACCGGCACGATCAAGGCCAATTTCCCGACCCGTATCTCCTTCCAGGTCACGTCGAAGATCGACAGCCGAACCATCCTGGGCGAGCAGGGCGCCGAACAGCTGCTTGGCCAGGGCGACATGCTGCACATGATGGGTGGCGGACGCATCGCCCGCGTGCACGGCCCCTTTGTGTCCGACGCGGAGGTCGAGCATGTCGTGGCGCACCTGAAGGCGCAGGGCCGCCCGGAATATCTGGAAACCGTGACGGCCGATGAGGACGAGGAAGAGGCCGAGGACGACCAGGGCGCGGTCTTCGACAAGGGATCGGTCGCCGCCGAGGACGGCGATTCCAGCTATGACGAAGCGGTCAAGGTGGTGTTGCGCGACAAGAAGTGTTCGACGTCCTACATCCAGCGCCGGCTCGGCATCGGTTACAACCGCGCCGCTTCCCTGGTCGAACGCATGGAGAAAGAGGGATTGGTCGGCGCGCCGAACCATGTCGGCAAGCGCGAGATCACCATGGGGCGGCGCCCGCCGGTGGCCGCGCCCGACGACGACGGCACGGACTGATCGGCAGCCTTTCGGTGGTGTTCTTCCTCTGAAAATAAAAAAGGCCGGTTGCCCGGCCCTTTTTCATGGAAGCAGTGCGACCTCAGCCGATCTTCTGGCCGGTCTTGGCCCAGTCGGCGAGGAAGGTGGCGAGGCCCTTGTCGGTCAGCGGATGGTTGACCAGCGCCTTCAGCGTCGCCGGCGGCGCGGTGACAACGTCGGCACCGATCAGGGCCGCCTGCTTGACGTGGTTTACCGTGCGCACCGATGCGGTCAGGATCTCGGTCTGGAAATCGTAATTGTCATAGATCTGGCGGATCTCCTGGATCAGCTCCATGCCGTCCGAGCCGGTGTCGTCAATGCGGCCGACGAAGGGCGAGATGAACGAGGCGCCGGCCTTGGCGGCGAGCAGCGCCTGGTTGGCCGAGAAGCACAGCGTGACGTTGACCATGCGGTTCATCTGGGTGCGGATCGTCTTGCAGGCCTTCAGGCCGTCCAGCGTCAGCGGCACCTTGATGCAGACATTGGGCGCGATCTTGGCCAACACCTCGGCCTCCGCCATCATGTTCTTGTATTCGGTCGCCACCACTTCGGCTGAAACCGGACCTTCGACGATATCGCAGATCTGCTTGGTGACGTCGGCGATCTTGCCGCCGGATTTCAGGATCAGCGACGGGTTGGTGGTGACTCCGTCAAGCAGCCCCAGATCGTTGAGCTCACGGATATCCTTGATATCGGCGGTATCGACAAAAAATTTCATGGCGGTCTCCTGACGATTTCGTCGTGCTTGGGAAGGCACGTTCAGCGTTGCTCTTTGATCTAGACCAAAGTCGGGGCAAGGTCACGCCTCATGATCGAAGATTCGCCCTTTGTCGCAGCCGCACCGGTGCTGGTGCCGATGCCTGCCGAACGCCCTTACACCTATGCCGTGCCGGCCGGCATGCGCGTGGTTCCGGGGTCGATCGTGCGCGTGCCGCTCGGCCCGCGCCAGGTCGCCGGCATCGTCTGGGACGGCGTGGTCGAGAACATCGACGCGAAAAAGCTGCGCCCGATCGAACAGGTTTTCGACTGCCCGCCGATCGACCGCGCCATGCGCCGCTTCGTCGACTGGGTGGCGCAATACACGCTGTCGGCACCGGGCATGGTGGCACGCATGCTGCTGCGCGCGCCGGAGGCCTTCGACCCCGAGCCCTGGATCGAGGGGCTGCAGCGAACGCTCCTCGTTCCCGACCGGATGACGGATGCGCGGGCGCGCGTGCTGGAGACGGCCGAAGGTGGGCTCGCCTGGACGCGATCCGGCCTGGCGCATGCGGCCGGCGTGTCGTCGACGGTGATCGAGGGGCTGAAGGCGCAGGGCGTGTTCGAGACGGTGATGATCCCGCCGCGCCCCGTGGTGGCCGCTCCCGACCCAAGCTATGCCGTGCCGGAGCTGATGCCGGATCAGAGCGACGCAGCATCGATGCTGCGCGCCAACGTCGCGGCCGGCGCCTTCAATGTCGCGCTGCTCGACGGCGTCACCGGTTCGGGCAAGACGGAGGTTTATTTCGAGGCGGTGGCGGCGGCGCTCGACCAGGGCAAGCAGGTGCTGATCCTCTTGCCGGAAATCGCGCTGACCCACGCTTTCCTAGAGCGCTTCCAGCAGCGCTTCGGCGCCAAGCCGGGCGAATGGCATTCCGACCTGCCGCCCAGGATGCGCGAAAAGGTCTGGCGGCAAGTGGCTGAGGGCACGGTGCGCGTCGTTGCCGGCGCCCGATCGGCTTTGTTCCTGCCTTTCAAGGAACTTGGCCTGATCGTGGTCGACGAGGAGCACGACCCGGCCTACAAGCAGGAAGACCGCGTCTTCTACAACGCCCGCGACATGGCCGTGGTGCGCGGCCATATTGGCGGCTTTCCGGTCGTGCTGGCGTCGGCGACGCCATCGGTCGAGAGCCGGGTCAATGCGAGCCAGGGCAAATACAACAGGGCCGTCCTTTCCGCCCGTTTCGCCGAAGCGGCGCTGCCGCAGCTGAGGTCGATCGACATGCGGCGCGCGCCGCCGGCGCGCGGCGGCTTCCTGTCGCCGGTGCTGATCGACCATATGCGCCGGACGCTGGAAAAGAAGGAGCAGTCGCTTTTGTTCCTCAACCGGCGCGGCTATGCGCCGCTGACACTGTGCCGGGTGTGCGGTCACCGTTTCGGCTGCCCGGTGTGCTCGGCCTGGCTGGTCGAGCATCGTTTTCGCGGCCAACTGGTCTGCCATCATTGCGGGCACAATGAGCGCCGCCCCGAGGCCTGCCCGGAATGCGGCACGCTCGACCATCTGGTCGCCTGCGGACCGGGCGTCGAGCGCATCGCCGAGGAGGTGGTCACACATTTCCCCGATGCGCGGACAATCGTCTTGTCATCGGACCTGATGGGCGGCGTGCGGCGGCTGCGGCTGGAGCTTGAGGCGATCGCCGATGGCGAGGCCGACATCGTCATCGGTACGCAACTCGTCGCCAAGGGCCATAACTTCCCCAACATGACCCTGGTCGGCGTCGTCGACGCCGATCTCGGTCTCGCCAATGGCGATCCGCGCGCCGCCGAGCGAACCTTCCAGCTGCTCAGCCAGGTGACCGGCCGCGCCGGGCGCACCGGCAAGAAGAGCCTCGGCCTGCTGCAGACCTTCCAACCCGACCATCCGGTGATGCGGGCGATCGTCTCGGGCGATGCCGAGGCTTTCTACGAGCGCGAGATCGCCGAGCGCGAACGGGCGGCCTTGCCGCCCTTCGGCCGGCTGGCCGGCGTCATCGTCAGCGCGGTGACGCGGGCCGAAGCCGAAGGCCATGCACGCGGGCTGCGCCGTGCCGCTCCGGAGGCATCGGACCTGTTTGTATTGGGACCGGCGGAAGCGCCACTGTCCCTGCTCGGCGGCCGCCATCGCTTCCGCCTGCTGATCCAGGGTGAACGCCGCGCCGACATGCAAGGTTTTATCCGGGCCATGCTGGCCAATGGGCCAAAACAGCGCGGTTCGGTCCGGGTGCAGGTCGACATCGATCCGCAGAGCTTTTTGTAAAATGGGATCGACTAGTCGAAGCCTGGCGGGTCTTGCAGTATATTCCAGCACAAAACGTCAAGCGCTTCAAAATGCCTGACGTTTGTAGTGACCACGGTAAGTCCGTTAACCGCCGCCGTAGCAGCGATCAGTGTGTCCGCCAGGCCCGGGTTCTTCCCTTTCGCAGAGGCTGCTTCCTCCATTCGACCCGCTCTTCGAGCTATATCGGCGTTGATCCCTAGAATTTGATCTGCGAATCCTTCGATCGTGTCATTGAGCCAGACAGTGAGGCTATCCACTCGCCCCTTGGCCCCAGCACGATCGAGCTTGCGTATGCCTTTCTCGATTTCGGTGATTGCAATTACCGGTATGAAGAGCGTTTGCTTCTCACCTTGCGTTACGACCCAATTGGCGACGTCTTTCGCAATTGGCGGCCCGCCGGGCGCGAACGCGGACAAAATGGACGTGTCGAGAAGATAGCCGCTCAAAGATCGATGTCCCTCGACGGCGACTCGTTCCTTTCAAGCTCGATCCCTCCCGGATAGGTCAGAAGAAACTCTCCGAAGTTTCGTCGCTTGGCTGGATAAAGCTTTCGTAAGTCCTCGACCGAAACGACGGCCGCCGCCGGCTTGCCGTGCTTTGTGATGATGGTGGGCTCGCCGCTCTCCGCAGCCTCGACCAGCGCCGAGAACCCTGCCTTGGCCTCCCGAACCTGCATTGTTTTCACGGCAAATCTCCTTGTGGTCTCATGTGGTCATAATATAGGAATTGCACGTGCAAAGGAACAACCCATCATGAAAACCCTTGGCCTTCTGGGCGGCATGAGCTGGGAATCGACCGCCATCTACTATCGGCTGCTCAACGAGATCGTGCGCGAGCGGCTTGGCGGGTTGCATTCGGCGAAACTGCTGCTCTGGTCGTTCGACTTCGCCGAGATCGCCGAGCGGCAGCATCATGGCGATTGGGATGGTGCCGGCATGCTTCTGGTCGAAGCCGCGCGCAAGCTCGAAGCGGGCGGCGCGGAAGGGCTGCTCTTGTGTACCAACACCATGCACAAGCTGGCTGACCAGGTGCAGGCGTCGCTATCCATTCCGCTGATCCACATCGCCGACGCCACCGCCGTGGCGATCAAGCGCGCCGGCATGCAGCGCCCGGTGCTGCTGGCGACGCGGTTCACCATGGAACAGGATTTCTACAAGGGCCGGCTGGCCGACAAATACGGCCTCTCACCCGTGGTGCCCGATGCCGCGGGGCGCGACATGGTGCATCGCGTCATCTATGACGAGCTCTGCCAGGGCATTGTCAGCGACGCTTCGAAGACTGCCTATATCGAAGAAGCCGAACGTCTGCGCCGTGAAGAGGCCGCCGACAGCCTGATCATGGGCTGCACCGAGATCACCATGCTGATCGGGCAGCGAGATTTCGACATTCCCGTCTTCGACACGACGCAGATCCATGCCGAGGCGGCCGTGGAATTCGCTCTGGGTTGATGCATCTCCGCTAAAGTGCCCAGAGCTATCTGGCGCGGCGTTTTTCCTCCGGTAGAATGCCCGCAACTTCAAAATAGGCATTTCGAGGGGACAAAATGGATTTTGCGCTTCCATGGCCGACGAGCCAGGGCGAATGGCTGGCTTGGTCGAGTGCGGTCTTCACGGTGCTGCTCGGCCTTCTGTTTTTCCTGGCGCCGGGCCTGGCCTTTCGCATCCTGCGCCTGCAGGCCAAGCCCGAGAAGGCGGCGGCGATCGCCGAGGGGCGCGGCAGGATGTCGGGCTTTTATCTTGGCGTCGGCCTGTGCTGTATCCTCCTGGCGCAGCCGCTGATTTACATGGCGCTCGGCTTCTCCTGGCTGTTCACCGCCTTCGGCCGGCTGCTGTCGATGATGTCCGACGGCGCCAACACACCTTTCAATTGGGTTTCCATTGTGGTGGAATTGGCCCTGGCGGCATTGCCGCTTGCCTTTGCCTTCGGCTTTGTGCCCTGAATCCAAGGGTATTCCGGCGCGCAAGACCCGAGTCTTTCGCCGGATGCGACAATAGTGCCTGAAAAGCATGCGGAACGACGCATTGCGGTCTTAAAATGCCTGTGCTAGACGGCAATCGACTTTCGGCCGGGGATAGCGGAAGCCGCGCCTCCGTGCTTGAGAAAATGCAGTAAGGTCAAAGATTTAGCCAGAGTTTTTGCTCGCGCCAACAATCTGCGGCCTGTCAGACAAGAGAAAAGACGGTCCGTGGCTCAATCGTCATCGCCAATCTCAGGTGTCGCAGAACGCTATGCGGGTTCGCTGTTCGAACTCGCCCTGCAGGCAAATTCCGTGGCCAAGGTCGAGGCCGACCTCAACAGTTTCGAAGCGCTGCTCGCGGGGAGCGCCGACCTGACCCGGCTGATCAACAGCCCGGTGTTCTCCAGCGAGGATCAGGCCAAGGCCATCGCGGCGATCGCCGACAAGGCCAAGATCACCGGCCTCACCGGCAATTTCCTGCGCGTCGTCGCACGGAACCGCCGCTTGTTCGCCGTGCCCGGTATGATCAAGGCGTTCCGCCAGATAGCGGCCGAACACCGCGGCGAAACCGCTGCTGAAGTGACGTCGGCTCATGAGCTGACCGCCGCCCAGCAGACAGAACTCAAGGCGGCGCTGAAGAGTGTTGCCGGCAAGGACGTGGCCATCTCCGTTACCGTCGATCCGTCGCTGCTTGGCGGGCTGGTGGTCAGGATGGGCTCGCGCCAGATCGATACGTCGCTCAAAACCAAACTCAATTCGCTCAAGCTTGCACTGAAAGAGGTCGGCTGATGGACATCCGCGCCGCGGAAATTTCCGCAATTCTGAAAGACCAGATCAAGAATTTCGGCAAGGAGGCAGAAGTCTCCGAAGTCGGACAGGTGCTGTCCGTCGGTGACGGTATCGCCCGCGTCTACGGCCTCGACAACGTCCAGGCCGGCGAAATGGTCGAATTTCCCGGCGGCATCCGCGGCATGGCGCTCAACCTCGAAGCCGACAATGTCGGCGTCGTCATCTTCGGCGCCGACCGTGACATCAAGGAAGGCGATACCGTCAAGCGCACCGGCGCCATCGTCGACGTTCCGGTCGGTCCGGGCCTGCTCGGCCGCGTCGTCGACGCGCTCGGCAACCCGATCGACGGCAAGGGCCCGATCAAGGCGACCGAACGCAAGCGCGTCGACGTCAAGGCGCCCGGCATCATTCCGCGCAAGTCGGTGCATGAGCCGATGTCGACCGGCCTCAAGGCCATCGATGCGCTGATCCCGGTCGGCCGCGGCCAGCGCGAGCTGGTCATCGGTGACCGCCAGACCGGCAAGACCGCCATCATCCTCGACACCATGCTCAACCAGAAGTCGGTGCACGACAACGGCCCCGAGAAGGAAAAGCTGTACTGCGTCTACGTCGCCGTCGGCCAGAAGCGCTCGACCGTCGCGCAGTTCGTCAAGGTGCTGGAAGAGCGCGGCGCGCTCGAATATTCGATCATCGTCGCCGCCACCGCTTCCGATCCGGCGCCGATGCAGTTCCTGGCGCCGTTCGCCGGCTGCACCATGGGCGAATATTTCCGCGACAACGGCATGCACGCGCTGATCAGCTACGACGATCTGTCCAAGCAGGCCGTCGCCTATCGCCAGATGTCGCTGCTGTTGCGCCGCCCGCCGGGCCGCGAAGCCTATCCGGGCGACGTCTTCTATCTGCACTCGCGCCTGCTTGAGCGCGCCGCCAAGCTCAACGACGATCTGGGCAATGGCTCGCTGACGGCCCTGCCGGTCATCGAAACGCAGGCCAACGACGTGTCGGCATACATCCCGACCAACGTGATCTCGATCACCGACGGCCAGATCTTCCTCGAAACCAACCTGTTCTTCCAGGGCATCCGTCCGGCCGTCAACGTCGGCCTGTCGGTGTCGCGCGTCGGGTCCTCGGCGCAGATCAAGGCGATGAAGCAGGTTGCCGGCTCGATCAAGGGCGAGCTCGCGCAGTACCGCGAAATGGCGGCCTTCGCGCAGTTCGGCTCGGATCTCGACGCCGCCACGCAGCGCCTGCTCAACCGCGGATCGCGCCTGACCGAACTCCTGAAGCAGCCGCAGTTCTCGCCGCTGAAGACGGAAGAGCAGGTCGCGGTGATCTTCGCCGGTGTCAACGGCTATCTCGACAAGCTGCCGGTCAACCAGGTCGGCAAGTTCGAGCACGGTCTGCTCAGCCACATGCGTGCGGCGGGCAAGGACGTTCTCGACGCCATCCGCAAGGAAAAGGCGCTGTCGGACGATCTGCGCGCCAAGCTGAAGGCAGAGATCGACGCTTTCGCCAAGACCTTCGCCTGAGCGAAGCGACAAGACGGGATCAGGTTTGAAGCATGCCTTCATTAAAAGACCTTCGTAACCGTATCGCCTCGGTCAAGGCGACGCAGAAGATCACCAAGGCGATGCAGATGGTCGCCGCGGCGAAGCTGCGCCGTGCGCAAGAGGCCGCGGAAGCGGCGCGCCCCTATTCGGAGCGCATGGGTTCCGTGCTGGCCAACATCACCCAGGCGATCGGCGGCGGTGGCGATGCCCCGGCGCTGATGACCGGCACCGGCAAGGACGACGTGCACCTGCTGGTCGTCTGCACGGCCGAGCGCGGCCTGTGCGGCGGCTTCAATTCGCAGATCGCGCGCCTTGCCCGCGATCACATCCGCCGGCTTCTGGCCGACGGCAAGCAGGTCAAGATCATCTGCGTCGGCAAGAAGGGTTTCGACATCCTGCGCCGCGACTATGCATCGATGATTCTCGACCGCATCGATCTGCGCGAGGTGAAGACGCTCGGCTTCGTCAATGCCGACGCGATCGCCAAGAAGGTCATCCACCTTTTCAACGACGGCGGCTTCGACATCTGCACGCTGTTTTATTCGCAGTTCAAGTCGGTGATCAGCCAGGTTCCGACCGCGCAGCAGATCATTCCGGCCGGCGTCGCTTCGGCTCCCGCCGAGGCGGTGGATGGGGGCAGCGCCGTCTATGAGTACGAGCCGGAGCCGGGCGAAATCCTGTCCGACCTCATCCCGCGCAACATCTCCGTGCAGATTTTCCGCGCGCTGCTTGAAAACGCGGCCGGCGAAATGGGTGCCAAGATGAGCGCCATGGACAATGCGACGCGCAACGCCGGCGAGATGATCAACAAGCTGTCGATCACCTACAACCGTCAGCGGCAGGCGCAGATCACCAAGGAACTGATCGAAATCATTTCGGGCGCCGAGGCGCTCTAGGCGCGGTCCGTGGGCCATCTGGCCCGCGACCGGACCGCGTGAGAAACAAAGGACGAAAAAGGGTAAAGACGATGGCGAAAGCAGCGACCCCCAAGACGGCAGCCCCCAAGGCCGCAGCCGCGAAGACCGCAGCCCCCGCGAAGGCGGCCAAGGCTCCGGCAGCCGCCGCGAAGGCAGCTCCGGCAAAGACGGCGGCAGCGCCGGCCAAGGCCGCCGCGGCCAAGACATCGGCAGCGGTTGCCAAGGCAACCGGTGTTGTCGGCAAGGTCCGCCAGGTCATCGGCGCCGTCGTCGACGTGCAGTTCGGGGATCACCTGCCGGCGATCCTGAACGCGCTCGAGACGACCAATGTCGGCAACCGTCTGGTGCTCGAGGTTGCCCAGCATCTGGGTGAAAACACCGTGCGCTGCATCGCCATGGACTCCACCGAGGGTCTGGTGCGCGGCCAGGAAGTGCGTGACACCGGCGCGCCGATCACCGTGCCGGTCGGTCCGGGCATGCTCGGCCGCATCATTAACGTCATCGGCGAGCCGGTCGACGAAGAGGGCCCGGTCGACGCAATCGAAATGCGCTCCATCCATCAGCCGGCTCCGACCTATGTCGAGCAGTCGACGGAAGCGCAGATCCTGATCACCGGCATCAAGGTGCTCGACCTGCTGGCGCCCTACGCCAAGGGCGGCAAGATCGGCCTGTTCGGCGGCGCCGGCGTCGGCAAGACCGTGCTGATCCAGGAACTGATCAACAACATCGCCAAGGCCCATGGCGGCTATTCGGTGTTCGCCGGCGTCGGCGAGCGCACCCGTGAGGGCAACGATCTCTATCACGAGTTCATCGAATCCGGCGTCAACAAGAAGGGCGGCGGCGAAGGCTCCAAGGCGGCCCTCGTGTACGGCCAGATGAACGAGCCGCCGGGCGCGCGCGCCCGCGTCGGCCTGACCGGCCTGACGGTCGCCGAATATTTCCGCGACCAGGGCCAGGACGTGCTGTTCTTCGTCGACAACATCTTCCGCTTCACGCAGGCGGGTTCGGAAGTGTCGGCTCTGCTCGGCCGTATCCCGTCGGCCGTGGGCTATCAGCCGACGCTCGCCACCGACATGGGCGCGCTGCAGGAACGCATCACCACCACCACCAAGGGCTCGATCACCTCGGTGCAGGCCATCTACGTGCCCGCCGACGACTTGACCGACCCGGCGCCGGCGACCTCGTTCGCCCATCTTGACGCGACGACGACGCTGAACCGCGCCATCGCCGAAAAGGGCATCTATCCGGCGGTCGATCCGCTGGATTCGACCTCGCGCATGCTCGACCCGATGGTCGTCGGCGAAGAGCACTATGCCGTCGCTCGCCAGGTGCAGTCGATCCTCCAGCGCTACAAGTCGCTGCAGGACATCATCGCCATCCTGGGCATGGACGAGCTGTCGGAAGAGGACAAGCAGACGGTTGCCCGCGCCCGCAAGATCGAGCGCTTCCTGTCGCAGCCGTTCTTCGTCGCCGAAGTGTTCACCGGCGCCCCCGGCAAGCTGGTCGATCTCGCCGACACCATCAAGGGCTTCAAGGGCCTCTGCAACGGCGACTACGATCACCTGCCGGAAGCTGCCTTCTACATGGTTGGCGGCATCGACGAAGCGGTCGAGAAGGCACAGCGCCTGGCGGCTGAAGCAGCTTAATCAAGGGAATAGGGAGTAGTCAGTAGTCGGTAGTGAATAGCAGGCGGGTGACCGGGCATTTGCCCTTTCTCCCCACTTCCTACTCACTATTCCCTACTCACTAAATCGACATGGCTGAAGCTTTCAAATTCGAACTGGTCTCGCCGGAGCGCCTGCTGGTTTCCGCCGAGGTCGAATCTGTCGTCATCCCGGGCGCCGAAGGCGAGATGACCGTGATGGCGCATCACGCGCCAGTCATGACCACGATCAAGCCGGGTGTCGTCACGGTGAAGACCGCTTCGGGCGGCGAAGAACGCTATGTCGTGTTCGGCGGTTTCGCCGACATCGTTCCGGCCGGCTGCACGCTGCTGGCGGAATCAGCGGTGGCGGTGAAGGATGTCGACCGGGCGGATCTCGCCCGCCGCATCCAGGAAGCCAAGGAAGATGCCGCCGACGCCAAGGACGACCAAGCGCGCAGCAAGGCGGAGCAGTTCCTCAGCCAGCTCACCACGCTGGAAGGCGCGCTTATCCCGGCCTGAAATTCAGTTCAGATGACTTGATGAAAAGCGGGGCCTTGCCCCGCTTTTTTGTTTAAATGCCCAAGGCGGCGAAGGCCAATGTCGGGCCATCGCGTCGCAAATGCACCAGATGCACCGCCGTGAGTTCAATCAGCGTCTGGCGCTCGGCGTGATCCCCGGCAAAGCCGGCCAGGTCGAACACTGCCGTCACGGTTTCGTTCGCCGGCAGCTGCTGGTCCAAAAGCGCCGTCAGGGCCGCGTCGAGCGGATCGGTGAAATGGTTTTCGGGCAAGGTCTTGCCGCGAGCGGCACAGGCGGCAATCCAGGCCGCCACCACCAGCGTGAGATGCACGAACTCGGTACCCGCTTCGAGGCACTCGATGGCGGACGCGATGATGCGCTGTGGGAGTTTCTGGCTGCCGTCATTGGCGATCTGCGCCGTGCGATGGGCGAGCGCGGTGTTGGAAAAACGCTCGGCAAGCTCGGCTGTGTAGGTGGATGTATCGAGCCCGGCGTCCTCCGGCAATGTCGGGATGGCTTCGGCCCAGAGCCCGTCGACAAATTGCCGGATCGCCGGATCGGCAAAGGCCCGGTCGACCGTGGCGTGGCCGCTGAGCAGGCCGAGATAGGCGATGCCCGAATGCGCTCCGTTGAGAAGCCTGAGCTTCATGTCCTCGAAGGGGCCGACATCGCCGACCATGGTGACGCCGAACTTTTCCCAAGCCGGCCGGCCGGCGGAAAAATTGTCCTCGATCACCCATTGGCGGAAGGGCTCGGTCATCACGGGCCAGGCATCGTCGACACCGAGTTCGCCAGCGACGCGTGCCCGGTCGGCGTCGGTGGTTGCCGGCACGATCCGGTCGACCATGCTCGACGGAAACGCGACCTGGCTTGCGATATGGTCGAAGAGTCCGGGAACCTCCGCCGTGGCAAGCCTGGCATCGCGCAGCGCGGCGAATTCGGTCAGCAGCCGATGCAAGGTGGCGCCATTGGCTGGCAGGTTGTCGCAGCACAGCACGGTGAAGGGCGGGGTGCCGGCTGCCAGTCGTTGAGCCAGCGCCTCGGCGAGAAAACCATGCGCCGTCTTCGGCATTCGCGGATTTGCCAGATCGTGGGCGATGTCGGGGTGAGCGGCGTCCAGCCCGCCGCCCGCGGCCCTGAGATAGGCCTTCTCGGTGATGGTCAGCGTGACGATGCGGGTGCGCGGATCGATCAGCGCGGCCAGCACCGCGGCCGGATCTTCCGGCGCCACAAGCATCGACTGAATCGAGCCGACGACGCGCAGCTCCTCCGCGCTACTGCTGCGGACCGCCAGCGTGTAGAGCCCGTCCTGCGGCCCCAGCGCATCGCGCGTGTCGGGGCTGCGCAGGGAGACGCCGACGATGCCCCAGTCCGTCTCGCCCGCCGCCAGGCAGTCGTCGACATAGGCGGCCTGATGGGCTCGGTGGAAGGCACCGACGCCAAGATGCACGATGCCGGGCGCAACGCGGCCGCGGTCATATGCGGGGATCTCGGCGGCCGCGGGCAGCAGTTGCAGCGTTGCGTTGGACAGATGGCTTCTGGTCATCACGATACCGGGGCTGAGGGCTTTGGGGACGCGGCCGATGACAGGCGGCGTAACACCTACGTCCGCCTGCCGCAAGGATGCCGCTTTGCCGGGGCACGTTGACATCGCGTTGGCCCAAACGTACCGATAACCAACTGGAAGGAGCTGCTTTCCCATGGTCGCGCTGATCGATCCGGACCTGCTTTTTCCGCCTGAAGCGCATTCGCGCTCGCTTGCCCGCGACCTCTATGTGGGGGTCAGGAACCTGCCCATTGTCAGCCCGCACGGCCACACCGATCCGCGCTGGTATGCGCTAAACGAGCCGTTCCCGGATCCGGCACAATTGCTCATCGTGCCCGACCACTACATCTTCCGCATGCTGTTCAGCCAGGGCGTACGGCTGGAGGATCTCGGCGTGGCGACCCTGGACGGCGCCCCGGTCGAGAGCGACGGCAGGACGATCTGGCGGCGCTTTGCCGAGCACTATTACCTGTTCCGGGGCACGCCGACCCGGCTGTGGTTCGACCATGTGCTGGCGCACCTGTTCGGCATCGAGGAGCCGCTGAGCGCCGAGACCGCCGACCGTCATTACGACACGATCGCGACGCTGCTGCAGTGGGAGAATTTCCGTCCGCGCGCCTTGTTCGAGCGCTTCAACATCGAGGTGATCGCGACGACGGAAGGCGCGCTCGACGACCTCAAATGGCACCAGATGATCCGCGACAGCGGCTGGGAGGGCCGTGTCGTCACCGCCTACCGGCCGGACGCGGTTGTCGATCCCGATTTCGAAGGGTTTGCGGCCAATCTCGACCGGCTGGGCGAGATCACCGGCTGCGACACCGGCGGTTGGGCCGGCTATCTCGACGCGCATCGCCAGCGGCGCGCCTTCTTCAAAGGCTTCGGCGCGACCTCGTCCGACCACGGCCATCCGACAGCCGAGACCGCCAACCTTTCCGATGCGGCGGCCGAGGAACTGTTCAACCGCATTCGCCGCGGCTCGGATGACGAGCGCGAGCGAAAACTGTTTCGCGCCCAGATGCTGACCGAGATGGCCAAGATGAGCAGGGATGACGGGCTGGTGCTGCAGATCCATCCTGGCTCCCAGCGCAATCATTCGGCTTCCGTTTTCCAGAAGTTCGGCCGCGACAAGGGCTTCGATATCCCGACACGGACCGACTACGTGACGGCGCTGAAGCCGCTTCTCGACTGCGTCGGGCTGGAGCGCGACCTGACCGTCATTCTCTTCACGCTCGACGAAAGCAGCTATGCGCGCGAGCTGGCGCCGCTGGCCGGCGTCTACCCGGCACTCAGGCTCGGTCCGGCCTGGTGGTTCCATGACAGTCCGGAAGGCATGCGCAGGTTTCGAGAGATGACCACGGAGACGGCGGGCTTCTACAACACTGTCGGCTTCAACGACGACACTCGCGCCTTCCCCTCGATCCCGGCCCGTCACGACGTGGCGCGGCGGGTCGACTGCGCATTCCTGGCGCGGCTGGTCGCCGAGCATCGGCTGCGCGAGGACGAGGCGCATGAACTGGCCGGGGAATTGGCCTATACGCTTGCCAAGAAAGCCTATCGGCTTTGACGGGACGTGCCTGGCTGGCGTTGGCCGGCCATTGGCGGCAAGGAGATGACGATGACGAAGATATTCGCCCATGCCGGCGAGGCGCCCTGGACGCCGACGCCCGACGGCAACAGGCGGCGCGTTCTCCTCTCCACCGATGAATTGATGCTGGTCGAGTTCGGCTTCGACAAGGGCGGTGTCGGTGCGCTGCATTCGCATCCGCATGTCCAGTCAAGCTATGTCGCCGAGGGCCGCTTCGAGGTGACCATCGACGGGCTGACGGAGATCCTTGAGGCCGGTGGCAGCTTCATCGTGCCGTCCGGCCTGGTGCATGGCGTCAGGGCGCTGGAAGCGGGGCGGCTGGTCGACAGTTTTGCGCCGTGCAGGGCCGATTTCCTCGCCTGAGGGCGCTATCCGGGAAGGGTCACGGTTCGGCTTCCAGCAGCGGCAGGCCGGCCAGCTCCAGCCTGATATGCCCACGCTCGGGCCGCAGCAGCCGGATCGGTGCGCCTTTCTCGTCAAGGCGCCGACGCAGAAGGATGAGCCTGGTTTCAAGATTGTCCTTGATATCAGGCAGCCGCAGCGTCGCGTCCCGCCTGATCTCGCGATTGGAGAAATCGCGGCGTCCCGTGGCGAGGAAGGTGCGGACAAGGTGGATCAGGAGCCGCCCGGGGACGCCTTTGATCAGATAGTCGTCGTCGATAAAGACACTGTCGTCGAAAGCGAAATATCTTATCTTGAACGCGGGTGCTCCGGCCTGATCCGAGGCATGTCCGCCTTGTGCCGACTTCGCGAAGGCATTGGCTTGGTGGCCACCTTCCAGTTCGGCAAGCCGCAACCCCGCGGCCAGTTGGCTCGCAACCAGCATCAGGGCATCCTCATCCTGATGGCCGAAAGCGAAACTGGCCTCGGACTCGACAAACAGCACGCCTCGCAATTTTCCCTGGGCAAGCATCGGCACCGCCATCTGGCTGCGCGGACCGGCAAGTCCGGGAAGCGGGATATGGCGTGTGCGCTCGGACGCCGAAAGTATGGCTGAGGCATAGCGTTGGGAACGCCGCAGGTCACAGATACGAACCGGCTGGCGCGTGGCGGCCGCGATGCCGATCACGCCTTCACCAAACGCGATCTCCGCGCCGACACCAAGGCTGCTGTATCCGCGACTCGCCAGGGTGCTTAGCCGCTGGGCGGTCTCGTCGGGCACCAGAACCATCGCATGCCGATAGTCGAAGCTGTTCTCAAGTCCGGCCAGCGCCTTGTCCAGCATAACATCGGCATCGGCTTCCGAGCCGATGGCGGCGGCAAGAAGCGCGGCCTTGGGCAGGTGGTTCGTTGTCGCGGGGACCGGATTGCGATGTTCAGGCGGGACGGCGCCGACCACCGCGCGGCAATCGCGCACGAAGTACAAGTCGGCGCTGCGCAGTTTCATGATCCCCGCCATTCCTTGTTGCGCACTCATCACCGAAAGATGCGATTTTATGCGTTCGAACAGCTCGCCATGGTCGAGCGCATGCAGGAATTCCAGATCGAGTATGTGTTGGACGCCGCTTCGTCCATCGACGACCATCAGCGTGGCGACGCCGCTGGCGCGCACATTGGCGGCCGTCTTGGAAAAGAACTGGTTCGAAAGCGCGACATGGCTCTCATCGACGTAATAGACATGAGACAGATACGAGATGTTGGGTATGCCGTCGCCATCGCTGGTCGCGATCACCGATGGGATGACGCCTTCAAAACTGTCGCGGATGTCGCTGAGGGAGATCATGGCGAGTGTGTCCGGAGCCTCTCGCCCGCACCGGGTCCGGGTGACTGCGAAAAGACATCGGTGGGCCGAAAACGGATACGAAGCAGATCACTGTCGACCAGGGTATGAGAGAGTTGATGCCGGGTCACGCCAAGCGCTTCCATCACCACCAGCATCTCGGAAATGTAGTTTTGCGCTTTCGCCCTGTCGGCATCGTCGGCCGGTGACACCGCCAGGATGCGGCCCTTGATCTGGACGGCGCGATAGTCGTGTGGGCGTACCATCGTGACCGCCACCGGTGCATCCAAGGCGGCGTTCTCGACAACTTCGGGCCATTGGGCCCGCGATACGAGCACGTCGATACATCCGAGGCTCGCGACATGCGCGGCGCCGGTGCCGCGGCCGATGGCTGGGCGAAACGCGGCATTGCGTGTGGATATGAGAATCATCACCGGACCTGCGAGCAGGTCGTCTATTTCCTTGCTGATCAAGGCCGCCCCATTGCCTACATGCAAACAGTCTAATCGGATAGGAAAGTTTTAGGAACAGGCATGCTGCTTAGGAAGCATTTAGGAAGCATGTTCTTCAGCCCTTGACTAGAAGGCCTCGCGAAGCCGGCGCGATCAGTCATCGTGACAATCGGGACGCCGCACAGACGGGAGATCTTCAATGACACATGCAAGAATACCAGACCTCAATGGCCGCTATGATCTTTACGGCCTGATCCACAAGGGTCTTCGCAAGGCCCAATGCGAATTGCTTGCGCGCCTGGGCAGCGCGGATTTCGACGATGCGGCGGCGACCGCACCATTGCTGGCCGACCTTCGTACGATCCTTATGCTTGGGGCCAGCCATCTTGCCCATGAGGACAGGTATATCCACCAGCCGCTCGAAGCGCGCGTGCGGGCTTCGACCGACCGCCTCGAGCACCAGCACGACGATCATCGGCTGGCCTTTGCAGAACTCGAGGACATGATCCGGGCGATAGAGGAGGCACCCCTTGATGCCCGGGCCAGCCTTGGTCGCCGGCTTTACATCGCTTTCACGGTCTTTGTCGGACACGATCTCGAACACATGCATGAGGAGGAGACGGTAACCGCGCCGCAACTATGGGCGAACTTCACGGATGCCGAACTGCAAGGCATCGAAATGGCGATCATCGGGTCGCTCACGCCGGAGAAGAACCTCGCCTTCATGCGCCTGATGATCCCCGCCATGAGCCGCAGCGAGCGTGCCGCGCTTCTGGGAGGCATGAAGGTCTCGGCGCCTGCCGACGCGTTCGCTGCCGTCATCGAATTCGCGGCGCGGCCACATCTGTCGCGTGAGGATTTTTGCGACCTCTCCAGCAGACTTGGGCTCGCTGCCTGAAATTCGCACCGGAGACGCTCGGAGGCAGTTCGCGTTCGAGCGCAAGGATTTCGACAGGGAGTCAGAACCATGCACAACCGCCATACGGCAGCCCTGGGCTGCACGATTTCAACCGGCCGGGCTGCTGCCCGCCGTGGAGGCTGCCGCGCATGCGCCGCGCATTGTCCGGCAAAGCCTGGTCGTGCCCAGGCGGCCGGTCGGCCATCGGCGGATAACAGGTGTTTTGCTGCAGGAAGAGGATCGCTGATCCGCACGCCGCCCGACAACCGATGATGGAAGGTCACATCGTGGGCGGCAGCCTGGCCTCGCCGGCCAATCGGCTCCTGGCCAGGGAACCCGCGCCTCGGACAAGGCGCGGGTTTGTTGCCTGGGCGCCAGTGGCGCCGCGGTACTCAAGACATCACCGCAGGATTGGAAACCTGCCGGATCATAGTGAATATAACCTTAATGCGCCGGCACCGGGTGGTCGCGACGGCTGGCGGCGAGCAGATGCGTGGCCTCGAGGATAGCCTCGGCCGGCGTGTCGGAGATATTCGCCGACCGTCCGCGCTTCGGCGCGGTCAGGTGATATGCCTGAGCAGGCCGAAAAGCCGCTCGAACGTCTTGCCATAGGGTGGGCGCAGCAGGGCGCCGGCGCTCAGGCGCGACTGCAGGAAGACCGGCTTCTCCTTGCTGAAGGCGCGGAATCCCCATTCGCCGTGATAGGCGCCCATGCCGCTGGCGCCGACGCCGCCGAAGGGCTGGTTCTCCTGCACCAGATGCAGCATGCAGTCGTTGACGGTGACGCCGCCGGTGACGGTCTCGCGCAGGATGCGCCGGCGGTTGGCGCTGTCGTTGCCGAACCAGTAGAGCGCCAGTGGCCGATCGGCCTGGTTCACATGGCTGATCGCCTCGTCGACGGTGGCATATTCGACGATCGGCAGCACCGGGCCGAAAATCTCCTCGCGCATCAGCCGCAGGTCCGGGCCGGCATTGCCGACCAGGGTCGGCACGAATTTCCGGCTTGTTGTATCGAGGTCCTCGCCGGCCGGGTTGATCTCGGTGATGGTGGCGCCGGCATGGCGGGCTTCCGCGATCATGGCGCGCAGGCGCTGGAAGTGCCGGTCGCTAACGATGGCTGTGTAGTCGGGGTTGTCGCGCAGCGTGGGGTAGAGCCGCGCCACCGCGGCTGCGAGCTTGGCCGTGACCGTGCCTGCCTGCCCCTTGGGCACCAGCAGGTAGTCCGGCGCGATGCAGGTCTGACCGGCGTTGAGCAGCTTGCCATAGGCAACGCTGGCCGTCGCCGCATCGAGATCGCAGGAGGGATCGAAGATCGCCGGCGACTTGCCACCGAGCTCGAGCGTCACCGGCGTCAGATTGGCGGCGGCGGCGATCGCGACCTGGCGGCCGACCGCGGTCGAGCCGGTGAACAGCAGATGATCGAACGGCATCGAGACGAAGGCCTTGCCCATCTCGGCATCGCCGGTGATGACGCTCAACTCGTCGGGCGAAAAATGCTCGACGGCCAATCCGGCCAGCAACTCCGAGAAAGCCGGCGTCAGCTCGGACGGCTTGACCAGCACGCGATTGCCGGCGGCGAGCGCCGCCGTCACTGGCGCGACGGCGAGCTGGAAGGGATAGTTCCATGGTGAGACGATGCCGACCACACCGAGCGGCTGCGGCACGAGGCGGTTTTTGCCCGGCAGGAACGGCAAGGTGGTGGCGACGCGACGCTCGCGCATCCAGCCTTTCAGGTGAGACAGCGCGTGACGGATGCCGGCGCGCACGACAAACAATTCGGCGAGGCGGGTCTCGTGAGTCGAGCGGCTGCCGAAATCAGCGTTGATCGCGGCGCAAATGTCGGCTTCGTGCCGCTCGGTCAGCGCCAGCAGGCGCTTCAGGCGGTCTTTTCGCACGCCAAGGTCCGGAAAGGGCTGTTTCTCGAAGGCGGCGCGCTGCAAGCCGAACCGCTCGCCGAGAACGTCCTGTCTCACCTGCAGCATCGCGCGCGCTCCTTGCTCCCGCGCAGCTTACATCAGGGCCAGCCTGAATCCAGCCAGGAGCACATGGCGCAGGGACAGGCGAGGCTCACATGGCTGTTTGACCTTCCGTTCGCATCCATGCCGTTGTATCGAATGCGGCAAGCTGAAATCTCCGACAAGGGCGCGTGGCGCATGATTCCGCAAATTCGTGTCACCGCCATGCGACACGGACCCGTCATTACGCCGCAGATGCTGCCCGGCGATGACGGGGCCAACATCAACGGGCCGTCGCTGATCAGCATGCCTGACTGGGTGCCCGGTCGGCTTGGTGCCTACTATCTCTACTTCGCTGACCACACGGGGACCTATATCCGCCTCGCCTACTCCGATTCGCTGCACGGGCCTTGGCGCATCCACCCCGGCGGTGTGCTGTCTCTTGACCAATGTCCGTTCATCGTCGGGCATATCGCCTCGCCCGATGTGCACATCGACCAGAAGCTTCGCCATTTCGTGATGTATTTTCACGGCCCGGCAAAATCCGGTGAAGGCCAGATCACCTTTGCCGCGACATCCGTCGACGGGCTTCGTTTCACTCCGCTTTCCGAACCGCTCGGGCCGTTCTACGCGCGCATCTTCCGCCACGATGGCTGGTGGTACGGTTTGCTTGGAACGGGAGCGATCACCGTCTACCGATCGAGAAACGGCATTTCGGATTTCCAACGCGGTCCGGTCGTGCTGCCTGCCATGCGGCAGGACCTCGCCCCACGGCATGTCGCGCTGCAGAAATCCGGCCGCTGGCTGCGGGTCTATTACACGCGTCGGGGCGACGCGCCGGAACGGATCCTCTACGGCACAATCGATCTCGCCGAGGATTGGCGGGACTGGACCGTGCGAGGCGACAGCGAAGTGTTGCGGCCACTGACGGAGTTCGAAGGGGCCGGCTTGCCGGTCCGCCCCAGTCGGATCGGTCTGGCCCAGGGCAGGGAAAACGCGCTACGCGATCCAGCCATTTTCGAGCAGGATAATCAGACCTGGCTGCTCTATGCGGTCGCCGGAGAAAGTGGGATCGCCCTGGCCGAGCTTGGCTTTTCCGAGGTGCCAGCCGCGGCGCCCCGGAAGCCGGTCGTGGCGTTACGCCGCCGCGCAAGGCGGCTTTTCTGGCACCTTCGACAAAAGGCGCCAATGCTGCCTTCGGCAATGAAATCCCGAAACAGAATTTTCATCGCCGGATGCGCGCGCAGCGGCACCACGCTCAGCCTCAATCTGATGGGCTGTTTCGAGGATATCTATGTCCATACCAACGAAGCGCCATACCAGACACTGGTCAAACTGGATCGCTACCAAGCCAACCTGGTCGTAAAACGCACTTTCGTGAGCTACAGGGATCTTGAGGATTTGCCCGCATCGGTCGGCCTGATCTATTGCGTGCGGCATCCTTTCGACGTGCTGACCAGCTCTCATCCGGAGACCGTCGATCTGCGGCCCTTTCACGTGACCATGGAGCGTTGGGAGGCGGAATATGATGGTTTGATGCGGCTGCGACAGGCCCAGCCGGAGAGAGCCATCACCTATTTACGCTATGAGGACGTGATCGCCGAACCGGACATCGTGCAGGCGAGGATTGCCCGATCCTTCGGCCTGGCGCCCGCTACGCTCTTCAGCCGCGATGCAAACAATCCCATCAGGTCCACCTCGCTGAGAAAATGGGAGCGCAATGAAGCGTTCAGGACCTATCTGCGCGGCCTGCCGCCGTCATTTCTCGAGCGTGTGGACGGCTTCTGCCGGGAGTTCGGCTATGACAATTCGGCCGGCATATTGACGACGGAATTGGCTGAATGACGCAGGCAACCGGGATTCTGGCCGAGGATCGCAAGCGGCGCGTGCTGAAGGACGTGTTCGGCTTCGACGATTTCCGCCCCGGCCAGGCCGATGTCATGGACGCGCTGCTCGGCGGGCGCCATGTGCTGGCCGTCATGCCGACAGGTGCCGGCAAGTCGCTTTGCTACCAGGTCCCGGCGCTCGTCATGGGCGGGCTCACCCTCGTCATTTCGCCGCTGGTGGCACTGATGCAGGATCAGGTCGCCGCGCTACGGCTGGCGGGCGTTGGCGCCGACACGATCAATTCCTCGCTCGACCGCGAGGCCAATGTCGCGGCCTGGCGCCGCGTGGCGTCCGGCCAGACGCGGCTGCTCTATCTGGCGCCGGAGCGGCTGATGACCGAGCGCATGCTCGAGGCGCTCTCGAGGCTCGATGTCAGCCTGATCGCCATCGACGAGGCGCATTGCATCTCGCAATGGGGACCGGCGTTCCGGCCCGAGTATGAGGATCTGTCGCGGCTGCGGCACATCTTCCCCAACGTGCCGATCATCGCGGTGACGGCGACGGCGGACGAGAGCACGCGCAGCGACATCGAGGCCCGGCTGTTCGCCGAGCGGGTCGAAACGCTGGTGCTGGGTTTCGACCGGCCCAACATCAAGCTGGCCATCGAATCCAAGCAGGACAGCAAACGACAATTGCTGCGTTTCATCGAGCGTCATGCCGGCAAGAGCGGCATCGTCTACTGCCTGTCGCGCAAGAAGACGGAGGAGATGGCGGCCTTCCTCGAGAAGAATGGCGTCACCGCGCTCGCCTATCATGCCGGCATGAGCAAGGAGGCGCGCGAGGCGAACCAAAACGCCTTCATGACGCTCTCCGGCGTGGTCATGGTGGCGACCATCGCCTTCGGCATGGGCATCGATAAGCCCGACGTCGCCTATGTCTTCCACACCGACATGCCGGGCAGCCTGGAAGCGTATTACCAGGAGATCGGCCGCGCCGGCCGTGACGGACGCAAGGCCGAGGCGCACATGCTCTACGGCCTTGGCGATATCCGCATGCGCAGGCTGTTCATCGACGACGAGGACGCGTCCACCGAGCACAAGAGGCGGGCGCATCGCCGGCTCGACACGCTGATCGGCTATTGCGAGACGGCGCAGTGCCGTCGCCAGGTGCTGCTCGGCTATTTCGGCGAGGAAGCTTCGCCTTGCGGCAATTGCGACAATTGTCTCGACCAGGTGCCGCGCGCCGATGGCGCCGCCGAGGCGCGCATCATCCTGGCGGCCGTCGGCCAGAGCGGCGAGCGCTTCGGCGCTGCCCATGTCATCGACATCCTGCTCGGCCATGAGACCGAAAAGGTGCTGGCCAGGGGTCATGAGAGGCTGGCCAGCTTCGGCGGCGGCGCGGCGCACAAGAAGGATTTCTGGCAGTCGCTGATCCGGCAACTCGTCGCCGGCGGCTTCCTGGAGCCGGATCCGAGCGGCCATGGCGGCCTCGCCATCGCCGAGAAGGGTCGCGCGCTTGGCCGTGGCGAGACCCCGTTCCACTACCGAGTCGAGGTGCGCGCCCGCGCCTTGCGCAAGATGCGAGCGGCCGACGGTTCGGCCATGAATGCCGAAGGCATCGATGCTTCGCTGCTGGCCATGCTCAAATCCCTGCGGCTGCGGCTGGCCAAGGAGCGCCAGGTGCCGGCCTATGTGGTGTTTTCCGACCGCACGCTGATCGACATGGCCGAGCGCTGCCCGCGCGACCTCGACGCTTTCGCGGAAGTGAACGGTGTGGGAGGGGCAAAGCTCAAGGAATTCGGTGAGATATTCCTGAGCGCAATCGCGGCGCATCTATCAGGGGCGTGAGCGGCTGACGGCTTCCGGCGGCGCGCCAGCGGAAGCTTACGAGGGCAGATTTCATTCGCCGGGACCTGGAAGACGATCGGCCTGGCGTTGAATGCACGCAGCCGGAAGGTGCCGGCGAGGCCGACGCCGGCAAGTCAGCTCCCGAGCTTGGTGGCGAGTTCGGCCTGGATTTGCCGCAGCACCGCCGAGGCGGTCTCGAGCTCGTCGTCGCCAATGAGAGAGACCAGCTCGTGGCGAAGCTCGGCCAGCACCGTGTTGATCGAACTCATCCGCGCCTCACCGTCCTTGGTCAAGGACAATATCTTGGCCCTGCGGTCGCTGGGATCCTCACGCCTTGTGATCAGGCCTTCGGCCACCAGGAGATCGACGAGACGCACCAGCGAAGGCCCTTCGAGGCCGGCCTGTTCCGCGACCGCTCCCTGGCGAGCCTCGCCGCCCAGTTGCCACAATGCCAGCAGCGGCATGGCCACGGCATGCGAAAGTCCGCAACGATCCAATCGCTCGTTGGCGGTGCGACGCCAAAGGCGCGCAACATTGGTTATCAGCTGGCCGATCGTTTCGCGGCTTCTGGATCGCTCATTTTCCATTGCCAATGGTTCGCATACAATCTATTTGAATGCAATTGATACCAGCGAGAGATGACGAAGGCGATCGTTCCATCTGTCCGCCAGGTGTCCGTTCTCAGTGTGAGGGATCGGCGTTCGCCGGACCCTTTTAGGTGTTTTCCGATGTCCGTTGCTTTTAGCGCAGTGCCCTCAGTTTCCACTCCAGCAAATCCGCGTTCGCGCGTCATACTGGCGAGCCTGATAGGCACCACGATCGAATTCTATGACTTCTATGTCTACGCCACGGCCGCCGTGCTGGTGTTTCCTCACCTGTTCTTCCCGGCCGGCAACGACACGACGGCGCTTCTCGCTTCCTTCGCCGTGTTCGGCGCGGCGATGATTGCGCGCCCGCTCGGCGCGATCTTCTTCGGCCATCTGGGCGACCGGCGCGGCCGCAAGATCACGCTGGTTGGCGCGCTGCTGACCATGGGGCTGGCGACATTCCTGATCGGCCTGCTCCCAACCTACGCGAGCGCCGGATGGCTGGCGCCGGCCCTGCTGGTGGTGTTGCGCCTCGCTCAGGGTTTTGCGCTCGGCGGAGAGTGGAGCGGCGCCGCACTGGTGGCGACGGAGAACGCGCCGAAGGGAAAGCGCGCTGTCTACGGCACTTTCCCCCAACTCGGCGCGCCGATCGGCTTCATCATCGCCAACGGCCTGTTCCTGAGCATTGCCGCAGCGATGCCCTCGGACGACCCCTCGCGGCCGTCGATGGCGTTCCTTTCGTGGGGATGGCGCATCCCGTTCCTGTTTTCGGTGGTCATGGTGGCCATCGGTCTGTGGGTCCGGCTCAACCTGGTCGAGAGCGCCGCGTTCGACAATACGGTGCGCACTGGCCGGGTCAGAAAGCTCCCGCTGGCTTCGGCGGTCAAGACGCATTGGAAAGAGCTCATACTCGGCACTTTCTACATGCTCGCCACCTATGTGCTGTTCTACCTGATGACGACGTTTTCGTTGAGCTATGGCCGCGCGGCACCCTCGGCGGCGGTACCGGGCCTCGGCTACAGCTACACGACCTTCGTGCTGATGATGATCATCGGCGTTGTCTTCTTCGGCGTCTTCACCATGGTCTCCGGCCCGTGGGCCGACCGCTGGGGTCGCCGACGCACGCTGATCTGGATCACTCTGGCGATCGCCGCCTTCGGCCTGCTGTGGGTGCCGATGCTTCATGCCGGCACCGTCGGCGTCATGGCGTGGCTCATCGTCGGCTTCAGCCTGATGGGCATGACCTTCGGCCCGATGGGGGCGCTGCTGCCCGAGCTGTTTCCAGCCAATGTCCGCTACACCGGCTCGGGCATCTCCTACAATGTATCCTCGATCCTCGGCGCGGCCGTGGCGCCGTTCATCGCGGTAGCCCTCTGGAGCGCCGGAGGCGGACCTTTCTGGGTCGGCGTTTATCTGTCGGCCATGGCGGTGCTCACCCTGATCTCCTTGTTGATCGGGAATGAGACAAAGGATGTCGACATCAACAATTAGGTTCAAGGAGCTTTCCCGACCCGCCTGGGAGGAGCGGGTCAAAGAGCTGACGCACAATGACGCTCCCTTCCTGGCAAGACTGGCTGTTTTCGATCAAGGCGTTCATCGCCTCGATGCTGGCGCTCTATATCGCGCTGTCATTCGACCTGCCGCGCCCTTACTGGGCCATGGCCGCTGTCTACGTCGTGGCCAATCCGCTTGCCGGCGCGACCTCCTCCAAGGGGCTCTACCGCGCGCTCGGCACACTGATAGGCGCGTCGGCGTCAGTCCTTTTCTTGCCGATGTTCGTCAATTCGCCGCTGCTGTTGAGCATGGTCGTGGCGTTGTGGACTGGCGGGCTGCTTTATATTTCGATGTTGGACCGGACGCCGCGCAGCTATGTCTTCATGCTGGCCGGCTATTCGCTTCCGCTGATCGCGCTGCCGGCGGTCGATGCGCCCCAGACGATCTTCGATATCGCCTCGGCCCGCAGCCAGGAGATCATCCTTGGCATCGTTTGCGCCAGCGTGGTCGCGCAATTGCTGTTCCCGATCGGGCTGTCTTCGCTCTTGTCCTCGCGCATTTCCAACTGGCTTGGCGATGCCGCTGCATGGGCGAGCGACATCCTGCGCGGCGAGGGCGCGCTTGGGGTAACCTTGCTGGCCCGGCAGAAGCTGGCATCGGACATTTCAGGGCTCGACATCCTCATCAGCCAGCTCGGTTACGATGCCCATACGCGCGGCGTCACGCGACAGGCGCGACAGTTGCGCGGGCGGTTGATGTTGCTGCTGCCGCTGCTGTCGTCGCTCGATGACCGCATCCATGGCCTGAAGTCGCAGGACCGCGCGATCCACGAGGAGTTCTTCACCCTTCTCGGTGATGTCGGAACCTGGCTCCAAGTGGTGGACGGTCCGGACCGCGCCGTTCTGTTCCGCTCCCGCATTGCTGATTTGCGGCCGGCCGCGCACGCGGTCGACTGGGACAGCCTCATCCTCGACAGCGCCTTGGCCAGGCTGAGGGAGATCGTCGACGCCTGGCACGACTGCCTGGTGTTGAAAAAGCAGATCGCGACAGGCGATTCGCGCGGCGAAAGGCTCGCCTTCCGCCGTCGCCGCACTTTCTCGCGCACCCGCCATCACGACTACGGTATGTTGTTCTTCTATGCCGGTTCCGTGATCCTCGCCGTGCTGGCGGCCAGCGCCCTGTGGATTTATTCGGGCTGGGCGGAAGGCGCCGGCTTCGTGCTGATGGTGGCGGTCGGGAGTTCGTTCTTCGCCGCCGCCGATCGGCCCGCGCCGCTTCTCCTGTCGATGTTCGTCTGGTGCACGGTCAGCCTGGCGGTCACCGCCCTCTACCAGTTCGCCATCCTGCCGATGGTTCAAAGCTTCCCCTTGCTGGTTCTCGTACTGGCGCCGCCTTTCCTCGTGCTCGGCACGCTCATTCCCAGGCCTCAGCTCAGCATGCTGGCGATGCTGCTCACAGTGAACACCGCATCCTTCATTGCCCTCAGCGACCGGTTTTCCGCCGATTTCGTCTCGTTCGCCGATGGTGGCCTCGCCGCCCTGGCGGGTGTGGGTTTCGCACTGGTGTGGACGCTGGTGGTGAGGCCATTCGGCGGGGAGATCGCAGCCCGGCGCCTGGTGCATGCCGGCTGGTCGGACCTTGCCCAACTCGCCGCCGGCGATCGCGTCGAGGACCAACGCCGGCTCGCCGGCCGCATGCTCGATCGTCTCGGCCAGCTCGTGCCCAGGCTCGCGGGGACGGAGAACAAGGCGCTGTCGACAATCGATGGCTATGCGGAAATCAGGCTCGGCCTGAACATCGTGGAACTGCAGCGGATGCGCAACCGACTCACGCCCGACGAGAGGCGCGAGGTCGGCATCGTCCTGTCGGCCGTCGCCGAGCTGTTCAAGGAGCGCCTGCGCCTTGGCGCGGCCGTCACAGCGCCGCCGCGGCTGCTGGCGCGTATCGATCGCGCCCTCGCCACGGTCGCGGGCCGTCAGGCCACGCCGGCCCGGCGGTCGGCGGACGCGCTGGTCGGGCTGCGGCGGGCGCTGTACCGGAACGCCGCGCCACCGATTTATTCGACAATGTCGGAACCCATGCTGCTGGTGGCGGAGTAGATCGATCATGCAAAGCGATATCAGCATAGGCGGCGTCTATCTGCCGGGTCTTCTCGTCCTGATGCTGGCGGCCTTCGTCGTGGCGCGGATCGTCTGGCAAGTGTTGTCGTGGACGGGACTCTATTCCTTCGTCTGGCACAGGGCACTCTTCAATTTCGCGCTTTACATCCTCATCCTCGGGGCATTGTCCTCGCTTTCGAATCGGCTGTTGTCATGAAGTACCGCTTTCTGCGCCTTACCGGCAGGATCCTCGTCACCGCTATCGTCGTTGTCATCGCTTGCGTCGCGGCCTGGAAGCTGTGGGACGACAACATGAATGCCCCATGGACGCGTGATGCGCATGTCCGCGCCGACGTCGTCGGCGTCACGCCCGACGTGTCGGGCCTGGTGGCCGAGGTCCTGGTCAAGGACAACCAGGCGGTGAAGAAGGGCGATGCTCTTTTCCAGGTCGACCGCCAACGCTTCGCGGTGGCGCTCGCTCAGGCGCAGGCGGTGGTGGAGGGGAAGCAGGCAACGCTCGACCAGGCCAAGCGAAACCTCGACCGGCTTCAGCGCCTGACCGCCTCGGCGGTCAGCGTCCAGCAGATCGAGGAAGCGCGGTCGACGGTAGCCGAGGCGGAATCGGAAAGCCTGCAGGCCAGCGCATCGCGCGACCTGGCGCAGCTCAATCTGGACCGTTCCGAAGTCCGGGCGCCGGTGAATGGCATCATCACCAATCTCAGCCTTCGCCCGGGAGACTATGTCGCCCCCGGCACGGCCACCATGGCGCTCGTCGACACCGATACGATGCGCATCGAGGGCTATTTCGAGGAGACGAAACTTTCGCGCATAGGGATCGGCGCCAAGGCATCGATCAGGCTGATGGGATGGCCAAACACCCTGTCCGGCCATGTCGCAGGCATCGCCGCGGGGATCGCGGACCGCGAACGCAGCTCGGGCACGTTGCTGGCGGACATCAATCCGACCTTCACCTGGGTGCGGCTCGCGCAGCGCGTTCCCGTGCATATCGTGCTCGACAGCGACGCGGCCACCAAGGCACGGCTGGTTGCCGGGACCTCCGCAACGGTGACCATCGACCGCGCTACAGCACGGTGAGGGCGCCCGCCTCGCGCGGCGCGGTGCTTGAACGGCGGCTCTTTACGCCGGCATTGACCAGGCAATAGCGGCCACGGTTCACGGCGCCGAGACGACTCCGGTTTTGACATGCTTTGCCAAAATACGTCATGCTGGCTTTGAAAGGGGGCTGATATGACGGCCACGGATATATCCTCCCTCACCGGATTGAATTGCCATGGTCGTGAGATCGTTTGCCGGCGGGCGTCAGTGCCGGCCGGCTTCGCCCGCCGCCGAAAAATTGTGCCAGGACCCATCTGTGAGAATAGTTCTAGGAACCTATCAGTTCGATGATGTTGGCGGCAGCGAGACCTATGCAATAACGATTGCCGAACAGTTCCTGAAACTTGGCCACGACATCACGATCTATGTGAAGGCACCTGGGAAGATGGCTCAGGTGGCCAGGGAGCGGGCGATCAGGATCGCAACGGATCTCGAGCTTCCAACGCCCGATGTCGTGCTCAGTCAGGACGGCGTCGTCGCTTATGAGATATCGGCCAGGTGGCCAGAGGTTCCTCACGCTTTTATCTGCCATAGTCCGCTTTTCGAATTGCAGACGCCCCCGGCTGTTCCTGGTGTGGTCGGCGCGGTTGTTGTCATGAGCGCGCGATTTGAAGATCGGCTTCGTGCCCTGGCCACGAAGCACCGGATTGTTCGCTTTCGCCAGCCGATCGATGTGGACAGGCTGGCGCCCCGCGGCGCAGCCCGCAAACAGCCGAAGAAAGCGCTTCTGCTGGGGAACTATCTGCAAGGCGAAGCAAAGCGCTTTCTGGTCGACGCGTGGAGCGGCGCCGGGGTCGAGTTCATGCAGGTCGGCAGCCCCGCCGGCACCAATTCGGCCGACATCGTCCAAGCCATCGCGGAGGCCGATATCGTTGTGGGGAAGGCCCGGGCGATCCTGGATGCGATGTCCTGCGGCCGGCCTGCCTATGTGTACGATGTCTTTGGGACGGACGGCTGGGTAACCCCACAGGTCTATGAGGCGATGGAGGCCGACGCGTTCGCGGGGCTAGCTCTATCGCGCCCCTTTGATCCCGCACAACTGGTCACCGATCTGGGTGCCTATGATCCCCTCATGGGAATGGCTAATCGGAAACTGGTCATGATGCATCACCACGCGCGAATCCATGCCCAGCAGATGATCGATCTGTGTTCGGATCTGGCAAAGCCGACGGCAAGCCGGACCACGCCCAAGCTTGAGCTCTCGAGATTGGTGGCGTCGAACTGGAGGTCGGAATCCAAGTTGCTGTCCGCCAGGATAGCATTTGGACCGGTGGCCGAGCGCGCCAAAAGGGCCGAAGACGAAGTCAGCCGGCTTCGCGCCGAGAACGGACAATACCGTCGCACGATCGAGCAACTGACGAGGGAGCTCAACATCCCGACAACCGGGGAGGAGCGAAACGACTTCCGGCGCCGGATGGCGGCGAAAGTCGACCGTGACCTCGAGGCTGATCAGGGCAAGTTGTCCGAAAACACCACGGATGAACCGGGCGTGAAGATCCACATGTCCCAGATCAATCGTCGCGTCGTCATTGCGAAGATAAAGCGCCTGATACGCAAGCACTATCGAAGGCTGACAGAATGAACGAGTTGAAGAAGTCCGATCGCGCACCCTACCTTATGTGCGCGGACGATGTTCAAATCGGCGACGACGTCTCCATAGGCGCCTATGTCGTCCTCTATCCCGGAACACGACTGGGCCGCGGAGCCCGTATCGAGCATGGCGCCATAATAGGCAGACCAAGCCAATCGAATCCCGGTTCGGTTGCCCAGCCAACAGTTCAGCAGCCGACCGACATAGGCGAGAGAACCATCGTTGGCGCCTACGCCATCGTCTGCTCCGGCGCGATGACCGGCCCCGACGCCTATATCGGTGACCATGCCCTGATCCGCGAAGGCGCGCGTCTTGGGGAAAGGAGCAGCGTCGGTTTCTCCTGTACGGTGGGAAGCAAGTGCGTCATCGGAGAAAACACAAGAATCCAGGGGTTTTGCGGATTTCCGGCAGGGACCATTATCGAAAGCGACTGTGCCATCGGGCCCTACGTCGTCGCGCTCGCCACCACGTTCAGTCCCAACGGGAGGACACCTGACGGTCCCGTTGTCGTTCGGCAGGGTGCCCGTATCGGCAGCGCCGTCCAATTGATGCCCGGGGTGGAAATTGGTGCCGGCGCAACGGTCGGTGCCGCCTCGGTGGTCACTCGCAGCGTCCAGCCCGGCATGACCGTGCGCGGAACCCCGGCATCCGCCAACGTGACAAGAGATGGATGAAACTGGCGGGAGGGAGGGAGGTCTATGCCGTTCAACCCGCCGGGTGGCGCAACTGCTGTTCCTCCCCGGTGCTAAGAAGGGACCGGATCGCTCTGAACACCAGCGTTATGGCTTCGTCGCGCCCGACATCGTCGGCGACTGCCTTGCGCAGCCAAAGTCCATCGATCAGGGCAGCGATGACAAAACTCGCCTCGCGAAGGCGTGTTGTATCGAACATCCCTGCAAACACCGAAGCCAGGTTTGAGCGCAATCGGCGGTAAAACAGCCGCTGGAGCCGGGCATATTGCGGATTTACGCCCGCCTCGGCACAGACCGACAGCCACGCATTGGCAATGGGGCGGGTGAACGCCGAGGCGGGAAAGTTTCCTTCAACGATCGCTTCCAACCGTGCCCAACCGGTCCGCGCCGCCTCCAGTCGCGCTATGACGTCTTCCATCAGCAGGCGATTGTTGTGGCGCACCATGCCGAACAGAACCTCGTCCTTACCCTTGAAATAATAGGCAAGGATGCCGGGCGACATGCCGGCTTCACGGCATATGCGGGCCGAGGTCATGCCTTGCAACCCATGCTCGAGGAATACGCGGCGGGCGGCGGCAATCAGCTCGGAGCGCCGTATGTCCTCGATTTTCGTCCGCTTGCCCTGAGTCGTCATTGCTCTTTCTAGCAAATAAGATTTTTGTACGCTCATACAAGATTCTATATTGACATATAATGCAGAGGCCATAGCGTTGGCGGGCAATTCGTCTCACGAAGAAAATGGGGAGCCACAATGCGCACGAGACTCGTTCTGGCCTTGCTTTCGGCGCTCGTCGCCTCGCCGGTCATGGCCGCCGACGCATCGCAATGTCGGAAGGTCCGCATGGCGGATCTGGGCTGGACCGACATCGCCCTGACCAACACCACCGCCGAGGTCATCCTCGATGCCTTGGGATATGACGCCTCTCAAACCTTGCTCGGCCTCGGGGTCGCCTATTCGGCGCTGAAGGAAAACGACATGGATGTCTTCCTGGGCAATTGGAGGCCGGTCCAGGACGAGGAATACAAATCCTACTTCGACGAGGGATCGGTCGAAGTGCTGGGCGTCAACCTGGAGGGTGCCAAGTACACGCTGGCCGTACCGCAATATGTCGCGGACCAGGGGATCAAAAGCTTCGACGATCTTGCTTCCCATGCCGACAAGTTCGGCCGCAAGATCTACGGAATCGAGGCAGGCTCGAACAAGCCGCTGCTCGACATGGTGGCCGCCAACCGGCACGGGATGGGCGATTGGCAGATTATCGAATCCAGCGAGGCAGCAATGCTGACGCAGGTCTCGAATTCCGTGGCGGACAAGAGCTGGGTCGTCTTCCTTGGCTGGGAACCGCATCCGATGAATCTCGATTACAAGATAAGCTATTTGTCGGGCGGGGACGTCGAGTTCGGACCGAATTTCGGCGGCGCCACGGTGCGCACCATCGCTCGCAAGGGATTCTCGGCGGAATGCCCCAACGCGGCCAAACTGTTCGCCAATCTGGTATTCGATCTCGACTACGAGAACCACGGCATGCGGATGATCCTGGGGGAGGGCAAATCCGCCGACGAAGCCGCCCGCGAGATGATCAAGCGCAATCCGGACAAGCTCGGCAAATGGCTGGACGGCGTCTCGACCCTTGGCGGCCAGCCAGCCGTGCCGGCCGTGAAAAGCGCTCTCGGCCTTTAGATGACGCAAAGCATGCTTGCGGCCGTGCTGGAACACGCCGGCCAGCCGTTGCGCATCATGAGCGTGCCGCGGCCGGAACCGGGTCCCGGAGAAATACTGGTCCGTCTGGAGGCGAGCGGCATATGCCATACCGATGTGCATGTGTGGCAAGGGCATCTGCGGCCGGCTTCGGGGCAAGCGGCGGCGATTCTTGGCCATGAGGGCGTGGGCAGGGTGGTGCGGACGGGTGCCGGCGTCACGGGCTGGCGGGTTGGCGAGCGGGCGGGCGTCGCCTGGCTGCATGACGCCTGCGGCTGCTGCGATGAATGCCACGCCGACATGGAATCCTTCTGCCAGCACCAGCGCGCCCATGGCTTCGATGTCGCGGGCACTTTTGCCGAATATGTCGTGGCCGATGCGCGTTTCGCCGCGCGCGTGCCGGACCAAGGCGATGCGGCCATGCTGGCGCCTTTGATGTGCGCGGGCCTGACCGCTTTCGGGGCGCTGAAGCGGGCGGAGGTCGTTGCCGGCGAGGTCTGTGCCGTGTTCGGCTGCGGTGGCCTGGGCCTTTATGCGATCCAGATCGCCCGGCGGCTCGGCGCGGTGGTCATCGCCGTCGACACGGATGAGGCCAAGCTCCGCCTCGCGGCTTCACTTGGCGCCGAACACACGCTTCTTGCCTCGCCCGGTCTGGCTGGTGATTGGCCGGCGCGGCTGCGTGCCCATGTCTGCATCAATTTTGCGCCGACACCGGCGAGCTGGGATGCGATGACCGCGGCCATCCGTCCGCGCGGCAGGATCATCGCCGCGGCCATGGTCTCGCAACCGGTACCCCTCAGCCAGGAATGGCTCACCGCCACCGGTGTCTGGATAACCGGCACCAGCGTGGGCACGCGCGCGCAGATGCGTGAACTGATGCAATTGCACGAGGCGCAGCCGCTAGAGGCTCAGGTCGAGCGCGTCACGCTCGCGGAAGTGACCAGCGCGCTGGGGCGGTTGAAAGCGGGCACCGCCGAAGGACGGCAGGCGATTGTCTTTGGTGCCGGTGTCTGAGATGCCGTCGGCCGAGTCGTATCGGCGGGATACGCATTGCCAGATACGCCACCGACAGGGGATTGGGCAGACTGTGCCGCCAGACCGGATGGGCGGGCGATGCTTGGCGGGCCGAAGCCGAAGAAACGGAGAACTACGTCTACTCCATAGCCCTCCAAAATTGAGCGAATGGCGACAATTGGGGTGGGTAGCGGAAGTTAGCTATTGCAAGGCAGACTGCCAAATCGGACGAGCGTGACCACGGTCTGCTTCTCGGCATGAACAGTGATCCGAAGGCAAGATGTGAGGACGGGCAGCGGCGATCTTGCGGCACACCTGAACTCGGTGGAAAGCAAGCGGGCTCCATCGGGGGCGCATACTCCCGATCAATCAGGCGGCCGCAGCGCGATTGAGTTTCGGAACGACGGCGTCGATGAACGTGTCCATCGTTGCTTCACCCATATCCACGGCCTTGGCACCTTCGCCATGGATAATCCTCACGTCGGTGATGCCGAGGACGTTGAGAATGGCCTTGAGGTATCGGGGGGCAAAATTGAGGTGGTTGATGGGCGAGGCCTCGCCATAGATGCCGCCGGACGCCAGCACCACGGTGGCTCTCTTGCCGATCAGCAGTCCCTTGCCGTCGAAGCCAAGCGTTACGCCCTTGCGCACGATGTGATCGATCCAGGCTTTGAGGCTGGCCGGGATATTGTAGTTGTAGACCGGCGTGGCGATGACAAGCTCGTCAGCTGCCAGCAATTCGGCAACCAGCGCGTCCGAGAGACGCAGTTGCTCGGCCATGTCCGAGGTATGGGCATGCGGTGACGTGAAATAGGCCGACAACCACGGCATGGTCACGTGCGGCAGCGCATCCACGGCCAGGTCGCGCCGCACGACCGCGCCATCCGGGTGCACCTCGAGCCAATTGGCGACAAGGCGTTTGGTCAGCTGGCGGGAAATCGAAGCCTCGCCGCGCGCGCTGGTTTCGACAACGAGAAGGTTGGGCATGGCGTCCTCAAGGTTTGGGCTAAACAGCCGGAACAGATGCGGACGATATAGGCTTTCTATCCAGCAGCAGGAGCGATAATAAAGTGATCATCTCTATCGGCTAATATGATGGATCATGATCGGCAGTCTCAGCCTCGACCAGTTGCGCATCCTGGTGACCATTGCTGATGCCGGCAGCTTTTCGGCGGCCGGGCGGCAATTGCGCCGCGCGCAATCGGCAATCAGCCAATCGGTGGCGACATTGGAAGCCGCGCAGGGCGTCCAGCTCTTTGACCGCAGCACACATCGCCCCCGCCTGACTGAAACGGGCCGGGTTCTGGTCGATCAGGCCCGGCTGGTGCTTTCGAGCGCGGCACGCTTCGAGGCCGTCGCGACCGGGGCGCGAGGCGGGGTCGAGCCCGAGCTTGCCCTAGCCATAGATCCGCTGGTGCCCACCGCCCCGCTTATCGAAAGCCTGCGCGCGTTGCACCAGGCCTATCCGCATCTTCCCATAAGCTTCTCGACCGAGGGCCTGGGCGGGGCGCTGCGTCGTTTGCGCAGCGGCGACGTCGCACTGGCCTTCTGCCTGCTGCTGCCGGTGGTGCCCGAGGACGTCGTGGCATTGCCGCTGCTGCGCATGGCGCTGACGCCTGTGGTCAGCGCCGATCACCCATTGGCAGCGCTTGGTCGTCCGGCAACCCGCAACGACCTGGAACGCTATATCCAGCTCGTCCTGTCCGACCCGGTCGATCGGGAAGCGAACAATTACGGCTTGGCCAGCGCCACGCGGTGGCGCTTTGTCGACCTCGGCCGCAGGCTGGATTTCCTGCTGGCCGGCTTCGGCTGGTGCCGGATGCCGGAGCATCTGATTGCCGATCATCTCGCAGCCAGCGTTCTAGTTCGGCTCGAGCTGGCCGAAGATGCCCGTGACCCGGCAAACGCCCTGACCATCTACGCCGCTCGCATGGCGGACCATGAACCTGGCCCGGCCGGCCGGTGGCTCCTTAACGACCTGCAGGTCCGGCTGTCGCTCTGATCCGGTCAAACAGTTGTCGTCAGTATCGCCTAATCCCTGACATGTCAGTCGCCAGAACGAGCAGAGTTCATGTCGCCTTGCTCAGTTCACGGATCGGGAGGCGGCTGATGCTGTGGCCTGTGGCGGCTTCAGCCGCGCGGCGGAGCATGCGCGGGTCTGACGCTCCCTGATGGTCGAGCCGCGGCGTATAGGGCGCCTCCAGCCTTGCTGCCTCGTCGTCGGTGAGGCTGATTGAAAGGGAAGCCACAGCGTCGTCGATATGATCTGGTTTCAGCGCACCGACGATCGGAGCTGCCACCACAGGATTGCGACGCAGCCAGGCCAGCGCAATCATTGACCGGCCGACGCCCCGTTCTTTCGCAATCGCCCCCACCGCATCGACAATCAGCTTGTCGCTGTCGGCAGTGGCTGCTCCCAGATTGTAGACGGCTTCGGTTTTCGCCCTTGCGGTGATCGCTCCCCACGGCCGGGCCAGCCGTCCGCGGTTGAGAGGGCTGTAGACAATGGTCTGCACCCCTTCGTCGATGCAAAGCGCATGCATCTCGCGCTCTTCCTCGCGGTCGAGAAGATTGTAGGTATCCTGCATCGACACGAAGCGGGCCCAGCCGTTGGATTTCTGCAGGTGTAGCGCTTTGCCGAATTCCCAGGCCTTCATGGACGATGCGCCGAGATAGCGGACCTTGCCGGCCTTGACGACATCGTTCAGGGCCTCGAGCGTTTCTTCCCAGGGGGTGGTCCTGTCACGACGATGGATTTGGTAGAGGTCGATATAGTCGCTGCCCAGGCGCCTCAGGCTCATATCGACTTCGGTCATGATCGCCTTGCGCGATAGCCCGATGCCATTGGGGCCGTCGCGCATTGGTGCGCTGAGTTTGGTGGCGATCACAACGTTTTCGCGGTGCGCAAAGTCCTTCAGTGCCCGCCCGAGGATCTCCTCGCTGGAACCGTTTGAATACAGATTGGCGGTGTCGAAGAAATTGATGCCCGCTTCGAGTGCGTGGCGAATGAGACGTCGACTTGCTTCCTCGTCGAGCGACCAGGAGGGGTAACCTCGCGATGGATTCCCGAACCCCATGCAGCCAATACAGATAGGCGAAATATCGAGGCCCGTCCGGCCGAGCTTGGCATATTGCATGTCCGTCTCCACATCCGCTATATTCGGACAAATGTCCGCTTAGCGTTAAGTAACGGACAATTGTCCGTTTAGTCAAGAGGCGACATGGCTGTAGAAGAGGAGGGATTGCGAGCAGACGCCCGCGCTAACCGAGATCGCATACTTGAGGTGGCACGAAAGGCCCTGACCGCCGATCCCGAAACGCCGCTTAGCGCTATCGGCAAGGCAGCCGGAGTTGGGCAAGGCACGCTCTATCGCCACTTCCCGACCCGGGAAGCCCTGGCCCTTGCCATTTATCGTAAGGAGATCAACGCCCTTGCGGCTCTCGCATCCACGCTTGTGCAGGAGCATCCGCCGCTGGAGGCGTTTCGTCTGTGGTGTGCCCAGGTGGCGGATTCCAGCGCCATGAAGCGCGGCGTGGCAAGGCTTCTGCAAGGGGCCACGTCCGAGGATGACGGACGCGAAACCTATCAGCAGATGCTGTTGGCGGTGCGTTCACTCATCGCCGCATGCGAGACCGCCGGCGCGATTGATCGCGATGCAAATGCCGACGATGTTTTGATGCTTCTCGGAGTCCTTTGGCAAATCCCATCCCATCGCGGGAGGGATGCACAGGCAGCGAGGATAATAGCGCTCATCTTCAGGGGGTTGGGTGCCGAAGACGAGCCAGGCAGCCGTGCTGGACCATGAAGCTCGTTCTTGTGTTGGAGCGCTTGTCGGGGTTCGTCGGGGTCTGCATGTATCGCGAACGCGGAGTTGCGGTTTCACGCATTCGCTTTTAGGCGACCAACGTCAGAAATGGGGGCGTAAGCCGCTGTCGCCGCTCTCGAGATATCGGCCTGTAGCGTAGGATCGGCGGTTCGCTATGTCAGTTGGTGGCGATGCGGTGATCGGCGGCGATAAGCACTATGGCGTATAATCGGCGGCGTATGGCGGAGAGGGAGGGATTCGAACCCCCGATGGGCTTGCACCCATGCCGCATTTCGAGTGCGGTGCATTCGACCACTCTGCCACCTCTCCGCGGTCATGGTCGGCCGTTGCCGGCGCGGCGCACTAGATAACGGCTGAACGGGCAGGTTACAAGGCCAAATCCACCGATATTTGGCTTGCCCGACAAGCACGGGATTCACGGGCGGCATTGGCCCGGCAGGGCATGGCGGTCTTGACGGTCGTCGCCGATTTCTCCAGCGTGCCGCAGGCCTTGCCGCAAAAGATCGCCGGCCGGCCGGCCAAAGCAGTCCCGGCAACGGGTGTTGCCTTGACACCCGCTCAACCTTCGGTTAGGGACAGCGCGCAATCGGCGTGGAGGGTTCTTCCGCGCCGCTTGTTTTTTGAACCCGCAGACTGACAAAAAGACGGCCGAACCGCCAGACGCGGTTCATCAAGGCCGACCGAACAGCGAAAGGCAAAAAATGTTCGCAGTCATTAAAACGGGCGGCAAGCAGTATCGCGTCGCCGCCAACGATCTCCTGAAGATCGAAAAAGTCGAAGCCAATGTCGGCGATATCGTCGAGATCGGCCACGTGCTCGCGCATGGCGAGGGCGAGAATGTCACGTTCGGCGCGCCGTTCGTCGATGGCGCCCTGGTTACCGCCGAAGTCGTCGAGCAGGGCAAGAACCGCACGGTCATCGCTTTCAAGAAGCGCCGCCGCCAGAATTCGCGCCGCAAGATCGGCCATCGCCAGCTTTTGACCACCGTGCGGATCTCCGAGATCCTGCTGGGTGGCGCCAAGCCGACCAAGAAGGCGGCCGTGAAGGCGGAAGCCAAGGCCGAAGTCGCCGCCGAGGCCGCGCCGAAGGAAGCCAAGGCCAAGAAGGAAGCCAAGGCGGAAGCTGCACCGAAGGACGAGGCGAAGGCCGAGACGGCCGCCGCGCCGCTGTTCAAGGCGCCGAAAGGCGAGCCGGACGACCTGACCGTGATCAAGGGCATCGGCCCGGTCGCCGCCAAGGATCTCGCCGAGCAGGGCATTATCACCTTCGCGCAGCTGGCCAAGCTGACCGACAAGGACGTCGCCAAGATCGACGAGCACATGCCGTTCAGCGCCGACCAGATCAAGGACTGGCGCGAACAGGCCAAGGAACTGGCCAAGAAGTAATTTTTCCGGCGAAACATCAGCCGGATCGGACTTGAAACGGAACGCGAACGCGTTCATAAGGCCTTTTAGGCGCCTTGCGGCGCAACGGAGTTAGTTAGATGGCACACAAGAAAGCTGGCGGCTCGTCGCGCAACGGTCGCGACTCGCATTCCAAGCGTCTGGGCGTGAAGAAGTTCGGCGGCGAAGCCGTCATCCCGGGCAACATCATCATTCGTCAACGCGGCACCACCTGGCATCCCGGCGTCAATGTCGGCATGGGCACGGACCATACCCTTTTTGCGCTCGAATCCGGCGCCGTGACGTTCAACAAAAAAGCCAACGGCCGAACCTACGTATCGGTCAACCCGATTACCAAAGCCGCGGAGTAGCCGGTTCCGCACTAGAACACCGGCGCCCATCTCGGGAACCGGTGTCTGGCAAAACCAGGAAAAGGATCAGGGGAGATGGGTTTCCATCTCCCCTTTTTCTTGTGCCTGGAGGATTTTCAAATGGTTGCCGAAGCGGAAGACAGTGAAGACGAAAGTTACGCGATAGACTGCCCGGTGCTGGTCACCGAGCGGCTGGTGATGCGGGCGCCGCGCGAAGAGGACATCGCGCAACTGGTCGAGCTTGCCGACAACCGTCATGTCGCCGAAATGCTGGCGCGCATGCCGCACCCCTATGGCGAGGACGAGGCGCGCGCCTTCCTCGCCATGACCAGATCGCGCCGGGCCGGCATTGCCTATGCCCTGACGCTGGCCGGCACCGACACTTTCGTCGGCTGCGCGGGCTTGAACACCACCGATCGCGGGCTGGAACTCGGCTACTGGATCGGCGAACCCTACTGGAAGCGGGGCTATGCCACCGAGGCCGCCCACGCGCTGGTCGACCTCGCCTTCCAGAAGACCTCGATCCAGGTGCTGCATGCCTCGACGCGGGTCATCAATCCGGCCTCGCGTCGGGTGATCCACAAGTGCGGTTTCCAGTATGCCGGCCAGGGCATGCTGAACTCGATCGTCGCCGGCCAGGTGCCGGTCGAGCGCTACAGGCTGGACCGCAAGACATGGACGAGCCTGCGCAACTGGGTACACTTTTGAGCGATGGCGCCGTCAAGCCAATGGTCTACGACAGCAACGGTATCGAAACGATCGCGCCGATAACGCCCGGTGACATCGAAAGCTTTCATCGTGCGCTTGATCTCGTTGCGCGTGAGCGGAAGTACCTGTCCTTCCTCGAGGCGCCACCGCTGGATCAAACCCGGCGATTTGCGTTGGACCGCATCGCGAAAGGCGATCCGGGGTTCGTGGCCGTCATTCGTGGCGAGGTCATCGGTTGGTGCGACATCACCCGCCATGACCGGCTCATCCATGCCCATCGCGGCAGTCTCGGAATGGGAATTGTTGCCTCCCATCGCGGGCGCGGGCTCGGATCGCGGCTTATCCATGCCGCCTTGGCGCAGGCACGCAAGACCGGCTTTGTCCGCGTCGAGCTGTCCGTACACGCCGACAATGCCCGCGCCATCGCTCTTTACGACAAGGTCGGGTTTGTCAGGGAAGGTGTGCAGCGCGACGCTATCTGTATCGACGGGCAATACGGCGATACGATCATGATGGCGATCGTCGAACGCGAAAACGCAGCCGGATGAAGAGTCGTCAGCCCAGTTCGACCCATACGGGCAGGTGGTCCGAACCCGCTGCTTTCCGGTCGACCCACAGGCGCTGCAGCGAACGGGCAAGCGAGGCGCTGGTGAAGACATAGTCGATGCGCTTGTGACGGCTGGCATTGGCAGGGTCCTTGGGGTCGACCCAGCTGACGAGATCGGCGCCGGCGACATCAAGGCGCACGGCGGCGTCGACCGCGAAGTCGGCGGTCAGCGGCATGCCGAATTCATGGTCCGGCCGGCCGGCGAGTTCGACATATTCGGGCGAGGCGGCCAGCATGTTGAAATCGCCCATGGCCACAAAGGCCTCCGGATGCGGCAGTTCCGGCAGGCCGATCTCGGCGACGCCGGACAGCGCGCCGCCTTCGAGCGCGTAGTTCAACAGGCGCCGGCGCAGGAACTGGATCTGGCTGGCGCGCTCCACAGGGCTGCGATGATCTAGATGGATGGAATAGAAACGGATGAAACCAAGCGACGTCTCGATCAGTGCCTCCAGCGCGCCGCGCTGGAAGTTCATCATCTCGAAGCTGCGGCTGCGCGGCAAAAGCAGGTTGCGCGACAGATGAATGGGCGTCTTGGACAGCACCATGTTGCCGAGCTGGAAGGTCGTGGTGATGGCGCGGCCGTTTTCGATGCGCGAACCGATATTGGCCTCGAAATTGCTGCCATAGACGGCGAAATAGTCGGGCAGCGCCTCGCCGATCTCGGTGACCATGTCGCGGCTGCCGTTCCTGGGGTTGTTGCGGGTGACCTCCTGCAGCGCGATCACGTCGGCGCCGCGCACCGCGTCGGCAATACGCGCGACATCGTAGTGCCCATCAAGACCGATGCCGTACTGGATGTTGTAGGTTACAAGCTTCATACCGACATCTCTCCGACCGACCCCACACGGCCATCGTCACAAAACGGTCTCGCCCTTCGCCGCGCCTTGGTTTAGAGCAAGGCCCAAGGTTTAGAGCAATGCCGCAAGGCCAATAAAAGAAACTGCGATCCCATGAAATTTCTCGATCAAGCCAAGGTCTATGTCCGCTCCGGTGACGGGGGCGCCGGCTCGGTGTCGTTCCGGCGCGAGAAGTTCATCGAGTTCGGCGGGCCGGACGGCGGCGACGGCGGCCGTGGCGGCGATGTCTGGCTCGAAGCGGTCGACGGGCTGAACACGCTGATCGACTACCGCTACCAGCAGCATTTCAAGGCCAAGACCGGCGTCCACGGCATGGGCCGCAACATGACCGGCGCCAAGGGCGCCGACGTCACGCTGAAAGTGCCGGCCGGAACCCAGGTTTTCGAGGAAGACAATGAGACGCTGATCTGCGACCTGACCGTGGTCGGCCAGCGCTTCCTGCTTGCCAAGGGCGGCAATGGCGGCTTCGGCAACCAGCACTTCAAGACCTCGACCAACCAGGCGCCGCGCCGCGCCAATCCCGGCCTGCCGGGTGAGGAACTCAACATCTGGCTGCGGCTGAAGCTGATCGCCGATGCCGGGCTGGTCGGGCTGCCCAATGCCGGCAAGTCGACATTTCTCGCGGCCGTCACCGCGGCCAAGCCGAAGATCGCCGATTATCCCTTCACGACGCTGCATCCCGGCCTCGGGGTCGCGCGCATCGACGCGCGCGAATTCGTCATCGCCGACATTCCGGGCCTTATCGAAGGCGCGCATGAGGGCGTCGGCATCGGCGACCGTTTCCTCGGCCATGTCGAGCGCACGCGCGTGCTGCTGCATCTGATCTCTGCGCAGGAGGAAAATCCGGGCAAGGCCTACAAGACCGTGCGCGCCGAATTGGAGGCCTATGGCCAGGGGCTGACCGACAAGGTCGAGATCCTGGCGCTCAGCCAGGTCGACACGCTCGATGCGGATGGGCGCAAGAAGAAGGTCGCCTCGCTGAAGCGCGCCGCCGGCCGCGCGCCGATGCTTCTGTCCGCCGTCACCGGCGAAGGTGTCGAGGCTGTGCTGCGGGCGCTGATGACCGTGATTGCCGAGGCGCGCGCGGAGGCCGCGCCCGTGGTCGAGACGCGCTGGGAAAAGTAGTGCCATGCAGTCGCTGAAAAAATACCGGCGCATCACCGTCAAGATCGGCTCGGCGTTGCTGGTCGACCGCGCGAGCGGCCTGAAGCGCGACTGGCTGGCTTCGCTCGCCGACGACATCGCCGTGCTCGCCGAGGGCGGCGCCGAAATCCTCGTCGTGTCGTCCGGTGCCATCGCGCTTGGCCGCACCATCCTTGGCCTTGGCAAGCGCGCGCTGAAGCTTGAAGAGAGCCAGGCGGCTGCCGCCGTCGGCCAGATCGCGCTCGCCGGCGCCTGGTCGGATGCGCTCGGCAAGGGCGCCCTGAGATCGGGCCAGATTCTCTTGACCCTTGGCGACACCGAGGAACGCCGGCGCTATCTCAACGCGCGGGCGACGATCTCGACGCTGCTCAAGATGAAGGCGGTGCCGGTCATCAACGAGAACGACACGGTCGCTACCTCCGAAATCCGCTATGGCGACAATGACCGGCTGGCCGCGCGTGTCGCGACGATGATGGGCGCCGATCTTTTGGTGCTGCTCTCCGACATTGACGGCCTCTACACCGCACCGCCGGCGCGCGATCCCCAGGCCAAATTCATTCCGGTGGTCGACCGCATCACGCCAGATATCGAGGCGATGGCGGGAGCGGCCGCGTCCGAGCTGTCGCGCGGCGGCATGCGCACCAAGCTCGACGCCGGCAAGATCGCCACCGCCGCCGGCACCGCCATGATCATCACTTCGGGCACGCGGCTGTCGCCGCTGATGGCGATCGAGCGCGGCGAGCGCGCGACCTTCTTCCGGCCCAGCGCCAATCCGGTCAAGGGCTACAAGACCTGGATCGCCGGCCAGCTCGAACCGGCCGGCCGGCTGACGGTCGATGCCGGCGCCGTTGGCGCGCTCACATCGGGCAAATCGCTGCTGCCTGCCGGCGTCAAGCTGGTCAGCGGCAATTTTTCGCGCGGCGACACGGTGGCGATCCTGTCGCCCGAGGGCCGCGAGATCGCGCGCGGCCTGGTTGCCTACGATGCCGCCGATGCCGTAAGGATCGCTGGCCTGAAGACGGCCGAGATCGAAACCGTGCTCGGTTACGAAGCGCGTTCGGCGATGATCCACCGCGACGACCTCGTGGTGAGTCACGCCGGGGGCGATATAAGCGGAGGATGAGCCATGCTGAAGCTGCATGAAAAATCCGGGGACGATACCGTGGCGCTGATGGCCGATATCGGCCGCCGCGCCCGCGCCGCCGCCCGACCGCTGGCCATCGCGACCACCGCCGCCAAGAATGCCGCGCTCCTTGCCATGGCGGACGCGCTCCTTGCCCGGGAACAGGACATTCTCGACGCCAATGCCATCGATGTGTCGAATGGCGAGGAATCGGGGCTGTCGGCATCCTTCATGGATCGGCTGAGGCTCAATCCGGCGCGCATCCGCGCCATGGCGGATGGCATCCGCGAGATCGCCGCGCTGCGCGATCCCGTCGGAGACGTCATCGCCGAGTGGGACCGACCGAACGGCCTTCATATCGAGCGCGTGCGCACGCCGCTGGGTGTCGTCGGCGTCATCTATGAGAGCCGGCCCAACGTCACGGCCGATGCCGGTGCGCTCTGTCTCAAGGCCGGCAATCCGGTAATCCTGCGCGGCGGCTCGGATTCGCTCAATTCGTCCGCCGCCATCCATGCCTGCCTGGTCGACGGCCTGAAGGCCGCCGGCCTGCCTGAAGATGCCATCCAGCTGGTGCCGACTACCGATCGCGCCGCTGTCGGGGAGATGCTCAAGGGGCTTGGCGGTACGCTCGACGTCATCATCCCGCGCGGCGGCAAAAGCCTGGTCGGGCGGGTGCAGAACGAGGCGCGCGTGCCGGTCTTTGCCCATCTCGAGGGTATCTGCCACCTCTACATCGACCGCTCGGCCGATCTCGACATGGCGGTGAAGATCGCTGTCAACGCCAAGATGCGGCGCACCGGAGTCTGTGGCGCGGCCGAGACGCTGCTGGTCGACCGCGCGGTGGTATCAACCCATCTGGTGCCGATCCTCGATGCGCTGCGCGCCGCCGGCTGCGAGATCCATGCCGATGCCGAGGTGTTGAAAGTGTTTTTCGACGCCAGGCCGGCGACCGATGCCGATTGGGTGACGGAATATCTCGACGCCATCATCGCGGTGAAGCTGGTCGATGGCATCGGTGGTGCCATCGAGCACATCGAGACCTTCTCCTCGCATCACACCGAGGCGATCATCGCCGAGGATGCGAAGGCGGTAGAGCGGTTCTTCAACGAGATCGACTCGGCCATCCTGCTGCACAACGCCTCGACGCAATTCGCCGATGGCGGCGAGTTCGGCATGGGCGCCGAGATCGGCATCGCCACCGGCAAGATGCATGCGCGCGGGCCGGTTGGCGTCGAGCAACTGACCTCCTTCAAATACCGCGTGCGCGGGTCGGGACAGGTGAGGCCTTGAGCGCTGGTCTTGCCCTCCCCCTTGTGGGGAGGGTGGCGAGTGCAGCGAGCCGGGTGGGGGGACGACGCTGAATTCCACGATGCCCCCACCCCGCTCCGCTTCGCGGATCGACCGACCTGGGCAAGCCACGGGTCCTGCCCGTCTTGTGGACCCCCACAAGGGGGAGGGTGAGAACGCCGTCCCTTCCCGCTACTTGAAAATGCCGCACGCCGAAAAAGGGCTGGCCGTCGGCCTGTTCGGCGGCTCGTTCAACCCGCCGCATGCCGGCCATGCACTAGTCGCCGAAATTGCGCTCAGGCGCCTGGCGCTCGACCAGTTATGGTGGATGGTCACGCCAGGCAATCCGTTGAAGAGCACGCGCGAGCTGGCGCCGCTGACCGAACGGCTACACCTGTCGGAGCGGATCGCCAAGAACCCGAAAATCAAGGTCACCGCCTTCGAGGCGGCGCATCATGTGCGCTATACCGCCGACACGCTGGCCCTGGTCAAGGCGCGCAATCCCGGCGTCGATTTCGTCTGGATCATGGGCGCGGACAGTTTGCGCGACTTCCACCGCTGGCAGCGCTGGCGCGAAATCGTGCTCACCTTCCCGATCGCGGTCATCGACCGCCCGGGCGCGACGCTGTCGTTCCTGTCGTCGGTCGTCGCCAAGACCTTCGACTATGCCCGCATCGATGAAGGCGACGCGCCGCGGCTCGCCCGCATGAAGGCGCCGGCCTGGACCTTCATCCACGGCCCGCGCTCGTCGCTGTCGTCGAGCGCGATCCGGAAGATGGCAAAGGGGTGATCGGCCCAGCATCACCGGCAGCGCTCAACAGTAAGTGAACGGTCCGGCAGCGTTCACTGCTATCCCAACCTGATATTGACGGGCAACGGTGCCTCTGTCATCAAAGACGAGTTCTTCGGCGATACAGTTGATTGCGTGCGAGCGCTGCCTACATCAATTTTTACCTCTTTTCGGCGGGGGGTTGTTGTGAGAATTAGTTTCGGCAACAGGTATGGGGGCTTGGCGCACGGGTTGGACTGCCCTTGTCATAGTCCGCTTGCACTCAACCTCTTCGATCGATTGAACAGAGACATTTCACGCCGCTCTGTTCTTTCCGGTATCGCCGGGATGTTCGGTGCTTCGGCGCTCGGCCTTGCATCCCCATCCTTCGCGCAGGCAGCGGGTAAGCCGATCCTGCTCAGCAATGCCAGGATCTTCGACGGCCAGGCAAGCAAGCTCATCGAAGGCAAGTCTGTCCTTATCGACGGGAAGACGATCAAGGCTCTGCCTGGCGCCAGCGAAACGGTTGCCGATGCCGAGGTTATCGACTGCGCAGGCGGCACGCTGATGCCGGGCATGATAGATGCCCACTGGCATGCCTTGCTTGCCGGTATCTCGCAGGTCGCGGCCATGACGGCCGACGTCCCTTATGTTCATCTCGTCGCCGCACAGGAGGCCGAGCGGACAGTGTTGCGCGGGTTCACGACGGTTCGTGATGTCGGTGGCCCGTCATTCGCTTTGAAGCGCGCTATCGATGAAGGGCGATTGGTGGGTCCCCGCATCTATCCTTCCGGCGCCATGATCTCGCAAACTTCGGGGCATGGCGACTTCCGCATGCGCACGGATTTGCCGCGCACTCCGCAAAGCAACGCAAGCCTGGCGGAACAGGCTGGCATCGCCGAGATCGCTGATGGCGAGGCGGAAGTCCTGCGCCGTGTACGCGAGCAGCTCATGCTGGGGGCGAGCCAGATCAAGATCATGGGCGGGGGAGGCGTCGCCTCGCCCTACGACCCGATCGATGCTGTGCAATACACTGAGGCCGAGATGAAGGCTGCGGTATCCGCTGCGGCTGACTGGGGCACCTATGTGTGCATCCATGCCTATACGCCCGCCGCCGTGCAGCGTGCGGTCGCCAGCGGTGTGAAGTCGATCGAGCATGGCCAACTCGCCGACGAGGAGACCGCCAAACGCATAGCCGATGCAGATGCATGGTGGAGCATCCAGCCCTTCCTTGCCGACGAGGATGCCAACACCTACGCCTTGCCGGAACAGCGCGCGCAGCAGCAGACAATCGCCGAAGGTACGGCGCGGGCCGTCGAGCTTGGACGTAAATACAAAATCAACATGGCCCTGGGCACTGATATCCTGTTCAACCCGAAAGGCACCTCGACACAGGGAAAGCAACTCGCCAAGTTCAGCCGGTGGTATGAAAATGTGGATGTGTTGCGGTTGCTGACCAGCGGCAATGCCGAGCTTGCCGGCCTTTCCGGCCCGCGCAATCCTTACCCGGGAAAACTCGGACGCATCGAACCCGGCGCCTATGCCGACATGCTCATCGTCGATGGCAATCCGCTCGAGGACATTTCCCTCATCGCAAATCCGGAACGAACGTTGAAGCTCATCATGAAGGATGGGCGCATCCACAAGAACACGCTGGGGGGATGACCTTGCGAGCAATCCTTGGGATAGGCATGCTTGCCGCCTTCGCCTTCGTTTCCATGGAAGCAAGGGCGGCTGACGTGCTTGCGGGAAGCGCCGACACGACCGCGGATGGCGAAAAGAACTGGGCCCTGCAAGTCACGCCCTATCTCTGGGCGGCGGGCATCAACGGCGACATATCGCCTTTCCGCAGGGCCCCGACCATTGGTGTCGACAAATCATTCTCGGATGTCATGAATGATTTGAACATTGGCGGCTTCATCAATGTATGGGGGCGCTACGACCGCTTCGTCTTCTCCGCCGACGCCATGTATGTCGACACGACAGACGAGAAAGCAACCGGCCCGCTTCCGCCCCTGCCCCCGCCATTGCCGCAAGTCCCCAGCATCAGCGGCAGCGTGGATACCAAGGAATTCACATCGACACTGCAGGCCGGCTATCGTGTCTATGACAGTCCAGCTTTCACCCTGGATGCGCTGGGCGGTGTTCGCTTCTGGCATATCTCCAACCGGGTGACCGTGCAGGCGGCAGGGTTGTCGGGCAGCTACAAGGAAAGTTTTGGATGGGCTGACCCGGTCGTTGGCGCGCGCGCCTTTCTCAGGATGACGGACAAACTCTCGGCGCAGGTTCAGGCGGATGTCGGCGGCTTCAACGTCGGGTCCAAAACCACCTGGCAGGTGCTGGCAACCGCCAACTACATCATAAACGACCATCTTTCCGTCTCGGGCGGCTACAAGGTACTCAGTGTCGACTACGAGTCCGGCGGTCACGTCTTCGATACTCGATTGTCTGGGCCGGTGCTGGGGGTGACCTGGCGATTCTGATGATCTGGGACCAATCTATGATGCGACCCATCCGATGGATTGTCTGAAGCCCATCGATCATGATCGTGCTCAACGGTGTACGGGCGCGACGCTGTCGTTCCTGTCGTCGGTCGTTCCCAAGACCTTCGACTATGCCCGCATCGATGAAGGCGACGCGCCGCGGCTTGCCCGCATGAAGGCGCCGGCCTGGACCTTCATCCACGGCCCGCGCTCGTCGCTGTCGTCGAGCGCGATCCGGAAGATGGCAAAGGGATAGAGAAGAGCCAGCGTTTCGGCCGCCCGGCCATGTCGCTTTTGCGGCGGCGTTTGTCCAGCCGATCAGCGATGCTGGCCTGACATGGCAGTTCAAACCAAGACCCAACCCGCAGTCGATCCGGAGCATGGCAGCGCGCCCACGCCGCTGATCGCGATTGCCAGCGTCATCGTGTCGATGGCGCTGATCGCCATCGGCAACGGGCTGATGTTCGCCTACATCCCGGTCCGGCTCGGCGTCGAGGGTTTCGATCCGACCTGGGCCGGGCTGATCATAACCGGCCTGTCGGCCGGCGGCCTCGCCGGCTGCATCCTCACCGGACCACTGGTGCGCAGGGTAGGCCATGCCCGGGCCTTCATGGTGTTGTCGGCGCTGATCGCGCTCGCCAATGCCGCCGTCGGCGCAGGGCCGTATCCGGTTTTGTGGATCGCCGCCCGTGCGCTTTACGGCTTTGCCATATGCGGCCTGTTCATCGTCGCGCAGAGCTGGCTGAACGATGCGGTCGCCAATGCCATACGCGGCAGGGTGATGGCTTTTTTCTACGTCGCCTACGTCGCCGGGCTGGGTGTCGGCTATGCGACGCTGGCGCTGGTCGATATCAAAACGGCGGACGCGCCGCTGATCGGCATCGCCTTTACCGCTCTGTCGATCCTGCCCGTCGGCATGACGCGGCTGGCGCAGCCACCCGCTCCTCAGGCGGCCTCGGTGGCGCTGCGCTGCGCCTGGCGGATTTCGCCGGTCGGTGTTGCCGGCATGCTGGCGGTCGGCGGGCTGTCCATGTCGATCGCGGGTTTCGCGCCGATCCATGCGACGGCCAAGGGTTACAGCCAGGCCGATGTGGCGCTGCTGCTTTCGGTGATGCCGCTCGGCACGCTGATCCTGCAGCTTCCCTTCGGCTGGATTTCCGACCGCACCGACCGCCGTTACGTGCTGATCGGAGCGTCCGCGCTAGCTGCGGCGGCGGGTATGTTCGCGCTCGGTTTCGACGGCGGCGCGCTGCCGGCGCTGCTGGTGATCTACGTCTTGTGGGACGGCGCCTCGGAATCGATCTATTCGCTGTCCAGCGCGCATGCCGCCGACCGTGCCGGCAAGGACGACATGGTGGCGCTGTCCAGCTCGCTCTTGTTCGCCTGGTCGCTGGCCGGTTTTGTGGTTCCGGGCATCGTGACGGCGCTGTCGGCGGTCTTCGGCACGCAAGCCTTCATCTATGTGGCAATCGTCACTGCCTGTGCTTTCTGCCTTTTCGTGCTGTTGCGTGTGTTCACCACACAGGCCGTGCCTGCCACTGAGACCGGCAGCTTCGCACCGATGACGGCGCAGGCCCCGCTTCCGGTCGAACTCGCCTATGCGCCGGACGAGCCCGCAGGCCGGGCCAAGGACTGAAGGCTGTTTGTCCCGCCGCAATTGCTTACTGCTTGCGAGCTTCGGGCGCCGGCGCTTCCGGTGGCGGCAGCGGAATGGAGATGCCCTCGCTGTCGAAAGCCTGTTTGGCGCGTTTCGTCATGTCGATGTTCGTGGAGAAATAGTCGACCGCCGAGGTCCAGTAGCGCAAGGTAAGCGAAACGGTCGTATCGCCAAGGCCGGCCACGAAGGCGATCGGCGCCGGTTCGCGACGGATGCGCTTCTCGGCGCCGGCAAGGGCGAGCAATGTCTTCTGGGCGCCGTCGATATCGTTCCACGAGCCGATGCTCAGGCTGATGTCGGCGCGGCGCACGCCATTGCGCGAGAAATTGCGCACCGGCTGATTCCACAGCGTCGAATTGGGCGCCAGGATGTAGAGGCCGTCGGCGGTCCTGAGCCTGGTGGCGAACAGGCCGATTTCCTCGACCGAACCGGCGATGGAACCGACCTCGACGGATTCGCCGATGCGGAACGGCCGCAGCGCCAGGAGCATGATGCCGGCGGCGATGTTCTGCAGCGTACCTTGCAGCGCCAGCCCGATGGCGAGGCCGATGGCGCCGATGGCGGCGATGATCGAGGCGGTCTGCACGCCGAACTGGCCGAGCACCATGATGACGACGAGGATCAGGATGGCGTAGCGGACGATCTTGGAAAAGAAATGCCGCAACGTCGCATCGAAACCGTGGATGTGACCCAGGCCGGCAAAGATCGAACGCTCGGCGAGGCCGGCGACGATGTAGCCGACCACCAGCAGGATGACGGCGCCGATGGCGGAGAAGGAATAGGAGACGATCAGCGTGCTGAGCTGCGCGAGGCCGGCCTGAACGGTGAGGATGGTGTCTTGCGGGTCGATCGGCATGGCGGGATTCCACTTTGTTTTGACGCAATTCCAAACGGAAAACCGCTTCACACTTTTCCTGGAATTGCTTCTGGTCGGTCAGCCGATAACCGCCGCGCGGCGCCTGGGTTCCGATCTTTTTGCCTGCCGCATGGAACAACAGGGCAATCGGCGAGTTCGCATGAGTCGGGCAGCGTCTTGAAACTGCAACGGAACTCTGCCTATCTAAGTGGTGTCACCTGCTTTTGGGGGTGATTTGGTTGTTCTTGCTGCGAAAGGAAATACACTGAGAACAGCACTGCGGAAGAAGGCCGATATCATGCCTTCGCCGGCCGGGATCAGCGTAGACGACGCCGTGTCCCGTGCCATCAAGACAGTCCTTGCCAGTCTGGAAGACTCCAAGGCCGAAAATATTGTCTCAATCGACATTCAGGGGAAATCGAGCCTCGGCGACTATATGGTTGTCGCGTCGGGCCGATCGCACCGTCATGTCTCGGCTGTCGCCGACCATCTCCTCAAGGCGCTCAAGGATGCCGGCCTCGGCACGGCGCGCGTCGAGGGGCTCTCCGGCGCCGACTGGGTCCTGATCGATTCGGGCGATATCATCGTCCACGTCTTCCGCCCCGAAGTCCGCGAATTCTACAATCTCGAAAAGATGTGGCAGGCGCCGGATCTCGAGGAAGAGACCCTTCACTAGGCTGCTTGTGCCGTTGCCCGGAAGTCGGATTTCGCCTTTGGGTGACATGCATTAACGGCTTATAGAGGCGGGATGAAGATTTCAGTTCATGCCGTGGGCCGAATGAAAGCCGGCCCCGAGAGGGAATTGGCCGACCGCTATTTCGAGCGCTTCGCCAAGAGCGGGCCGGCGGTCGGGCTCGAATTCTCCGGGGTCACCGAGATTGCCGAGGGCCGCGCGCAAAGCGCCAGCGAACGCCAGCGTGACGAGAGCTCGAGGCTGCAGGCGCAGTTGCAGCCGGGCACGGCCCTTATCCTGCTCGATGAGCGCGGCAAGAGCCTTTCCTCGCAGGATTTCGCCGATCGTATCGGACAGTTGCGCGATGGCGGGCGCAAGGCGCTGGTGCTCGCCATAGGCGGCGCCGATGGTCACGACCCATCGCTGCGCGGCCAAGCCGATCTGGTGCTGTCGTTCGGTGCGCTGACCTGGCCGCATCAGCTGGTGCGCGTGATGGTGGGGGAGCAGCTCTACAGGGTGGCGACGATCCTGTCAGGCCACCCCTATCACAGATCCTGAAAGCTCCCGGATCGCACCGAATTCCGCCCCAATGCCGCGCGAGACCGGGCTGGGACTATTTTTCCATGTGCATGCCGTTATCCCAGGACAACCGCGCGGTTCTGGGCGACAGGCGTCAACATGGTTGATGGTTCGTTAACGAAGCCGCGGATAGAATCGACCGGGAATGTCTGAAGGCTGGAAATCGACACCGGGCTCAACAAGGGGCTCATCAACCGGGCGCTTCTGGCGCGCGCGTTGCGGCGTCGCGGCGGCTGCGATCCTTTTGTCGTTCCACGCGGCACGGGCCGAGAACACGCTCGACATGGCGCCCGATCCGGACCAGAGCCGCGCCGAGTACGAACAGGTCTCCAAGGAAATAACGCTGTCGTCGGAACGGCTGGCCAAGCTCGCCGCCGATATCGCCGCGGTCAAGAAGGACCATGCGTCGATCACCGCCGCGCTGATCCAGTCGGCGATGACCGAGCAGAAGCTTGGCCAGGACATCGAGGATATCGGCGCCAAGCTGGAGGGGCTGAAGGGCCAGCAACAGAAGATCCGTGCCTCGCTTGTGGCGCGGCGCGACGTGCTGGCCGAAGTGCTGGGCGCGTTGCAGCGCATGGGCCTCAACCCGCCGCCGGCGATCCTGGTCAAGCCGGAGGACGCGCTGTCGTCGGTGCGCAGCGCCATCCTGCTCGGCGCCGTGGTGCCGGAATTGCGCCAGCAGACCGACAGCCTGCTGGCCGACCTCAAGGAGCAGACCCGGGTGACGGCCTCGATCGAGGCCGAACGGGCGCGGCTGACGGAAGCGGTCGGCGAGCAGGTGGCGGAAAAGAAGCGGCTCGGCATGCTGCTCGAAGCCAAGCAGAAGCTCGAGGCCGATACCCAGGCGCAAATGGCGGCCGAACGGCAGCGTTCAGAGCAACTGGCGGCCAAGGCTTCCAGCCTGAAGGACCTGATCGCCTCGCTCGAAGCGCAGGCCGACAAGACCCGCAAGGCCGCCGATGCCGCCAAGGCCGCCGCCGCGGGCCAGGCGGGTGACGATCAGACTGGCGGCGACACAACGGCATCGCTGGCGGCAATCCCTGTCCCCGAAGGCAACCGGCTCACCGCGACGGCTCCGTTCTCGGCGCTGCAGGGGCAAATCGCGCTGCCGGTCACCGGCCGCATCAAGCGCCGTTTCGGCGCCGATGACGGTAACGGCGCAGTGATGCTTGGCGACATGCTTGCGACACAATCGGGAGCCATCGTTACCGCGCCGGCGGATGGGAATGTGCTTTATGCGGGGCCGTTTCGCTCCTATGGTCAACTCTTGATCCTCAATGCCGGCGACGGTTATCATGTCGTTCTGGCGGGGATGAGCAGAATCAGCGTCGTGACTGGCCAGTCGGTGCTCGCAGGAGAGCCGGTCGGCGCGATGGGAGAGGCCCGGGTGGCAAGCACCTCGGTTTCGAAGAATGTAAATGCCACGCCGGAACTCTATGTCGAGTTCCGCAAGGATGGAAAACCCGTCGATCCGGCCCCATGGTGGGCGGACCGTTTTTCTGGAAGGACGTGAAATGATGCGGAAACTGTCGCTTCTGTTTGCCGGTGCGCTGATGGGCGCGTCCGCCATGAGCCTTGTCTATGGTGCTCCTGGCTCGTCGGCGAACGCTGCGGGATCGGAGACCTACAAGCAGCTGGCGATCTTCGGCGACATCTTCGAGCGGGTCCGGGCGCAATATGTCACGCCGCCCGACGACAAGTCGCTGGTCGAGAACGCCATCAACGGCATGCTTTCCTCGCTCGATCCGCACTCTTCGTACATGAACGCTGAACAGGCGCAGGATATGCGCGTGCAGACCAAGGGCGAGTTCGGCGGCCTCGGCATCGAGGTCACCATGGAGAACGACCTGGTCAAGGTGATCACGCCGATCGACGACACACCTGCCGCCAAGGCCGGCGTGCTGGCAGGTGACTACATCGCCAAGATCGACGGCGAAGAGGTCCGCGGCCTGACGCTCAACGACGCGGTCGACAAGATGCGCGGCCTGGTCAACACGCCGATCAAGCTCACCATCCTGCGCCAGGGCGCCGACAAGCCGATCGAGTTGACGGTGGTGCGCGACATCATCAAGGTCAAGGCGGTCAAGTTCCGTGTCGAGAACGACATCGGCTACATGAAGATCACCTCCTTCACCGAAAAGACCTATGACGACCTCGAGAACGCCATCGAGACCATCAAGAAGCAGGTGCCGGACGACAAGCTGAAGGGCTATGTGCTCGACTTGCGCCTCAATCCGGGTGGTCTGCTCGACCAGGCGGTGAGCGTGTCCGACGCCTTCCTGAAGCGCGGCGAGATCGTCTCGACGCGCGGGCGCGATCCCAAGGACGTCACCCGCTTCGACGCCAAGCCGAAGCAGACCGACGACATCAACGGCAAGCCGATGATCGTGCTCGTCAATGGCGGCTCGGCCAGCGCTTCCGAAATCGTTGCCGGCGCGCTGCAGGATCTGCGCCGCGTCACCGTGGTCGGCACGCAGTCCTTCGGCAAGGGTTCGGTGCAGACCATCATTCCGCTCGGCGAGAATGGCGCGCTCCGGCTGACGACGGCGCTCTATTACACGCCGTCGGGCAAGTCGATCCAGGGCAAGGGCATCACGCCCGACATCAAGGTCGACCAGCCTCTGCCGCCGGAACTGCAGGGCAGGGACCTGACGCGCGGCGAGTCCGATCTCAAGGGCCATATCAAGGGCGCCGACGAGAGCTCGACGGGATCGGGCTCGGCAGCCTATGTGCCGCCGGATCCGAAGGACGATCTGCAGCTGATCTTCGCCGAGCAGCTGCTGCGCGGCGAGAAGACCGATCCGGCCTTCCCGCCCAATCCGGAAAAGGCCGTGCTCAACCAGTAAAATTCACGGCCAGCAACAGTCTGGCCGCCTGAACGAAGCAATGCGATGCTGCCGGGGCCGAAAGGTTCCGGCAGTTTGATTCGGGGGCAAGGCAAGGCCTCCAGATATGGCGCCAGGGGTGCGCCGGGGTTGATGAATTTGCGCATGTCCTGCCGAAGGGTCGCCTTCGGAACCGTGCGCTCCGGGGACAAGGCTTGGCTGATATCGGCAAGGACATCGAACGCCCGCTTGGACAGACCGTCCGGGTGCCGCGCGCCGCCGGCAAGGTCAGCCCGGGCATTGTCGCGGCGAGCGTTGTCGTATTGGCGGTGGTCGGCGTTTCAGCCGCGATCGCGCTCCGGGAAAAGCCGTTTCGCAAGCCGCAAGAGGTCGCCGTTTCGACGCCGAAAGTGACGGCGCCCGAGCCTGCCGCCGCGCCATCCGCTTTGGCCCCGGTCGCGGCGCCAAAGGTCGAAACGCCAGCCAAGACCGGTGGTCCGCAGATCATCCATGTGCAGAAGCAGGAGGGCGATGGTCCTCCGCAGGCGGCCATCGTCATTCGCGACCCGTCGAGTATCGGGCAGAACCTGAAGATCGCGCATCTTCCCGACAAGGCGCTGATCGAAGCCAGCGATAGCGGGCCCTTGCCGATACGCTCCGCAGACGGAAGGCGGCCGTTCGATGTCTATGCGCGGCCATGGTCCGGTGCGCGCGGTGCGCGGGTGGCGATCGTCATTGGCGGGCTTGCCGTCTCCCAGACCGGCACCCAGGCGGCGATCGCCAAGCTGCCCCCTGAAGTGACGCTGGCCTTCGCGCCGCAGGGCAACAGCATTGGCCGCTGGATGCAGGCCGCCCGACAGGGCGGCCACGAGATCGTCATGCAGGTGCCGCTCGAACCGTTCGACTATCCCAACGTCAACCCCGGCCGCAACACGCTGACGGTGGCGGCGAGTGCCGAAGAGAATCTCAAGAACCTGCACTGGGCGCTGTCGCGAACGACGAACTATACCGGCGTCATGAACTATATGGGCGCCCGTTTCTCCGCCGATCCGGCGGCGATGGAGCCGTTCATGGCGGAACTTGGCAAACGGGGGCTTGCCTATGTCGACGATGGCTCGTCGGCGCGCAGCCTGGCGCCCGACCTGGCGCTGAAGGATGGCGTGCCCTTCGTCGCTGGCGACACGGCGATCGATGCGGTGCAGGATCGCGGCGCCATCCTGAAGAAACTGGACAGTCTCGAAGCCACCGCGCGGGCCAAGGGCACCGCCGTCGGCATCGGCTCGGCCTTCGACCTGACCGTCGACACCGTTGCGTCCTGGATTGCCGAGGCCAGGAAGCGCGGCATCGAGATCGTGCCGATTTCCGCGGTGGCCATAGACCCGCAAAAAGGCTAGCCACGCCTGGCCGCGAACCGCTCGGAGGACAGATAATGGCAAAGACGAAAAAGGTCGACCGCGAAGCGCTGCCTTATCGTCCCTGTGTCGGGCTGATGATCCTCAATGGCGAAGGCCTGGTCTGGGTCGGGCATCGTATTGTCGAACCCGACAGCGAATTCGCAGGCGCGACGCAGCTCTGGCAGATGCCGCAAGGCGGCATCGACAAGGGCGAGGAGCCGCTGCAGGCCGCGGAGCGGGAGCTCTATGAGGAAACCGGCATGCGCGGCGTCTCGCTGCTCGCCGAGGCTCCGGACTGGATCAACTACGATCTGCCGGACCATCTGGTCGGCATTGCCCTGAAAGGGCGGTATCGCGGCCAGACGCAGAAATGGTTCGCCTTCCGCTTTCATGGCGATAGCGACGAAATCCAGATCAATCCGCCGCCGGGTGGCCACACCGCCGAATTCGACAAATGGTCGTGGCGGCCGATGCGGGACCTGCCCGACCTGATCGTGCCGTTCAAGCGCAAGGTCTATGAAGACGTGGTGGCGGCGTTCCGGCACCTCGTGCCGTAGCTGGACGACCGGCGGCCATGGTTCGAAGGGCCGCAGTTGCCGCGCCGGCCCAGCGGTCCTATTGATGCTTATCCGCCACAAGGAGGGTCGCCATGAACGACGCCCCTACAAAATTGCTGCCCGAGGACGTTGTTGCCATAAGTGAAGCGGCGGCCGGAGCAATCCTGACCATCGATCTCGATGCGATCCGCGAAAACTACCGGCGACTGAAGACAAGGCTGGGCAGCGTGCGCTGCGCCGGCGTGGCCAAGGCCGACGCCTATGGTCTCGGTGCCGCGCAGGTGGCATCGGCCTTGATGAAAGAAGGCTGCGACGTCTTCTTCGTCGCGCTGCTGGCCGAAGGCATCGCGCTGCGCGAGGTGGTTGGGAGCGAACCGGAAATCTACGTGCTGAATGGACTGCCGCCGGGTTCCGAGCCGGAAGCCGTGGCGGCCGGCCTGTGCGCGGTGATCAACAGCGGTGCGCAGTTGAAGGCCTGGAGCGCGGCCGCGCGTGACGCCAGGCGCCGGCTTCCGGCCGCCATCCAGGTCGACAGCGGCATGTCGCGGCTTGGCATGGCGCCAGCCGAGGTCGAGGCCGTGGCCAAGGATACCGGCGCGCTCGATGGAATCGATGTCAGATATGTGATGAGCCATCTGGCTTGCGCGGACGAACCGCGCCATCCGGCCAACGAAGAACAGCGGCTGGCTTTCGAGCGGCTTCGCGCCATGCTGCCCGAGGTGCCTGCTTCGCTTGCCAACTCCTCCGGCATCTTTCTTGGTCCGCCCTATCACTATGATCTCGCCCGGCCGGGGGCGGCGCTCTACGGCATCAATCCGACGCCAGGCGCACCCAATCCAATGCTGCCCGTGGTCCGGCTGCAAGCCAAGGTGGCGCAGACGCGCCGGGTCGAAAAAGGCACCGGTATCGGCTACGGACACACTTACTACGCGGACGGCCCGTTGAGCCTGGCGACGATTTCGTTCGGCTATGCGGATGGCTGGCTGCGGCGTTCCGCCTCGGCAGCCTGGTTCGAAGGCATACGCCTGCCTTTCCTCGGGCGCGTGTCTATGGATTCGATCATTCTCGATATTTCCGCAGTGCCGCCCGGCAGGCTGCGCGAGGGTGATCTTGTCGAGCTGATGGGTCCTTCGCAGAGCGTCGACGATGCCGCCGGCCATGCCGGCACCATCGGCTATGAAATCCTGGCCAGTCTTGGTCCCCGCTTTCACCGGCGCTATGTCGGCGGTTGAGCGGTTTGGCCACGCTTGACAAGCGGGCGCCTGTCGGCAAGGTTCGGGGCATGAGCAACCTCGCTTACATCAGAACCTTGTTCAGGGTCTGCCCGATCGCGGGATCGTAGCCCCGGCGCGGCCGCCTTTTGGCGTCCGTCCGTACCGGGGCATCCATACATCCAAAATCGCCATCAAGCCGTCCAGCCTTTTGCCGCTGGCGGCTTTTCGTAGCGCCGCCAGCGTGGCGGCAGGCGCGCATTCGTTCGACGCGCCGATCCATGAGGTTTGCCATGCAACATGCAACAGGACTGCGCCCAAGCAGCCAGATACTGATCAGCAACACCGACCATGACAGGTTGACAGGCCTGGCGAGGGCCTTGCTCGACCGTGCCCCCGAGACGGCCGAGGAACTGCTTTCGGAAATGGACCGGGCCATCATCACGGACGCGGCGACGATGCCGGCCGGGGTGGTGCGCATGGGTTCGATCGTGACGGTCCGCACCGAGGGCGGCGATACCCAGCGCATCACGCTGGTCTATCCCGGCGAAGCCGACATTGCCGAAAACAGGATTTCGGTGCTGACGCCGATGGGAACGGCGCTCATCGGAGCGGCGATCGGGCAGACGGTGTGCTGGAGCAGTCGTGACGGCCGTGAACTGTCGGTGACGATCGAAGCCGTCGACTCGCCGGCCTCCGGCCAGCAGCGGCGCTGATCGTGGAGGCGGTGATGACGAGCACGAATTGCTGCCTGACGACGAAAGACTTCGCTGTCCTCGAAGTCATGCTGGAGCGCCGGCGGGCATTCGCGGATCCGGTCGTGCACATGCTCGAATACAAGCTTTCAAGCGCCGACGTCGTCCCGATCGATTCGGTCGGCCCCGATATCGTCACGCTGAACAGCAGGGTGGTGTTCAGCGTCGACGCCGGTCACGCCGAGACGCGCACCCTGGTGCAGAACGAGGTGCGCGGACCGGTCGGCTCGAGCCTGTCGGTGGCAACCAGGCGAGGGCTCTGCATGCTTGGCATGGCGCAAGGCCAAACGGCTTCGATCGAGCACGCCGATGGCCGGCGGGAGTCGATCCTCATCAAGGCCGTGCTTTACCAGCCGGAGGCTGCCCGGCGCGCGGTCAGGCAGAAAGACCGGGCAGACGGGCAGCGACCGCATGGGCTCACTCTCGTCTATAGCGCCGCAGCCGATTGGCGGCCTCTTGGCGAGACGGCCGGAATGCGGCAGACAGAAGACGACGACCCCGGTCCCTCGGCGGCGTGAATAGGCCACAGCGCATGGTTCTCGAAAATCGGCATCGATTTTCACCTGGGATCATGCGCAAATCGAGAAATGCGGTCGCGACCACGGGCGTCTTGGGGACGCGCGGCGCGCAAGGAGTGAACGATGAAGATCATGGTGCTGGGAAGTGGCGTCATCGGGGTGACCACGGCCTACTATCTCGCCGAGGCTGGCCATGAGGTGACGGTGATCGATCGCCAGAAAGGCCCGGCACTGGAGACCAGCTTTGCCAATGCCGGTGAGATTTCGCCCGGTTATGCCTCGCCCTGGGCCGGGCCCGGCATTCCGCTCAAGGCGATCAAATGGCTGTTGATGAAGCATGGTCCGCTGGTGGTGCGGCCGGCTTTCGATCCGCATATGTGGACCTGGCTGGTCAAGATGCTGCGCAACTGCACGGCCGAGCGCTATGCGGTCAACAAGTCGCGCATGGTGCCGCTGGCCGAATACAGCCGCGACACGCTGAAGGCGCTGCGCGAGGCGACCGGCATCACCTACGACGAGCGGACCCAGGGCACGCTGCAGCTGTTCCGCACGCAAAAGCAGCTTGATGGCACGGCGGGCGACGTCGATGTGCTGAAGAAATATGGCGTGCCCTACGAAATCCTCGACCCGGAGGGCTGCATCGCGGCGGAACCGGCGCTGGCCGGCGTGCGTGAGAAATTCGTCGGAGGGCTGCGGCTGCCGCATGACGAGACCGGCGACTGCAAGATGTTCACCGACAAATTGACGGAACTATGCGTGGCGCGGGGCGTGAAGTTCGAGTACGACACGACGATATACCGCGTCATCCGCAGCCGTAACCGCATCGCCAACCTCAGCACCAGCAAGGGTTTCAAGGCCTCCGACGCCTATGTGATGGCGCTGGGCAGCTACTCGGCGGGCTTCATGCGTCGCATGAAGCGGTCGATCCCGGTCTATCCGGTCAAGGGCTACTCGATCACCGTGCCGATCAAGGATGCCGACTTGGCGCCTGTGTCGACGGTGATGGACGAAACCTACAAGGTGGCGATCACCCGGCTGGGCGACCGCATCCGCGTCGGCGGCACGGCCGAGATCTCCGGCTTCGACCTCAGGCTGCATGAATCGCGGCGCCGCACGCTCGAACATTCGGTCGGCGATCTCTTTCCAGGCGCCGGCGCCATGCGCGAGGCGACCTTCTGGTGCGGTCTGCGGCCGATGACACCGGATGGGCCACCGCTGATCGGCCGCACCGAGCTTTCCAATCTCTATCTCAACACCGGCCATGGCACGCTCGGCTGGACCATGGCCTGCGGCTCGGCCAAGGTGCTGGCCGACATCATGTCGAACCGGGTGCCCGAGATCGATGCCCGTGCGCTGGCGCAGGAACGCTACCTGAAATAGGAGCGGGCTTCCTTCGGCATGTTGGGTGGATGCAATTCCGGACGGAAAACCGCTTCACACTTTTCCTGGAATTGGATCAGAACGCCTGCCTGACCCAGGCCTCGTCGAACAGCAGCCGGTAGGCCCAGGGGATCGTCACCTCGGTGGAAACCGGGTTCGAGTGGGCGAGATAGTCGTCATAGATCGGCTTCATCCTGACATAGAAGGCGGGATCGAGCACCATCATGCCGTTCTCTGAATCGTGGAAGAAACTGCGGTTGTTGAGGTTGACCGAGGAGATGGCGACCAGCCTTTCGTCGATCATCATGATCTTGGAATGCAGCACCACATCCGGCGCCTTGAACTCGCGTATGTCGATGCGGTCGCCATATTTCTCGACAAACAGCTTGTTGAGCGCGGTGAGAAACTTGCCGCCGATATCGCCCTTGAGATCGATGCGGCCGACAATGTCGATCTTGACGCCGCGGGCGAGTGCCCGGTCAAAGGCTCGGGCGAGGCTCGGCGTCAGATTGAGGTAGGGGTTGACGATCTGGATATGGTGCTGGGCGGCGTCGACCAGCTCGACGAAATAATCCTCCAGCGCATGGTCGTCCTCATAGGGCACGGAAATGAAATGCCGGGCGTTGCCCCGGGGGCGGCCATCGGCGCGAACCGGGACGGAGAAGGGGCGGGCCAGATTGGTGTCGGCATCGCGCAGCCATATTGTCGACAGATGCGCGGCGAGTGTCTCGACCGTCGGCCTGTCCGCGAACTCGATGTCGAAGTCGCTCCAGTTCGAATAGTAGTTCAGCGAAAAGCCGTCGGTCTTGCCGTATTGCTGCAGGTCCGGATAGCGCGACAGATCGATCGGCTGGTGGAACAGGAAGCCGTCATGGATGTTGCGGCCGCCTATGATGACGCGCGAGCGCGCGGGGTCCTGCGCCAGCGTCGCCAGCATCTTGATGTGATGGGTCTTGTGCAGTTGCGATATCTGCTCGTCGATCGGGGCGCCATGATCGGCGCGCCAGCGGTATTCCTGTAGCTGGACGTTGGGGAACTCAGCCGCCAGCCGGTGCAGCATGGCATCGTCCTTGTTGCGTTCCAGCACATCGGTGACCATGATGCGCACCTTGGTGCCAAGGGCCGCATGATGGCGGATCAACCGTTCGATGATGCGGCCGGAAAAGTCCGCCTTGAATTCAAGCGAGGACAGATAGATCAGCTTCAGCCTTGGCGCCCTGGAGAAATCGAGCGGCAGTTCCGGGTCGCCCTTGTCTATCGCCGCATCGGACAGCGGCGCGCCCATCAGCGCCTCGACCTTGGCGTTGAAGCCCTCGCGCGACTTGCGCAGCAGCTTGGGCGCGCCGATCGGCATGGCGCAGGTCTGCGACAGCCAGCGGCTGGCATAGAAGGCGCGCTCAAGCGCGTCGAGGCCGGCGCTGTCGGGAACCGGGCAACGCTGGTAGCGGCTGTCGAAGCTGGCGAGTGCTGGATCGGCGGTCTCTTCGCGCCGGATGGTAAGCGGAGCGCCCGCCGGGTCAAGGCTGGAGCGGATCCTCGCCGTGCAGCGGCTCAGGCTGTCGCCAGGAAACAGGCTGACCGCATCGTCCTCGCCCGACAGGCGAAAGCGGAATGCCGCGCCGGCGGTGATGGTGCGGGAGGCTCCAGCGGTCCGGATCGCCAATGCGCCGTCGCAGGTGCTCTCGATGTCGGCAGGCTGCTTGCCGGCCTGGCGCACAATGATTTCGGTGCTGCGTGCCTGCAGGCCGGAGAAATCGAAAGTCCTGGGTGCCGAGGCGCGCGCGGACGGATCGATGTAGAGCGTCTGCCGGGACATCCGCCAGCGTCCGGCGAAATGGCCTTCGCCGCTGCCGCCGCCGGCTGGCAGCAGATGCGCCTTGGCGACCGGTTCGGCCAGTTGCTGCAGCGTCGAATAGGTCGCCTGGAAATCGCGATTTTGGACATCGCGGCGGTTGCGCCCGAAAGGGCCGGTGCCGTTGGCGCGATCCATGGCGCCAAGCTGGTTGTGGGCGAGCAGTGCCAGGAACCGTCTTTCATAGTCGTTGGTGCCTGCATCGCCGAAAAACCGCGACGCTGCCACCTGTGGCCCGGGCGTGCTGGCCGACGGCGAGGGCGGTGTGCAGGTTTCCTGCCCAGGCAGGAGGTCGCAGGCATCGCGGCCTGCCTCGGCACAGCCGGCAAGAGCCGCCAATCCGAACAGGGCAAGGATGATGGGTATGCGGCGATTCAACCGGCGGCTCCGGTCTTCATGCCGTTCAACTGCGCCGGGTCGCGCGGCGGCATGAAGCCCTGCGGAAAAACCTTGCAGATGGGGATGGCGAAAGTCGCGATCAGCAATTCCGCCTCATCGCGCATCTTGCGGGGCGCCGTCTTGTCGTCGCGGATCGTCCTGGCCGAGGCGACGAGAGCGCCGTCGCAGTCGCAGTGATTGTGACGGGCGATGTAGCAGGCGTCATGGGTCCGGCACACCGCATCGAGGCGGTTGACCGGCCGGGCCGACAGATCGCCGGTGCGGGTACCGGGGCCGCAGTAATTGCCGATAACGAAAGGCGAGGGCCGGGCCATGACGTAGCGGATCGGTTTGGGCAATTGGGCTTCCGGCACCTTCGTCCATGGATTGGCGCAGGCCGAGACGAAAACCAGCGGCAGGATGGCAAGAACGGCTCGCATTTTTATCCGCGCCAGCTTTCTGAACGATGTTCCCCACCCGGTGGCCCTGCCTCGTGGCCGACGACCGCATGCCTGATGCCACACTGGTCGGTTTTATGGCAAGGAAAAGGCGGCGTGTTTCACCTTGCCGTGTTATTGTCGCGGCCGCATACCTGCCTTAGTCAAGGCGCAAATCACGTCGTGGTATCTTGCGAGCACCAGTGATGCGTATCGGCTTTCCGGCCATGGCTGTCGCGTTGCTGTTCTTTGTGTCGGCGGCCAATGCCGCCGACAAGACCGTCCATGACCACGACAACGGATTCTCGCTGACTTTTCCGGAGGAATGGACCAACGAGCCGCCTTCCGGCGAGACGATGCGGCTGAAGGTAAAGTCCGGCGACCAGGGCCTTACCTGTCGGGTATCGGTCGGCCGCTACGACCCGCAGGCGTCCGGCTCGCCGGCCGATCCCAAGGCATTCATGGAAACGGAATGGTCAGGGGAAGCCTGGCAGGAGATGGTCGGAGCCGCCTTCGACTCGGCCGTTTTCAGCAGCGACAAGTTGATACGGTTCCCGGATGGCTATCCGGCACGCATGGCCGACATGGATTTCCGGATCGACGACGGCAACGCCGGTTTCCCTGGCCACGCCAAGGTCGTGCTTTCGATCCGCGGCATGCACTTCGGCCTCGTGACGTGTGGGCTCACGGGCGACACTGTCGAGCAAACCAAGCAGAAATGGGCACCGCTGGCCGATGAGGCCGAACGGGTGGCGGGCTCGTTCATTCTCGATGGCCCCTGACGGCGCTTCTGCGGCGGTCTATCGTTTCAGGGAAGCGCCGAGCCGCTGCAGATTTCTGCTTTGACGCAATTCCCTGGGGAAAGCGCTACGCGCTTTTGCCAGGGAAAGCCGCTTTCCTGGAATTGTTTCACTGGAAGAGGCTTCTTTCTCGCTCAACCGCCTTGGTGATGAAGCTGGCGACGATCTGGATGCGACGCAGCGGCCTGACCGATTCGTGATAGACCAGCCAATAGGCGCGGCGGATGGGCGCCACCACATCGACCGCCACCAGTTCCGGCATCGAACGCGCGACGAATGTGTGCAGGATGCCGATGCCGGCGCCCGAGCGCACCGCTTCGGCCTGGCCGAGGGCGGAGGAAATGGCGAAGCTGGTGCGCCAGTCGGCGCTGAACTCGGCCGCGTAGTCGAGCGATGGGCTGACGATAAGATCCGGAACATAGCCGATGAGCGTGTGCTGGCCGAGTTCGGCCGCGGTCCTGGGCAGACCATTGGAATCGGCATAGGCCCGCGACGCAAACAGGCCGAGCGAATAGTCAACCAGCTTTCCGGCCACCAGCCGGCCCTCCGTCGGCCGCTCGACGGTGATGGCGATGTCGGCCTCGCGCCGGGACAGGGAGAAGGAACGCGGGACCGGCACGAGTTGGATCGTCAGTTCGCGATGCAGTGCGGTCAGTTCGCCGAGGCGCCTGGCCAGGAAGGCGACGCCGAAGCCGTCCGGTGCTCCGATGCGCACCGTGCCCGAAACGTCGTCCTCGCCGGCAATGGTCGAGCGCGCGGCGATCATGTCGCCCTCCATGCGCTCGGCAATATCGAGGAAGCGCTCGCCGGCGGGCGTCAGTTCGCTGCCGGTGGTCAGGCGGCGAAACAGCTTTGTGCGCAGCGCGTCTTCGAGCGCGGCGATGCGCCGCGAGACGGTGGCGTGGTTGAGCTCCAGCCGCCTGGCGGCGCCAAGGATCTGGCCGGCGCGGGCGACGGCGAGGAAGATGCGGACGTCATCCCAGTTCATGGGAAGCCCTCAGGAGATGTCTTGCGGCCGCTATTTGCGAGAATTGATGCGCGGTCGTCAATCGATATCTAATTTTCGCACAACGGTTGCGTTCTCCCTCGCGTTGCCTTCGCCCCCGCAAAGGCGGACAATGCGGCATCACAAACCCAGGGAGAGAAATCATGATCGAATACGGTCATTTCATCGGCGGCAAGCGTGTCGCCGGCACCAGCGGCCGCAAGCAGGATGTCATGCAGCCGATGGACGGCTCCGTGCGCGGCACGGTGGCGCTGGCCTCGCAGGCGGAACTGCGCGCGGCGGTCGAGAATGCCAAGGCGGCGCAGCCGAAATGGGCCGCCACCAACCCGCAGCGTCGCGTGCGCGTGCTGATGAAATTCCTCGAACTGGTCGCCCGCGACTATGACGAACTGGCCGACATACTGGCGCGCGAGCACGGCAAGACGATCGCCGACGCCAAGGGTGACATCCAGCGCGGCCTTGAAGTGGTGGAGGTCTGCATCGGCGCGCCGCATATGATGAAGGGCGAGTTCACCGATGGCGCCGGCCCCGGCATCGATGTCTATTCGATGCGCCAGCCGCTCGGCGTCGTCGCCGGCATCACGCCGTTCAACTTCCCGGCGATGATCCCGCTGTGGAAGATCGCGCCTGCGATTGCATGCGGCAACGCCTTCATCCTGAAGCCGTCCGAGCGTGATCCGGGCGTGCCGATCCGCATCGCCGAATTGTTCCTCGAGGCTGGGCTGCCGGCAGGCATCCTCAACGTCGTCAACGGCGACAAGGAAGTCGTCGACGCCATCCTCGACGATCCCGACATCAAGGCCGTCGGCTTCGTCGGCTCGACGCCGATCGCGCATTACATCTATTCGCGCGGCACGGCCGCCGGCAAGCGCGTGCAGTGCTTCGGAGGCGCCAAGAATCACATGATCATCATGCCCGACGCCGACATGGACCAGACCGTCGACGCGCTGATCGGCGCCGGCTACGGCTCGGCCGGCGAACGCTGCATGGCGATCTCGGTCGCGGTTCCGGTCGGCAACGATACCGCCAACAGGCTGATGGAGAAGCTGGTTCCACGTGTCGAAAGCCTGAAGGTCGGCCCGTCGACGGATTCGGCCGCCGATTTCGGCCCGCTGGTGACGGCGCAGGCGCTGGAGCGCGTGAAGGGTTATGTCGACACCGGCGTCAAGGAAGGCGCCAAGCTGGTCGTCGACGGCCGCGGCTTCAAGATGCAGGGCTACGAGAACGGCTACTACATGGGCGGCTGCCTCTTCGACAACGTCACGGCAGACATGCGCATCTATAAGGAAGAGATCTTCGGGCCGGTGCTCTCGGTGGTGCGCGCCCCGACCTATGAGAGCGCGATCAAGCTCGCCAACGACCACGAAATGGGCAATGGCGTCGCCATCTTCACCCGCGACGGCGACGCCGCGCGTGACTTCGCAAGCCGTGTCCAGGTCGGCATGGTCGGCGTCAACGTGCCGATCCCGGTGCCGATCGCCTATTACACGTTCGGCGGCTGGAAGGCGTCGTCCTTCGGCGACCTCAACCAGCATGGCTCGGACGCCTTCCGCTTCTACACCAAGACCAAGACGGTGACCTCGCGCTGGCCGTCCGGTATCAAGGACGGCGCGGAATTCGTCATCCCGACGATGAACTAAGGTCTGATGTCTGTTTCACGATCAGGGCGCGGCTTTTGTCGCGCCCTTTTTGCATGACATCACACCGTTGGAATCGTGCCGCCATCAATGACGTATTCGGTGCCGTGGATCGCCGAGGCGCGGTCGGAGACGAGGAAAGCCACCAGTTCGGCGACCTCTTGCGGCCATGCCGGCCGGCCGATCGGGATGCCGCCCAGCGCATCCATGATGCCCTGGCGGGCGGTTGCCTCATCCGAACCCGAGTGGGATGCCAGCCGCTTCACCATGGCTTCCGATGCGCTGGTGTGGATCCAGCCCGGGGCCACGCTGTTGACCCGGATGCCTTTCGGGCCAAGTTCCTTGGACAACGCCTTGCTGTAGGTTGAAAGGGCTGCCTTGGCCGCCGCATAGGCGATGGTGGATTCGTGCAGCGGCAGGCGGCGCTGGATCGACGATATGTGAATGATCACGCCCGCGCCTTGCTCGATCATGCCGGGAATCAGCAAGCGATCGAGCCGCACCGCCGCGAGCAGATTGAGGCTGAGCTCGTCCTGCCAGAGCTGATCGGTCAATCCGGCAAATCCGCCGCCGGGGCTCTTCGAACCGCCGACGCTGTGCACGATGATGTCGATGCCACCAAGCTGCTTCATTATAGCCGCGGCCACTGTCTCGGTACCCGCCAAGGTACTCACATCGGCCTGCACGAACAGCTTCTGCGATGATGCTTCGGTCGCTGAGCGGGCAGTGGTAAGAACGATCGCGCCTGCCGCCGAAAGCCTGCGCACGATGGCTTCGCCGGTGCCCTTGGTGCCGCCGGTGACCAGAACGCGTTTCCCGGCAAATTCCCGGTCGTCGAACGCAAATTTCTGGACGATGGTCATGCGCCGATCTCCAGCCGCGCGATCCGGTCGCCGGCCAGCGTGAAGACATAGTGGAGCGTCGCAGGGCTGCCTGGGAAATTGCCTGAGACGATGCCGGCGATCCGCCATGCATCGCCACGGACCGTCGCGTCGGCGACCTCGACGGTCACCCGGTATTTGCGTGTCGTCTCCTCCATCCAGCCGCGGATGGCGGCCGGACCCCGATGGGTTTCGCCTTCGTCCTTGACCGTGGCGTCGGACGCGAAGGGCGCCAGCATGGCATCGATGTCATGCCTGTTCTTGGCGGCGAAATAGTTGGCCAGCGGCTGCGGAAGGTTTGCGGTCATGGTGTCGTCTCCGGTGCGGGTTGCCGCCGCTGGCGGAGGCTGGCGGCGCTTGTCCGGCTTCTAAAATGAGATATGCTGGTGAAATGACAAGAACCGACGAAAAAGTAAGGTACTTACCCGAAAGTAAGGTTGGGCCCGAAAGCAAGGTTGTGACCGAAAGCAAGTCCGAGACGCTGACGCCGTTGTCGGCGGCGAGCGGCGTCGAGAATGTGCTGCGTATCCTCGAGGGCCGCTGGAAGCTGGTGATCCTGTTTCACCTGTTCGGCGGCAAGGTGCTGCGCTTTTCCGACCTCGAACGGGCTATCCCGGCGATCTCGCAGAAAATGCTGATCCAGCAGTTGCGACAGATGGAGAGCGACGGCATCGTGCGCCGTATCGTGCACCACCAGGTGCCGCCAAAGGTCGAGTACTGCCTGACCGATTGGGGCCAGGCCCTGTGCCCGGCCCTCGACGCCTTGTTGAAATGGGCGGCACTCCGCGACCCTGCGGAAGCTTGACGCAGGTCGCCGGCCTGCAATGCGCCGCGAGCTCCGAAATGACGCTTGTTTTCGGATCGGGACCTCACCATATCGATTCCAGGGAATGATAAAGGTCCCTGACGACAGACCGGAAACCAGAAGGAGTGACGTGATGAAGACGTCGAATCCGGCCTGGAGCGTTCCGGTGAATTGAGGCTGCCCCATGTGCCTCCCTTTGCCGGAACGCCAAGGCGAAGGAGGTGCCAAATGGCACACGAATTTTCATTTCGATGGATCAGGATAGCCGTGATCGGCGCCGCGCTGGCGCTGTCGACGCTGTCGGCGCAGGCGCAGTTTATCTGCGGCGGCCACAGCGACCTCGTCGCGGGACTGGCGCGGGCCTTTCAACAGAAGCAGATCGGCTACGGTGTTGTCGGCCAGGCCGCCATTGTCGAGATCTATGTTTCGGCGAGCGGGACCTGGTCCATGCTGGTGACCGATGTGAACGGCCGAAGCTGTATCTTCGCGACCGGTGATGGATGGGAGAATACCGCCATGGCCGCCGCGCAAGGGATCTGATCGCCGTTCAGCGCGTCGCCGCCGTCTCGGCATGGCCGCGCAGCAGAGCCATGAGCCGCTTGGCATCCTTGGCCGCGGCCTCCTCGTCGCCGTCCAGGATCGAGCGGATCAGCGCGACGTGATGCTCGGCTGACTCGGCCAGGCCCGTATCCGCCTTGTAGCGGAACCAGAAGCGGCGGCTGTGGGTCTGCAGGGGCGCGGCCAGGCGGGCGGCGAACGGATTGTCGGCGGCCAGCGCCAGGGCTTCGTCGAGCGCCTTGTCGGCCTGGATGAAGGCAAGCACATTGCCTGATATGACCGCCTTCTGCATGGCCAGCGCCGCCTCGTGAAACAGGTCGGCGGCCTCGCGGGTGACGAAGCGTGCGGCCGAGCGGGCAAGCACCACCTCGACGCCGCGCCGGGCGTCAAGAACGCGTAACCAGTCGCCGGGATGCAGCGGTGCGATCGCGATGCCGGCGCGTGGCCTGACGTCGAGCAGCCCTTCCCAGGCCAGCCGCTGGATCGCTTCGCGCACCGGCGTGCGGCCGAGCGCCAGCCTTTCGATGAGCGCGCCCTCGGTGACGAAGCTGGCAGGCGCCAGCTCGAGCGTGACGATCATATGCTCGAGCACGCGGTAGGCCTTTGTCGCGGCCGGCTCGGATGTCGATCCTGGTTCGATGGATATCAAAGGCGGTCTCCTGATATATCTAGAATATATCATAATGGATTCCGCATTGACAGCGGCTTTCTTAATAGATATACGACTGATATATCAGATGGAGAGATAGCTATGTGGACCGGAGTTTTCCCCGCAGTCACGACCAAGTTCACCGCCGACGATCGGCTCGATCACGCCGAGATGGAGCGCTGCTTCAACCTGCAGATGGAGGCCGGCTGCGATGGCATCATCGTCTGCGGCTCGCTCGGCGAAGGGCCGATGCTGTCGCATGACGAGAAGATCGAGGTGCTGAAGACCGCGCAGAAAGTCGCCGGCAAGAAGCCGGTGCTGCTGACGGTCAACGAGGCGGGTACACGCGAGGCGGCCAGCATCGCCAAGCGCGCCGCCAAGGAAGGCGCAAACGGCCTGATGGTGGTGCCGAGCCCGATCTACCATACCAATGCGGAAGAGACGGTCGCGGCGCTGCGCGCCGTCGCCGAAGCTGGCGACCTGCCGGTCATGATCTATTCCAACCGCCTTGCCTACCGTGTCGACGTTACCGTCGATCAGATGGAGGAGCTGGCATCCGACAAGCGCTTCGTCGCCATCAAGGAATCCTCCGACGACATCCGCCGCTCGACCGAGATCATCAACCGCCTGGGCAGCCGCTACGACCTGTTCACCGGCGTCGACAATCTGGCTTTCGAGGCACTGTCGGTCGGCGCCATCGGCTGGGTGGCCGGCCTGGTCACCGCGTTCCCGCGCGAGACCGTCGCCATCTATCAGCTGATGAAGCAGGGCCGCCGCGAGGAGGCACTCGCCATCTACCGCTGGTTCCGGCCGCTGCTCGACCTCGACGTCTCGACCTATCTGGTGCAGAACATCAAGCTCGCGGAAGTCTTCGCCATCAACACCAATGACCGTGTGCGCATGCCGCGCCAGCCCCTGTCGGGCGAGCGCCGCAAGGCGGTCGAGAAGATCATCAAGGACGCTCTGGCGGTTCGTCCGAAGCTGCCGCGGTTCTGAGGGCTTTCTTCTCCCTGTTCACCGGGGGAAGATGGTCGCGGTCAGGGGAGAGGCAGCATCGACGTGCAGGGAAATTCCAAATCTTCAGACGAGGCGCCCCGCCCCTCATCGCCCCTTCGGGCGCCTTCTCCCCGTGAGCGGGGGGAAGCGGAAGACATCGCCATCATTGGCGGCGGCATCATCGGCATCTGCGCGGCGGCCTTCCTTGCCGAGGCAGGGCGAAACGTAACGGTCTTCGACCGCACCGGGATCTGCGAGGAAACGAGTTCCGGCAATGCCGCCGCCTTTGCCTTCTCCGACGTGCTGCCGCTGGCGCACAAGGGCATGATCAAGAATCTGCCGAAATGGCTGGCCGATCCGCTCGGCCCGCTCAGCATTCCACCCGCCTACCTGCCGAAGCTGCTGCCTTGGCTGATCCGCTTCTGGCGCGCCGGCGCACCGGCGAAATACGAGGCCAGCCTCGCCGCCCAGGCCGGCATGATGAAGCTCGCCGAAGCGGAATGGATGGGCCTGCTCGACCGTTCCGGTACAAGGCGCATGCTGCGCGAGGATGGTTCGCTCGAATTCTATGAAAGCGAGGCCGAGTTCCGCGCCTCGCTGCCGGGCTGGGCGGCGCGCGAACGTTTCGGCATCGGCTTCCGCCATGTCGAGGGCGAAAGTCTGGCGGATCTGCAGCCGGGCCTTTCACCGCGCTTCATCAAGGGCACCTTCGTGCCGGGCTGGAAGACGGTCGCCGATCCAAAGTTGCTCGGCAAGGCGATATGGGCCTACGCCGAGGCCAGGGGTGCCCGTTTTGAAATGGCGCGCATCGACCGCGTGGCGACGGACCAGGATGGCGCGACACTGACACTGGCCGACGGCACGAGCCGGCAAGCCAGGCAGCTCGTCGTCGCCGCCGGCGCCTGGTCGCATCTCTTGGCACGGCAGCTCGGCGACCGCATCCCGCTGGAGACCGAGCGCGGCTACAACACGACCTTGCCGCGGAACGCCTTCGACGTGAGGCGGCAACTGATCTTCTCGGGCCATGGCTTCGTCATCACGCCGCTCGAAACGGGCCTGCGCGTCGGCGGCGCGGTCGAACTCGGCGGTATCGAGCGGCCGCCCAATTTCAACCGGTCGAAAGCGCTGTTGCGGAAGGCGCAGCAATTCCTGCCGGGGCTCAACCCGTCCGGCGGCCGCGAATGGATGGGGTTCCGGCCCTCACTGCCGGATTCGGTGCCTGTCATCGGCAAGGCGGCGGGAGGCCGGTCGGCTGTCTATGCCTTCGGCCACGGCCATCTCGGCCTGACCCAGGCGGCGGCGACCGGGCGGTTGATCCGGGAACTCGTCCTGGGGCAGACTCCGCCGGTTGATCTGGCCCCTTTCAGCCCACAACGGTTTTGATTTTCGAGGAGCGACATGGCCAAGAAATCCTTCTTCTGCATCGACGGCCACACTTGCGGCAATCCGGTGCGGCTGGTCGCCGGCGGCGGCCCGCTGCTCGCCGGCTCGACCATGATGGAAAGGCGCGCGCACTTCCTCGCCGAATATGACTGGATCCGCACCGGCCTGATGTTCGAGCCGCGCGGCCATGACGTGATGTCGGGTTCGATCCTCTATCCGCCGACGCGCGAGGATTGCGACATCGCGATCCTGTTCATCGAAACCTCCGGCTGCCTGCCGATGTGCGGCCACGGCACCATAGGCACGGTGACGATGGCGATCGAACACGGGCTGATCAAGCCGAAGACGCCAGGTGTGCTGAGGCTCGACACGCCGGCCGGCCTGGTCATCGCCGAATACAAACAGGTCGGCGAATATGTCGAAGAGGTGCGCATCACCAACGTACCGTCGTTCCTCCATGCCGAAGGCCTGACGGTCGAATGTCCCGGGCTCGGCGAGATCACCGTCGATGTCGCCTATGGCGGCAATTTCTACGCCATCGTGGAGCCGCAGAAGAACTTTCGCGACATGGCGGACTATTCGGCCGGCGACCTTATCGCCTGGAGCCCGGTGGTGCGGCAACGGCTCAACGAGAAATACACCTTCGTGCATCCGGAAAACCCCGGCATCAACCGGCTCTCGCATATGCTGTGGACGGGCGAGCCGACGGTGGAAGGGGCCGATGCCCGCAATGCCGTCTTCTACGGCGACAAGGCGATCGACCGCTCACCGTGCGGCACCGGCACCTCGGCGCGCATGGCGCAGCTTCATGCCAAGGGCAAGCTGAAGGCCGGCGATGCCTTCGTGCATGAATCGATCATCGGTTCGCTGTTCAAGGGCAAGGTCGAAAAGGAGGTCACCGTGGCCGGCAAGCCGGCGATCATTCCCTCGATCGGAGGCTGGGCACGGATGACCGGACTGAACACGATCTTCATCGACGACCGGGATCCGTTCGCGCATGGTTTTGTTGTCAAGTAGGAGGAATCCTGCCCTTGCGGAAAGGTATGTGGCAAAAGAACGAACGCTGTCAGAAACGCAACGATTCGTCCCATCACCTAATTTTGACGGCGGTTTCTTCGAAACGGAGCGCATTATACGTCTGAATCATCAAGGACATTGCGTTATGCCAATGATAGGGTCCGCGATAGTCCAGGGTCGGGTGCAAAGAATGGGCGGTCGGAACGACGTGAATCGGAAACACGCGGGGCGATCAAAAAAATCACGTTGCAATCCGGGCTCGAAACTTTACGACTAGGGGAAATACGAAAAGGAATGCGTCTGCATGGGCGACATTCCAGGGGAGCCATGTACACATGCAGTACTTTGTCCAGCAGCTTATCAACGGGCTGACGCTGGGATCGATCTATGGGCTGATCGCGATCGGCTACACGATGGTCTACGGCATCATCGGCATGATCAATTTCGCCCATGGCGACATTTTCATGGTCGGCGCCTTCACGGCGCTGATCGTCTTCCTCATCCTCGGCGCGCTGTTTTATTCGGTGCCCGTGGTCGTCGCTCTGCTGGTCATGATGATCGTGGCGATGCTGCTCACCAGCCTCTATAACTGGACGATCGAGAAGGTGGCCTACCGGCCGCTGCGCGGTTCGTTCCGGCTGGCGCCGCTGATCACCGCCATCGGCATGTCGATCGCCCTGTCAAACTTCGTCCAGGTCACGCAAGGCCCGCGCAACAAGCCGATCCCGCCGATGGTCAGCCAGGTCTACAACATCAACGGCGTCAGCGTGTCGCTCAAGCAGATCATCATCGTCGTCGTCACGGCGCTGCTTCTGGTGCTGTTCTGGTACCTGGTCAACAGGACCTCGCTCGGGCGCGCCCAGCGCGCCTGCGAGCAGGACCGCAAGATGGCCGCGCTGCTCGGCATCGACGTCGACCGCACGATCTCGATCACCTTCATCATGGGCGCGGCCCTTGCCGCCGTCGCCGGCACGCTGTTCCTGATGTATTACGGCGTCATCGCCTTCTCCGACGGCTTCGTCCCGGGGGTGAAGGCATTCACCGCGGCGGTGCTTGGCGGCATCGGCTCGCTTCCCGGTGCCGTGCTCGGCGGGTTGCTGATCGGCTTCATCGAGAGCATGTGGTCGGCCTATTTCTCGATCGACTACAAGGACGTGGCGGCGTTCTCGATCCTGGCCATCGTGCTGATCTTCCTGCCTTCCGGCATATTGGGCCGGCCAGAAGTCGAAAAGGTCTGAGACCATGGCCGTGACCGTTTCTCCCGACCGCGACACCGTCGCCAACCCCGTGCCGCGCGCATTGCGCGAGGCCTTCTATGCCGGCGCCATCGCGCTTGGCCTGTTCGTGCTGTTCATCGGACTCAGAACCGACCAGAACATGTCCAACGAACTGGTCGTAGTGCAGCGCTGGGGCCTGCTCGCCGCCGTGGTCATCGCGACCGCGGTCGGACGCTTCCTATATGTCGCCTATGGCCAACCCTTCATGGCCAACCAGAAGATCGCCAACGTAGCCACCGGCCTGTTGCCGGCCAGCGTGGCGTCGCGTTTCTTCACGCTGCCGGCCTTCATCGGGGCCATCGTCGCGGCGGTGCTGTTGTTCGTGTTCAACAGCTCGCTCGCCGGATGGGTGGGAGCGGAACCAGCGGGCTACCTGCAATTCCTGCGCGCCCTGGCGGTCATCTATGCGCTGGCCTGCGTGATCTACTACTTCCGTGGCTTCATCCATGCCAACTTCACCAAGCTCGGCATTGCCGCGCTGGTGCTCTATCCGATTCTTGTCGTCGCCGTGCTGTCGCTTATGTCGTGGTCTGTCGCCACCGGGCTGCAGGGCTCACTGAAATGGGTCGACAATTTCGGCATCCAGATCCTGATCTATGTGATGCTGGCCTGGGGACTGAACATCGTCGTCGGCCTCGCCGGCCTGCTCGACCTCGGCTACGTCGCCTTCTACGCGGTCGGCGCCTATGCCTATGCGCTGCTCGCCACGCATTTCGGCCTGTCGTTCTGGATTCTGCTGCCGGCCGCGGGCGCCATGGCGGCGCTGTGGGGGGTATTGCTCGGGTTCCCGGTGCTGCGCCTGCGCGGCGACTACCTGGCGATCGTGACGCTGGCCTTCGGTGAGATCATCCGCCTGGTGCTGATCAACTGGCGCGACGTCACCAACGGCTCGGCCGGCATTTCCGGCATTCCGAAAGTCACCTTCTTTGGCCTGATGACCTTCAACGTTTCGGACCCCAACTACATCGCCAAGGTTCTGCACCTCGCGACCTCGAGCGCCTACTACAAGATTTTTCTCTACTACCTCATCCTGGCGCTGGCGCTGCTCACCGCCTTCGTCACGATCCGGCTGCGGCGCATGCCTGTCGGCCGTGCCTGGGAAGCGCTGCGCGAGGACGAGATCGCCTGCCGCTCGCTCGGCATCAACACGACGACGACCAAGCTGACGGCGTTTGCCACCGGCGCCATGTTCGGCGGGTTCGCCGGCTCGTTCTTCGCCGCGCGGCAAGGTTTCGTCAGCCCCGAATCCTTCGTCTTCCTGGAATCGGCAATCATCCTGGCCATCGTCGTGCTCGGCGGCATGGGGTCGCTGGTCGGCATCGCGGTCGCCGCGATGGTGATGATCGGCGGCACCGAGGCGCTGCGCGAACTCGACTTCCTCAAGCAGGTCTTCGGGCCTGATTTCACCCCGGAACTCTACCGCATGCTTCTGTTCGGCATGGCCATGGTCATCGTCATGCTGTGGAAGCCGCGCGGCTTCGTCGGCAGTCGTGAACCAACCGCCTTCCTCAAGGAACGAAGAGCTGTCTCAAGCTCCTTCACCAAGGAGGGCCACGGCTGATGAATGCGACCACGCAAATGAAAGAAGCCATCCTGCAGGTCGATCATCTGTCGATGAAGTTCGGCGGCCTGGTCGCCATCGGCGACCTGTCCTTCACCGCCAGGCGCGGCGAGATCACGGCGCTGATCGGCCCCAACGGCGCCGGCAAGACCACCGTGTTCAACTGCATCACCGGCTTCTACAAGCCGTCGGAAGGCATGATCACGCTCAACCGTGCCGACGGTTCGAGCTATTTGCTCGAACGTTTGCCCAACCATGAGATCCCGGCGCGCGCCAAGGTGGCGCGTACCTTCCAGAACATCCGCCTGTTCTCGGGCATGACGCTGCTGGAGAACCTTCTGGTCGCCCAGCACAACAAGCTGATGAAGGCATCGGGCTATACCATCCTGGGCCTGTTCGGCTTCAGCGGCTACCGCAAGGCCTCGGCCGAATCGGTGGACCTGGCCAGGCACTGGCTCGAGAAGGCCGATCTCGTCGACCGGGCCGACGATCCGGCCGGCGACCTGCCCTACGGCGCGCAGCGGCGTCTCGAAATCGCGCGTGCCATGTGCACCGGGCCCGAGCTTCTGTGCCTCGACGAGCCGGCGGCCGGCCTCAATCCGAAGGAATCGGCTGCACTCAATGAACTCTTGATGGACATCAAGCATACGACCGGCACCTCGATCCTCCTGATCGAGCACGACATGTCGGTGGTCATGCAGATTTCCGACCACGTCGTGGTGCTTGAATACGGCCGCAAGATCTCCGACGGCAATCCGCAGTCGGTGCGCACCGACCCGCGCGTCATCGCCGCCTATCTCGGCGTTGACGACGAGGAGGTCGAGACCGTGCTGACCGAGGTCGGCGACGAGGACGTCATCGAGCAGCTCGACATTGGACCGGATGCCGCGCATGGCCCGGGGACATCGTCGTCCTACCTGGCAGGACCGGTGACCGACACCGTCGGACACAGCGACGGCGAGCGCGTCACTGTGTCGAAGGGCGCCTCGAAGGCGGCGCAGGTCGATGCCCGCGCGGCCACCGTGGCGAGCAAACCGGTCGGGACACCATCAAGGCCGGCCGCGAAGGCCGGAGCGACGAAGGCCGCACCGAAGAAAACCGCCGCCAAGGCGCCCGCGGCGAAGGCTGAAGGCATTTCGAACCGCCTTGCCGCCCCTCGCGGCGGCAAGGCGGACAATCTGACCCGCATCAAGGGCATCGGCACGGTCAACGAGAAGAAGCTCAACGAACACGGCATCTTCCACTTCGACCAGATCGGCGCCTGGAAGAAGGCCGATGTCGAGGCGGCCGAAGCCTATCTCGCCTTCGACGGGCGCATAGCGCGCGAGGAGTGGGTCAAGCAGGCCAAGCTGCTCGGTCGGGGCAAGGATACGGAATTCTCGCGCCGTGTCGACGCGGGCAAGGTGGCGACCAGCCATGCTTCGGCAAAGAGTGCCAGTGCGGCTTCGAAGACCGCAAATGCGGCTTCGGGGAAGGCGGCGGCCAAACCTGTGTCGAGCAAGCGTGGAGGGGGCAAATAATGGCCGGGACAAGGCTGCTCGATATCAAGGGCGTTGAGACCTACTACGGCAACATCCGGGCGCTGAACGGCGTCGATGTCTCCGTCAATGAGGGCGAGATCGTGGCGCTGATCGGCGCCAACGGCGCCGGCAAGTCGACGCTGATGATGACCATCTTTGGGGCTCCGCGCGCCCGCACGGGCACCATCACCTTCGCCGGCACGGACATCACCCAGATGCCGACGCACGAAATCGCGCGCATGCGCATCGCGCAATCACCCGAAGGCCGGCGCATCTTCCCGCGCATGACGGTGATGGAAAACCTGCAAATGGGCGCCAGCCTCGACAACCTCAAGCACTATGACGAGGACGTCGAGAAGGTGTTCACGTTGTTCCCGCGGCTGAAGGAGCGCATCGCCCAGCGCGGCGGCACGCTGTCGGGCGGCGAGCAGCAAATGCTGTCGATCGGACGCGCGCTGATGGCGCGGCCGAAACTGCTTCTGCTCGACGAGCCGTCGCTGGGGCTGGCGCCGCTGATCGTCAAGCAGATATTCGATGCCATCCGCGAATTGAACCGCACCCAAGGGCTGACCGTGTTCCTCGTCGAGCAGAACGCCTTCGGCGCGCTGAAGCTCGCCACGCGCGGCTATGTCATGGTCAACGGCAATGTGACGATGAGCGGCACAGGCAAGGAACTGCTCGCCAATCCGGAAGTGCGCGCCGCCTATCTCGAAGGCGGACATCACTGAGTTTCAGGAGTCCTCACCATGCAAGGCATTCTCTATGAGGAACCGTCGATCTGGCAGTTCTTCTTCGTCACCTGCCTGCTCGGCGGCTGGGCAGCCTGGATGACCGGCAAGGCCAGCGCCCAGACATGGCGCAGCTTCATCCAGCTGTTCGCTTATGTGCTCGGGCTCGGCATCGGCATCCGCTTCATCCACCATGCGCTGTTCAACGGCACGATGTTCTCGCTGCATTACTATATCGTCGACACCATCGTACTGATGATACTGGGCTTCGTCGGCTATCAATACACACGAACCAACCAGATGGTCACACAGTATAATTGGCTCTACGAAAGAGCTTCAATCTTGAGCTGGAAACCGAAAGGTTGAGGCTCATCAATAACGCCGCGTCAGGGATGAATCGGCGTGACAAGTGCCTGAAAATCGGCAAACTATGCTTTCTGCGATAAGGGTGGGCATCGCATGAAAGCTTCATCCACGCCCACTCCGTTAATGGGAGCGTTTAAATGAAAAAGTCACTTTTGTCCGCCGTTGCCCTGACCGCGCTGGTCGCGTTCAGCGGCAATGCGTGGGCTGATGTCCTGTTCGGCGTCGCCGGTCCGATCACCGGTCCGAACGCGGCCTTCGGCGCACAGCTGCAGAAGGGCGCCGAAGCGGCCGTCGCCGCAATCAATGCCAAGGGCGGCATCAATGGCGAGCAGATCAAGCTCGAAGTCGGCGACGACGTCTCCGATCCGAAGCAGGGTATCTCGGTCGCCAACAAGTTCGTCGGCGACGGCGTCAAGTTCGTGGTCGGCCACTTCAACTCGGGCGTCTCGATCCCGGCCTCGGAAGTCTACGCTGAAAACAACATCGTCGAAGTCACGCCGGCCGCGACCAATCCGAAGTTCACCGAGCGTGGCCTGTGGAACGTGTTCCGTACCTGCGGACGCGACGACCAGCAGGGCGGCATCGCCGGCGCCTATATCGCGGCGAATTTCAAGGATGCCAAGGTCGCCGTCGTGCACGACAAGACGCCTTACGGCCAGGGCCTCGCCGACGAAACCAAGAAGGCGATGAATGCCGCCGGCGTCAAGGAAGTGATGTATGAAGGCGTCAATGTCGGCGACAAGGACTTCTCGGCGCTCATCGCCAAGATGAAGGAAGCCGGCGTTACCCTGATCTACTGGGGTGGCCTGCACACCGAAGCCGGCCTGATCATCCGCCAGTCCGCGGACCAGGGCCTCAAGGCCACGCTGATGTCGGGTGACGGCATCGTCACCGACGAACTTGCCGCGATCGCGGGCGACGCCGTCGCCGGCACGCTCAACACGTTCGGCCCCGACCCGCGCCTGATCCCGGCCAACAAGGAACTCGTCGAGAAGTTCCGTGCGCAGGGCTTCGAGCCTGAAGCCTACACGCTCTACGCCTATGCCGCCGTGCAGGCGATCGCCGAGGCTGCCACCAACGCCAAGTCGAACGACCCGCAGGCTGTTGCCAAGGCACTGCATGAAAACGGACCGTACCCGACCGTTCTGGGCGATCTTGCCTATGACGCCAAGGGCGACCCGAAGCTGCCGGGCTACATCATGTACGAGTGGAAGAAGAAGGACGACGGAAAGTATTCCTGGTTCCCGAAATAAGCTGCTCCAGCAGTCTGATATCCATGATGCCCGGCGCGTTGCGCCGGGCATTTTCTTTGGCGCTCCGCAGCGACCGATGACCTTCTTCTTGGCCGGGCCAGAGCGCATCCAGGATTGGAATTGTCGCCCTTGTTCCGCCGGTTCGGGCCAAGGCGTGCGAGTGTTGGCCGGATAATTGATTTAAATCGGTTTAAATCAGCATTGATTTTGTTTGCACTGCAGCATTTTCACGCTAATCATTGCACCGATTTCCCGTCCCTTCCGCTACTGGAGCCCAGTCCTTGGCAATCACGAAGATCCTCGTCGCCAACCGGTCAGAAATCGCCATCCGCGTCTTTCGCGCGGCCAACGAACTGGGCCTCAAAACCGTGGCGATCTGGGCCGAGGAAGACAAATATTCGCTGCACCGCTTCAAGGCCGACGAAAGCTACCAGGTCGGGCGCGGCCCGCATCTCAACAAGGACATGGGGCCGATCGAGAGTTATCTGTCGATCGAGGAAGTGATCCGCGTCGCCAGGCTTTCAGGCGCCGATGCCATTCACCCGGGCTACGGGCTGCTGTCCGAAAGCCCCGAATTCGCCGAAGCCTGCGCGCAAGCCGGCATCACCTTCATCGGCCCGAAGCCGGACACGATGCGCCGCCTTGGCAACAAGGTCGCGGCGCGCAACCTCGCCATCGAGGTCGGCGTGCCGGTGATCCCAGCCACGGATCCGTTGCCGGACGATATGGAGGCGGTCAAGAAACTGGCCAAGGAGATCGGCTATCCGGTGATGCTGAAGGCCTCGTGGGGCGGCGGTGGACGCGGCATGCGCGCCATTCGGTCCGAGGCCGATCTCGCCCGCGAAGTCACGGAAGGCAAGCGCGAGGCCAAGGCCGCCTTCGGCAAGGACGAGGTCTATCTCGAAAAGCTGATCGAACGCGCCCGCCATGTCGAGGTGCAGGTGCTTGGCGACACGCACGGCAATGTCGTGCACCTGTTCGAGCGCGACTGCTCGATCCAGCGCCGCAACCAGAAGGTCGTCGAACGGGCGCCCGCTCCCTATCTCGAAATGTCGCAGCGCGAGGAGCTTTGCGGCCATGCGCTGAAGATCGCGCGCGAAACCAGCTATATCGGTGCCGGCACGGTCGAGTTCCTGCAGGATGCCGATACCGGAAAATTCTATTTCATCGAGGTCAATCCGCGCATCCAGGTCGAGCATACCGTCACCGAGCAGGTGACCGGCATCGACATCGTCAAGGCGCAGATACACATCCTCGACGGCTTCGCCATCGGCACACCGCAATCGGGCGTGCCGGCGCAGAGGGACATCAGGCTGAATGGCCATGCCCTGCAGTGCCGCATCACCACCGAGGATCCCGAGCACAATTTCATTCCGGACTATGGCCGCATCACCGCCTATCGCGGTGCCACCGGCTTCGGCATCCGCCTCGATGGCGGCACCGCCTATTCAGGCGCGGTCATCACCCGCTTCTACGATCCGCTGCTGGAGAAGGTGACGGCGTGGGCGCCAACACCGGCCGAGACGATTGCCCGCATGAACCGCGCGCTGCGCGAATTCCGCATCCGCGGCGTCGCCACCAACCTCACCTTCCTCGAAGCGATCATCAACCACCCGAGCTTCGCGGACAATTCCTATACGACCAAGTTCATCGACACGACACCGGAGCTTTTCCAGCAGGTCAAGCGCCAGGACCGCGCGACCAAGCTGCTCAACTACCTGGCCGATGTCAGCGTCAATGGCCATCCCGAGACGCGCGGCCGGCCGATGCCGAAGGCCGATGCGGCCGCACCGGTCGTACCTTACCTCAACGGCAATGTGCCCGGCGGCAGCAAGCAGAAGCTCGACGTGCTCGGGCCGGAGAAATTCGCCGCCTGGATGCGCGAACAGAAAGAGGTGCTGGTCACCGACACGACGATGCGTGACGGCCACCAGTCGCTGCTGGCCACGCGCGTGCGCACACACGACATCGCCGGCATCGCCGGCACCTATGCGCGCGCCCTGCCGCAGCTTCTGTCGCTCGAATGCTGGGGCGGTGCCACCTTCGACGTCGCCATGCGCTTCCTCACCGAGGATCCGTGGGAGCGGCTCTCGCTGGTGCGCGAGGCGGCCCCCAACCTTTTGCTGCAGATGCTGCTGCGCGGCGCCAACGGTGTTGGCTACACCAACTATCCCGACAATGTCGTGCAGCATTTCGTCAAGCAGGCGGCGAGCGGCGGTATCGACCTGTTCCGCGTCTTCGATTGCCTGAACTGGGTCGAGAATATGCGCGTCGCCATGGACGCCGTCGGCGCCGAGGGCAAGCTGATCGAAGCGGCGATGTGCTACACCGGCGACATTCTCGACCCGGCGCGGGCCAAGTACGACCTGAAATATTATGTCGGGCTGGCGAGCGAACTGCAGGCAGCCGGCGCCCACATCATCGCCGTCAAGGACATGGCCGGGCTGCTGAAGCCGGCGGCGGCGCGCGTGCTGTTCAAGGCGCTGCGCGAGGCCACCGACCTGCCGATCCATTTCCATACCCATGACACGTCGGGCCTGTCGGCGGCGACCGTGCTGGCGGCGGTGGAGAGCGGCGTCGACGCCATCGACGCGGCGATGGATGCCTTCTCCGGCAACACATCGCAGCCTTGCCTGGGGTCGATCGTCGAGGCGCTGAAGGGCACCGAGCGTGACCCGGGCCTCGATCCGCAATGGATCCGCAAGATCTCGTTCTACTGGGAAGCGGTGCGCAACCAGTATGCCGCCTTCGAAAGCGACCTGAAAGGGCCGGCTTCGGAAGTCTACCTGCACGAAATGCCGGGCGGACAGTTCACCAACCTCAAGGAACAGGCGCGTTCGCTCGGACTAGAGACACGCTGGCACGAGGTGGCGCAGACCTATCATGACGTCAACCTGATGTTCGGCGACATCGTCAAGGTGACGCCGTCGTCCAAGGTCGTCGGCGACATGGCGCTGATGATGGTGAGCCAGGACTTGACTGTCGCCGATGTCGAGAATCCGGCCAGGGATATCGCCTTCCCGGACTCGGTCGTCTCGATGCTGCGCGGCGATCTCGGCCAGTCGCCGGGGGGCTGGCCGGCGGCGCTGCAGAAGAAGGCGCTGAAGGGCGACAAGCCGATCACGGCGCGGCCCGGATCGCTGCTCAAGCCGGCCGACCTCAAGGCCAGCCGCAAGGAAATCGAGGAGAAGCTGGAGCGCAAGCTGTCGGAATACGAGTTCGCCTCGTGGCTCATGTATCCGAAGGTCTTTACCGACTTTGCCGGCGCGCAAGAGACCTACGGCCCGGTCAGCGTCCTGCCGACGCCAACCTATTTCTACGGCATGAAATCCGAAGACGAGATCTTTATCGACATCGAGAAAGGCAAGACGCTGGTCGTGCGTTGCCTCGCCATCGGCGATGTCGACGAGAAGGGCATGGTCACCGTGTTCTTCGAACTCAACGGCCAGCCGCGTCGCGTGAAGGTGCCTGACCGGGCGCATGGCGCTTCCGCCGCCAAGGCCCGGCGCAAGGCCGAGCCGGGCAACGAGGCGCATGTCGGCGCGCCGATGCCGGGCGTGGTCTCCGCCCTTTCCGTCACGACCGGCCAGGCGGTGAAGGCGGGTGACGTGCTGCTCTCCATCGAAGCCATGAAGATGGAGACAGCTCTGCATGCCGAGCGCGACGGTACCGTCGCCGAGGTGCTGGTCAAGGCCGGCGACCAGATCGATGCCAAGGATCTGCTGATCGCCTTCAACTGAAGGCTCGCGAAAGCGCGGGCAGGCTGTCGGCTTCTGTCGGCAGCCCTTGGCGAGCTGTTCGATAACGGCTTGACCCGCCGCCCCCGGTCGGGCATCGAACCGCTGAAATTCGCTGCCGGCAACTTTGCGAGTCGCGGCACAGAAACAATCCTTGGAGAAGAACATGGCCGACGATATCACCGAGACCAGCCAGACTGTTGCCGCCGGCCAGCTGCGTGCCCTCATCGAGCGCATCGAGCGGCTCGAGGAAGAAAAGAAGACGATCGCCGACGACATCAAGGAAGTGTTCGCGGAAGCCAAGGGCACCGGCTTCGACACCAAGGCGATACGCACCATCATCCGTCTGCGCAAGAAGGACCAGGCCGAACGCCAGGAAGAGGACGCCATCCTCGATCTGTACATGGCCGCGCTCGGCATGGAGTAGGACCAGAGCGTTCTCCGTTTCGCGGAAACGGCGAACTGCCCTATCTCTTTGTCGACGCAATTCCCAGGGGAAAGCGTTTCACACGTTTCCTGGAATTGCTTTGGCCGCCCGGAGCCCGATGCGCCTGCAGGAGATATGGTTTGAACCATGAGCGAATTCGACTTCGGCGGCCGCCGCGCCTCGGAATTCCGCCATCGCGGCTTCTGGACGCTGTTCGCTGAGCGGCATCCGGAAGAAAGAGCCCGGCTGGCACGGCGCGGGCCCTGGTTCTGGCAGCGCGGGTTGCCCGACTTCGCCCTGGTCATTTCCATGTATGTCGCGCCGGCGCAGAACCATGTCGGCGTCTTCTTCGGCCGCAACGAGAAGTTCGGCGCGACGCACAGCTGGTCACGGCTGAAGCCGTTCCAACCGGCGATCGAAGCCAGGCTGAAGCTCCGGCCGGAACAAAGCTGCGAGGGCCTCGGCATCAATTCGATGTGGCGGGTCAATTGCTTTGCCGAGGATAACTGGCCGGCGATGACCGACTGGCTGGTGACCGAATGCTCGCGTGTCGAGCGCGCCGTCGCCGAAGTGCTCGGGCAGGGGTAGGGCGCCGGTGTCCCAGGACGGCGTCAGGTCCTTCTTCCGCTCGCGTTGGCTTGGCCAGGTGCCGATCGACCGGCTGTTCTGGCGCGACATGCTGATGGTCGGGACGGGGATCAGCATTTCATCGTCCGCGGCAGCGCTGATCCTGCTGGGGCTGAAGATGCCGCTCGGCCTCGTGCTGGCGGTGCATTTCGCACCGGTGCCCTACAACATCTTTCTCACCATCGCGGTCTGGCGGACGGCCGAGACATCAGGCGCCAAGGCATTGTTGATGATGCTGGGCTCGGCGCTCTGGCTGATCGCGACGGTTGTCGTCTGAGGCGATAGTCAGTTGAGCGCGTACGAAAAGGGCGGCCGAAGCCGCCCTTGCCGAAAGCTGCAGGATATCGTTCAGGCCGCGGGCTCGAAGGTCAGCGCCACGCCGTTGATGCAGTAGCGCAGGCCGGTCGGCGGCGGGCCGTCCTCGAAGACATGGCCGAGATGGCTGCCGCAGCGAGCACAGTGGCATTCGGTGCGGACCATGCCGTAGCTGCGGTCGACCGTGGTCTCGATCGAACCCGGTACCGGGTCGTTGAAACTCGGCCAGCCGGTGCCGCTTTCGAACTTCAGCTTGGATTCGAACAGCGGCTGGTCGCATCCGACGCAGAAGAAGGTGCCGGCGCGCTTCTCGTGGAGAAGGGCACAGCTTCCGGGACGCTCGGTGCCGTGGTTGCGCATGACCGCATACTGCTCCGGCGTCAACCGGGCGCGCCATTCGGCATCGGTGCGGGTGACAGGGTAGGTGTGGGTGTCCATTTGATCTCCTCAGCCTTGGCGGCTCGTTATTGGTTGCAGCTCATATCCGCATCAACATAGGCATTTGTTACAGGTTCGCCCAGCGGCGGACTTTCGACAAGATCAATGTTTCCGAGAAAGCTGCTTCGTCGCGGCTTCAAGCCCGGCCAGCGTCAGCGGGAACATGCGGCCGCCGAAGATGTCGCGGATCATCGCGATCGAATGGGTGTAGCCCCAGTTCTTCTGGTTCTCCGGATTGAGCCATACCGCGTTCGGCCATTGCTGCAGCAGGCGGCCGAGCCAGACGGCTCCGGCCTCCGGGTTCCAGTGCTCGACCGAACCGCCCGGGTGGGCGATTTCATAGGGGCTCATCGAGGCGTCGCCGACGACGATCACCTTGTAGTCCGGACCGTATTTGTGGAGCAGGTCCAAGGTCGAAATCACCTCGGCATGGCGGCGCCGGTTGTCCTTCCACACGCCTTCGTAGAGGCAGTTGTGGAAATAGAAATATTCGAGCTGGCGGAATTCGGCTCGTGCCGCCGAAAACAGCACCTCCACGCTCTTGATATGGTCGTCCATCGAGCCGCCGACATCGAAGAACATCAGCAGTTTCACGGCATTGCGCCGCTCGGGCCGCGTCTGCACGTCGAGATAGCCGTGCTCGGCGGTGGCGTGGATGGTGCCGGGCAGGTCGAATTCCTCCTCGGCGCCGTCGCGCACCCAGCGGCGCAGCCGCTTCAGCGCGATCTTGATGTTGCGGGTGCCGAGTTCCACGGCATCGTCGAAATTCCGGAACTCGCGCTTGTCCCACACCTTCACGGCGCGGCGGTTGCGGCTTTCGTGCTGGCCGATGCGCACGCCTTCGGGATTATAGCCGTAGGCGCCGAAAGGTGAGGTGCCGCCGGTGCCGATCCATTTCGAGCCGCCCTGGTGGCGGCCCTTCTGCTCCTCGAGCCTTTGCCTCAAGGTCTCCATCAACTTTTCGAAGCCGCCGAGCGCCTCGACCAGCTTTTTCTCTTCTTCGGTCAGGTGTTTTTCGGCGAGTCGGCGCAGCCATTCCTCGGGAATATTGGCGACGTCGACCGCATCCGGTCCGCCCAGCGCCTCGATGCCCTTGAAGACATGCGCGAACACCTGGTCGAAGCGGTCGATATGGCGCTCGTCCTTCACCAGAGCGGCGCGGGCAAGGTAATAAAAACCCTCGATGTCATAGTCGACCAGCCCGGCTTCCAATCCTTCCAGCAGCGACAGATATTCCCGCAGCGAAACGGGAACACGCGCTGCCTTCAGCTCAAGAAAGAAGGGGATGAACATCTTCTATCTATAGCAGATCATACTCGATGAAGCCGGTGCGACGCGCGACATGGTCATAGAGCTTGCGCGCGGTGGTGTTGGTTTCGTGCGTCATCCAGTAGACATTCTTGACGCCGATTTTTTCCGCCGCGTCCTTCACCGCCTTGATAAGCGCCGCACCGACGCCCTTGCCGCGCACGTCCGGGTCGGCGAACAGGTCCTGCAGATAGCAGTTGTTTTTCTCCGACCAGCCTGAGCGGTGGTAGAGATAGTGGGTGAGGCCGACCGCCTTGCCGTCGAGCGTGGCGATAAAACCCTTCGGCTCGAATTCGCCTGCCGTGAACAGCCGCTTCCAGGTGACGGCGTAGACTTCTTCCGGCAGCTTGGTTTCGTAGAAGGTGAGGTAGTCGGTCCACAGGCGCTTCCAGTCGGCGTGGTCGGACTGCGCGAGCGGGCGGACGATAATCTCAGACATTTCATTCCTCCGAAGGGTTCTGGCCGAAGCTGCCTTCCTGTCCTGCCGGCAGCAACGGTCCACAGCAGGGAAAAGCGCTGTCGCGGCCTGCCTATTGCTGCCTTCTGGCCATGAAGGCCAGCCGCTCGAACAGATGGACGTCCTGTTCGTTCTTCAGCAGCGCGCCATGCAGTTTGGGCAGCGCGTTCTTGGGGTCGGCGCGCAAGTCCTCGGGCGCGATGTCGTCGGCGACCAGCAGGCGGATCCAGTCGAGCGCCTCGGAGGTCGAAGGCTTCTTCTTCAGCCCCGGTACCTCGCGGATCTCGTAGAACTGGGTGAGGGCCGCCCGCACCAGGTTCTGCTTGATGCCGGGATAGTGGACGTCGACAATCCTGTGCAGCGTGTCGACGTCGGGAAAGCGGATGTAATGGAAGAAGCAGCGGCGCAGGAAGGCGTCTGGCAGCTCCTTCTCGTTGTTGGAGGTGATGATGACGATGGGGCGGACGGCGGCGCGTATGGTCTCGCCGGTCTCGTAGACGAAGAACTCCATGCGATCGAGTTCCTGCAGAAGGTCGTTGGGGAATTCGATGTCGGCCTTGTCGATCTCGTCGATCAAAAGCACGACCTTCTTGCCGGCCGCGAACGCTTCCCACAGCTTGCCGCGCTTGATGTAGTTCTTGATGTCGTTGAACCTGGCATCGCCGAGCTGGCTGTCGCGCAGCCGCGACACGGCGTCGTACTCGTAAAGACCCTGCTGCGCCCGCGTCGTCGATTTGACGTGCCATTCGATGAGGTCGAGGCCGAGGGCTGATGCCACCTGGCGGGCAAGCTCGGTCTTGCCGGTGCCGGGCTCGCCCTTGACCAGCAGGGGCCGTTCCAGCGCGATCGCCGCGTTGACGGCCACCATCAGGTCCTTGTCGGCGACATAGGCCGCCGTGCCTTCGAAACGCATTTTTGCTCCTTCGTTCATTCCGGGCGACCGTAAGGAGGCGGCTCGGCCTGCGCAAGAGTGGGGCGGCGATGCGACGTCGCGAGCCCGGCACGGAAAGAGTGGCAGCTCTCTGGCGCTTAGGGGACCATCGGCCTATATTGGATGTGACGGTCTGCGCTTCCCGGCAGGAGAACATTTTCCCCGGGGCCTTAACGATCCTTAGGGAGCTGTCCCTGGGAAGACCCGTGGGTTTTCTCACACGGCGCCCACCTACTTTGTAGGTTCCCGGGATCGCTCTCTCCACCGGTTGCGTGGATCGTCACTTCCCGCATGCGCCCATGCGTTCCGGTGGATGGTGCGGTAGAAAACGTCGCTCCTAAAACGCCATCCCTATCCGGCCTTTTCTATCGTCCGCGCATGACATCTCTCAAAGACCTGAAAAAACAGCTGCGGCGCGAAGCGCTTGGACGCCGCGACGCGCTCGATGAATTCTGGCGGGTCGAGGCAGCGCTCGAAATGGCCGAGACGGCGCGCGATCATCTCGCTATCGAGCCCGGCCAGATCGTATCCGGCTTCTGGCCGATGCGTTCGGAAGTCGACGTCAGGCCGTTGATGTTCGCCTTGCGCGAAAAGGGCGCGAGACTTTGCCTGCCGGCCATTCTCGACAAGACCACGATCGTCTTTCGCGAGCTGGTTCGCGGCGCGCCGATGGTGGACATGGGCTTCGGCACGGTTGGGCCCCATGAAGAGGCCGAGGTGCTTGATCCCGAAGTGATGCTTGTGCCACTCGCCGCGTTCGATGCGCGCGGCCACCGCATCGGCTATGGCGCCGGCTACTACGACCGCGCCATCGCGAAGCTCGTCGACAAGGGGCACACGCCCCGTCTGATCGGCATCGCCTTCGACTGCCAGGAAGTTCCGCAGGTTCCGGATGAGCCTCACGACGTCGTCATCCCGGAAATACTCACAGAGAACGGGTTGCGCCGCTTCGCGCCGAAATTGTAGATAATGGAGGCATGATCTTTTCGCGGATGTCATGCAGCTTTTGCTTCGCTGACTTTCGGTGCGGGATCATATGAGACTTCTCTTCCTCGGAGACATGGTTGGAAAAACGGGACGCACGGCGGTGTGGGAACAACTGCCTGGCCTGATCTCGGATTTCAAACTCGACTTTGTCATCGTCAATGGTGAGAACGCCGCCGGCGGTTTCGGCATCACCGAGGAGATCTTTCGCGAGACGATCGCGGCCGGCGCCGATGTCGTGACCACGGGCAACCATGTCTGGGACCAGCGCGACGCGCTCGCCTTCGCGCCGCGCGAAGAGCGCTTCCTGCGCCCCTCCAATTTTCCCAGGGGCACGCCGGGGCGCGGATCCGGCGTCTATATCGCCAGGAGCGGGGCCAGGGTCTTGGTCGCCAACATCATGGGCCGGGTGTTCATGCATCCGGAGCTCGACGATCCGTTCCAGGCTGGCGAGCGCGAGCTTGCCGCCTGTCCGCTCGGCGAGCAGGCCGATGCGGTGGTCATCGACTTCCACGCCGAAGCGACCTCGGAGAAGATGTGCTTCGCGCATTTCGTCGACGGCCGCGCCAGCCTCGTCGTCGGCACCCATACCCACCAGCCGACCGGCGATCATCAGATCCTCAACGGCGGCACGGGTTACATTTCCGACGCCGGCATGTGCGGCGATTATGATTCCTCGCTCGGCATGGACAAGGAGGAGCCGCTCAACCGGTTCCTGTCGAAAGTGCCGAAAGGCCGGTTCGAGGCTGCGACTGGACCTGCAACATTGTGCGGTGTCGGCGTGACTATTTCCGACCGTACGGGCCTGACAGAAAAGATCGCGCCGTTTCGTCGCGGGCCAAGACTTGAAGAAACGGCTCCGTCTTTCTGGTCGTGACATTGATATAGAGGTTTGTAGTACCTAACTGCCGGCGACACTGCTCTAGATCGTAGAGGGGACGACCTCCATGCAGCTCATTGAGTTCCTGGCGCCGCATTTTCACTTTGTATCCGATCCAACGGCCTGGGTCGCGTTGCTGACCCTGGTGGTGCTCGAGATCGTGCTCGGCATCGACAATCTGATCTTCATCTCGATCCTCACCAACAAGCTGCCGGAAGCGCAACGGGCCCGCGCCCGCCGGCTCGGCATATCGGCGGCACTGGTCATGCGGTTGGTGCTGCTGGCCACTATTTCGGTCATCGTCCAGCTGACGACGCCGGTGTTCACCGCATTCGACCATGGCTTCTCCTGGCGCGACCTTATCCTGATCGCCGGCGGCCTGTTCCTGGTGTGGAAGGCGACAAAGGAAATCCATCATACCGTCGACCCGGACGACCATCAGGACACGATGCTGGGCGAGACGCTCAAGATCTCGCTGGCCGGCGCCATCTTCCAGATCCTGCTGCTCGATCTGGTCTTCTCGATCGATTCCATCATCACCGCCGTCGGCATGACCGACGAGATCGCCATCATGTACATCGCGGTGATCGTGGCCGTCACCGTGATGATGCTGGCGGCGGGGCCGCTGGCCAATTTCATCGCCCGCAACCCCAGCATCGTCATGCTGGCGCTGGGCTTCCTGTTGATGATCGGCATGACACTGATCGCCGATGGCATGGGCTACCATGTGCCGAAGGGCTACATCTACGCGGCGATGGGTTTCTCGGCGCTGGTCGAGGGGCTCAACATGCTGGCACGGCGGCGCAAGAAAGCGAAATCCGGCGACGGGCATTGAGGCTGGCGCGCCGGGACGGGCTAATGTCCCGGCGCACCCTTCGGATGACGGTCGCCGATCAGGCCCAGCGTCAGGCCCTGCTCCAGCCAGGCCTTGGCGCCAGCCAGCACCAGTGTGAAGCCGCCGGTCGAGCCGATCGCTTCTTTCACCTGTTCGTCGCCCGTGCCGGCAAAACCGAAGTTATGGACCTCCAGAAAGGTCGCTTCGTCAGGCATCGCGATGAACGTCCAGACCACCGTGGTCGGCGGGTCGCTCCATGTCATGACGATTTTCTCGTCCCGGACGATCTCGCTGACATGGACTGTCGTCGAGACGCCATACATGCGCCATTCCCAGCGAACCTCCTTGCTGCTGTCCAGCCGGCCGCTGCCGTGGGTGAACCAGAATTTGGTGGTGATGGCCGGATCGACGATAGCCTCGAAGACTTCGGCGACCGGTCGCCGGATCAGCATGCCTGCTTCGGCCGTTGGCGTGTCATGAATGTCCATGGTGATTTCCTTTCAAGCTCGGTGCTCACCAGGCATCGGGTTCACGCACCATGTGAATAATGTTGGCGGGATTGGTGATCCAGCCACCACGGAAAGCCTGCCCCAACGGTTCGATGGCATCGCAACGCACGACGCCGGCTCCGGCGAGGTGCGCGGCGGCGGCGGCAAAATCGTCGGTGAAAAGTTCCAGCCACACCTCGGCCTGGCTCAGCATCGGCGCCTCGTCGATCCACAGCCTGACAGAGCCGAGCTCGAAGCCGATGGCGGGTGCCTTGGCGGTGAACGGCTTCAGGCCGATGACGTCGCGGTAAAAGGCGACCGTTGCCTCGAACTGATGAGGCGGCACTTTCATGGCGATGTTGATGCCGCCGGTTATCCTTGGGGTCATTGCTGGCTCCGTGTGTTCAGGTGCTGCCGGTCCCCTCGGCCCTAAGGCGGTTATGGCAGATTGATCTGCCAGGAGACGCCGAACCGGTCGTTCAGCCAGGCGAACCGGCGGCTGAATCCGTAATTGTCCGGCGGCATAAGGAATCCGCCATCCTTTGCCAGGACCTCGACAATGGCGTTCAATTCCTGCTCCGAGGAACAATCCACATACAGCGAAACCGAAGGCGTGAACGTGAAGGCGTGATGCACGGGGCTGTTGTAGACCGTGACCTCCAGGCCGGCGATGGAGACGCGCGCCAGTTTGAGCATTCCTTGCGGGCCGTCCTCGCCGGCTCCATAGCGCGTGACGTCAACGACGCTGCTGCCGGGAATGGTCTCGCAATAGAGGGTCATTGCCTCTTCGGCCTTGCCCTCGAACATCAGGAACGGTGTTACTCTGATCATCACGGGCCTCCTTCTTTGCCTGCTCAGACATTGGTCTCGTTGGCGGGTTCGCCCTTCATCTCGCTGCGGTAATAGCCGTCACGCAGATTGATGCCGTATTCGACATACGCCTTCATGCAGGCCAGCATCTGCGACCAGCCCTCGCAGTTGAGGTAGGATTTCTTCAGGCCGACCGCGCCTTCCCGCCAGCCGCTCTCGGCAATGGTGACGAAGGTGCCGCCATCATCCAGCGGCTCGAAATTCATCTCGATGCGGGTCTTGTAGGCCGGCTTGCCGTCGGTATCGGTGGCGTCCCAGCGCAGCACGATGCGGCTGTCCTTGACCACCTCGTCGACCTCGACCGGCACCTTGCCCCACCAGACGACGCCAATACCGGTTTCCAGCGGCGCGCTGGCGCCGCCGATGGTGGTGAAATAGCCGCTCAGCTTCTTCGGATTGACGACCGCGTCGAAGACTTCGGCGACCGGCCTGCCAATGCGTCCTGAAACCCGAAATCCAAGGGACATATCCACAGCTCCTTGCTTGATAGGTTCGAGGATATGTTATAGAAATATAACATGTCAAGCCGATCGCAAGACGACAATGTTTTCAAGGCGCTGGCGCATCCGCGCCGGCGCGAAATGCTGGACCAGCTGAAGGACGAGCCGAAGACCACCGGCATGCTGTGCGATGCTTTTCCCGACATCGACCGCTGCACCGTCATGCTGCATCTCAAGGTGCTGGAGGAGGCGGAGCTGATCGTGGCGCGCCGCGACGGTCGCGAACGCTGGAACCACCTCAATTCCCTGCCCATCAAGCAGATCCATGACCGCTGGATCAGTCAGTATGCCGGCCATGCGCTCAGCATCATCGACCGGCTGAAGTCCGATCTGGAGGCATAACGCGTTGCAGGGGATCGCCGCAACACGGCGCGCTGGACGAATTGAGCCGATTTATCTATAAGCCGGCCATTCCGACAGAGAACGCCGTGCTTCCGTGGGTTGCACCTGGGACGCTCTGAAATTTTGAATTCGAGCATTGTTGCGAAGGGCAAGGTGATCCACCTGGCTGCAGGATGCTCTAGCCGAGAAGACGACAGGGGTGCCATGGCTGGCCATTCACAGTTCAAGAACATCATGCACCGCAAGGGCCGTCAGGACGCGGTGCGGTCGAAAATGTTTTCCAAGCTGGCGCGCGAAATAACCGTTGCCGCCAAGAGCGGCACGCCCGATCCATCGATGAATCCACGCCTGCGGCTGGCGATCCAGAACGCCAAGGCCGTGTCGATGCCGAAGGACAATATCCAGCGCGCCATCAACAAGGCCTCGATGGGCGATGCCGAGAACTACGAGGCTGTGCGCTATGAAGGCTATGGCCCGGGTGGCGTCGCCGTCATCGTCGAGGCCTTGACCGACAACCGCAACCGCTCGGCGTCGAATGTGCGCGCCGCCTTCACCAAGGCCGGCGGCGCGATGGGCGAAACCGGCTCGGTATCCTTCATGTGGGACCGTGTCGGCGAGATCTACTATCCGGCATCGGCCGGCAGCGCCGACACGGTCATGGAAGCGGCGATCGAAGCCGGCGCCGACGACGTCGAATCGGACGAGGAAGGCCACACGATCTATTGCGCCTTCGAGAATCTCGGCGAGGTGTCGAAAGCGCTGGAAACCGCGCTCGGCGAGGCGGAATCGGTGAAGCTGATCTGGCAGCCTCAGACCAATGTCCCGGTCGACGAGGAACGTGCACAGTCGCTGATGAAGCTGGTCGCCACACTTGAAGACGACGACGACGTGCAAAGCGTCTACGCCAATTTCGAGGTCGACGACGAGACCTTGGCCAAGCTCAGCGCGGCGTGATCGGCGGGATATGAGCAGAGCTCAATCCGATATGAGCGGAGCTCAATCCGATATGAGCGAGAAGCCGTTGCCCGCCATCCGCATCACCTATTGCACGCAGTGCCAGTGGCTGCTGCGCGCTGGCTGGATGGCGCAGGAGCTGCTCTCCACCTTCGGCACCGACCTCGGCGAGGTGACGCTGGTGCCCGGCACCGGCGGGATCTTCACCGTCTCCTGCAACGACGTGCTGGTCTGGGACCGCAAGCGCGACGGCGGCTTTCCCGATGCGGCAAAGCTCAAGCAGCTGGTGCGCGACGTGATCGACCCGGATCGCGATCTCGGTCATTCCGATCGCAAAGGCCACACGTCAAAAGGGCACGCGCAAAAAGACCCCGCCTGAAGTCTTTTCGTTTCATCGACTGCCTTGTTTGACGCAATTCCCAAGGGAAAGCGCTGGGCGCTCTCCCGGGAAAACCGCCTACACTTTTCCTGGAATTGCTTTCTAGAGCAACGCGAAGATAAAGCAGGCCATCGCCACGATGGCGGTGACGGTGCGGACGTGGTTCCACATCACCCATTGGCTCAGATGGTTAGCCCACACGGCGGCGCCGTTGCTGCTGGCCGGGTCGACGGCGGCGAGCGCATCGTTGAGCGGCACGTTGAAGACCATGGTCACGATCGGGTTGCCGATCAGGTAGATCACCGCGCCGGCAAGCAGCCAGTACGAGCCGGACTGGCTCCAGCCCATGATGGCGGCGGCGACAAGCACCAGACAGAGCAGGCCGGTACCGAAAAGCGCCGTCATGAAAGTCGGCGTGATCACCGTGACGTTGATCGAGTTCATCGCCGCGATGCCTTGTGGGACGGGCAGCCGGGCAAGCGCCGCCATGACGAAATTGGAGAAGGCGAAGAATACGCCGGCGACGAGGCCCGAGCCGATCGCGGCAATGATGGTGAGAGCGGGCAGAAGCTTGGTCATCTCAGTTGCTCCAGATTCGGCTAGCGGCGGTTTCGCTTGCGTAGGCGGAGAAGTCTTTGGGTGGCCGGCCAAGCACGCGCTGGACGCCGTCGGTGAGCGATTCGTTGCGGCCGTCGAGCACCTGGGTGAACAGCTCATCGAGCAGCCAGACGAATTCGGGTGGCAGTCCATGCGAGGCGACGGCGTTCGTGAACTCGTCATGCGAGATTCTGACAAAGCGGATATCGCGTCCCGCCGCCTTGGCAATTTCGGCGACCGCTTCGGCGAAGCTCAAAAGCCGCGGCCCCGTGAGCTCATAGAGCTGACCGATATGACCGGGCTGGGTCAGCACAACTTCGGCGGCGTCGGCGATGTCGTCGACGTCTACAAAGGGTTCGCCGACAGGTCCGACCGGCAGTGCCACCTCGCCCGCCAGCAACGGCTCGACGAGAAAGCCTTCGCTGAAATTCTGCGAGAACCAGGCGCAGCGCAGGATCGTCCAGTCGGCCCCGGAAGCCTTCAGCATCTCTTCGGCGCGCTGGGCTTCCGTTTCGCCGCGGCCCGACAACAGCACCAACCGGCGGACGCCATGCCCCACGGCAAGGCGGGTGAAGGCACCGATCACTTCGGCAGCACCCGGCACGGCAATGTCGGGATAGTAGCTGATGTAGACCGCGCTGACGTCCTCAAGTGCGGGAGCCCAGCTTGCCGGAGCTTCCCAATCGAAGCGCGGCGTGCCGGAACGGGAGCCGATCCGTACCGGAATGCCCCGCGCCTTCAGCCGCTCGGCAAGACGGCGGCCGGTCTTGCCGGTGCCGCCGAGGATCAGGATTGGTTTGGTGTCGGTCATGGTGGTTTTCCTCCGTTTTAAAACATGAGTAATCCTCACATTTGCAAAACGTGATAAACCCTCGTATTTTGCGAGTCAAGCCATTTCCCCGGCGATTGTGCCGAATGCGTTATTGGAGACAGTCCATGGAAGGCACGCCGGCCAACGAGCAGATCGCTTCGCCACGGCGGGCGCCAAGCCAGCAGCGCAGCCGCGAGCGGGTGGAACGCATGCTGGCCGCAGCCTCGGCGCTGATCACCGAGCAAGGCAGCGATGCCATGCGCATGGGCGAGGTGGCGGAGCGGGCAGGGGTGTCGATCGGCTCGCTCTACCAGTTCTTTCCCGACAAGCGGGCGATCATCTGGGCGCTGGCCGAGCGCTACACGGCCGAGAGCCAGGCCTGCATTTCAGCGGCACTCGCCAATGTAGGCGATGCCGAAGGCCTGCGACGGGCTTTCTCCGATCTGGTCGATATCTATTACGGACTGTTCCTGGCCGAGCCGGTGATGCGCGACATCTGGTCGGGCACGCAAGCCGACAAGGCGCTGCGCCAGCTCGAACTCGCCGACAGCCGGGCCAATGCGGAGTTCCTTGTCGCGGTGTTGAAACGGCTACGTCCCGGCGCCGACCCTGTCGCCCTGGAAACCACGGCGTTTCTGGTTTGGCAAATGGGCGAGGCCGCGGTACGGCTGGCCATCTCCGTCGACCGACAGGAGGGCGACAGGCTGGTCACAGCCTACAAGCGCATGGCGCTGCGGGAATTGCTGGCTGAGTAGAGACGACTTTGGCGTTTCTGCCGCATCGGTAGCGAAACCGCCTGCGACTGCGTCCTTCTCCCCGCATAGTGACGGGGAGAAGAGAGCACTGGTCAACAAAAAACCCGCCACGAAGGCGGGTCTTTGATCTGCAAGGGCTTGTCCGGCTTAGAGGCCGAAACCTTCGAAGCGCTTCTTGAACTTCGACAGGCGGCCGCCGCGGTCGAGCAGGGTCTGCTGGCCGCCGGTCCAGGCCGGGTGGGTGGTCGGGTCGATATCGAGGTTCATCGTATCGCCTTCCTTGCCCCAGGTCGAACGGGTCGTGTATTCGGTGCCGTCGGTCATGACGACCTTGATGGTGTGGTAGTCGGGATGGATAGCGCTCTTCATGGCTCGGTTCCTGGCTTGCCGGCGCGGCTGACGGGCATAAGCCTGCGTCGATGCGCCTCTTTTTAAAACTCGAAGCCGCAGCTATTGAGGAGCCACGGCTTCTAAAACGGTCGGCGAGCCTATACATCAGGCGGAATTGAATCACAAGGCCGCGGCAAGCGCATATTGCGACGCCTAGAGCTGAAGCGGCTAGAGGAAACACCGAGATGGCGCAATCAAGCAGCGCAGACGAGCGCCGACGCTCGCTCAAGCCGCTCCGACGCCTGTTCCCCTATATCACGCAATATCGCACGCTGGTCGTCGGCGCCCTCATCTCGCTGGCCGTCGCCGCGGCAACGACATTGGCGCTGCCGCTGGCCGTACGGCGCATGATCGACCACGGCTTCTCGTCCTCCAGCACCACCTTCATTGCCGAATACTTTGCCGCGCTGGTGGCGATGGCCGCCATGCTGGCGGCGGCATCGGCCTGCCGTTATTATTTCGTCATCACGCTGGGTGAACGCGTCGTTGCCGATATCAGGCGCGATGTCTTTGCCCATGTGACGACGCTGTCGCCTGCCTTTTTCGACACCGCGCAGTCGGGCGAGATCGTGTCGCGGCTCGCCGCCGATACCACGCAGGTCAAATCGGCGGTCGGCGCGACCGCCTCGGTCGCGCTGCGCAACGTCATCCTCGGCCTCGGCGCGGTGGGAATGATGGTCATCACCAGCCCAAAACTGTCCGGCCTGGTCATCGCAGCCATTCCCATCATCGTGCTGCCCCTGGTCGCCTTCGGCCGCTCGGTGCGGCGCAAATCAAGGCAGGCGCAGGATACGCTTGCCGAGGCGACAGCCTATGCCAGCGAGCAGATCGGCGCGGTGCGCACGCTGCAGGCCTTCACCAATGAGAAACTGGTCACCGGGCGGTTTTCGGGCGCGGTGGAGGCTGCTTTCGAGGCTGCACGCGCCTCGATCTTCGCACGCTCCTTCCTCACCTTCTTTGCCATTTTCACCATCTTCTCGTCTGTCGTGGCAGTGCTGTGGTTCGGCTCGCGCGATGTGCTCGACGGCAATCTGTCGCCAGGCACGCTCGGCCAGTTCCTGCTCTATTCGGTGTTCGCCGCCGGTGCGCTCGGCGCGCTGTCGGAGGTCTGGGGCGAACTGGCTCAGGCTGCTGGCGCCGCCGAACGGCTGACCGAAATCCTCGCCGAGAAGCCGGCGATCCAGGCGCCGGCCGATCCGAAGCCGCTGCCGTCGATCGCCAAGGGCGCGATCGTCTTCGACGACGTCTCCTTCTCCTATCCGGCAAGGCCAGACCGCGCCGCCGTCCATGGCTTGAGTTTTCAGGTCATGCCCGGCGAGACGGTGGCCATCGTCGGTCCCTCCGGGGCCGGCAAGAGCACGGTGTTTTCGCTGATCCTGCGTTTCTACGATCCAGAGACCGGCAAGATCCTGATCGATGGCGTCGACGTGCGCGAAGCCGATCCGGTTTCGGTGCGCGAGCGCATCGCCATCGTGCCGCAGGACGTCACCATTTTCGCGGCGAGCGCGCGCGACAATATCGGCTTCGGCCGGCCGGGCGCCGGCAATGCCGAGATCGAGGCGGCCGCGAAGGACGCGCTGGCCGACGAATTCATCCTCAAGCTCGAAAATGGCTATGACAGCCAGGTCGGCGAGCGCGGCGTGACGCTGTCCGGCGGCCAGCGCCAGCGCGTGGCGATCGCCCGCGCCATCCTGCGCGACGCGCCGATCCTGCTGCTCGACGAAGCGACCTCGGCGCTCGACGCCGAAAGCGAGACGCTGGTGCAGACGGCGCTGGAGCGGCTGATGCAGGGCCGCACCACAATCGTCATCGCCCACCGGCTGGCAACGGTGCTGAAGGCCGACAGGATCCTCGTCATGGATGGCGGCCGAATCGTCGAGGAAGGCACGCATCAGAGCCTTGTCGCCAAGGGCGGCATCTATGCCAGGCTGGCCAAGCTGCAGTTCGAGACCGGCGCCAGCGCCTTCAGGGGCGCGGCGGAGTAGGCATTTCCGGCATGGCGGTCAGTTCGCCCGCATGATCGGAGCGTCTTGCAGCAACCGCCGGATACCACCAGTGATGGAAAAGCGAGGCGATCCCGCAAGACGTGGAAGCCCGGTGGCCGGACGGCGAATACCTCGTCGCCTTGCTGTTCGCCGGCGCTTGTCGCCAATCACCGAAACCGGATGGCGGTGGCGGATTTCATCCGCCGTAGCGCTGCTTCAAGTGATTGACGAAATACACGGCGTTGAGCTTTTCGCCGGTAGCGCGCTCGAGCAGGTCCGGTGTCGACCAGCGCGACCCCTGTGACCATATCTTATCGCGGCGCCAGTCGTTGATGGCGGCGAAATTCCCTTTCGCCAGGTCGTCATCGGCGGAGGGGTGTTCCCTGGTCAGCGCGGCCCATTGCTGCGCCGCCATCATCGCGCCCAGCGTGTAGGACGGGAAGTAGCCGAAGGCCGCGCCCGGCCAATGCACGTCCTGCATCGGCCCGTCGGCCGGATTGTCGATGGTGGAAAGGCCGAGATAGTCGCGCATCTTGGCGTCCCACGCTTCGGGAAGATCAGCCACCTCCAGCCTGCCCGAGACCAGCTCCTGCTCCAGTTCGTAGCGCAGGATGACATGCAGGGGATAGGTCACCTCGTCGGCGTCGACGCGGATCAGGCCGCGCTCGACGCGATGCACATGCGGTAGAAGGTCGTCGAGCGACCAGGCCTCGCCGAGATGCTTCTCCACCACCGGCAGCGCCCAGCGCCAGAAGGCGGGATTGCGGCCGATCTGCTTTTCGACGAAGAGGCTCTGGCTTTCGTGCACGGCCATGCCGCGCGCCTTGCCCAGCGGCCAATGCGACCATGCTTTCGGCAGGTTCTGTTCATAGAGCGCATGGCCGGTCTCGTGCAGCACACCCATCAGCGCCGACAGGAAATCGGACGTCTTGTAGCGGGTGGTGATGCGCACGTCGCTGGGCACGCCGCCGCAGAAGGGATGGTGCGACACCGACAGCGAGCCGTGCGTCAGGTCGAAACCGACCGCAGCCATCATGGCAAGGCCGAGTTCGCGCTGCTTGTCGATCGCATAGGTACCCGAAAGCGGCTTCAGCGGATGCTTGCGCAGCCGCGCCTCCTGGATCGCCAGTGCCTCCGGTACGAATCCCTTGAGGAAGGCTTTCAGGTCGGCGAAGACAGGGGTGATGTCCGCGGTGCGGTTGCCGGGGTCGAATTGCTCCATCAGCGCATCGTAGGGGGCGAGGCCGAGCACGTCGGAGCGCAGAGCCGCCTCTTCGCGCACCAGCGCCACGACACCCTCGAGCGCAGGCTGGAAGCCCGCCCAATCGTTCTTGGCGCGCAGGTCGCGCCATAGCTGCTCGCAACGCATGCGCGCCGTCGTCTGGCGTTCGACGAATTCGACAGGCAGGCAGGTCAGGTTGGTATACTGCCGCCGCAGTTCGCCGAGCGCCGCGCGCTGCTCGTCGTCGAGCGCCTCGCCTTCCGCGGCGGCGATCCAGTCCGATATCTCCGGTGCGGTCGCCCTGGTGTGGTACATGCCGGCCAGCGCCGCCATTGCCTCCGCACGCTTCTCACCGCCGCCGACGGCCATATGTGTCGCTTCGTCGGCGCCGAGGATGGCCAGCGCATGCTCAAGCGCTTCGAGCTTGTGGCCGAGGTCGTCGAGTTTCTGAAAGGACATGGCGGATTCCGTGATTGAGGACGGCGCGAAAAGACACCAACGCAAAAGCGTTGGCAACCCTCGGAGCGGTTCAGCGTTTCACGGAAACGGCACCCTGCACCGACTCATTGCTTTGATGCAATTCCCCGGGGAAAGCGCTGCGCGCCTTTGCTGGAATTGCTCTGGATACCGTCCGGCGGATGGCACCTTGCGCAGGCGATGCCACACATGAAATGCTGCGGCAACGCGTGCAGGGGGAGCAAAATGATCGGCGACATCCTGGTCGGGCTGGTGGCCTTGATCCATGTTTACATCGTCTATCTCGAGATGGTGCTTTGGGACACGCCGCGTGGGCACAAGACATTCCGCCTGACGCCCGAATTCGCGCAGGCCTCGAAGGTGCTCGCCGCCAATCAGGGCCTCTACAACGGATTTCTTGCCGCCGGCCTGATCTGGGGGCTTTACCTCGGCGCTGCCGGTTTTCAGGTCAAGGTCTTCTTCCTGTTGTGCGTGGCCATTGCCGGCCTCTATGGCGCGGCGACGGTCGGCCGCAAGATCCTGTTCATCCAGACCGTGCCGGCGGTGGTCGCCCTGGTCGCGCTCTGGCTTGGTTGGTAGGCGGGCTGGGCCGGTGAGGAAAAAGGACGCCCGCGGGATCGGGGTCCCGAAGGCGCCAGGAGGTCCCTTCCTCGTGGACCGTTCCAGAGGCCTCAGCCGTTCGGATAGGTTCCGCCGTCGGAACCATCGCCCATGAGGAAGCCGCTGCCGGTGTCGACCCTGAGCCGCTGGTCGACATTGTCGAGCCGGCGCAGCAGCTCATGATATTGCGCGGCCGGTATCCTGCCGTGATCCGACGCGGCTATCTTCTCGGCTGCCTGGTTGATGCGGACGGTACGCATTTCCAGGCGCTCCGCCACGGCCGGGGTGATGTTGTTGGCCTGCCTGGCGTCGACAATGCCCTGGCGGACACCCTGAACCTGTTGCATGAGAGCCTCGACACGCGGGCCGGTCATGTCTGTCGGATCCGTCGCGTCGAGAGTGCCCTTGTGATGGCCCGCGGCGTAGGCGCCGGCGAGCGGAATGGCGATAAAGAATGCGGTCAGTGCCGCAGTTCCGAGCGTAGGGTTAAAAGAGCGCATCGTCGCGTCTCCTCCAGAAGAGGAAAGGCAGCGGTTCCTTCGTCTGCCTTCCAGCCACGGGCCGTCGGGTTCCGTCGCGTCGCGATGGGAGGCATCGCCGGCGGTTCTCGGCCCTGGGCGGCAGGCTAGGAGCGCTCCGGCGCGAAGTGGAATTAAAAAAAGATAATCTTTTCAGGCCTTGCCGACACCGGTCTGCGCCCTAAAGTTGAGCCGTCGAACAAATTCGCGTGACATCGCGTGATGATGGTTCAACGTTCGGTGAGCTTCAGTTCAATGCGGCGGTTCTTGTTGCGCGCCTCGTCGGTATCGGCAGGGTCGAGCGGCTGGAACTCGCCAAAGCCGGCGGCGACCAGCCGGTTGGCCGGCACGCCGTTCTCGATCAGGAACTTGACCACCGAAGTCGAACGCGCCGTCGACAGCTCCCAATTGTCGCGGTAGCGGCCGGTGCCCGAGAGCGGCTTGTTGTCGGTGTGGCCATCGACACGCAGCACCCAGTTGATCTCCGGCGGAATCTCCTTCTGCAACTCGATGATGGCGTCGGCGAGCTTTTTCATCTCGACCTTGCCCGCATCGTTGATGACCTCGGAGCCGGTCGGGAACAGCACTTCCGACTGGAAGACAAAACGGTCGCCGACAATGCGGATGTTCTCGCGGTCGGCGAGGATCTCGCGCAGACGTCCGAAGAAGTCGGAGCGGTAGCGGTTCAATTCCTGCACGCGCTGCGCCAGGGCGACGTTGAGGCGGCGGCCGAGATCGGCGATCTTGGTATTGGAATCGCGGTCGCGGGCCTCCGAAACGTTGAGCGCGTCCTCGAGTGCTCCGATCTGCTTGCGAAGCGCGGCGATCTGCTGGTTGAGTATCTCGACCTGGCTCAGTGCCTGCTGGCTGATCTGGCGCTGGTTGTCGAGTTCGCCGCCCAGTTCCGCGGCACGCTGGTTGGCCGCGTCGCCGGCGCCGGCACCTTGCGCCAGCAATTGCTCGAGGCGGCTCTTTTCCGCCTCCGCCGCCGACAGCGACGCCTGCAGGTTGGCGAGCGAATCCTCCTTGTCCTGCGCCGTCGAGCGCTCCAGCGCCAGAAGCTGGGTCAGTTCGTTGATCTGCGAGTTGAGACGATTGAGCACCGTGTCCTTGCCGGAGATTTCGCGGCCGAGCAGGAACTGCGCCAACACGAAAACGGTGAGCAGGAACATGATGGCGAGCAGCAGCGTCGACAAAGCGTCGACAAAGCCCGGCCAGTAGTCGATGCGGCGATCGGTACGCCGGCCCCTGGCAAGCGCCATGTCAGTGCACCCCGGGCTTCTTCAGGGCGTCGGCGATCTTTTCCAGCGTGTTGCGCATCGCCTTCTGTTCATCGGACTGGGCCTCGACCCAGTCGCGCATGATCTGCTGCTCGGAGCGCATGTTCTTGACCAGGCCGGAAATGCCGTCGGCGAGATTGGCCATGGCGGTGGCGACACGAGGATTGGAGCCGCCGCCATTCTCCTGCATGCTGCGTAGCCGCTCCGACAACAGGCGGATTTCGTCCGACGGTTCGGACTTGGCCGGATCGGAGACGACGATGTCGGAAGAGAGATCCGTGACCGAGGACAGCCAGTTCTCAAGCTCGGTGTAGAAGCGTGTCTGGGCGCGGCCCGCCTGCAAATCGAGGAAGCCAAGCACCAGCGAACCGGACAGGCCGAACAGCGAGGATGAGAAGGCCGTGCCCATGCCGGCCAACGGCGCCGACAGGCCCTGCTTCAGGGAATCGAGCACCGCGGCTGCATCACCCGTGCCGGGATCGAGCGATTCGATGGTCTCGCGAATCGAGCCGATCGTGTTCAACAAGCCCCAGAAGGTGCCGAGCAGGCCGAGGAACACCAGGAGGCCGACCAGGTAGCGCGAGGTGTCGCGGCTTTCGTCGAGGCGCGTGGCGATGGAATCCAGCATTGTGCGCATGGAAGAGGTCGAGAAGGCCATGGTCGAGGAACGGCCGATCATGGCTTTCATCGGGGCCAGCAGCACCGGTTCGGTGGTTTCCGAGCCGGCGCGGAAGGAGTTGACCCAGCGCACCTCGCGAAACAGCCGCCCGACCTGGACGAAAGCGAGCAGGATGCCGACCACCAGCACGCCGATGATCAGGCCGTTGAGGCCGGGATTGGTGACGAAAGCCGTCGAGATCTGGCGGGTCAGGATGGCGGCAATGAAGGCGACGATGGCCAGGAAGATGACCATGGTCAGCAGGAACACCTGCGGACTCGATAGTTTATGCGGATCGTAGATCAGTACGTCGGAGCGCCTGCCCATGCCGAAGGATCTGAGAAAAGCCATCCGTGCCCCGTTTCCGATGCTCTATTTGCCTTTACGCAATTCCGAACGGGAAACCGCTCACACTTTCCCTGGAATTGCTCCAGCGCCGCCGATCACGTAGTTGGCGACTCTAAACGGAATTGTGACCAAATTGAATGGCGCTTGGCAATAATGCCGCGAGCGGATCAGAAGCGGTTTATCACCAGGCAGTCGACCATGGCCGCCAGATGCAGGCCAGCGCCAGTGACGACGAAGCCGTGCCACAGCGCGTTGTGGAAACGCAGCCCCTTCCAGGCGAAGAAAATGACACCGCTGGAATAGACGACGCCACCGGCGACGATGAGCACGATCGAGGTCGTCGGCAGTGTCGCGACGAGCGGCTTGACCAGGACAATGCCGCTCCAGCCGATGGCTAGATAGAAGACGATCGCCAGCCGGTCGAAACGGCCGGGAAAGAACACCTTGATGACGATGCCTGTCGCCGCCGCGATCCAGACCAGCGCGATCATCCAGCGGGCCAGCGGCGAGCCGGCGAGCTGGGCCAGAAAAGGCGTGTAGGTGGCGGCGATGAGAAGATAGATCGCGGCGTGATCGAAGCGCCGCAGAACCCATTTGGCCGGTGACGATACCGGCCACAGATTGTAGGCCAGCGACACCGAGAGCACGGTGAGCAGCGAAACGACATAGAAGGCGGCGGCGACGTACTCGCCGGGTCCGACCCGAAACGCCGCCAGCGCCAGCAGCGCCGAGCCGGCCGCGATCGCCAGCACGATGCCGACAGCATGGACAATGCCGTCGGCGATCATCTCCGCGCGGGAGTAGTGCCAGCGCCCGACAAAGGGGATTTCGAGTTGTGGCGGTGTGTCTGCCATCGATCGTCCTGCGTCACCCCATATCTGGGCAACCACCGGACAGTATTTCAAGCTTTGGTGGCGGTTTTGCGACTGCGGCCGTTCAGCGCTGCGGAAGGCTTCAGCGGGGTGCGAGGGGCTTCTTCACCGTCTTCAGCAGTGCACGCTGGATGACCTCGTTGCCGGCGACGACGGAGCCGTTGTCCAGCATGTCCTGCCCGCCATCCATGTCCGAGACGAAACCGCCGGCTTCCCGGATCAGCAGCAGCCCGGCGGCGATGTCCCAGGCCGACAGGCCGATTTCCCAGAAACCATCCATGCGGCCGGCGGCCACATAGGCAAGGTCGAGCGAGGCCGAGCCAAGGCGCCTGATGCCGGAAACCTCGGCCATGACGTGGCGCAACTCGATCAGGAAATTACCGTGCTGGCCGCGCCCCAGATGCGGCACGCCGCAACCGATGACGGCGTCGACGAGCTTGGTGCGGCCGGCGACGCGCAGGCGGCGGTCATTCAGGAAGGCGCCGCCGCCGCGCTCGGTCGTATAGAGCTCGTCCATGGCCGGATTGTAGATCACGCCGGCGACGATCTGGCCCTGGCGCTCCAGCGCGATCGAGACGGCGAAAAGCGGGATGCCGTGCAGGAAATTGGTGGTGCCGTCGAGCGGATCGACGATCCAGCGGTGCTGGCTGTCGTCGCCTTCCACCACGCCGCGCTCTTCCATCAGGAAGCCGTAGCCCGGGCGCGCCTTCGACAATTCGGCGAAGACGATGTCCTCGGCCTTGCGGTCGGCCTGGCTGACATAGTCGCCCGGACCCTTCAGCGAGACCTGCAGGTTCTGGACCTCGCCGAAGTCGCGCGACAGCGAGCGGCCGGCCTTCATTGCGGCCTGGACCATGACGTTGAGAAGGGCTGAGCGTGCCATATCGTTGAAACTCCAAAAGCCCGGGCGGATCACTCAAATTGGATCGCGGCCCTGCTTCATCTGCTTGTCTTTGTGCGCATGATCTTGTCCGAAAAGTCTGCAACTTTTCGGGACCATGCTCTAGTCGGCGCGGCGCACGTAAGTGATTTCGTTGGTGTCGACGATGATGCGTTCGCCGGCACCGATGAAGGGCGGCACCAACACGCGAATGCCGTTCTCCAGGACCGCCGGCTTGTACGAGGATGCCGCCGTCTGGCCCTTCACCACCGGATCAGCCTCGGTGATGGTCAGGGTCACATAGTCGGGCAGCGAGATGCCGATCGGCCTTTCCTCATAAAGCTGGACCGTCACCATCATGCCGTCCTGCAGGAAGGCGGCGCGGTCGCCGACGAAATCCTTGTTCAGTTCGAGCTGTTCGTAGCTCTGGGTGTCCATGAACACCAGCGCGTCGTCCTGCTCGTAGAGGAAGGAAAAATCCTTCAGGTCGAGCCGGATCTGTTCGACCGTCTCAGCCGAGCGGAAGCGCTCGTTGAGCTTGGTGCCGTTGATCAGGTTCTTCAGTTCGACCTGGTTGTAGGCGCCGCCCTTGCCGGGCTTGACGGTGTTGGTCCTGACCGCCACCCACAGGCCGCCATCGTGCTCGATGACGTAGCCGGGACGGATTTCGTTGCCATTGATCTTGGCCATGATGATGGGATCCGGAATGAGATTTTCGCCGGGACAAGCGATTTAGGGGCTCCCAAGACCACAAATCGTCCGGAGAGGCAAGGGACGCCGGATCGACCGCAGCCGGTCAGCCGGTATCAGGCCTCGATCCTGATGGCTTCGCCGACGGTCCTTGCAATGGCTTCCACGACCTTCGCCAGCCGGTTGAGATGTGGCGAGCGCAGCGCCACGACCTGCAATGAAAGGTCGACACCCTCGAGATCGACACGCGCGAGGCCGTCGGGAAGTCCTCGCGCCGCGAGCCGCAACGGCATGAGGCCGAGGCCGTGCCCCCGACGGACCCATTCCATCTGCATCGCCGGATCCTGAATTTCCGCCGCGACGATAAGACGATGCCGTTCGCCGCCCAAGCCGGAGAGGAGCGTCTGACGCGCGTCGCAAGGCTCGGGGCTGAGAACCCAAGGCGTGGGGCCCCGGGCGTCCGTGAGATGGGCGCCGGCCTGGGCTATGATGCAGAGACGTTCGGTGCCGAGCACGTCCGAGCCTTGATGACCGGCAGGCCGCAGAACGATCGCCATGTCGAGTTGACCGCGTTCGAACTGCTCGATGAGCTCCGCGCTCCAGCCGGTCTTGAGCCGCAACGATATTCTTGGAAACGGCACGGCCGCGCCGGCGACGGCGCCCGCAACGCTTGCATCGGACAAACCGTGCGCCAGACCGACACGCAGCACGCCCTGCGGCTCAGCGTCGGCGGCCGAGGATTTCAGCGCTTCCACCGAAGCCAGTATGTCTTTCGCGCGTGTCAGCACCTCCAATCCCGCCGCGGTCAGGCGCGGCGGCTTTTGCCGGCGATCGAGAAGTGTCGTTCCGAGCATGTCCTCCAGTCGCTGCATCTGGCGCGTGACGGCAGGCTGCGTCAGCGGCAGGCGCCGCGCCACTTTCTGGATCGAACCTTCCTCCGCGAAGAGGACGAGCGTGCGCAATTCCTCCAGCATTCCGTCAATGCTCCGAATGCATAATCATTCTGACTATTATGAATTTGAAATCATGGTTCCTGCAAGCGATTTTCCCTTCGACGGATTTGCAAAGGGAATGGAAGACCATGAAGGCAATCGAATTGCAGGCTCCCGGTGGCATCGACAATCTCAGAATGGTCGAGCGGCCGAAGCCTGAACCGGGCCGCCAGGAGATGATCATCAAGGTCAAGGCAACCGCGCTCAACTACCGTGACGTGGAGATCGCCCGTGGCAGCTACCACACCGCCTTTGCGCTCCCGCTGATACCGCTTTCGGACGGAGTGGGCGAAGTGGTCGCGGTTGGCGCCGAAGTGACCCGCTTCAAGGTCGGCGACCGCGTCTGCGGCACGTTCTGGCAGCGCTGGGTCGGCGGCAGTTTCGCCATGGCCGAGCCTGCCTATCAGCGTGGCGGCCCCATCGATGGTCTGCTCAGCGAGTTCGCGCGGCTGGACGAACAGGCGGCCGTGCCCGCGCCACCACATCTCAGCGATATCGAAGCGGCGACATTGCCTTGCGCCGCGGTCACGGCCTGGCATGCATTGTTCACCGAAGGGCGGTTGAAGCCGGGCGAGACCGTGCTCAGCCTGGGCACTGGTGGTGTCTCGCTGTTTGCGGTGCAGTTCGCCGCGGCGGCCGGCGCACGCGTCATCGTCACCTCAAGCAGCGACGGCAAGCTCGCCCGGGCGAAGGCGCTCGGCGCGCATGACGGCGTCAATTACCGCCGCGATCCGGACTGGGCGACGGCGGTCTTGACGCTGACCGGCGGACGAGGTGCCGACCACATCATCGAAGTCGGCGGGCCGCAAAGTTTCGACCAATCGCTGAAGGCCGCGGCGCGCGGCGCCCAGATCAATGTCATCGGCTATCTCGGCGGCAGCGACGGGGCGATCAATCCGCTGGACATCTTCCGACGCCAGGTCAGGGCGCGTGGCATACCTGTCGGTTCGCGCGAAACCTTCGAGGCAATGAACCGGGCACTTCTCGTGAACGGGCTGCGGCCGGTCATCGATCGGGTCTTTCCCTGGATGGAGGCGGCAGAGGCCTTCCGGCACCTCGAGCACGGGTCGCCTTTCGGCAAGGTCGTCCTGGATCACACGCAATGACCGGATGAGCTGGCCTCAGGGAAGGCGGTTCGCCTTCTGCAGGGCCTGCTTGGTCTGGTCGTCGCTCAGCCCTTGCAGGAAGTCGTCCATGTCGGGGTCGATGAGACCGGCACGGCGGGCGACGATGTACCAGGCGCCGGCGAGCACGAGGTCCGGGTCGGTGCCGATGCCTTGCATATAGAGTTTCGCCAGGCGGTTCTGGGCGGCGACATTGCCGCCCTCGGCAGCCTGCTTCGTCCAGCCGAAAGCCGATTTCAGGTCACGGGCGCCCCCGCGACCCTCGATCATCCAGGCGGCGAGATCGATCTGCGCGGTGTCATAGTTCTGCCGTGCGGCCTGCGCCAGGAAGCGCCTTGCCTGCGCATCGTCGCGCGGCTTGCCGCCAACGCCGTTGGCGTAGATCTGGGACATGGCGTACTGCGCGTCGGGGAGGCCGGTCGCGGCGGCGCGCTCATAATAGGAGACCGCTTTGGTCAGGCCGGCGTCGCCGGGATCCTGCTGGACCAGCATCTGCGCGAAATTGAACTGCGCCAGCTGGTTGCCGGCTTCGGCCGCGGCCTGCATCAGGGCATAGGCCTCTTTCGTGTCCTTCTTGACGTAACGGCCGTCGAGCAGCATCAGCGCGTACTGGAACTGTGATTCCGGCACGCCCTGTTCGGCGGCGGCGGCGTACCATTTGGCCGCCTCCGCTGTGTTGAGCGGCACGCCCAGCCCGCGCGACAGGATCTCGGCCACCAATGTCTGCGCCGCCGGGTCGCCATTTTTCGCGCGGACCAGCGCAAGGTTGTAGGCCGTCTTGTAGAGCCCGCGCTGGAAGGCGCCGTAGGCCGCGTCCGCCGGCTTGGCCCCGAAGCGGTCGGGATTGATGCTGTCGGCCGAGGGCAGCGGCGCCGGCTCCGCCGTTGTGGCGGGTTGCGGCAGCTGATTTTCGATCGGCTTGTCGGTGTGCACGCCGGTTTCGGGCTTGGGCAGCGGCAAGGGAATCGTTTCGGCGGCGGCGGCCTGGATCATGACCACTGCAAGCAAGGCCTGAAGGGGAAGCCTCACCGGAGCCACATCAGTCCTCGAAGCGCGGCGCGGTTTCGTCGAGCAGCGCATTGGCCAGGCTTATTGCCGCTTGCGGATCGACGCCATCGGCGAACACCGCGCTCGACAGCGCGACGAATTCGGCACCGGTGGCGGCCACTTCCTCGACGGAAGCCAGATCGGATCCGGCCATGACGATGCAGGGGATCTGGATCATTTGCGCCCACCACTCGCCCAGCGAGAGATTGCGCGGATGCGGCTCCGGCTTGTTGTCGTAGCCGAAGCGGCCGAAGAAGATGTAATCCGGCCTGACCTCACCGAGTTCGAGTGCGTCGTCCCGCTTCTTGGCGCCGCCGGCGCCGACCATCATCTTCGCCTGGAAATGTTCGATCGTTTCGGCGAGTTCGGCCTTGGACGTCTCGACATGGATGCCGTCGGCCTGGACACGGCCCGCGATGCGGGTGTCGCCGGCGATGATCACGGCCACGCCCGCGGCCTGGGCCGTCGGCACGATCTGCTCGGCAAAAGCCTGGAAGGAGGCCTCGTCCATGCCGTTCTCGGGCAGGATCAGCGAGGCGACGTCGCCGCCGTCGAATGCGGCGGCGATGCGGGCGGCCGGCACGCCGGGCGGCGCGATCAGCACGATGCGGCAACGATTTGGGGGTGTGGCGTCGTTCATGGTTCTTCGATCCCGGGTTTCGCCTATGCCGGGCGAAGATGGTTGGATTGCGGCATAGAGCAAACTGCCCGCTTTGAACAGGCGGGCAGCCGGGATGGCGATTTTTGCCGGCGGGGAGCCAGCTGGCGGACCCTACTCGATCGGCTGGGGGCTCGTGACGCGCGGTTTCGGCTTCCACAAAGACCAGCCGAGATTCATGCCGGCCGCGGCGATCAGGATGGCGGCGGCACCGACGACCTGGCTCGGATGCAGCCGATGGCCGAAGGCGACGACGTCGACCAGGATGGCGACGACCGGATAGATGAAGGACAGCGAGCCCTGCAGATGCGTCGGCAGCTTCTGGATGGCGCCGTACATCAATATGTACATCAGGCCGGTGTGGACGATGCCCAGCGTCGCCAGCATGGCCCAGCTCCACGGGTCGGTGGGAGGATGCGAAAGATTGGCGAAGGGGGCCAGCATGACGACGCCGACGCAGACCTGGATCAGCGCGATCAGATGCGGCGGCGTGCCCTTGAGCTTCTTGGTGACGATGGCCGCGACGGCCCAGAAGAAGGCCGCGGCCAGTGCCATCAGGATGCCAGCAAAATAGTTGGTGCCGACATCGCCGGCGTCAGGGGCGGCTTCGACGATCAGCACCATGCCGACGAAGGCTATTGTCAGCCAGGTCAGCTTGGTCAGCGTCAGCCGTTCGGCGAAGAAGAGCGCGCCGAAGCCGACCAGCATGAAGGGCTGGGTGTTGTAGACGGCGGTGGCGATCGAGATCGAGGCGCGCGAGAAGGCGCTGAACAGAAGCAGCCAGTTGACGACGATGGCCGCGCCGCCAAGCGCGGCCAGGCCGATGATGCGCAGGGGCGGCCTGTCGCGCAGCAAGCCGAGCGAAGTGCAGATGACAAGCAGTGTCGCCGCGCCGAACGCGCAGCGCCAGAACACCACGTCCATGATCGGCTGGCCGGACATGATGACGAACCATCCGATCGTGCCCAGGATCGCCATTGCGGCCGACATTTCGACCGTGCCGCGTACCATATCGTTCATGATAGACCTCTGAGCCCGTTGAGGCGTCATAATCTCATGCGAGGTGCCAGCTTTCCATCTTGGAGAAAAGGCCGTATTCGGAGATGGCCTAATTATATTAGGCTTCTGGTGCGAATCTGTGAGAAATCTGAAATGCTTGACGATCTCGACCGAAACCTCCTCGAAATCCTGGTGCGCGATGCACGGACCTCGCTGAAGGAACTGGCTGCCCAGGTCGGGCTGTCGTCGCCGAGCGTTTCGGAGCGGCTACGGCGGCTCGAGGAGCGCGGCGTCATCCGGGCGTTCACCGTCGAGATCGATCCTCTGGCGCTCGGCTATACGCTGCAGGCGATCGTGCGCATCAAGCCTTTGCCGGGCAAGCTGCACATCGTCCAGAAACTGATCGAGGAGATCGCCGAGTTTGGCGAATGCGACAAGGTGACGGGTGACGACTGTTTCGTCGCCCGTCTGTTCGTGCGCTCCATCAGCGAGCTCGACGGCATTCTCGACCGCATTGCCGACAAGGCCGAGACAAGCACCGCCATTGTCAAGGCGCAGCCGATCCGGCGGCGGCCGCCACCGCTCGGGGCGCCATCGGTTTCATCGTCTTGACTCCGCAAGGCCGGGGTGGAAATGCGCGGCTTGTCCACCAAATGTCGGTCTCCGGCCAGATGATTGGCTGAGAGACGAGGAAGAAAACATGGCGCAAAATATCTACGACCAGCCGGAGTTCTTCGCGGGCTACAGCCAGCTTGGCCGGTCGATCGAAGGCCTGGACGGTGCCGCCGAATGGCCGGCGCTGCGCTCGATGCTCCCTCAAGTCGGCGGGCTGCGGATCGTCGACCTCGGCTGCGGTTTCGGCTGGTTCTGCCGCTGGGCGCTTGAGCACGGAGCGAGCAACGTCCTTGGGCTGGACCTGTCGGAGAAGATGCTGGCCCAAGCAAGAGCCGCGGGCCCGGACGCCGGCATCACCTATGAGCGGGCCGACCTCGACCATCTCAGCCTGCCGCCAGGCGGATTCGATCTCGCCTACAGCTCGCTTGCCCTGCACTATGTGGAGGATGTCGCGCGCCTGTTCAGGACGGTGCACCAGGCCTTGTCGCCCGGCGGGCATTTCGTCTTCTCCACCGAACATCCGATCTACATGGCCCCTACCAAGCCTGGCTGGGTGGTCGATGCCGAGGGCCGCAGGACATGGCCTGTCGATCGCTATCTGGTGGAAGGTCCGCGCAAGACAGACTGGCTGGCCAAGGGCGTGGTGAAACACCACCGCACCATCGGCACGACGCTCAACGCGCTGATCAAGTCCGGCTTCACGATCGGGCATGTCGAGGAATTCCGTCCCACGGATGCGCAGGTCGCGGCCAGGCCCGAACTGGCCGAAGAACTCGAGCGACCGATGTTCCTGCTCGTCTCGGCGCGTCGATAGGATAGTCGAAGGGACAAGGGCGTCATCGGCCAGACGCGCCATGCCTGGATTTGCTGTCGCTCCGCTGAAGATTCTGGGCTATTCAGGCGGCGACGCACTTTCCCTCCAGACCAGTCCCTCCCATGTCAGGCCTGCTTCTCGATCCGTGGTTCTATGCGGCCGCCGTTCCGGCGGTCATTCTGGTCGGCCTGTCCAAGGGCGGCTTCGGCGGCGCTGTCGGTTTCGTCGGCGTGCCGCTGATGGCGCTGACCATTCCGCCGGAGCAGGCTGCCGCCATCCTGCTCCCGATCCTGTGCCTGATGGACATTGTCTCAGTGTGGACATGGTGGGGCGTCTACGACCGCAAGATGCTGGTCGATATGATGCCGGGCGCCGTCATCGGCATCGGGCTCGGCTGGCTGACGGCCGCGCTCGTCACCGAGGAGGCGGTGCGGCTCATCGTCGGCGCCGTCGCCATCATCTTCGTGCTGCGCTGGCTTTACCTGCAGTTCCGCCACGGCTCCGACCATGCCGCCGAACCCAACCGCGTGGCCGCCGCGATCTGGGGCACGGTCGCCGGTTTCACCAGCTTCGTCGCCCATGTCGGTGGCCCGCCTTTCCAGGTCTATGCGCTGCCGATCCGCCTCGACCCGAAGGTGCTGTCGGGCACGGCCGCGATCTTCTTTGCCGCGACCAATGCGTTGAAGCTCATCCCCTACTTCGCGCTCGGCCAGTTCGACACCGCCAATCTGACGGCATCCGCCGTGCTGATGCCCCTGGCGCCGCTGTCGACCATCGCCGGCGCCTGGCTGGTGCGGCGCATGCGGCCGGAGATATTCTATCCCTTCACCTACGCGACCGTGGCCGTCGTGGCGGTCAAGCTGCTGTGGGACGGCCTCGCAGGCCTGATGTAGCAGGCGAGGCGGCCGCTCTCACCGTCAAGGGGTCAGGCGGCGCTGGGCACGAGGCGACGGTTGCCGCCAAGGGCCAGCATGGCGCCGACTGCCATGACAAGCGCCATGCCGGCGAGGATGCCGATGTCATGCGTGGTCGGCTTGAGCACCATGTCGGCGACGATCACCAGCATCACCGCATAGTCAAATCGCGCCGCGCTCATCATGCGCTGGCCGATGGCAAGCACGGCCGGCGTGACGCCGTCCCTGGCGATCATCGCGCCCATGCGCTCGCCGGTCGGCTTGAAGATGAACATGCCGATCGAGAAGGTCGTGGCGTAGCCGACCAGGCCGATGATGACCCACAGGTCGGAAAAGCCGACCCAGAAGCCGCACATGATGACGCCGAAGATCAGGGTGAGCATCGACATCGGCGCGAAGAAACACCCGCCCAACCGCCCGCTGGCACGCATCGCCTGAAGCTTGTCCTCGACATGACCGGCGCGCTCGGCAAGCACGCCGAGCAGGAACAGCACGAAGCCGCCTCCGACCCACAAGATGGCCGAGACGATGTGGAGAAATTTGACGATCGAATACCAGTCCATCGGTTGCTCCTGGGGTATTTCTGGTGGTTTTCGCGGCGGAGCGGATATCCGCCAGCCGTCAGAGGAGCGGGCGTTTAGCGTGGCGCCTGTTTCGGAACGATGTCGCGAAGAGACAGCTTTTGTTTCGGCGGTTTTCGGCCGGCACCGGTTCTCGACATAGGCCGATGCGCGGCTTCATTTTCTGCTATCGTGGGAAGTGCGGGAAGGGGCGGCGCGACATCGTCCAGAAACATTGCCGATGCTAGTGCGCCGAGCCGGAAGCCCGGTGGCGACGGAAATCGCCTGACGATCAACCCATTCCCGAAAACGGGAAAAGGCATTTCGAGGGGACAAGCATGCAAGGGGTAGCACGGAATTTCTTCACGCTGGCCATCATCTATTCGTTGTGCGGGATGGCGCTCGGCATTCACATGGCCATCAGCGAAGACCACGGCCAGATGCCGACCCACGCCCATACGATGGTGGCCGGCTGGCTGATGTCGGCGGTCTTCGCCTTCTTCTATCATCTGTTTCCGGCTGTCGCGCAAAAGACGATCGCCGTCGTTCACTTCTGGCTGACGGCAATCAGCGGGATCGGGCTCTTGATCGGCCTCTACATCCTGCTTGCCGGCAATCCGGCGATCGAGCCGCTTCTGGGGATCGCTTCGATCGGCTTCTATGCAGGCATGCTCCTGTTTGCCTTCATCTCCTTGCCGGTGGTCTGGAAGAAGGCCTGAGCAGAGCCGGATGCGGACTTCCGGCCTGTGCTGTTACGGCACAGGAACCGGGTGTTCGATCAAAAAACTTAGGGGCCGTTAAAGGTTCATTAAGCTTTACAGGCGTTTACTATGCGTATCCAGTGATCTGGATTCTTACCGAGTGGTTGGAGCCACTTTGTTTGACGCCTCCCTGTTAAACTCCTGAGAGCCGCCTTATCCGCGGCTCTTTTTTTGTCCGCATTCCGCCGATACCCCGCGCGGCGGATGGCTGTTAACCTTCTGTTAAACATGTGCTTGCCTTCACCCCCGGCGAAGCGCATTTTCAAGCTTCAGTTATATAGGGTGCCGGGTGTATCGGCAGTGAACCGAATCGGCCGGTCGCAAGTGCAGGGGCGTATCAATGAACGAGCCTTCGAAGGGCAGCGCGAAAACCGTGAAGCTGGCGGAACGCCGGGTTTTTTCGCACTCCTTCAAACCGCTTTACCAGGAAGGCATGGGACTGGTCGAACAGGCGGCGGAATATCTCGATGGGAAGGGCCGCGCCGAGGCCAAGAAACTGTCGCGGCTGGCGGCCACGCTCTACGCGGCCGAATCGATGCGGCTGACCACCAGGCTGATGCAGGTCGCCTCCTGGTTGCTTTTGCAGCGCGCGGCGAATTCGGGTGAAATGACCCGGGACCAGGTCGCGTCGGAAAAGTCCAAGGTCCGCCTCGATACCGCTTCCGCGCATGACGAAGCCGCCGGCTGGGCCGAACTGCCCGAGGATTTCCTCGACCTCGTCAGCCGCTCGCTTCGCCTGCAGGCACTGGTGCGCCGCATGGATGACGAAATCTACGGCGACGGCGCCGTGGTCGACATGCAGCCGTTGAGCCGCCGGCCCAATCCGGTTTCGGATCAGATCAGCCTGCTCAATACGGCGTTCGCCCGCAACTAGGCGACTTCGGAAATTTTCCGGCTCGACAGGCCGCTGTTTCCGGTTTGTTCACATTTCGCTGGCATCGCTGTCCGCCCAGGGGGTAAAGTCACCGGATGGGGGACGCGATTCGCATCATTGGCATCGATCCGGGGCTCAGGCGCACCGGCTGGGGCATCGTCGAGAGCCTCGGCAATTCGTTGCGCTTCGTTGCCTCGGGCACCGTGCGCTCCGAGGACAAGGCGGCGCTGGCGACGCGGCTTTGCCAATTGCATGACGGGCTCGCCGAAGTCCTGCATGCGGCCATGCCGCATGAGGCGGCCGTCGAACAGACCTTCGTCAACAAGGATGCCGTGGCGACGCTGAAGCTTGGCCAGGCACGCGGCATCGCCATGCTGGTGCCGGCGCGGGCCGGCCTCGTCGTCGCCGAATACGCGCCCAATGCGGTCAAGAAGGCCGTGATCGGCGTCGGCCATGGCGACAAGAAGCAGATCCACATGATGGTGAAGGTGCTGCTGCCGAAGGCGACCTTCGATACAGAACATGCCGCCGACGCGCTGGCCATCGCGATCTGCCACGCGCATCACCGGCAGAGCGCCGCCTATCGGATGGCGCTTGCGTCATGAGAGGCTGCTGGAAATGATCGGCAAGCTCAAGGGCACGCTGGATGAGATCGACGAGGATCATTGCCTCGTCGATGTGCACGGCGTCGGGTACGTCGCCTATTGTTCGGCGCGCACGCTGGCCGCCCTGCCTTCGCCCGGCGAGGCGGTGGTGCTGTTCATCGAGACCTATGTGCGCGAGGACATGATCCGGCTTTACGGCTTCCAGTCGGCGCTCGAGCGCGAATGGTTCCGGCTGTTGATGAGCAATGTGCAAGGCGTCGGTGCCAAGGTGGCGCTGGCCATCCTGTCGACATTGGCGCCGGCCGACCTCGCCAATGCGATCGCGCTGCGCGACATCGCCATGGTTTCGCGCGCCCCAGGCGTCGGCAAGAAGGTGGCCGAGCGCATCGTCACCGAGTTGAAGAACAAGGCGCCGGCCTATGCGGGTTCGGCCTCCGGGACCATCGGCCTGAAGCAGGAGCTCGGCGAAGGCGTGGCAGCCGCGCCGATCACCGACGCGGTCTCGGCACTGGTCAATCTCGGCTATTCGCGCGACACCGCGGCCAATGCGGTTGCCGCGGCGTTGAAGACGGCGGGCGAGGACGCGGATGCCTCGAAGCTGATCCGCTTCGGGCTGAAGGAATTGGCGCGGTGAGGGCTCGCTTGCCCGGTCCTCTGCCTTATGCGAGGAAGGCAGCATGAGCCTGTCGCCCCGTCTCATTGCTCCGGAAAAACGCGGCGAGGATGCCGACCAGACCTTGCGGCCGCAAACGCTTGCCGACTTTGTCGGCCAGGCGGCGGTGCGGGCCAATCTCAAAGTCTTCATCGAGGCCGCCAAGGGCCGCAACGAGGCGCTTGACCACGTGCTGTTCGTCGGGCCGCCGGGGCTGGGCAAGACGACGCTGGCACAGATCATGGCGCGCGAACTCGGCGTCAATTTCCGCTCGACCTCCGGCCCGGTCATCGCCAAGGCCGGCGATCTTGCCGCGCTGCTTACCAATCTCGAGGAAGGCGACGTGCTGTTCATCGACGAGATCCACCGGCTGAACCCGGCGGTGGAGGAAATCCTCTATCCGGCGATGGAGGATTTCCAGCTCGACCTGATCATCGGCGAGGGCCCGGCGGCGCGTTCGGTCAAGATCGACCTTGCCCGTTTCACCTTGGTCGCCGCCACCACGCGGCTTGGCCTGCTCACCAATCCTCTGCGCGACCGGTTCGGCATTCCGGTGCGGCTCAATTTCTACACGGTCGAGGAGCTGGAGCAGATCGTGCGGCGCGGCGCGCGCATCCTGCAGATGCCGCTCGGTGACGATGGCGCGCTGGAGATCGCGCGGCGCGCGCGCGGCACGCCGCGTATCGCCGGACGGCTGTTGCGCCGCGTGCGCGATTTCGCCTCGGTCGCCGGCGACGGTCATGTCGACCGCCTGATCGCCGACGAGGCGCTGACACGGCTGGAGGTCGACGCGCTCGGGCTCGACGCGCTCGACCGCCGCTACCTCTCCATGATCGCCCGCAATTTCGGCGGTGGACCGGTCGGCATCGAGACGATCGCGGCCGGCCTGTCGGAGCCGCGCGACGCCATCGAGGACATCATCGAGCCCTACCTGATCCAGCAGGGCTTCATCCAGCGCACGCCGCGCGGCCGCATGCTGACGGCCAATGCATGGCGCCATCTCGGTCTCGATGCGCCGAAGGACCTGGCGCAGCAGCAGATCAACCTGTTCCAGGAAGAGTAGGTACGCAGGCGCTGGTTCCCGGACCAGTGATCAAGCATGCGTGAATGCGCAAAATCTGCTCGCCTTTGCCGATTTGCCGGCGCAATCGTGGATTTTATCGGCACTGTCTCGCGGCATGCCGCCGCGATCCATGTGCCGGAGCCACTGAATGATAAGCAGACGCGGGTTCCTGCGCTTCATCGGCGGGTCTTTCCTGACGGCTGTCGCGCTTGGCGCCTACGCGGCCGGCATCGAGCCGATGCTGCTGGCGCACGTGAAGCGCTACGCGCTGACGCCGCCGCACTGGCCTGATGGCCTGAAGCTGCGGGTCGTGGCATTTGCCGACATCCATGCCTGCCGGCCCTGGATGACGCAGGAACGAATTGCCTCGCTCGTTGACGATGCGAACGCGTTGCAGCCCGACCTGATCGTGCTGCTTGGCGACTATATTGCGGGCATGTCGCTGGTGACGGGGCCGGTTACGCCGTCGCAATGGGCGTCCGCGCTGTCGGGCCTCAAGGCGCCGCTCGGCGTGCTGTCGATCCTTGGCAATCACGATTGGTGGAGCGATGGCTTCGCGCAGCGCGCCGGAGCCGGGCCGATCATAGCACGCAAGGCCTTGGAGAAAGTCGGCATCCCGGTGCTGGAGAACGATGTCGTGCGCCTGGAGAAGGATGGTCATGGCGTCTGGATCGCCGGTCTGGCCGACCAGCTGGCGTTGTTGCCGGCCAGGAGGGGCGACCCGTGCAAGGGGCTCGACGATCTCGACGGCACGCTGGCCAAGGTCGGTGACAGCGCGCCGATCATCCTGCTCGCCCATGAGCCTGATATTTTTCCGACCGTGCCATGGCGCGTTTCGCTGACCCTGTCGGGCCATACCCATGGCGGGCAGGTGCGGCTGTTCGGCTATTCGCCCGTCGTGCCGTCGCGTTTCGGCAATCGCTACGCCTATGGTCATGTCGTCGAGAACGACCGCAATCTGATCGTCTCGGGTGGGCTCGGCTTCAGCATCCTGCCGGTGCGTTTCGGCATGAGGCCGGAAATCCTGCAGATCGACCTTGGTTGATTGAATACAGCTCTTTGTTTCCTGTAGCTGCTCTAGTGAAGTGACCGGATCACGTCGATCACGTCCGGCTCGGCCTTGTCGCCGTTGAAGGCGTCGACGATGCCGAAGGCGCCGCCATAGCTCCACACCGACCATGAGAAACCATGCGCCTCGGCGCGTGCGATCATATCCTTGACATAGGCGGCGCGGTATTCGGCCGGCATCACATAGGCATTGCCATATTCCTGGCGGATCATGCCGAACTCGCCCAGGGTGATGTTTTCCGGCTTGATGCCGTTGGCCTTGGCCCACGCCTCGACCTTGTTGAATGGCGCGTCCATCAGGCCAAGCAGCTTGGCGGGACTGTCCATGCTCGCGACCTGCTCGTCGAGATAGGCAAGCAGGCCGCTCCGCCGCGTCCACGGCGCCTCGGCCTTGATGCGGGCGCGGATCGTGTCCAGCGTCACGTCGAGCCGCGCCTTGGGCACCGACGTCAGCGGATAGGGCAGGCCGGTCACATAGGGGATGAAGTCGCCGGCCCAGGTCGCGCCCTGATGGGTGAGCAGGAATGGATCATAGGAATGGAAGGTCCAGATGACGTTGTCGTCAGGGATCGCCTTGGGATCGATCTTCTCCAGCGACGAGGCGGCGGAATAGCAGGCGCCGGTCAGCACCAGGGTCAGCTTCGTCGCCGACGATCGCGCCGCGGCGAACAATTTCCGTTGGCGGTCCGGCCAGAGGCTGGTGCCCGCGCTGTCACAGTCGACGATCGGTTCGTTCATCAGCTCGAAGGCAACCTTTTCAGGGTCCTCCCCGGCCAGGGTGCGTGCCATCGTGCGTATCGTGTCGACGTAGCTGTCGAAAGTCCGCGGATCGTCCATCACCTGCGCCATGCCGATCTTGCGGCTGCCGCCGGCCGGGATCAGGTGCATGTCGACGATCACCTTGAGGCCGGCGCGGTTGATCATGCGCACCGAGTCCAGCACGCTGGCGTAGAGGTCGTCGCGCAGCGCCGTTGTCTGGTCGGACAGGAAAGGCGAGGGGTCGACCGGCATGCGCAGGAAATCGAAGCCCGCTTCCTTCAGCGCCTTGAGGTCATCCTCCTGAAGGAATTTGCGCCATTCCGGATAAGGCAGTATGGCCTTGGCATCTCTCCACCGGTCCTCGCCGGGCCAGGTGACCCATTGGTCGAGGTTGAGGCCGCGCTTCATCGAGAAGGTCGCGGCCTGGCCGGGCACCGCCAAGGCCGACAGCATCAGCAGCACCGCCATCAAACTCTTGATCATCGCCGTCAACAGTGCCATCCGATGTCAGATCAGGATGACGTTTGGTTGAAACCGTCTTCCTGATCTATTTCTTTCTGGAGCATGGTCTCTGGACAAACAGAAAACCGTTTGCCCGAGGTCACGCGCGGAACTGGTGCCTCGCCGCGACTGAAAAAGGAAGCGCAATGGGCGATCATGGTGAATCAGTGACGCTGCTGGCCGGCCTTTCCGGCGCGCTGACGGCGTTTGGCCACCGGCTGATGGCGCGGGTCTACTATGCCGACACCGATTTCTCGGGTGTCGTCTATCACGCGCGCTATCTCGAATTCCTCGAGCGTGGCCGCTCCGATTATCTCAGGCTCACCGGCGTGCATCACACGGAACTCGCCGACGGCAAGCATGGCGAGAAGATCGTCTGGGTGGTGCGCCGCATGGAGATCGACTTCCGCGTCCCCGCCCGCATCGACGACATCCTGACCATCGACACCCGCACCGACACCATTTCCGGCGCGCGCATCTTCATGGCGCAGCAGCTCAAGCGCGGCGACGAGGTGCTGGTCGAAGCCAGGGTCGAGGCGGCGATCATCGGCGAGAATGGCCGGCCGCGGCGCTTTCCCAAGGAATGGGTGGCAGCGTTCATGCCAAGGTCTCGTGCTTCAGCTGATTGAAATAGTATGACAGTGTCATACCTTGTGCTACAAGGGTAACACAAGGAAGGCAGTAGCCATGAGAACCAGCAAACCCATAAGCGTGACGCTCGGACGCCAGCAGAGCAGCCTCGACGCCCGCTTGGCGTCGGGGGCGTACGAGTCCGCCAGCGAAGTCATGCGTGCCGCGCTTCGCGCCCTTGACCGCGAGGAGCAGGTCATCATCGCCATCATGCGAGCCAAGGTGCAGGAAGCTCTGGACGATTCGCGCCCGGATATCCCGGCCGAGGATGTGTTCAAGGCATTGCGCCAGCACCATGCGGACCGCATGATGGTCGCCAAGCGTGAGGCATAAGGTCGTTTTCAGACCCTCGGCGCGTTCCGACCTCTTTGCCATTTACAACTATATCGAAATGGAAAGCGGTGCCGCGCGTGCCGGTGGCTACATCGATCGCATCGAGGCGGCGTGCATGGCGCTATCCACGTTCCCGGAACGTGGCATCGTTCGCGATGCCATCGGATCCGGAATCCGTGTCGTCGGCTTTGAACGGCGCGCGTCGATCCTCTTCCGGGTCCACGAAGAGCGGGTTCTCATCCTGCGTATCCTCTATGGCGGGCAGGATTACCCAACCCACATGGACGAAACGGACTCCTAGCCTGCGGAAGTGCGTCGGCTCCGCCGCTGGGCGCGGCAATGCGCCGCGCCTTATTCACTAACCCATCCTTAACCATAACGGTTCATGAAGAGATTGGTGAAGATCGGCGCAATCCGGCGCCTTCCTTTCACCAATATTTGCCCTGAAAAGGCCGACAACGGCACGGTTTGGGGTGTCCGGTAGCTGCGTGCGAACCGACCACAAGGGATGCCATGGGCCAGCCGCCAGCTTCGCCCGGAAAATCTTAAGGACGTAACGATGGAAAATATCGCTCTCGCCGATCCGGGCGCGCAATTGTCGATTTGGTCGCTGTTCATGCAGGCCAGCTGGGTGGTCAAGCTGGTCATGATCGGGCTGCTTTGCGCCTCGGTCTGGACCTGGGCGATCATCATCGACAAGCTGGTTGCCTATGGCCGCATGCGGCTGGCGCTGAACCGCTTCGAGCAGGTCTTCTGGTCCGGGCAATCGCTGGAGGAGCTCTACCGCACGCTCGCCGACCGCAAGACGTCAGGCATGGGCGCCATTTTCGTCGCCGCCATGCGCGAATGGAAGAAGAGCTTCGAGAAGGGCGCCAAGACACCGCTCGGCCTGCAGACCCGCATCGACAAGGCGATGGACCTGGCGCTGACCCGCGAGATGGAGAAGCTGGAGGGGCGCCTCGGCTTCCTCGCCACCACCGGTTCGGCCGCCCCCTTCATCGGCCTGTTCGGCACCGTGATCGGCATCATGACCTCGTTCCAGGCCATTGCCGGCTCCAAGAACACCAGCCTCGCGGTTGTCGCGCCCGGCATCGCCGAGGCGTTGCTGGCGACGGCGATCGGCCTGCTCGCCGCCATCCCGGCCGTCATTGCCTACAACAAGCTGTCATCCGATGCGAGCAAGCTCGCGGTGCGCATGGAAGGGTTCTCCGACGAGTTCTCCGCCATACTCTCGCGCCAAATCGATGAAAAAGTCGCGCCGAAGGCCTGAGGAGTAACTAATGGGTATGTCCGTAGGCATGTCGGGACGCGGCGGGCGCGGCCACAGGCGGCGCGGCCGCCACCATGGGCTGATGTCGGAGATCAACGTCACGCCGATGGTGGACGTCATGCTGGTGCTGTTGATCATCTTCATGGTCGCGGCGCCGATGCTCACGGTCGGCGTGCCGATCGACCTGCCCGACACACAGGCCAAGGCCATGAATGCCGACACGCAGCCGATCACCGTCTCGATCAATGCCGCCGGCCAGATCTATCTCCAGGAAACCGAGATCCCGATCGAGGACCTGGTGGCCAAGCTGCAGGCGATCTCCAAGACCGGCTATGAGGAACGCATCTTCATCCGTGGCGACAAGGCCACCGACTATGGCACGGCGATGAAGGTGATGGCCCGTATTTCGGCTGCCGGCTACAAGAATATCGGCCTGGTTTCGCTGCAGGAACAGGATCAATAGACGCGAGATGAAGACCGGCCTCACCACATCGGTGATACTGCATACGGCGGTGCTGGCCTTCGGCCTGTTCACCCTGTCGGCGCCGGCCGCGCTGCCGTCCGCCGACGTGGAGTCGGTCGCGGTCGACATCGTGCCGATGGAAGCCATTGCGCAGACCTTGCAGGGCGACAAGAAGGCCGTGATGCATGAAAAGCCGGCGCCGCTGCCGACACAGCGTCCCGACATCGTGCCGGCCGCCCAGAAGGTTGGCGAAAACAGCGTCGACACCGACAAGCCGATAACGCCGGAGGCCAAGCCGAAGCCCGTCGACACGACCTCGGCTCCGCCGCCCGCGCCGACGCCGAAGGAAATCCCGAAGACCGAGGACGTGCCTAAGCCGCAGGAAAAGCCCAAACCCACTCCGGCGACGGAGGTGGCGCCGGCGCCGCAGCCCAAGGAAGAAGTGAAGCCCGAGCCGGTCAAGCAGACGGAGCCCAAGCCGACGCCGGCCAAGCCGGCACCGACCCCGCCGCCGCAGGACAAGACCGCGGCAATAGATCCGACCCCCGTGGTCAAGCCGGATGCCGTCGCCGAGGCCATAGCCAAGGATCCGCCTACCGAAGAGACGCAATTGCCGAGCTCGGCGCCGGCGCCGGAAGCGCGGCCGAAGCCGCAGCCGGCACCGGCTGAAAGCGCCAAGGCGCCAGATCGCAAGAATGCCGACAAGCCGGTCAAGGAAGCGTCGTCGAAACCGAAATCCGACGACAAGCAGTTCAACGCCAACGAGATCTCCGCCCTGCTCGACAAGCAGAAGCCTTCCGGCGGCGGCGCCAAGCGCTCGACGCAACAGGCGTCGCTGGGCGGCGACAAGGATCAAGGCCAGAAGCTGTCGAAGTCGGAGCAGGGCGCGCTGGAAAGCCAGTTGGGCGGTTGCTGGACATTGCCGGTCGGGCTGGAAGGCTCGGAGAATTTCGTCGTCGTCGTGCGCTTCAACCTGGACAACTCGGGCAAGCTCGACGGTCGCCCATCAGTCGAAAAGTCGAGCGGCAACCGGCAGTTCGATGAAAGCGCGGTTCGCGCGGTTCAGAAATGCGACGTGGCCGGCCTGCAGGTTCCCGCCGGCAAGCAGGACATCTGGAACGACATCCGCGTCACGTTCGATCCAAGGGAGATGCTGGGCCTCTAGGCCCTGACATCCGAAAAAATCAGTATGAGAAGCGAGAAGACATGAAATCAATCCTCAAGCCGCTCCTGATGATAGCAGCCATGGCCATGGGCATGACGGCTGCCGGCACGCTGCCGGCGCTGGCGCTCGTCGAGCTCAACGTCAACAAGGGCAATGTCGAGCCGCTGCCGATCGCGATCACCGATTTCCAGGGCGGCGATGCGCTTGGCGCGCAGATTTCCCAGATCGTCACCGCCGACCTGAAGCGCTCCGGCCTGTTCGCGCCGATCGACAAGAGCGCCTTTATCGAGAAGATCACCAATCCGGATGCCGCACCCCGCTTCGACGACTGGAAGGTGATCAACGCGCAGGCGCTGGTCACCGGCAGCGTCAGCAAGGAAGCCGACGGCCGTATTCGCGCCCAGTACCGGCTTTGGGACACTTTTGCCGGCCAACAGATGGCGGGCGAGCAGTTCTTCGCCAATGACGCCAACCAGCGGCGCGTCGCCCACATCATCGCCGACGCCATCTACGAGCGGCTGACCGGCGAGAAGGGGTATTTCGACACGCGTGTGGTGTTCATCGACGAGTCCGGCGCCAAGAACGCGCGCAAGAAGCGCCTCGCCATCATGGACCAGGACGGCGCCAATGTCCGCTATCTCTCCGACGGCCGGTCGATCGTGCTGACGCCGCGTTTCTCGCCGAACCGGCAGGAGATCACCTATATGTCGTACGAAAGCGGCCAGCCGCGCGTCTATCTCCTGCAGATCGAGACCGGACAGCGCGAACTGGTAGGCAATTTCCCCGGCATGACGTTTGCGCCGCGCTTCTCGCCCGACGGCCAGAAGGTGATCATGAGCCTGCTGCGCGACGACGGCAATTCCAACATCTTCGCCATGGACCTGCGCAGCCGCTCGACGACGCGGCTGACCAACTCGACCGCCATCGACACCTCGCCCTCCTATTCGCCCGACGGCAGCAAGGTGGTGTTCACCTCCGACCGTGGCGGCCGCGCGCAGATCTATGTCATGGGCGCCGACGGCTCGGGCCAGACCCGCATTTCCTTCGGCGATGGCGTCTACTCGACGCCGGTGTGGTCGCCGCGCGGCGATCTCATCGCCTTCACCAAGCAGACCGGCGGCGAATTCCAGATCGGTGTCATGAAGACCGACGGTTCGGGCGAGCGCATCCTGTCGTCCGGCTTCCAGCAGGAAGGGCCGACCTGGGCGCCGAATGGCCGCGTCTTGATGTTCTTCCGCGACGCCAATGGCGGACCGAAACTGGTTTCGGTCGATCTTACCGGCCGCAACGAACAGCCCATCCCGACCGCGAACTTCGCGTCCGACCCGGCCTGGTCGCCGCTGCTGGAATAAGAGTCGGCTGAATTGCCACATGATGGAAAGGGGCCGTTTCGGCCCCTTTTCCACGTATTGGTCGCGTTTTGGCCGCATTTCCGCCTAGGGTCCGCGCCAACTGTGGCCCGGATCAAACAGGTTGCGGACGGGCAGCTAAACCAATTTTTAACCGTGTTTCTTGAATGCCGGTTAACCCAAACGTGGTTACTGGGTGATCAACGAAATCACTCGAATACGATCACTCGCAATACGAAGGAGAGGCGGCATGGGCCGTATCGCAGCACTTACCACAAACCCGGTCATGATCGCGCTGGTGGCGATGCTCGCCATCACCGGTTGCGCCTCGAAGAAGACCCCGAACAACGCGGCAGACCTTGGCCTCAACGGTGCCGGCGCGGCAACGCCAGGTTCCGCGCAGGACTTCACCGTCAATATCGGCGACCGCATCTTCTTCGATACGGACTCGACCTCGATCAGGGCTGACGCACAGCAGACGCTTTCGCGCCAGGCGCAGTGGCTGAACAAGTACAAGCAGTATGCCATCGTCGTCGAAGGCCATGCCGACGAACGAGGCACGCGCGAATACAATCTGGCGCTCGGTGCCCGCCGCGCTGCCGCTACCCGCGACTTCCTGGTCTCCAAAGGCGTGGCTTCCAGCCGCCTGAAGACCATTTCCTACGGCAAGGAGCGTCCTGTCGCTGTCTGCGATGACATCTCCTGCTGGTCGCAGAACCGCCGCGCGGTCACCACGCTCAGCGGCGCCGGCTCCTGAGTCGGATACATCCGATCGGCGCGTTGCGAGATGCGCCGTCGAGCGACAAAAATACAACACACCCTTGCGAAAGGCGGCCCTCGGGTCGCCTTTTTCATGTCTAGACACCTGAAACAAAATTTGGCCGAAGTCTCGGGCCCTGCTATGAGCCGAGGGCGCTTGGCTGGTCCCACTCTGGTTGGAAGGCGCGAAAAGACTAACGACACACGGCGAGAGGCACATGCATTTGAGATCGGTTCTGAGCGGCACGCTTGCGCTGCTGCTCCTATCAGGCGTCACCGCCCCGGCTAGTGGCCTGGGGGCCAGCGGCACCGGGCAATCAACCGACAGCGGCTTTTCCTTCCATCTGCCCAGCATCGAGCTGCCCAGCCTTTTCGGTGAAAAGAAGAAGCCGGATCAGGTCCAGATGGTGCAGTCCGATCCTACTGCCGTCACCAGCCTGCAAGACCAGCTGCGGCAGATGAACGGAAAGATCGAGGAACTCAATTTCCAGGTCCTGCAGATGCAGGAGCAAATCCGCAAGCAGCAGGAAGACAACGAGTTCCGCTTCCAGCAGCTGGAAGGCGGCTCGCAGGGCGGACAGGCACCGGCGGCACCAAAGAAGAAGTCCGACGCCACCACCGACACCAACACCGACGTGGCTGCGGCCCCAGCAACCCAAGCGCCGGCTGATGCCGGCGCCGCCACCGGCAGCGATCAGTCGAGCGGCGGCAAGACGGTTGAGGATGTCATCGTCGAATCACCCGATGGAGATCCCGGCAAGGTGATCCCCGGCACGGGAGCGCCGGAAAAAACCTTTGGCTCCATCACCGTCGACAAGAACGGCAACGTGATCGATGCCGGTGGCAGCACCCAGGCAACCGCCCCGGCGCAAGACACCGCCCCGGCCACCGGCGCACCGGCCAAGGCCGGCAAGTCCGGCGGCACGGTGGTTGCCGCACTGCCTTCGACCAAAGACCCGGAAGAACTCTACCGCAATTCCTACCAGTTCATCCTGTCGGGCGACTACAGCACCGCCGAACAGGGTTTTCGCGATCATATTTCCCGCTTCCCCCGCGATGCGAAGACGGCGGACGCGCATTACTGGCTGGGTGAATCGCTGCTTGGCCAGCAGAAATACCGCGACGCGGCCGAGGTGTTCCTCGCCGCCAGCAAGGACTATCCCAAGGCCAAGAAGGCACCCGACATGCTTTTGAAGCTCGGCGTGTCGCTGGTCGGCCTCAAGCAGCACGATGTCGCCTGCGCCACCTTCAGCGAGGTCGGCAAGCGCTACCCCGATATTTCCAATGCGCTCAAGGAACGGGTCAAGCAGGAGAAGGCCCTGGCTGCTTGCTGATTTTTCTCCCGCATGCCCTATTCCCGAAACCGGGACCACTTTTGGGCGACACGCGTTGATGCTCGAGACCGAGCCTGATCTTTCGACCAGACTTTTTTCGCATATCGATTTTACCCACGGCGCCGTGGTGGCCGTGTCCGGCGGCAGCGACTCGACCGCCCTGCTCCTGCTTCTCAAACAACATCTTGACCGAACCGCGCCCTCCGTGCGGCTGCTGGCCGTGACAGTCGACCATGGCCTTCGGCACGGTTCGGCGGCCGAGGCGCAAGCCGTGGCGAAGCTGTGCGCCGAGCGCGGCATTGCCCACCACACCATGGTCTGGGTCGGAAACAAACCATCGGCCGGCCTACCGGCGGCGGCGCGGGAAGCGCGCTATCGGCTGCTTGCAGAGGCGGCGCGCGCGCATGGCATCGGCCTGATTGTGACCGGCCATACGGCCGACGACCAGGCCGAGACGGTGCTGATGCGGCAGGCGCGGGATGAGCCCCGGGAGTTTGCCGAAACGGCAAGCCGTGGGCTTGCCGGCATGGCACCGGCCACCCTCTACGACTGGCGCGAATGGATCATTCGCCCGCTGCTGGGCACGCGGCGCTCGGCGCTTCGCGATTTCCTGCGGCGTGAACATGTCGGCTGGGCCGAGGATCCGACCAACATCGACGAGGCCTTCGAGCGGCCGCGAATGCGTGCCTCGCTTGCCGGTGACAGTTTCCGGCGTATGGACGATGCGTTGGCACTGGCCAACCAGGCGGCTGTCGAACGCAGGCGGCTTGGCGAAAGCGCCGCCGATCTGATCCGTCGTTTCGCCGGCCAGCCCGCCATCGGCCTTATCCGCCTCGATCCACGCCTGCTTTCGGCCGGCGTCGACCGGGCGGCCATCTATGCGTTGCGTATCTTGCTGGCCACAGCCGGAGGCGTCGCCTTTCTTCCGGACCAGGCGCGCAGCGAGGCTCTGTTCGGCCGGCTGAAGGCCGGATTCCTTTGCGCCACATTGTCGCGGACCGTGGTCGATTTCCGGCGCGCCGGCATCTTCCTGCGGCGCGAGGCAAGGGGATTGCCGCCCACCGCTGCGGCCATCGACAACACCATCTGGGACGGCCGCCGCCACATCACATTGGACGACAGTTCCGGCGCATTGTTGATGGCACCGTTGGGGAGCGCGGCGACGAGACGGCTGGCAGCCGCCAGGGAAGAGACACCGCAAAGCCTGATGCGCGCCGCGTCTGCCGCTGAACCGAGCTTATGGCAAGCCGTTGAAAACGCTGGACCGCGAGGCGACGAGCCGGCCCGCCAAGGGTTCGCGGTGCGGCCGGTCGTTGCACCTTTTGTCCGCTTCCTGCCGTCCTTCGATCTGGCGCCGGCGCGGGCCGTCGCCGAACTGATCGGCGCGCCGCCGCCTCCCGCCCCGCCTTTCAGCGGCCACAGTGCCGGCTGATGGTGGTCGAAAGCTTAACCCAGACGTGCTGTTCTGCTTGGCAAGGGGAGGCGCTCTCCCTATGTTAGGCCCAAGTTTCCTCTCATGATGCTGTCCGCCCGCGGACACCAACGGGACAATTGATGAATCCGAACTATCGCAACCTCGCGCTCTGGGCGATCATAGCGGTCCTGCTCATCGCTCTCTTCAATCTGTTCCAGACGCCGCAGACGCGTGGGGCTTCGAGCGATGTGCCTTATTCGCAGTTCCTGCAGGATGTCGCGGCCGGCCGGGTCAAGACGGTGACCATCGCGGGTGCCCGCATCACCGGTACCTACACCGACAATTCCAGCGGCTTCCAGACCTATTCGCCCGGCGATCCCCAGCTGGTGTCGCGGCTGCAGGACAAGAACGTCACCATCAACGCGCGGCCCGAGACCGACGGCTCCAATTCGCTGTTCGGCTACCTGATCTCGTGGCTGCCGATGATCCTGATCCTCGGCGTCTGGATATTCTTCATGCGCCAGATGCAGTCCGGCTCCGGTCGGGCCATGGGTTTTGGGAAGTCGAAGGCCAAGCTTTTGACGGAGGCGCATGGCCGCGTCACCTTCCAGGACGTCGCCGGCGTCGATGAAGCCAAGGAAGACCTGGAGGAGATCGTCGAGTTCCTGCGCGATCCGCAGAAGTTCCAGCGCCTCGGCGGCAAGATCCCGCGCGGCGTGCTGCTTGTCGGCCCTCCGGGTACCGGCAAGACGCTGCTCGCCCGCTCGGTCGCCGGCGAAGCCAACGTGCCGTTCTTCACCATCTCCGGTTCGGACTTCGTCGAGATGTTCGTTGGCGTCGGCGCCAGCCGTGTCCGCGACATGTTCGACCAGGCAAAGAAGAATGCGCCCTGCATCATCTTCATCGACGAAATCGACGCCGTCGGTCGCCATCGCGGTGCCGGTCTCGGCGGCGGCAATGACGAACGCGAGCAGACACTGAACCAGTTGCTGGTCGAGATGGATGGTTTCGAATCCAACGAAAGCATCATCCTGATCGCGGCCACCAACCGTCCCGACGTGCTCGATCCGGCGCTGCTCAGGCCGGGCCGTTTCGACCGCCAGGTGGTGGTGCCGAACCCCGATATCGTCGGCCGCGAGAAGATCCTCAAGGTACATGTGCGCAACGTGCCGCTGGCGCCCAATGTCGACCTCAAGGTCGTCGCGCGCGGCACGCCGGGCTTCTCTGGTGCCGACCTGATGAACCTGGTCAACGAATCCGCGCTGATGGCGGCGCGGCGCAACAAGCGCCTTGTCACCATGGCCGAGTTCGAGGACGCCAAGGACAAGATCATGATGGGCGCCGAGCGCCGCTCGTCGGCCATGACCCAGGCCGAGAAGGAGCTGACCGCCTATCACGAGGCCGGCCATGCCATCCTGGCGCTCAATGTGCCGTCGGCCGACCCGCTGCACAAGGCCACCATCATCCCGCGTGGCCGCGCGCTCGGCATGGTCATGCAGTTGCCGGAAGGCGACCGCTATTCGATGAGCTACAAGTACATGATCTCGCGTCTCGCCATCATGATGGGTGGCCGCGTCGCCGAGGAGTTCAAGTTCGGCAAGGAGAACATTACCTCGGGTGCGTCCTCGGACATCGAGCAGGCGACCAAGCTGGCGCGTGCCATGGTCACGCGCTGGGGCTTCTCCGACAAGCTCGGCCATGTCGCCTATGGCGACAACCAGGAAGAGGTGTTCCTCGGCCATTCGGTGGCGCGTACGCAGAACATCTCGGAAGAGACCGCGCAGATCATCGACGCCGAAGTGCGCCGCCTGATCGACGAGGCCTATTCGACGGCGAAGTCAATCCTGACCAGGAAGAAGAAGGAATGGATCGCGCTGGCGCAGGGCCTGCTCGAATACGAGACGCTGTCGGGCGACGAGATCAAGCAGCTGATCGCCGGCCAGAAGCCCGCGCGCGACCTCGGCGACGACACGCCGCCCAGCCGTGGGTCGGCGGTGCCGAAGTCCGGCGGCCGCCGCAAGAAGGGCCCCGAGCCCGAAGGCGGCATGGAACCGCAGCCGTCGAGCTGAGGTTCGCGCGAAAGAGACTGATCGAGAAACGCCGCGGCTTGGTCCGCGGCGTTTTTGTTTGGATTTCGACTCGTCAGCGATCTTGCGTCCAAAGCTTTGGCGATCGGGAGAAGCCCAAGCTCAGCCGATTTCCCCCGTGGGGGGGGCCAGTGGGGGAGATTGGCAGCGTTGCCGGCCGCGCGTCTCCCCAGCGCAGAATGGGATTCTTCCTGAAGCCGCCAACGGAAAGCCCGCGAACCTTGCGGCTCGCGGGCCTTTGATTTCTTCCGATGCCGCTGGCGATCAGCTCTTCAGCTTGGCATTGCACAGGCTGTAATAACCGCCGCCCTTCTGGATCCAGCGAAGGCCGTTCAACGTACCCGCCTCCTTGTTGCCGTGATAACCCTGCAGGCACGTCTTCATCCGTGCCTTCGCGGGCTTTTCGGTCTTGAACTCGGCGGCGAGGGTGGTCGGGAATGTCACGCCCGCCGGGGCTACGCTGGGGGCGACCGCCGCGCTGGTTTCCGTTTCCGGCGGCAGCGCGGTTTTGACCGTATCAGCGCTGACACTCTCCGCTGCTGGCGTGGCGCATTTCTCCTTGCGGAAAGCGGCCCAGTCCATGCCGTTCAGAGTGCCGCCTTCCTTGGCTGTCCGATAGGTCTCGCCGCATTCCTTCATCGTCAGTGCACTTGCAGGGGCGACGCCGCAAGCAACCAATACCGTCACAGCCAATACCGCCAATTTCAAACCACGCATAAGACCCTCCCTGGTTGATAACAAGTTTGGCGTCTCTTTGTATATGGTTTGTTCTTCATATGTTCAACCAGAATCTTTGCGGGGCAGCCAACTGTCGTTGTGCAGTGTGAGCGAATTGATGATGCCGACAGCTTCCGTGATATGGAGATGCGGGTAGGGTCGCGGGCGTCTTCGCGCGTAACAAAAAGCCCGCGCATCGCGAGATGCGCGGGCTTTCGTTCGGGGAAAATGGCTACGCGATCAGCCCTTCAGCTTGGCGTTGCACAGGCTGTAGAAGCCGCCGCCCTTCTGGATCCACTTCAGGCCGCCAAGCGCGTTGGCATCCTTGAGCACATAGTACTGGTCGAGGCAGGTATGCATGCGGCCCTTGCCGGGGGCCTCGCTGGCATACTTAGCCGAGATCGCGGACGGGAAGGTGACGCCCTTAGGCGCAACCGTCGTCGGCTTTGCCGGCTCGTTGGTGTAGTTCGCTTCGCTCGGAGCAGGCACGCTGTCGTCATCCGAGGCGGCGGCACCGCACTCGGCCTTGCGGAAGTCGTTCCACTTCTGGCCCTTCAACGTGTTCGCCGTCTTGGCCGCCTGGTACTTGGCGCTGCACTCGGCCATGGTCAGGCCCTTGCCGTCGGCGGCAGCAGCGGCCTTGGTGGTCGCCGGCTTGGTGGTGGCGGCGGCGGCGGATGCGCCGGCGGCGCACTCGGCCTTGCGGAAGTCGTTCCACTTCTGGCCGTTCAGCGTGCCGGCGGCCTTGGCCGCCTGGTACTTGGCGCTGCATTCCTTGGCCGTCAGGCCCTTGGCGGCGCTGTCGTCAGCGGCCGCTGCCTTGGCGGCCTTGGCCGGCTTGGTCTCGGCCGCCTTCTTCGTGTCGGCCGGCTTGGTGTCCGTGGTGGCAGCCGCGTCGGTGCCGCACTGCGCCTTGCGGAACTGGTTCCAGGTGGCGCCAGCAAGTGTCCCCGCGTCCTTGGCCGCGTTATATTTCGTGCTGCACTCGGCCATCGTCAGCGCGTTGGCTGGCGCAGCCAGGAACAACGTCACTACGGCGAGGCCGGTCAGAGTGGCAAGTCGGTGGATGAGCATAGCGTTTCTCCGTTGCTGCAGCCCATTATACGTCCCTGCGAATCAATAACGCTCAACGATCGGTTGCGCCAGATGCTAAGTGAGGTATATATCGCTGGAGGGCCGATCCTCCCGATAAGGTGATGAAATCATTGCCCCTTGCCGGGCTGGAAACAAGATTTTCCGCGTGCACCCGCGCCGAATAGCTCGCATAACTGGTATGTTGCAGTGCTACAGTTCCATCATGTTACGCTGGGCGTTCTTGTGTGCGGTGCACAACAAGGATTTTCTAAGGATTGGTAACATATAATCACACAATGTGATCATGGCGGACCTCCCAATTGTGGCATGAGACGCCGGCAAAGAACCGTCAGGGAATCTAACCAGCATGGCAGGGAATTACTTCGGCACGGACGGCATTCGCGGACGCGCCAACAAGTTTCCGATGACCGCCGAAATCGCCATGCGTGTCGGCATGGCTGCCGGCCTTTCTTTCCAGCGCGGCAGCCACCGCCATCGTGTCGTTCTCGGCAAGGACACCAGGCTTTCCGGCTACATGATCGAGAATGCCATGGTGGCCGGTCTTTGCGCCGCCGGCATGGATGTGTTCCTGCTCGGCCCGATTCCCACGCCGGCTGTCGCGATGCTGGTTCGTTCGCTGCGCGCCGATATCGGTGTCATGATCTCGGCATCGCACAACCCCTACTACGACAACGGCATCAAGCTGTTCGGACCAGACGGCTACAAGCTCTCCGACGAGATCGAAGAGCGCATCGAGAGCATGCTCGACAAGGATATCGAACTCTCACTCGCCGATTCCGACGGGCTTGGCCGGGCCAAGCGCGTCGACGGCGTGCATGACCGCTACATTGAATTCGCCAAGCGCACCTTGCCGCGCTCGATGTCGCTTTCGGGTCTGCGGATCGTCGTCGATTGCGCCAACGGCGCGGCCTACAAGGTGGCGCCCGAGGCGCTGTGGGAGCTTGGCGCCGAAGTCGTGGCCATCAACGTCGAGCCCAACGGCTTCAACATCAACAAGGAATGCGGCTCGACCCATCCGGCCGGCCTGCAGAAGAAGGTGCATGAAGTGCGCGCTGATATCGGCATCGCGCTCGATGGCGATGCCGACCGTGTCGTCATCGTCGACGAGAATGGCGCGATCGTCGATGGCGACCAGATCATGGCGCTGATCGCCGAGTCCTGGCACCAGAGCGGACGGCTTGCCGGCGGCGGCGTCGTGTCGACGGTGATGTCCAATCTCGGTCTCGAACGCTTCCTCGGCGACATGAAGCTGCAACTCCACCGCACCAAGGTCGGTGACCGCTACGTCGTTGAACATATGCGCGCCCATGGGCTCAATGTCGGCGGCGAGCAGTCGGGCCACATCGTGCTGTCGGATTTCTCGACCACCGGCGATGGCCTCGTGTCGGCGCTGCAGGTGCTGGCCTGCATCAAGCGGCAAGGCCGCCCGGTCAGCGAGTTGTCGAAGAAGTTCGAGCCGGTGCCGCAACTTCTGAAGAACGTTCGCATCGCCGGCGGCAAGCCGCTCGAGGAAGCTCCGGTCAAGGCCGCGATCGAGGATGCGCGCAACCGTCTCGGTAAGGCCGGCCGGCTGGTCATCCGTCCTTCCGGCACCGAGCCGCTGATCCGGGTCATGGCCGAGGGCGACGATCCGCAACTGGTCGAGGCCGTCGTCAACGACATCGTCGAAGTCATATCGGAAACCCGCAGCGCCGCCTGATTTCCGCCGCCCCCAGGGCGTCATAGCCGCCTCTGCCGCATACAGGCCCGCCTTCCGGCGGGCTTTCTTGTTGGCCGGAGAGCCGGTCTCCGGTTGTCGAAACTAGCTTCTGAATCCCTTGGATTTTAGCGATTCGTGGTTAATCGACAGGGTTAAACGCGTTTTAACTTTTGCAATTCATTATCCACGCCTGAAAGCCAATCTCATTCGGACGCGATCGCGTTACGAGGGTTCCTAGGGGTGACAAGCATGTTCAATACAGCAAGAAAGGCCCTGTTCGCGTTGCTGTTCGCGGGCCTTGCCTGGCCAGTGTTCGCAGCCGACCTGCCAGAACCGCAGGTCGAAGAAGCGCCGCCGCCCGTCTACGAGCAGCCGGTCGACGTCGGCGGCTGGTATATCCGCGGCGATATCGACTATCACAAGTCGAATCTGTCCGGCATCGACTATATGACCTATACCGTCGACCCCTGTAATTGTACGGTGACGCCGGGCAGCAAGAGCTTCGACTATGGCAAGCTCAAGGGCGGCTTCTCGCTCGGCGCCGGCGTAGGCTACAAGATCAACGATCACTTCCGCACCGATTTGACCGCCGACTACTGGTTCAAGTCGAATTTCAGCGGTCAGACAACGGGCACGGCTGGCGGTTCGCCAGTCTTGGTCTCGTCGGCTGAGTCGTCGAAAATGAGTGCCCTTTTGCTGCTTGCCAACGCCTATGTCGACATCGGTACCTGGCACGGCATCACGCCCTATGTAGGCGCTGGCATCGGCGGCGCGCGTGTCAAGTGGGATACTGTCTATGACCCGACCCCGGGCGCTACCGAGCGCAATACCGGTGCATCCAACTGGCGTTTCGCCTACGCCTTGATGGCCGGCGCGTCCTACTGCCTGACCGACAAGGTCATCCTCGATGCCGGCTATCGCTTCTCCCATATCCAGGGTGGCCGCATGTTCGAGTGGGATGTGACCAGCTCCGGCCCGGGCTTCGACCGCGGCATCAACACCCACGAGGTGCGCGGTGGCCTGCGCTATCAGTTCGGCGGCAACAATGGGTGCGCGGCACCGGTGGTGGCCTACCAGCCCGAACCCGAGCCGATCTACACCAAGTAAGAAATCCACTGCTTCGAATATACGTGGAACCGCCCGGCCTGGCCGGGCGGTTTTCGTTTGAGCTGCCGCCAATGAAGTGCCCAGGCAGGCAAAGACAATTTAGGACGTCATGCATTAGCGATAATGAATTCGCTAATGCTCTGTTAGCCTTAACCGCGACTTAACCACTATGGTTAACAATGGTCCTTGAAACGATGGCTGCCGCTTTGATTGCAAGCGCCGCCAAATCCGGGAGTCGGGGACCATGACACTCACATCGCGTATTGTGCTGACGCTTGCCGGATTCGGGCTTTTGCCGCTGACGCCAGCATTGGCCGCCGACTATGATCCGCCGATCTATGTCGACCAAGCGCCCGACTACGTGCCGGTCGAGGTCGGCTCGGGTTGGTATCTGCGCGGCGACGTCTCGTACCTGGCGCAGAAGAGCTTCGAGAATGGGGATTTCACCTTCCCGTCGGCGATCAACAACGAGAACTTCAGCGAGAGCGAAGACGCATATTTTGCGAGCGTTGGCTTCGGATATCATTTCAACGATTACCTCCGCGCCGATGTCAACTTCGGCTATTTGCCAGGTAACAAGGCCAGCTTCGGCTATGACGATACCACGACCGCACCGGCTGGAACGTCGATCGCGGGATCGGGAAACCTGAAGAACTATGCGTTCTCAGGCATACTCAATGGCTATGTCGACCTTGGCACCTATGTTGGAATCACACCGTATGTCGGCGCGGGTGTCGGTGTAGTTAGGAGCAAGCGCAGCGTCTCGGCGAGCTACACCGACGAGGCTGACCCCACCAACGATTTCACCCTTAATGATAGCAAGACCCAGTATTCCCTCGCCTATACGCTGAATGCGGGCCTTGCCTACCAGGTGACGAAGAACGTTTCCGTCGATCTGGGCTATCAGTATTTTTCCGCCCCGAGCGCGGAGTATGTGACGGCCGAAAGCCTGACCTCCTTTCCGGTCAAGAAGGGGATCAGCAATCACCAGGTCAAGGTCGGGCTGCGCTACGATCTCTGGTAGGCCTGCGGCAAACCACGACCTCGGCGGCGGATCCCTGCGGTCCGCCGTTTGCGTTTGAAATCACGCAATCCTGATTGCTGATCGCCGGTATCCCGGCAGCGACAAAAACTTTCCTCTTGACGCCCGAAGCCTGAACGCATATCGCCGTCCGTGGGCCACCCCTCCCCAACGAGGGGCCACTATCTGGAAGGATAGACCACGATGACGACGCATACGAAGCCCGGACTCCGTCCGGCAAACCCCAATTTCTCCTCAGGTCCCTGCGCAAAACGTCCCGGCTGGTCGGTCGAGGCGCTCAAAAATGCCGCGCTCGGCCGTTCCCATCGCGCCAAGATCGGCAAGACCAAGCTCGAACAGGCGATCGAGCTGACGCGCGAAATCCTCCAGGTCCCGGCGGACTACCGCATCGGCATCGTGCCGGCGTCGGACACCGGTGCAGTCGAGATGGCGCTGTGGTCGCTGCTCGGCGAGCGCGGCGTCGACATGGTCGCCTGGGAAAGCTTTGGTTCCGGCTGGGTCACCGACGTGGTCAAGCAGTTGAAGCTGCCCGACGTGCGCAAGCTCGAGGCCGGCTATGGCGAATTGCCGGATCTCACCAAGATCGATTTCGACCGCGACGTGGTCTTCACCTGGAACGGCACGACGTCTGGCGTGCGCGTGCCGAACGGCGATTTCATTCCCGCCGACCGCAAGGGTCTGACTATTTGCGACGCGACTTCGGCCGCCTTCGCGCAAAGGCTCGATTTCGAAAAACTCGATGTCGTCACCTTCTCCTGGCAGAAGGTGCTGGGCGGCGAGGGTGCGCATGGCATGCTGATCCTGTCGCCGCGTGCCGTTGCGCGGCTGGAGAACTACAAGCCCTCATGGCCGCTGCCGAAAATCTTCCGCCTGACCTCGGGCGGCAAGCTGATCGAAGGCATCTTCAAGGGCGAGACCATCAACACGCCGTCGATGTTGTGTGTCGAGGACTATCTCGACGCACTCCTTTGGGCGAAGTCGATCGGCGGCCTCGATGCGCTGGTCGCAAGGGCGGATGCCAATGCCGCCGTGCTCGATGGCTTTGTCGGCAAATCCTCCTGGCTGGGCCATCTTGCCGTCTTGCCGGCGACGCGGTCGAATACTTCGGTCTGCCTGTCCTTCACAGATCCGGATATCGCGGCGCTCGACGCCGACGGACAGGCGGCTTTCGCCAAGGGTCTTGTGTCGGCGCTCGACAAGGAAGGGGTCGCCTACGACATCGGCTCCTACCGCGACGCGCCTCCCGGCCTGCGCATCTGGTGTGGCGCGACCGTCGAGACCTCCGATCTCGAAGCGCTGCTGCCCTGGCTCGACTGGGCCTTCGCGGCACAGAAGGCGTCGCTGAAAGCGGCTGCCTGAGATTTCAGTGGCGGCCCGCGGGCCGCCCATTCCCGGATCAATCCCATTTTTCAAGGAGGTCGCCATGGCGCCCCGTGTTCTCGTCTCCGACAAACTCTCTCCCACCGCCGTACAAATCTTCAAGGATCGCGGTGTCGAGGTCGACTATCTGCCCGATCTCGGCAAGGACAAGGAAAAGTTGCTCGAGGTGATCAGCCAGTATGACGGCCTCGCCATCCGCTCGGCGACCAAGGTCACCGAAAAGCTGATCAACGCCGCCACCAGGCTCAAGGTCATCGGACGCGCCGGCATCGGCGTCGACAATGTCGATATCCCGGCGGCGAGCCGCAAGGGTATCATCGTGATGAACACGCCCTTCGGCAATTCGATCACGACGGCCGAGCACGCCGTAGCGATGATCTTCGCGCTCGCCCGCCAGATCCCGGAAGCCAACGCCTCGACCCATGCCGGCAAGTGGGAGAAGAACCGTTTCATGGGCGTCGAGATCACCGGCAAGACGCTGGGCGTCATCGGCTGCGGCAACATCGGTTCGATCGTCGCCACGCGTGGCGTCGGCCTGAAGATGCATGTCGTTGCCTTCGATCCGTTCCTGTCGGACAAGCGCGCCGAGGAGCTCGGCGTCGACAAGGTGGAGCTCGACGAGCTCTTCGCCCGCGCGGACTTCATCACGTTGCACACGCCGCTGACCGACAAGACGCGCAACATCATCGATGCCGGGGCAATCGCCAAGATGAAGAACGGCGTGCGCATCATCAATTGCGCCCGCGGCGGACTGGTCGTCGAGGCCGATCTGATCGCGGCTCTGAAGAGCGGCAAGGTGGCGGGCGCCGGCATCGACGTGTTCGAGGTCGAACCGGCCGAGCAGAACCCTCTGTTCGGCATGGAAAACGTGGTGGCCACGCCGCATCTCGGCGCCTCCACGGCGGAAGCGCAGGAGAACGTCGCGCTGCAGGTCGCCGAACAGATGTCGGACTACCTGATCAAGGGCGCCGTCTCCAATGCCATCAACATGCCGTCGATCACGGCGGAAGAAGCGCCGCGGCTGAAGCCGTTCGTCAAGCTCGCCGAAGTGCTCGGCGCCTTTGTCGGCCAGGTCACCGAGGATCCGATCAAGGAGGTCGAGATCCTGTTCGACGGCTCGACCGCGACGATGAACACGCGCGCGCTGATCAGTGCCGCCCTTGCCGGGCTGATCCGGCCGCAGGTCGCCGACGTCAACATGGTTTCGGCGCCGATCATGGTGAAGGAGCGCGGCATCATCGTCGCCGAGGTCAAGCGTGACAAGTCGGGCGTATTCGACGGCTACATCAAGCTCACCGTCAAGACCGAGCACATGACGCGTTCGATCGCCGGCACCTGCTTCTCCGACGGCAAGCCGCGCTTCATCCAGATCAAGGGCATCAACCTCGACGCCGAGGTTGGCCAGCACATGCTCTACACGACCAATGCCGACGCGCCCGGCATCATCGGCCTGCTTGGCACGGTGTGCGGCGAGAATGGCGTCAACATCGCGAACTTCCAGCTTGGCCGTAACCGGCCGGGCGGCGACGCCATCGCGCTGCTCTATCTCGATGCGCCGTTCCCGGAAAAGGTGCTGGAGCAGGTGCGGGCGCACACGTCGATCGACTCGGCCAAGCGGCTGCAGTTCGACGTGGGCGGGGTCTAGACCTGGTATCCTCATAACCGGCAAGCGTATCCTCCTGAAACGCGGCCCGCGTGCTTTGGCAAGCACGTGGGCCGTTTCAGTTTTGGCAGCTCGTGCCACCTCGAGGCGAACGTTGGCCCTGTTTCCTGGCAATTTCGGCGTTCGTGCAGCTATGTTTAACCTCCGGCGAGCAGCGGAGCCAGTCCAAGGATCACCTTTCATCTCCCGGTAAATTAGGAAGCCCGACAAGCAGAAAGCCTGGCTCACTCTAACGATTTTGTGATCTGCTTGACGATCCCGCTTTCTTTCCTCACTTTGTCATCTATCGACTCGCGTGAATTAAACTTTACTAGTTTCATCATGATTTGTGCGCCCTTTTAGAGGTGCGCCCGTTGTTGTCGAGGTGTCGACGATGGACCATCACAATACTGTCCGACTGAACCGACGTCTTTTCCTGTCTTCAGTCGCGATGTTTACCGTGACGGCAACCTCGGCCGGCCTTGCCCGCTCGTTCTCGGGATCCTTGCCTTGGGCGCCCTTGTCGGCCAATCCGCCGATGCGGGTCGTCCCTGGCGGCTGGCAATTCTTCTCGCCGCAGGAGGCGGCCCTGGTCGAGGCTATCGTCGATCGTCTGGTTCCCGCCGACGATCTCAGCGTGGGCGGCAAGGAGGCCGGCTGCGCCGTCTATATCGACAGTCAGTTGACGGGTGCGTTCGGAACCTCAAGCCGGCTCTACACGCAAGGGCCGTTCCTGCCGGGATTGCCCACGCAGGGATATCAGGACGAGGCCAATCCCGCCCAGCGTTACCGCGCCGGGCTCGCGGCCATAGACGCTTTCCTGAAGCAGCGGGACGGCAAGACATTTATCCAGCTTCAGCCGGCCGAGCAGGATGCATTCCTGACCGACATGGAGGCTGGAAAGGTCGAATTGCCTGATGGCGTCAAGGCCGCCGGCTTCTTCGGACTTCTGTTGCAGAACACCATGGAGGGGTTCTTCGCCGATCCGGTCTATGGCGGCAACAAGGACATGGTGTCGTGGCGCATGCTCGGCTTTCCCGGCGCGCGCTATGATTATCGTGATCATGTCAGCAAGCACAATCAGCCTTATCCCAGGCCGCCCGTGTCCATCGAGGGCAGCCCGGAATGGCGTGTAAAAAGGAGCTGACCCATGACGACGATCCTGCCCCGCAAAGATGTCGTCATCGTCGGCCTCGGCTGGACCGGGGCAATTCTCGCGCATGAATTAACCGATCAGGGGCTGGACGTGCTGGCAATCGAGCGCGGTCCGTGGCGTGACACGGCCACCGATTTCAACATCGGCTATGCGCAGGATGAGTTGCGCTACAGCGTTCGGCGCGACCTGTTCCTACAGCCCGCCGTGGAAACCATGACAATGCGCAACGATACGTCGCAGACGGCACTGCCAATGCGCGATTTCGGGTCCTTCCTGCCCGGCAACGGTGTCGGAGGCGCAGGCGTGCACTGGAACGGCCACACCTGGCGCTTCTGGGATTCAGACTTTCAGATCAAGACCAACCTGACACAGAAATACGGGGCGGCAAGGATCGCGGACCTTCAGGTCGAGGACTGGGGCGTGACCGGTGCCGAAATGGAGCCCTACTACGACCAGTTCGAATATCTGGCGGGAATTTCGGGCAAGGCCGGCAATATCAAGGGCAAGTTGCAGGAAGGCGGCAATCCGTTCGAGGATCCAAGGGCGCGGGACTATCCGAACCCGCCGATGGAGATGACCTACGCGCCGACCCTGTTCGCCAATGTTGGCCGCTCGATCGGTCTGCACCCGTTCCCGACACCGTCCGCCAACATGTCACGGACCTATGTCAATCCGCTTGGCATCACCATGGGGCAGTGCACCTATTGCGGTTTCTGCGAGCGTTTCGGTTGCGCCAACTATTCCAAGTCGAGCGCCCAGACCACCATCCTTCCCGTGCTGATGAGGAAGGCCAATTTCGAGGTCCGGACAGACAGCGAAGTGCTGCATGTCGATCTCGCCCCCGGCGGCAAGTCGGCGCGCGGCGTGACCTATGTAGACTCCTCGGGGCAGGAATTCTTCCAGCCGGCCGATCTCGTGCTGTTGTGCGCCTACGGCCTGCACAATGCGCGATTGATGATGCTGTCGGGCATCGGCAAGATCTACGATCCCGTCACCGGCGAGGGAACGGTCGGCCGCAATTACTGCTACCAGACCAATGCCGGCGCGCAGGTGTTCTTCGACGACAAGAATTTCAATCCGTTCATCGCCGCCGGCGCGCTCGGCCAGACGATCGATGACTATAATGGCGACGCCTTCGATCATGGAGCGCTCGATTTCGTCGGCGGCGCGGGCATCAACTGCATCCCGACCAACGGGCGTCCGATCGGGACGAGGCCGACGTTGCCCGGCACGCCGAAATGGGGCAGCGCCTGGAAGAGGGCGACCGTCGACGGCTACAAGAGCACGCTCGGCTACTCGTCGCAGGGCAGCAGCTACGCGACCCGCACAAATTACCTAGATCTCGACCCGACCTACAAGGATCGCTTCGGCCGGCCGCTGATGCGCATGACGTTCGATTTTCCCGACAACGATATCCGCATGTCGAATTATGTCAGCGACCGGATGGAGGAGATCGCCAAGGCGCTTGGCGGCAAGCAGTACAACGTCAATCGTCTCAAGAAGGGCTGGAACAGCGTTCCCTATCAAAGCACCCACAATACAGGTGGCGCCATCATGGGGACGGATCCGAAGAAGAGCGCGGTCAACAGCTTCCTGCAAAGCTGGGACGTGCCCAACGTCTTCGTCATCGGGGCATCGGCCTTTCCACAGAATGCCGGCAAGAACCCGACCGGAACGGTCGGCGCGCTGGCTTTCCGTGCCGCCGACGCCATCCGTAACCAGTATCTGCGCAATCCCGGTACGCCGCTGGTGCAGGCATGAGGAGGCTCGCCGTCACGCTTGCCGCCGGCGCCGCGCTTCTGGCGATTGCTCCGGCAATCGCAGCCGACCAGGCGGACCAGATCATGCGCGGCCAGTACCAGGCCGTTCTCGGTGACTGCGCGGGCTGTCACACAAGGCCAGGCGGCAAGACGCTCGCCGGCGGCCTGCCGCTCGAAACGCCGTTCGGCGCACTGGTGCCTCCCAACATCACCCCCGACCACGAAACGGGCATCGGCAATTGGTCGGAGGCCGATTTCCGCAGCATGATGAAGTCAGGCATCGGCCACGATGGCGTGCGGCTCTACCCCGCCATGCCATACCCCGCCTATACCAGGATGAACGAGCAGGACATTTCAGACCTGTGGGCCTACCTCACCACGGTCGAGCCGGTGTCTAACAAGGTCGAAGCCAATCAACTGCCGTTTCCTCTGAACATCCGGCTGGCGATGTGGGGCTGGAATCTCCTCAACTTCACCGAGGACGGCTTCAAGCCGGACCCTTCCAAGTCGGCGGAATGGAATCGCGGCGCCTATATCGTGCAGGGGGCGGGGCACTGCGGCACCTGCCATACGCCCAAATCCTTCCTCGGAGCCGACCAGGACAGCAGCTTCCTGCAAGGGGCATCGCTGCAGGGCTGGTTCGCACCCGACATCACCAACAATGCCCAATCCGGCCTTGGGAAATGGTCGCAGGATGATGTGGTCAGCTATCTCAAGACCGGTGTCAACGCGCATTCGATCGCGTCCGGTCCGATGGCCGAGGCCATCGAAAACTCGACCTCGAAAATGACCGATCAGGACCTCAATGCGGTGGCCGTTTATCTCAAGAGCCTGGGCCCGGACACTGCCATTGTGCCTGTACCGAAGCCCGACGAAGCGCGCATGATCGCGGGCGAGGCGATCTACCATGACAATTGTTCGGCTTGCCATGGAGCCGATGGTGCCGGGGCCGGGGCGCTTTTCCCGGCGCTGGCCGGCAACTCGATCGTCGCGCAGGGCAATACTGAAACGCTTGCCCGGGTGATTCTCGCCGGAAGCCAGGCTGTCCATACGGCCAGCGCACCAACGACACCGGCCATGCCCTCGCTGGCGTGGCGCCTGAAGGATCAGGAAATCGCCGACGTCTTGACCTATGTGCGCAGCAGCTGGGGCAACTCAGCTCCGGCGGTTTCATCCGACGATATCGCGTCGGTCCGCAAGGAATTGCCGCAGTAGCACGTTATCGAAATCGGCGGTCCAGCATCGCCACCTTTCGCCCGCTGTATTCGGCAAGCGCGATGCCGCCCAGCACGAGGACCAGCGCCAGTGCCTGATAGAGCTGGAACGTCTCGCCGACGATCAGCACCGAAAGCAGCGTGCCGAAGATCGGCACCAGGTTGATGAACAGGCCTGCGCGGTTGGCGCCGATCAACTCGTTGCCCCTGATGTAGGTTACCTGCGAGATGACGGAAGCGCCGATCGCGGTATAGACGATCACCGTCCAGCCGCGCGCGTCGGGCGCGACGGCCTTGCCGGCGGCGACCTCCCACAGGAGGAAGGGCAGCGAGGTGATGAGCGCGGCGACTGCCAGGGACAGCATCAGGCTCTGCCAGTGCATCACCGGCTTCAGCCGCAAGCCAACCGTATAGCCGCTGTAGAGGACGACCGCGACCAGCATGATGGCGTCGCCGAAATTGAGCTCCAGCGTCAGCAGCCGGCGCGGGTCGCCGTGGCAGGCGGTCAGGATCACGCCGGCGATGGTCAGCACGACGCCGGCAATCTGCGCCCAACTCACACGCAGGCGGAAGAAGATGAAGTTGGCGACGATGATCAGGACCGGCATCGCCGCCTGCTCGATCGAGACGTTGATGGCAGTCGTGTAGTTGAGCGCCGTATAGAAGATGGTGTTGAACAGGGTGAAGCCGCTGGCCCCAAGTGCCGCCAGCACCAACCAGTGCCGGCGCACCACCGGCCAATCCTGCCGGATCGTGCGCCAGCCGACCGGCAGCAGGATGGCGACTGCCAGCACCCAGCGCAGGAAGACCAATGTCATCGGCGAGACGTGATCGACCGCCAGCTTCCCGGCCACCGAATTGCCTCCCCACAGCAAGGTGGTGAGCAGCAGGAATATGTAGGCGCTTCGATGCATCGCGGAATTCCGGCCGCGGCGGGCGTGCCGGGGTGTTTGCCGGCCTATTGCCCCCGCCAGCCCAAGTAAATGATGTCAAAGCCGAAAATTGTTGTGCCTCAGGGCATTTTAGGCGGCAAAGAGAGGTCGCACTCGCGAGGTCTTGACGCTATAGAGGCCTGTCGTTTCGAACCATATCCAGGCCGCTCGGCGGCATCTCAAGGGAAAAGAAACATGGCCAATGTGGTGGTCGTCGGCTCGCAGTGGGGTGACGAAGGCAAGGGCAAGATCGTCGACTGGCTGTCGGAGCGCGCCGATGTGGTGGTGCGTTTCCAGGGTGGCCACAATGCCGGCCACACGCTGGTCGTCGACGGCAAGGTCTACAAGCTGTCGCTGTTGCCGTCCGGTGTCGTGCGGCAGGGCAAGCTGTCCATCATCGGCAATGGCGTGGTCTTCGACCCGCATGCTTTCGTGGCCGAAGTGGCGAAACTCAAGGCGCAGGGCGTCGAAGTGGCGCCGGATCGCCTGAAAATAGCCGAAAACACGGCGCTTATCCTGTCGGTGCACCGGGAGTTGGACGGATTCCGCGAGGACGCCGCCTCAAATTCCGGAACGAAGATTGGCACGACCCGCCGAGGTATCGGTCCGGCCTATGAGGACAAGGTGGGTCGGCGCGCGGTGCGGGTGATGGATCTGGCGGACTTGGAAACGCTTCCCCTGAAGGTCGACAGGTTGCTGACGCATCACAATGCGCTGCGCCGTGGGCTTGGCCACGCGGAAGTCACGCATGACGCGATCATGGCGGAGTTGACGTCGGTCGCGGATGAGATCCTGCCCTATATGGACCGCGTCTGGAAAATTCTCGACGACAAGCGCCGCGCCGGCGAGCGCATTCTGTTCGAGGGCGCGCAAGGCACCCTGCTCGATATCGATCACGGCACTTATCCCTTTGTCACCTCGTCCAACACGGTGGCTGGGCAGGCCGCCGCCGGCTCCGGTGTCGGTCCGGGCGCCATTGGCTATGTGCTCGGCATCACCAAGGCCTATACGACGCGCGTTGGCGAAGGTCCGTTCCCGACCGAACAGAAGAACGAGATTGGCGAATTCCTCGGCACGCGCGGTCATGAGTTCGGCGTCGTCACAGGGCGCAAGCGCCGCTGCGGCTGGTTCGACGCGGTGCTGGTGCGCCAGGCGGTCGCCGTCAACGGCATCAAGGGCATCGCGCTGACCAAGCTCGACGTGCTCGACGGGCTGGACGAAATCAAGGTCTGCACCGGCTATCGCCTCGATGGCGAGATGATCGACTACCTGCCGGCCAGCCAGGGCGCGCAGGCCCGTGTCGAGCCGGTCTACGAGACGCTGGAGGGGTGGAAAGGCACCACCGCAGGCGCGCGCAGCTGGAACGACCTGCCGGCACAGGCGGTCAAATATGTCCGCTACATCGAGGAGTTGATCGGCGCGCCGGTAGCACTCCTCTCCACCAGCCCGGAACGGGATGACACGATACTTGTGACCGATCCGTTTCAAGACTAGTTTCTGAAGCCTTTCCGGGCATCGCGGCTGATTTGCGGGGGCCGGCGCGGAAGCAAAATACAGGTCGACTGAAGCATGGCAGATTTCGTTGCTATTCTGAAAAAGGCGCTCGACAAGCACGGTGACGAGACGCCCGAGAAGCGTACGCGCATCTATGACAGCGTTCGTACCATGCTCGCCAAGAAGCTTGCGGACTATTCGCCGCCGCCGGCCGCCGAAGCCATAAACATGCAGAAGCGCTCGCTGGAAGACGCTATCGCGGTCGTCGAGCGGGACTATGCCAAGAGCGTGCCGGAAACAGACCCGCTCGCCGAGCTGGAGCACATCTTTTCCTCCATCGACCGCAACAAGAACCAACCGAGCCACACGCGCCAGCCGGTGAAGGCGGAGCCGGTATGGCCGGCGCCGCCAGCGCCGCCCGCCGCCAAGCCGGAACCCTACCGGCCGGCACCACCGCCCGCCGCCAAGGCCGAGCCGAGCTGGCAGAAGCCCACGCCGGTGCAACCGGCGGCTCCAAACCTTGCCGACCATGCCTTGCCGGGCATGGATGCGGACCAGGACGATGACCGGACCGATGTCTTCGCGAATGACGAAGAGCCGGAGGCGGGCGATACCTTCCAGCGCCTGCGTCCAGCCGAACGCAAGCGCAGCTATGGCGGGCTGATCGCCGCCGTCGTCGCCCTGCTGGTCGTTGCCGGCGGCGGCTATGGCATCTGGCTGAACAAGGGCGCCTTCAGCAGGATGCTGGGCCTGGACGGCGGCAAGGTTGTCGCCAAGACCGAGCCGGTGAAACCGGCGCCGGCCAAGCCGGCTAGCGACGCAGCGGCGACGCCACCGGCACCGGCAGCCGGCGCCGAAGGAACCAAATTCACGCAGCGCCTGACGCCTGAAGGCGGCGAAACCGATCCCGGCCCGGCCGGCGGGCAGAGCGGCATAGGCGAGGGTGAATCCGTCGCCGCGCTGACGACGCCACCTTCGGCGACCACCGCCCCGGCGGCTCCGCCACCGGTCACCGGCGCGCCGGCCGCAGCTGCACCCGCCGCGGCCGCGCCCGCCGCGACCACGCCCGCGCCGGGTGCCGCGCCCGCGACACCGCCCGCCAACGGAACCGCACCCGCGGCGCCGGCCGATGCCGCCGCCACACCGCCGCCCGCGCCGGCGGGCGCTACGCCCGCGGCACCGGCGGCCGCTCCGGCGACGGAGGCCTCGGTACCGGTCGGCCAGAAGGCGATCTTCTATGAGGAGCGCACCAGCACGGCACAGGGGTCGGCCGAGCCCGGCAGCATCGTCTGGTCGCTGGTGCAGGAATCGCCGGGTGGCGACCTGCCGCCCGAGCCGGCGATCCGTGCCGAGGCGACCATCCCCGGCAAGGACATCCAGTTGCGCATGACCATCCGCCGCAACACCGACCAGACGCTGCCGGCCAGCCATATCATCGAGATGATCTTCCTGACGCCCGACGGTTTCGAAGGCGGCGGTGTCGACAACATCCTGCGCGTCGCCATGAAAAGCTCCGAACAGGATGCCGGCAGCCCGCTGATCGGCATCCCGGCCAAGATCGCCGACGGCTTCTTCCTCGTCGCGCTCAATGACACCAAGGCCGACGAGGACGCCAACATGACCCTGTTGCGCGGCCAGGACTGGATCGACGTGCCGGTGGTCTACAAGACCGGACGGCGGGCGCTGCTGACCATGGAAAAAGGTATTCCCGGAGAAAAGGTGTTCGACGAGGCGATCAAGGCCTGGCAGGCGAAGACGGCGGGCTGAGAGAGCGGCGTAACGGTCGCCTTTGTTCAGAAGCCCTGGAACAGCATGTCGAGCGCGGCGACGATGTCGTCGTGATACTTCGTCAGGTTCAGCCGGCTCTCACCCAATTCGCTCGCCGGAACGGTGGCAATCAGGTGTGTCGCCATGACCAGCTTCCGGCCATTGACCTCGAAGATCGGATGAAGTTTTCGCATCGGCGGCGGCACCGCTGCGATCGGAAGAAGCGGGATGACTAACCGTGTCTTGAAATTGTCGAGCAGGTCGGCTTGAACGTCGAGCAGATAGTTGCCTTCGATGCGGCCAGCGAAGACATCATAGCGTGCCATCAGAACTGTCGGTACTCTTCCAAAGGAATGCCGTTCTTTTCGACGTAGTCGTTCCAAGCATCCATTGTGGCCCGGTTCTCAAGCTTCCAAAGCCGTGTTTTTTCGGCAGCCACAGCCTCCGCGATGCCAGCTTCCGCGGCGCGTGAGACATTCACGTCAAGCCCCTTGGCTTCCCTCATGAGGTTCGAGTCGATCGACAGATTTGCAGGCTGACGGATCGCATTCAAGGCAATCTTACGCATAATGGCCTCCGCAACATGCGCATAATGTATGCGCATTCTTGTACGGGAGCAATAATGGAGTGGCTCTGGCTGGTGGTCCCGGTTTCCGCCATGGCTCTGGGCGTTCGTCGCTTCAATCGACAAATCGTTGTCGATTGATCGGCCTACGGCCGAACGCTACTCACCCCTCCATCTCTTCCCGTAGCATCTCCAGCTCCAGCCACTCTTCCTCGAGCGCGGCCAGCGTCGCGCGTTCCTTGTCGAGGGCGGCGATGGTCTTCTGAAACGAGGCCGGGTCGCGCTCGTAATAGGCCGGGTCGGCGATGTTGTTCTCCAGCCGCGAGATCGACGCGGTCACCGCCTCGATCTTCTTCGGCAGCGATTCCAGGGCGAATTTCTGCTTGAACGACAGTTTTTTCGCGGGCCCTTTTGGGGTTGCCGGTTCGCTCTTGCCCGCCGCCGGCGTATCGGCGGCTTCCGCCTTGGCGCGGGCCTTGCGGTCATCGAGCCGGGTGCCGCCGCGCTGCGCCAGCATGTCGGAATAGCCCCCGGCATATTCGACCCAGCGGCCGCCGCCGTCCGGCGCGATGACGCTGGTCACGGTGCGGTCGAGAAAATCTCGGTCGTGGCTGACCAGGATGACGGTGCCGGCAAAACCAGCGACCAGTTCCTGCAGCAGCTCCAGCGTCTCCATGTCGAGATCGTTGGTCGGTTCATCGAGCACCAGCAGGTTTGCCGGCCGCGCGAGCACGCGCGCCAGGATCAGCCGCGCCCGCTCGCCGCCGGACAGTTCGCGCACCGGCGTGCGCGCCTGCTCCGGCTTGAACAGGAAATCCTTCATGTAGGAGACGACATGGCGCTGCTCGCCATTGATGACGAGGTTTTCGCCGCGCCCGTCGGTGAGGTATTGCGCCAGCGTCTCCTGTGGGTCGACCGCCTCGCGCTTCTGGTCGAGCGTGGCGATTTCCAGATTGGTGCCGAGGCGCACCGAGCCGGCGTCCGGCGGCAATTCGCCGGTCAGCATCTTCAGCAACGTGGTCTTGCCGGCGCCGTTCGGCCCGACGAGGCCGACACGGTCGCCGCGCTGGATGCGGGTCGAGAACCCCTTGACCACGGTGAGATCGCCGAAGCTCTTCTCGATGTTTTTTGCTTCGATCACCAGCTTGCCGGATTCGGCGGCATCGCTCGCCACCATGGTGGCGTTGCCTTCGGCGCCGCGATGGCCGCGGAAGCGCTGGCGCATGGTCTGCAACTCGCCGAGGCGGCGCATGTTGCGCTTGCGCCGCGCCGTGACGCCATAGCGCAGCCAGTGCTCCTCGCGCACGATCTGGCGGCCAAGCTTGTGCTGCTCGCGCTCTTCCTCTTCCAGGATGAGATCGCGCCATTCCTCGAAATGGCCAAAACCCTTGTCCAGCCTGCGGGTTTGGCCACGGTCGAGCCAGACGGTGGCGCGTGACACGCGTTCGAGGAAGCGGCGGTCGTGCGAGATGACGATGAGCGCCGAAGAGGTGCGGACGAGCTCTTCTTCGAGCCATTCGATGACGGACAGGTCAAGGTGGTTGGTCGGCTCATCAAGCAGCAGAATGTCGGGTTCCGGCGCCATGACGCGGGCGAGGGCTGCGCGCCTGGCCTCGCCGCCTGAGAGATCGCCCGGCCGCTCTTCGCCCGACAATCCAAGATGCTCCATCAGATAGGAGGCGCGGTAGGGATCGTCGGCGGGCCCGAGGCCCGCCTCGACATAGGCGCGCACGGTGGCGAAACCTTCCATGTCGGGCATCTGCGGCAGATAGCGGACCGTCGCCGAGGGTTGGCGGAAGACTTCGCCGTCCTGCGGCTCGATAAGGCCGGCGGCGATCTTGAGCAGCGTCGACTTGCCGGAGCCATTGCGGCCGACCAGCGCGATCTTGTCGCCGGCGGAAGCGGTCAAGGCGGCGCCGTCGAGCAGTGGCGTGCCGCCGAAGGTCAGTTTTATCCCGTCGAGATTGAGAAGAGGCGGAGCCATGTCAGCTTTCGGGCAAAGGATAGGGATGGGCGAGCAGCAGCGCGCGGCCATGGCCGAGCGCGATGTCGAGGCGGCCCCCGGTCTTGTCGAACTTGACCTCGTTGGAGATGGTCAGTGATGAGCCGAAGGCCACCTCGACCTGGTTCAGCGGCCATTTGGCACCGGTGACGCTCAGGCCGGCAAGTGCGGAAAAACCCAGGATCGAAAACAGCGTGCCGTCGGCATAGTCGAAGCCGGCCTTTCCCAACAGAAGGGGCACGCCTTCCTGGGCGCCGCTGGTCAGCAGCACCTCCGTTCCGGCCTCGGCCAGGCGCAGGGCGAGCGCCAGATGCAGGAAGGCATGGTCGGCGCGCCTGCCGCCGAACGCGCCCGCCAGCACAAGGCGGGTCGCGCCGCGCTCAAGGGCCGCCGTGATCGCCAGTTCGCCATCGGTCTTGTCTTTTTCCGCCGGGAAGGTCTGGCGAGGCACTGCGGCGAGGTCGGCGGGCAGGTCGGCCGGCACCGAATCGAAATCACCTACCCACAGTTCCGGCACAAGGCCGAGCAGCCTGGCGTGGCCGATGCCGGCGTCGGCGGCGATGACGCGCGAGCCCTCGACCTGGCGGTCGAGCCGGGGCGTGCGGATGAGATCGCCGCCAAGCAGGATGGTGAATGTGCTCATATCCGGTGGCCTGTACCAGCCCGGCGGCGGAAACGGAAGGCGGCAAACTCCCACTTGCGCGGTTCCTCGGCCGGGCCTATGTGTCGAAACGCTCTAACGGGGTGCCGGACGCGATCTTTCGCGGACCGGCTGAGAGGCAGTCTCGCCAACCCGCTGAACCTGATCCGGTTTGTACCGGCGGAGGGATTAGACGTTTCGGACAGTCCGACGCCTCAATTCCTTGTCACGCGAACGAAGGAGGCGCCGATGCGCACGCTTTTATACTCTCTTGTCTCAGCCATGGTCGTTGCGTTGTCGGGGTCGGCCTTGGCCAAGGACAAGCTCACCGTCTACACCTATGAAAGCTTTACCGCCGACTGGGGTCCAGGTCCCGTGGTTAAGAAGGAGTTCGAGGCCGAATGCGGCTGCGACGTCGAGTTCGTCTCGGTCGCCGATGGCGTGGCGCTGCTCAACCGCGTCAAGCTCGAAGGGGCGTCGACCAAGGCCGATATCGTGCTTGGCCTCGACACCAATCTCACCGCCGATGCCAAGGCTAGCGGGTTGTTCGCGCCGCATGGCGCGGTAAGCGACGTCAATGTGCCGGGCGGCTGGAGCGACGATACTTTCGTTCCGTTCGACTACGGGTATTTCGCCGTCGTCTACGATACCGAGAAGCTGAAGAGCCCGCCCAAGAGCCTGAAGGACCTGGTCGAAGGCAGTGCCGACGACAAGATCGTCATCCAGGATCCGCGCACCTCGACGCCGGGCCTCGGCCTGTTGTTGTGGGTGAAGTCCGTCTATGGCGACAAGGCGCCGGAGGCCTGGGCCAAGCTCAAGGCCAAGGTGCTGACCGTGACGCCCGGCTGGAGCGAGGCCTATGGCCTGTTCACCAAGGGCGAGGCGCCGATGGTCCTGTCCTACACGACGTCGCCGGCCTACCACATGGTCGCCGAGAATACGCAGCGCTACCAGGCGGCTTCCTTTGAAGAGGGCGAATACCTGCAGATCGAAGTCGCCGGCATCACCACGACCGGGGCCAGGAACCCGCTGGCGGCAAAGTTCATCGCCTTCATGACCGGACCGAAATTCCAGGACGCGATCCCCGAGACCAACTGGATGTTCCCGGCCGGCAAGACCGACAAGCCGCTCAACCCGGCCTTCGACAGGCTTGTCAAGCCGACCAAGACCTTGCTGTTCAGCCCGGAGGAGGTCGCGGCCAACCGCAAGCCCTGGGTCGATGAATGGCTGGCGGTGATGAGCAAATGAACGCGCTCTTCACCCTCCCCCTTGTGAGGAGGGTCGATCCGCGCAGCGGAGCGGGGTGGGGGCTGCGACACTGAGCACTGCCTCACCCCCACCCAGGCTCGCGGACACCGCTTCGCGGCATCCGCGCTCCGACCCTCCCCACAAGGGGGAGGGTGGAAGGCGCGCATCTGACTCCCGCATCACCGCCGGCATCATCGCGCTCGCCGCGATCACGCTGCTGATCGGTGGCGCGTTTGCCGGCTTGCTCGTCGAAGGCGCTCATGACTTCTCGGGCGCGTGGGCGGCCTTCGATCCCTATCTCCTTCGCGTCGTGCGCTTCACGCTCTGGCAGGCAATCCTTTCGACGCTGCTTTCGGTCATCCCGGCACTCTTCGTCGCACGCGCCCTGTCGCGGCATCCGCGCTTCCTTGGCCGCGCCTTCATCCTGCAGCTCTTTGCCGTGCCGCTGGCGCTGCCGGCGATTGTCGCGGCGCTCGGCATCCTGGCGCTCTACGGTCGCGCCGGCTACTTCGCCGGGCTGTTCAGCGCGATTGGCGGCGGGGGCTGGCCTGGCATTTACGGCCTGTCCGGCATTCTCGTCGCCCATGTCTTCTTCAACCTACCGCTTAGCGTGCGACTGCTGCTCGAGGCGCTGCAGACCATTCCCGCCGACCAGTGGCGGCTGGCGAGCCAGCTCGGCATGGGCGCGCGGCCGGCGTTCCGGTTGATTGAATGGCCGACGCTGCGTGCCGCTCTGCCTGGCGTCGCCGGGCTGGTCTTCATGCTCTGCATCACGTCTTTCACCATCGTTTTGACGCTCGGCGGCGGGCCTGCCGCGACGACGCTGGAGGTCGGGATCTATCAGGCGCTGCGCTTCGATTTCGATCCCGCGCGCGCGGTCGCCCTGACATTGCTGCAGATCGCCCTGACCTTTGTCGTGGTGCTGGCGCTGACGCGGCTTGGCGCCAACGTCGTCGGCGACACCAACCTGCCGGTCGCGCCGCGCCGCTATCTCTCCGTCAACGGAACCGAGGCGTCGCTGAACGCCGCGCTCATCGTTTTGGCCCTGCTGTTCGTTGTCGGACCGATGGCCGCGACCGTGGCCGCCGGTTTGGGCGCCGATCTCGACCGGCTCGCCGGCGAGGCCGCCGTCCGGCAAGCGACGCTGACCAGCGCGGTGCTCGCCTTCCTGTCGGCGCTGCTCTCGGTGATGCTGTCGCTGGCGCTCACCATGGCGCGGCGAGCGCTGGCGCTGGGCCGCCGTGCCGGGCCAAGGACATTGCTTGAGCACGCAACCGACACCGGCGCGGGTTTCGTCCTGGTCGTGCCGCCCATCGTCATCGGCGCCGGCTGGTTCCTGTTGCTGCGCCATGCCGGCGATGTCTTCGCCGTGGCCCCGGTGATGGTTGTCACCGTCAATGCTGTCATGGCGATGCCGTTCGCGCTGCGGGCCGTCCGTCCCGCCTATGACGCGGCGAGCGAGCGTCACGAACGGCTCTGCGCGCAGCTCGGCATTGCCGGCTGGGCGAGATTGCGGCTGGTCGACTGGCCATCACTGCGGCGTCCGCTCGCCACCGCTTTTGCTTTCGCCATGGCGCTTTCGCTCGGCGATCTCGGCGTGATCGCGCTGTTCGGCAGTGATTCCGTGCAGACCTTGCCCTACCTTCTCCTGGCGCGCATGGGCAGCTACCGCACCGAGGACGCCGCCGGCCTGGCGTTGTTGCTTGGCTTCGTCTGTCTCGCATTGGTGCTGGCCGCGGATTGGCTCGGCAGGGAAAAGGTCGGCAATGTCTGACGGGGCAATGGACAGGAAGGGCGTTCCGGTGCGGCTGGACAAGGTTTCGTTCAGCTATGGCGAGGCTCCGCTCGCCTTCGATGTCACGTTCGCCGCGGCGGAAATCACCGCCATCATGGGGCCGAGCGGTTCGGGCAAGTCGACGCTGCTCAACCTCATAGCCGGGTTCGAGACGCCGTTGTCCGGCCGCGTGCTGATCGGCGGGACCGACGCCGGCGCCGCGCCACCGGCTGAACGGCCAGTGTCGATGGTGTTCCAGGAAAACAACCTTTTCGCCCATCTGTCCGTCGAGCAGAATGTCGGGCTCGGCCGCTCGCCATCGCTGCGGCTGACGGAGGCGGACCGCGCTGATATCGCCGGGGCGCTGGCGCGCACAGGCCTTGGCGGCAAGGAAAAACGCTTGCCGCGCGAGCTCTCCGGCGGCGAGCGCCAGCGCGTCGCCCTGGCGCGCGTGCTGGTGCGTGATCGCCCGGTGCTTCTGCTCGACGAGCCCTTCGCTTCGCTCGGGCCAGCCTTGCGTGACGACATGCTCGATCTGGTCGCCGGCGTGCATGCGGAACGTGGCATGACGGTGCTGTTCGTCACGCACCAGCCGGAGGACGCCCGCCGCATCGGCCAGAATGTGGTGTTTCTGGACAATGGTTTTGTGGCGGCGACCGGCAGCGCGGGCGATTTCTTTGCCGGGGCTGGTCCCGATGCGTTCCGGCGCTATATCGGTGCGAGTGCCGGGAATGCCGTATCACGAGATATTGCCCGGAAGCGGACATAATTTACGGTCAAACCGGCCTCAGGCGATGGGGCGCTTGCTTGCCATGGCAGAAGTAGTGTGGCTAGGTCCGCCCTACTGGTCCGGCACAAGCCGTGATTTGCCTACAGCATCCGCCGCACGTCTCGAGGGACGCGTGACGGATGCTGTAGAAGTTTGTTTTTTGCGCATGACAGGTTCCGAAGATCGCCCCCGATTTTCGTGGTCATGCGCCAGGACCTGAAAGGAAGCCGTTCTGGCGATCGGCGTTGACAAGCTGCGAATGAATCCACTGGCGCGCTTTCTGGCGCTGGCCGGCTTTGCCGTGGCGCTTGCAAGCTGCCAGATGTTCACGCCTCCGGAGGTCCAGGAATCCGGCTTCCAGCCGTCCGACAAGCCGATCACGGTCGACAATGTCGCCGCCAACAACAAACTCGCCGAACTCGCCAAGGCGCAGCATCCGCGCATCCTGGCCACCTATGGCGGCGAGTATTCCGATCCCAAGCTCGAGCGCATGGTCGCCAAGGTGGTCGGCAACCTGACCGTCGTGTCGGCGAACCCGACCCAGACCTACCGCATCACCATCCTCAACTCGCCCAACGTCAACGCCTTCGCGCTGCCGGGCGGCTATCTCTACATCACGCGCGGGCTGCTGGCGCTGGCCAATGATTCGTCCGAACTCGCCGCCGTCATCGCGCATGAGATGGGTCACGTCACCGCCAACCACGGTCTGCAGCGCCAGCAGCTCGAGGCCGAGGAAGGCCTGGCGACCAAGGTGGTCTCTGACGTGCTGGGTGACAGCCCGACCGCCAAGGCGGCACTGATCCGCGGCAAGCTCAGGCTGGCGCAGTTCTCGCGCAACCAGGAGCTGGAGGCCGACGCCATCGGCATCAAGTCGATCGGCGAAGCCGGCTACGATCCCTATGCCGCCGGCCGCTTCCTGCAGTCGATGTCGGCCTATACCGATTTCCGGTCGATCAGCGGTGCCACCGATGCCAGCCTCGACTTCCTGGCCACGCATCCAAACACGCCGCAGCGCATCGACCTGGCGCAGCGCCATGCCCGCCAGTTCGGCGCACCCGGGGTCGGCACGCGCGACCGCGATTCCTTCCTCGCCGGCATAGATGGCCTGCTCTACGGCGATACACCGGAGGAAGGCTATGTGCGCGGCGAGACCTTCCTGCATCCGGGGCTCGGCGTGTCGTTCACGGTGCCGGACGGTTTCATCATCGACAATTCGGCGGCGGCGGTGACGGCGACCGGGCCGGGCGACATCGCGATCCGCTTCGACGGCGTTTCGATCGACAAGAACCGCGCCTTGACCGACTATATCAGAAGCGGCTGGGTGGCTGGCCTCGACGACAGCACGGTCAAGCAGGAAACCATCAACGGCAACGAGGCGGCGACCGCGCATGCCGGCGCAGAAGGCTGGCAGTTCGACATAGCGGTGATCCGCGCCGGCGGTCAGGTCTACCGGCTCCTGACCGCGGCTCCCTCTGCCAGCACTTCGCTGGACACGGTCGCGCGCTCGGTCAGCGGCTCGTTCCGTATCCTGAGCGCCGCTGAGAAGGCGGCCTTGAAACCGCTGCATATCCGCGTGCTCACCGTGCAGCCGGGCCAGACCATGGGCACGCTCGCCGCGCAGATGGTCGGCGTCGACCGCAAGCTCGACCTGTTCCGGGTGCTCAATGCGCTGTCGCCGGGGGCCGCGGTTTCGGCCGGCGACAAGGTCAAGATCGTCACCGACAAATAAGCCGGTCGCGCGGGATCAGGCGGCTGTCGCCAGAAATTCCGGATTCTGCTTCACCAGCGCGACCTTGAGCTTTTCCATGGCGCGCGCCTCGATCTGGCGGACGCGTTCCTTGGAAATGCCAAGCGTCTCGCCAAGCGCCTCGAGTGTGGCGCCTTCGTCGTTCAGCCGGCGCTCCTCGATGATCCTCAGTTCGCGCGCGTTAAGCGCACGAAGCGCCTCTCGCAGCCAGAGCGAGCGGCGCGCGACATCGATCTTGTCGCCGACGATCTCGTCGGGCAGGGGATCGTCCGAGACCAGGAAGTCCATGCGCTCGGTGCCGCCTGAATCGTCGGCAAGCGGCACATTGAGCGAGGAGTCGGGTGCCGACAGCCGCGAGTCCATCATCGCCACATCAGCCTCGGAAACGCCAAGCGCAACCGAAACTTCGCGGTAGAGCGTTGTGTTGGAGAGCGGCTCCGCACCGTTCGCCAGCCGGGCGCGCAGGCGCCGCAGGTTGAAGAACAGCGCCTTTTGCGCCGAACTGGTGCCGCCGCGCACAATCGACCAGTTGCGCAGGATGTAATCCTGCATCGAGGCGCGGATCCACCACGTCGCATAGGTCGAAAACCGCACTTCGCGTTCCGGCTCGAAGCGGGCGGCGGCCTCGAGCAGGCCGACATGGCCTTCCTGGATCAGGTCGCCGAGCGGCAGGCCGTAATGGCGGAATTTCGAGGCCATGGAAATGACCAGCCGCATATGGGCGACGGTGATGCAGTGCAACGCGTTCTGGTCGTTGTCTTCCTTCCAGAGCAGGGCCAGCCGATGCTCCTCATCCCGTTCGAGATAGGGAGCCTTCATCGCCGCGCGGACCATGATCCGTCCTGCCGTGTCTTCCATCATGAGGCGCTCCCTGGTTCAGGCGATACGACTTGCGAACTTGGCAGGGCACCGGTTGAAATCGCCGCGTCGCGCCCTAGAACAGCCAAAACTGCCATGCGCGAGAAAGGTTCCGCTGGCGCGGGCGGGCGAGTGACGCTGTTCAGGCGATTTCAAACCGTCGCCCGGACGCCTCGGACGCTGCTAACAATCCCTTTTTGAGAATTACGTTTCGGAAATTATTTGTTTTTGAAATCTGATTCCTTATTCTTTCTGTCGGCATCTGTCATTTTCCAGCCCTCACAACAGGCCGGATTTCAGGCCAAGGACGGGATCACAAAAAGATGAAATGGCTCAAGTCGCTTATCGTCGCCGGAACGCTGCAGGCCTTGGCGGTCACTTCAGGCCATGCGGGCGCCAATCTCGATCAGATCAAGCAGGCCGGCGTCATCAAGGTCGGCACGGAAGGCACATACGCACCCTTCACCTATCATGACGCTTCGGGCGCGCTGGTCGGCTTCGACGTCGAGATCGCCAAGGCGATCGCCGACAAGCTGGGTGTCAAGGTCGAGTTCCTTGAAGGCAAGTGGGATGGGCTGATCGCCGGTCTCGACGTCAGCCGCTATGACGCCGTCATCAACGAGGTCGGCATCACCGACGCACGCAAGGCCAAGTATGATTTCTCCGATCCCTACATCGCTTCCAAGGCGGTGCTGATCGTGCGCGGCGACAACAATGACATCAAGACTTTCGCCGACCTCAAGGGCAAGAAGTCGGCGCAGTCGCTGACCTCGAATTTCGGCAAGCTGGCCGAGGCCAACGGCGCCGAGCTCGTCGGCACCGACGGCTTCGACCAGTCGATCCAGCTTCTGCTGACCGGCCGTGCCGACGCCACCATCAATGACAGCCTGTCGTTCCTCGACTTCAAGAAACACAAGCCCGACGCCAATGTGAAGATCGCCGCGCAGGAAGAAAACGCCGATTATTCCGGCGTTATCGTGCGCAAGGGCGATCCCGAGCTGGTCGCGGCCATCAACAAGGCACTGGCCGATATCAAGGCCGACGGCACCTATAAGAAGATCGCCGACACTTATTTCGGCCAGGACGTTTCGAAGTAGTTGATTATCGGGGCCGGTTTTTCGGCCCTGCAACATGCCCAGCGGCGAGCCGTCTTTGACGGCCCGCCGCTTTTGTCGTGATATGGCGCCTGCATTCGCATTCCGATAACGCCGCCGCGATCATTCTGGGGGTCTTTCGTGCCGCACTGGCTGCAACTGATGCTGGAGTCGCTGCCTTCGCTGCTCTGGGCCGCTCTCATCTTCACCGTGCCGTTGACGCTGTTGTCGTTCGTCCTCGGCCTGACGGTTGGCCTCGGCGCGGCACTTGGCCGGCTGTTCGGACCAAGGCCGCTGGTCGCGGTCGTGCGCTTCTATGTCTGGATCTTCCGCGGCACGCCGCTCCTGGTGCAACTGTTCCTGATCTTCTACGGCCTGCCGTCGCTTGGCATCCTGCTCGACGCCTTCACGGCAGCGTTGATCGGCTTTACGCTCAACATCGGCGCCTACACGTCGGAGATCATCCGCGCGGCAATCGGCTCCGTGCCGAAAGGCCAGTGGGAAGCCGCCTATTCGATCGGCATGACCTGGAGCCAGGCGATGCGGCGCACCATCCTGCCGCAAGCCGGCCGGGTCGCGGTGCCGCCGCTTTCCAACACCTTCATCTCACTGGTCAAGGACACGTCGCTGGCCGCCGCCATCACCGTGCCGGAGATGTTCCAGGCGGCGCAGCGCATCGTCGCCACCAGCTATGAGCCGCTGATCCTCTATGTCGAGGCGGCGATCCTCTACCTGGCGATGAGTTCGGTGCTGTCGGCCTTGCAGACGCGGCTGGAGGAGCGGCTCAACCGCTATGGCGGCTTCCTGGAGGCGCGCTCATGATCGGCCTCACCAATATCGAAAAGCGCTTCGGCGACAATCTGGTGCTGAAGGGCGTGACAGTCGCCATTGCGGAAGGCAGCGTCACCGCGCTGGTCGGCCCTTCAGGCGGCGGCAAGAGCACGCTCTTGCGCTGCATCAACCTGCTGGAAATCCCGACCTCGGGCACGGTGCGCATAGGCGACGAGACGCTCGAGTTCCGTCCGGGCATCAAGGTGCCGGCGAGCGACATCAGGCGGTTGCGCCTGCAGACCGGCATGGTGTTCCAGAATTTCCAGTTGTTCCCGCATCGCACCGCGATCGAGAACGTCATGGAAGGCCTGGTCACGGTGCTGAAATGGTCGCCCGAGAAGGCCCGCGAGCGGGCGCTCGCCTTGCTGGAAAAGGTCGGGATGGCGCACAAGGCCGACGCCTGGCCGGCGACGCTGTCGGGCGGCCAGCAGCAGCGCGTGGCGATTGCCCGCGCTCTGGCGCCATCACCGAAGGTGCTGCTGTGCGATGAGCCGACTTCGGCGCTTGATCCTGAATTGGCGCAGGAGGTGGTCGATGTGCTTGGCAAGCTCGCCAGCGAAGGCACGACCATGGTGATGGCCACGCATGACCTGCGGCTTGCCTCCAAGATCGCCCAGGAGGCGGTGTTCCTCGACGCCGGCGTCATCGTCGAGAAGGGGCCGTCCACGGTGCTGTTCGGCAACCCGGAGCGAGAACGGACGAAGCGGTTCATCGCGACGCTGAAGCAGGAGGCGGAGAGGGAAGGCGGCGGCTGAACTCTCTACCCCCTTGTGGCGAGTGCAAGTCAAAACAAAAAACCCGGCGCGAGGCCGGGTTTTTCGAATTCGAAGGCCAAAGAGCCTCAGGCAGCTTCTTCCTGCTCGGCTTCCTCATTGTCAGCCTTGGCGCCGCGCTTAGGGCCCTTGTTGAGGTTCACCTCGATCAGGCGCACGGCTTCGGTTTCCGACATGCGGTTGACGGCCGCGATCTCGCGGGCCATGCGGTCGAGCGCGGCCTCATAGAGCTGGCGTTCGGAATAGGACTGCTCCGGCTGGTTGTCGGCGCGGTAGAGGTCGCGCACGACTTCCGAGATCGAGATCAGGTCACCCGAATTGATCTTGGCATCATATTCCTGGGCGCGGCGCGACCACATGGTGCGCTTGACGCGGGCGCGGCCCTGAACGACCTTGAGCGCGCGCTCGACATAATCTTCCTCCGACAGCTTGCGCATGCCGATGGAGGTCGCCTTGGCGACCGGCACCTTCAGGCGCATCTTGTCCTTCTGGAAGTCGATGACGAACAGTTCCAGCTTGTGACCCGCCACTTCCTGCTCGTCGATCGACACGATTTGGCCGACGCCGTGCGCCGGGTAGACGATGTACTCACCAGTCTTGAAACCGTGACGCGCTCCGGTGGACTTCTTCTGCGGGGTGATCGTTGCCATTACGCCCTGAACTCCTTGTTGTGGTACCGGCGTCCTGCCGGCCCGAACTCGTGCGACCGGGGAAACCGATCGTTAGCCGCACAACAGGTGAACCCACCGGAAAGGCTGGGACCGGCAAACCGCATGGATTGCGACCGCCTGGCCCAGATCGCTCTGGTCCGGAATGGGATTTTTCACCTTTCAGTGATTTGGGGCGTCTGCGCCATAAATCGACGTTGTGTCACCGGCATGTTTCGCTGATGTAACACAAAAAGTCGGAAGAATCAAGGTTTTGCTGCGTTCGCGCAGGCCACAGGTTCGCGCCGCCTGTCAAGGCGGTTTATGTGACATGTCTCTTACGCTGCGTAATACCGGCCTTTACGGCCGCATTGTCAATCGCCTTCACCGGGCTCGGCCGAGAAGTATTTCTCGAACTTGCCGGCCTCGCCGTCGAAGGTCTTGGCGTCTGCCGGAGGCTCCTTCTTGGCGGTGATGTTGGGCCATTTCTCGGCATATTCGGTGTTGATCTGCAGCCATTTGTCGAGGCCTGGCTCGGTGTCCGGCTTGATCGCGTCGGCTGGACATTCGGGCTCGCAGACGCCGCAGTCGATGCACTCGTCGGGATGAATGACGAGCATGTTCTCGCCTTCGTAGAAACAGTCGACCGGACAGACCTCGATGCAGTCCATGTATTTGCATTTGATGCAATTGTCGGTCACGACATAGGTCATCGGTCGGCTCCGGGACGCCCCAGCTTTAATGGGCCAGTTTTGTTGGGCTTTTTCCGTGAGGTAACGCCTTTGTCCGTCGCTTGCAAGGGCGGCCATGCGCGGCGGCATCGTCGTTTCCGGAATGGAATTCCAGACATCGGGTACGGCGGAAGCCTGTCATGTCCTCGGGAGGGTCTTGTTTGCGGGGTTCGGCTTTGCCCCAAGCCGCGTCATTGACGTGAAGTCGTTATGCGGTGTTGAGCGACGGGATCATTCTTCGCCAAGCAAGCGGTCGGTCTGCCGGCGTTCTTTCTTGGTGGGGCGGCCGCTGCCGGCCTCGCGCAGCGCCGGAATCGCATCGGGAAGGGCCTCACCCTTCGGTGCGGGTGGCGGCGACATGTCCTCATAGAGGGTGCGGGCTTCCTCCGCCGGGCCGCGCCGGACGCCGGCGCCGATCACCTTCCAGACGAAAATGCGCCGGTCCAGCGTGATGGTCAGCACGTCGCCCGGCTTGACCAGATCAGAGGCCTGCGCTGCTTTGTCGCGATTGATGCGCACGCGCCCGGCGACGACGAGCTTCGCCGCCAGCGAACGCGATTTCACCGCGCGCGAGAAGAACAGCCATTTGTCGATGCGCTGGCGGCCTTCGGCAACCATCGAACCCTACCGAGCCTACTTCTTCAGCTGGTCGCGCAAGGCGGCGAGCTTGGCGAAGGGCGAGTCTGGATCGAAGCGCACCGGGCGTTCCTCGCGCGGCTTCGGCTGGAAGGCCGGCTTGGCGCCGCCCTTGCCGCGATCGGGGCCACCCTTGCCCTCGGGCCGGCCACCCTTCCAGTCGGGGCGGCCTTCGCGGCGTTCGGGACGATCGCCCTGGGGCCGACCGTCACGGCGCTGTTCACCTTCACCCGGTGGCTTGGGCTTGAACTTCGACCGGTCGAAGCGCGGCTTGCCGGCGCCGTCACGCCGCCCTTCATGGGCGGGGCGCTCTCCGGGAGCAGCCGTGGCCGGTGCGCCGCCGGAGTCGGCCGGTGCATTGTTTCGGCCGCGCGCTTGTCCGTTGCGCTGGCGATTGTTGCGGCCTTCGTGATGGCGGGGGCGCTGCTCGAAACGGCCCTGGCGCCACAACAGGATCGGCTTGGGCGCTTCAGCTTCTGGAGCGGGCTCGCCGGGGGGCGCTTCGGTAGGCACGTCCGAAACCGCTTCCGTCGCGGGTGCAGCTTCGGGAACTGGCTCCACTGTGGCTTCGACGGATTCAGCTTCCGCCTCTGGCTCGGCAGCAGGTTCAGCAGTTGCTTCGGCGACAGCCTCAGTTGCGGGCTCTTCCGCGACTTCGGCCGAAGCTTCGGTTGGCTCTTCCGCGACAGGTTCTGCTGCGGCTTCCGCGATGACCTCGGCCGGAGCTTCGACAGCAGCCGGTTCCGAACCCTCGATCGCTGCCTCCGCCGCAGCATCTGTCGCGGCAGCCTGCGCAGCCCTGGCCTGCTCGGCGCGTGTGGCTTCTTCCGCCGCAAGCCAGGCTGCTGCGGCTTCCCGTGCGGCAGTGTCCTGCGCTTCCAACCGCGCCTTGACCTCCGCCGCCGGCTTCGGCTCGGCGCGATAGCCCAGGCCCTTGAGGATCTCTTCCATGTCGTCGGCGGTTGCGCCGAGGATCGACATCATCGGCGGCGTCACCATGAAGGACTGGCCGTCATAGGCGCCGTCCGGACGCTGGCCGAGGCCAGGCTTCCAGTTGGTCGCCGGACGGATCAGGTCGGCCAGCCGCTCCAGAATGTCGATGCGCACGGCGCGGCGGCCGAGATTGCGGTAGCCGGCGAGCTTGTAGAAGGCCTTGTCGAAGGCCGGATCGATGACCACCGAAGTGCGGCCGGACGCCAGCGCATGGACCACGTCGCCAAAGCCGGGCTTGTCCTTGCCGTCATTCTTCAGCGCCCACAGCAAGGTCACCAGTCCGGCGGGTGCCGGCTTGATCAGCGCCGGGACGAAGACATGATAGGCGCCGAAGCGCACGCCAAGCCGGCGAAGCGCCGCGCGACCCTCCTGGTCGAGCGACTTCATCTCCTCGGCAATGTCGCGGCGGTTGATGAGGCCGAAATTCTCGACCAGCTGGAAGGCGATACCACGGCCGATGCCGGAAATCTGGTCGGCGTTCTTCAGGTCGACCAGCGGCTTCAGCAGCGACTCGATCTGGAAATTGACGAAACGTTCGGCGCGCGCGGCGACCTTGTCGCGCGCCGGGCCGGTCAGCTGTTCGTCGGCCAGCAGCACGAGGCGCGGCTTCAGCGCGTCTTCGCCGGAGACCAGCGTGCCGATCGGCGCGCCGATCCAGCGCAGCGTGCCGTCCGAGCCAAGTGCCAGGTCGCCATTGGCGCAGGCGCCAAAACGGTCGGCGCGCGCCTCGAACTCGGCGGCCAGCGCCTTTTGCGCGGCGGTGCGCACGGCCTTGGCGTCTTCGCCGCCGGCGGTCTGGTCGGCGGTGAAGCGGAACCCTTGCAACTCGCCGACATGATGGCCTTCGACAAGGACGGTTCCGGTAGGGCTTATTTCGGCTTCAGGCATGGTATTTTCTCTAAGGCGCCGCATGAGGACGGAAGTCCTGCGGTCTACGAAGCGTTTCGTCAACCGCTCATGCAGCGCATCCGACAATCTGTCTTCGATTTCGCGCGTCTTTTCCTGCCAGTGTGCCTGATCGGCCAGCCAGCCGGGCCGGTTCGACACGAATGTCCAGGTGCGGATCTGGGCAATCCGGTGCGACAGCGTGTCGATGTCGCCCTCGGTGGTGTCGGCGCGGCGCACTTGCTCGGCCATGTAATTCTCGTCGACATGGCCTCGCTTGGCGAGGTCCATATAGATCGACGCGATGAGGTCGGCATGCTGCGCCGGGGCGATCTTGCGGTAGTCGGGCAGCGCGCAGGCTTCCCACAGGAGCGCCACGCGTTTGGCGTCGGTCGCCAGCGCGCGGATATCCTCGTCGCGGGAAAGATATTCGAGCGCCTGCGCGTCGACCGCCGGCAGAGCGCGCGTCAGACCCTCCACCGGAGCGTTGGTCTCGATCGAGCGCTTCAGCGCGTCCAGGCTGGCGAAGTCGAAATGCGCGGTGCGCCACTGCAGCACCTTCACCGGATCGAAGTCATGGCTTTCGATCTTCTTGACCAGTTCCTCGTCGAGCGGATCGACCTGGCCGGTGACGCCGAAAGTGCCGTCGCGCAGATGGCGTCCGGCGCGGCCGGCGATCTGGCCGAGCTCGGCCGCCGTCAGGTTGCGGTACTGGTAGCCGTCGAACTTGCGGTTCTGGGCGAAGGCGACATGGTCAAGATCGAGGTTGAGGCCCATGCCGATGGCATCGGTGGCGACGAGATAGTCGACATCGCCTGATTGGAACAATGCCACCTGGGCGTTGCGGGTGCGCGGCGAGAGCGCGCCGAGCACGACGGCGGCGCCACCTTGCTGGCGTCGGATCAGCTCGGCGATGGCATAGACCTCGTCGGCGGAGAAGGCGACGATCGCGGTGCGGCGCGGCAGGCGCGTCAGCTTCTTCGAGCCCGCATAGGCGAGATGCGAAAGCCTTGGCCGCGTCACCACGGAGACGCCCTTCAACAGGCGCTGCAGGATGCCGTGCATGGTGGCGGCACCGAGCAGGAGCGTTTCCTGGCGGCCGCGAAGATGCAGGATGCGGTCGGTGAAGATGTGGCCGCGCTCGAGGTCGCCGGCGAGCTGCACCTCGTCGATGGCGACGAAGGCGGCGTCGGTCTCGCGCGGCATGGCCTCGACCGTGCAGACCGAATATCTGGCGCCTGGCGGCTGGATCTTCTCCTCGCCAGTGATCAGAGCGACTTTATGGGCGCCGACCTTTTCGCAGACGCGCGTGTAGACTTCCCGCGCCAGCAATCTGAGCGGCAGCCCGATGACACCGGTTTCATGCGCCACCATGCGCTCAATGGCGAGGTGGGTCTTGCCGGTGTTGGTCGGCCCAAGCACGGCGGTCACGTCGCGGCCCGACAGGATCAGCGGCTCGGTATGTTTCGGCTGGATGTTCATCGGCTCGGAAATAAGGCTTTCTGGCCTCTCATTGTCGGGAGCGTGCCTTCAAACTGGCGCGTATGACAGGCGACACATAGGGATTTCGTGCGCGAAGCGAAAGCGGAATGTTCCGTGGGCGGCTCGAAGGCCTCTTTGCACAGCGCTAAATTGGCTATCGCTTAACTGATGGAACGAGTCTGGAACGAATCGGCGACGAATCAGTGACTCGACCAGATTCAGCTTTTGTTCACGGCTATATGTGGATTTCGTGAGCGTGACTCTCACCACATGCTGAATCCCTGAACTGGCCCGTTTTATGCTAAGCGACCTCAGCTATTAAGCTTTGCCGAGAAACGACGGCGGCGGCACGATATCCATCACTCAAGATTATGAAATTGTTAATCTTTCTGAATTTGGTGTTAAGGAACTGTGGGCGATTCCGGCCAGTTAACGTTAACTTGCGCTCAAAGCCGGAACGAATCGGCTACAAATCAGCGCCGGCGGCGTTTTCCCTTTTTGTTCTCCAATAACTTGTGTTGTGAACAGCTTTTCCACCGACAATCCACAGGCTTGGCCACAGGGTTCCGCACAGGCGGCGCTGCCGCATTAGCCCCTGCGTGCGGGATTCAGGCATTGCGCTGCGGCGGGGCTTTTTCGCTTCCAAGGCATCAAAGGAAACGGACCGGTTTCCCGGTCCGTTCGCTACGGTATGAAGCCGTCGGACGTCTCAGGCGAAGTATTGGCCGCCATTGGCGGTGAGGGTCGAGCCGGTAATGAAGCCGGCATCCTCGGAAGCGAGGAAGACGACGCAGCGCGCGATCTCTTCCGGCTCGCCGAGGCGGCCGACCGGGATCTGCGGCAGGATGCGCTCGTTGAGCACCTTCTCATCGATTGCCTTGACCATCTCCGTGGCGATGTAGCCGGGGCAGATGACGTTGACGGTGATGCCGGCGCGGGCGCCCTCCTGGGCGAGGGCCTTGGTGAAGCCGATGTCGCCGGCCTTGGCGGCGGAATAGTTGACCTGGCCGGCCTGGCCCTTCTGGCCATTGATCGAGGAGATGGTGATGACGCGACCGAACTTGCGGTCGCGCATGCCGCCCCACAGCGGGTGCGTCATGTTGAAGACGCCGGAAAGATTGGTGTCGATGACCTCTTTCCACTGCTCACGGGTCAATTTGTGGAACATGGCATCGCGGGTGATGCCGGCATTGTTGACCAGCACCGAGACCGGGCCGAGATCGGCCTCGACTTGGCTGATGCCGGCGGCGCAAGCGTCATAGTCGGCGACCGACCATTTGTAGACCGGAATGCCGGTCTCGGCCTTGAATTTCGCCGCCGCCTCGTCGTTGCCGGCATAGTTGGCCGCGACCGAATAGCCGGCGTTCTTCAAGGCGATCGAGATCGCCGCGCCGATGCCGCGCGATCCGCCCGTGACGATTGCAACCTTGGTCATGCATTTCCCCTTTTTGATATCGCCCTGTTGTCGGGCTTGGCAGGCACTGGATATGAAAGGGGCGGCTTGCGCCGCCCGTTCAGTATTTTTCAGAGGGCTTCCACACACAGGGCGACGCCCATGCCGCCGCCGATGCACAGGGTGGCCAGCCCCTTCTTGGCGCCGCGACGGCGCATCTCGTAGACCAGGGTATTGAAGATGCGGGCGCCCGAGGCGCCGATCGGGTGGCCGATGGCGATGGCGCCGCCATTGACGTTGACGATCGAGGGATCCCAGCCCATGTCCTTGTTGACGGCACAGGCCTGCGCGGCGAAAGCCTCGTTGGCCTCGACAAGGTCGAGATCGCCAACCGACCAGCCGGCCTTTTCCAAAGCCTTGCGCGAGGCGGGAATGGGGCCGGTGCCCATGATCGCCGGATCGACTCCGGCGGTCGCCCAGGAGGCGATGCGCGCCAGCGGGGTGATGCCACGCCGTGCGGCTTCCGCTTCACTCATCAGCAGCGCGCCGGCGGCACCATCATTGATGCCGGAGGCGTTGGCGGCGGTCACGGTGCCGTCCTTGTCGAAGGCCGGCTTCAGCTTGGTCATGGCGTCCAGCGTCGCGCCATGGCGGATGTATTCGTCCTGGTCGACAATCGTGTCGCCCTTCTTGCCCTTGATGGTGAAGGCGACGATCTCGTCCTTGAACTTGCCCGCCTTCTGCGCCGCCTCGGCCTTGTTCTGCGAGGCCAGCGCGAACTGGTCCTGGTCGTCACGGGTGATCTGGAACTGGCGGGCGACGTTCTCGGCGGTGTTGCCCATGTGATAGCCGTTGAAGGCATCCCACAGCCCGTCCTTGATCATGGTGTCGATCATCTTGTAGTCGCCCATCTTAACGCCGGCGCGCAGATGCTGCGCGTGCGGCGACAGCGACATCGATTCCTGGCCGCCGGCGATGATCACCTTTGCGTCACCAGTGGCTATCTGCTGCATGCCGAGTGCAATGGCGCGCAGGCCCGAACCGCAAACCTGGTTGAGGCCCCAGGCGGTGGTCTCCTTGGGCAGGCCGGCAATGATCGAGGCCTGGCGGGCCGGGTTCTGGCCCTGGGCCGCGGTCAGCACCTGGCCGAGGATGACCTCGTCGACCTCCGCCGCTTCGACCCCGGCGCGTGACAAAAGTTCCCTGATGACGACGGCGCCGAGCTCATGCGCCGGCGTGGCGGCGAACGCGCCGTTGAAGGAGCCGACGGCCGTGCGCGCGGCGCTGGCGATGACGATGGAATCGGACATTTTCTTCTCCAGACTTCAAGGATGTTGTTCTGTCGTTGAGGACTTTTCTTGCCCTTTCCCAACCCCAAGTCAAACCGGAAATCGGCATGGCGCCCATGCGCGCCAAGCAGGTCACGCTCCGCCATGCCTTCGGGCTGGCCGCTGCTGCGCAGCATATTTTGCCTGCTATGCAGCATTATATGATCCCGCACTGCACAAACTGCTTGGAATTATGAGGCTTTTGCGCATATCCTCAAAAAGGGCGCAATCGTTACCGGCCGCTTACTCAGGCGCGCCGGTGTCCGGGGAGGATGCAGATGGCCGCAAAAGACGACCCGATCATTATCAAGAAATATGCCAATCGCCGCCTCTATAATACGGGGACGAGCACCTATGTGACGCTCGAGGATCTGGCCGAGATGGTCAAGAAGGGCGAGGAGTTCACCGTCCAGGACGCCAAGACCGGCGACGACATCACGCATCCGGTGCTGACCCAGATCATCTTCGAGTTGGAGAACAAGGACGGGCAGAACATGCTGCCGATCCCGTTCCTGCGCCAGCTGATCGCCTTCTACGGCGACCAGATGCAGATGATCGTGCCGAGCTTCCTCGAACAGTCGATGATCGCCTTCTCCAAGGAGCAGGAGCGCTTTCGCGAGCAGATGAAGGGGGCGATCGGCAAGTCGCCGCTGGACGTGATGAAGATGGCGACGCCGATCAAGGCGCTGGAAGAACAGACGCGCCGCAACATGGAGATGTTCCAGAACGCGATGCGGCTGTTCACGCCTTTTCCGCCGGCGGGCTCGGCACCGGCCGCGGCCCCCGCCGAGCCGGCCAGGAAGGACGCGCCGGCCGAGAAGTCCGACGATCTACAGCAGCTGAAGGACCAGATCGCGGCCATGCAGCGCAAGCTCGATACGATGTCGTAAGCCGGCAGCGGGTCGGGCGCAGCCCAACCCGGCCGTGCCTTATCCGTCGATGGTCAGCTTCCACAATTCCCAGGTGTCGTCGGCCCGCCCGTCAAGCGAGCGGTAAAAAGCCTTGGCCGGCATGTTGGAGTGCAGCACCGTCCACTTGATGGCGGATGCACCGATGCTGGTGGCATGGTCTCGGAGCCGCTCGACAAGGGCGCGGCCGACCGACCTGCCGCGCGCCGCCTCAGCCACGTAGAGTTCCTTGAGCACCACGACTGGCTTCAGATCGTAGGTCCAGGGGATGAGATAATGGACGGCGATGCCGACGACTACGCCGTCGACCTCCGCCACGAACACGCCGAAGCGGGGCGATGGCCCCAGCCCATGGTCGACGATGTCGGCCTCGGTGACCCGGAATTCGTCGTCATAGCCCTCGAAGACGGCGAGCGCCCGCATAAGGGCGAGCACCGCGCCGACATCCCGCCGCTCGAACGGACGGACGACCGCTTTGCGCGCTGGGCTCGGCGTTGCGGTCATGCCCTCGGAGTGCCAGGCGCCTTGCCGGAGGCGAAAGGAAGCTCTTCATCCTGCCAGCCTGTCATGCCACCGATCATGACCTTCACCGGCAGGCCGAGGCTGGCCAATTTGAAGGCCGCCCGATCCGCGCCATTGCAATGCGGCCCGGCGCAATAGACGACGAACAGCGTGCCTGCCGGCCATTTCGCCATTCGGTCGGCCGAGATCTCGCGGTGCGGCAGGTGGAGCGCGCCCGGCACATGGCGGCGCTCATAGGCTTGCGGCGAACCGACCACATGCAGAAGGACAAAGTCCGGCTCGCCGGCGCGCAGTGTCGCGGCGACGTCGGAACAGTCGGTTTCGACCGAAAGCCGACGCAGGAAATGGTCGCGGGCAATCTCCGGCGATGCCGCCGGAATGTCTGTCACGTAGCTCATCAAGGGTCTCCATCTCAGATGGAGCCGGTCTCCATCTCTGATGGAACCGAGGTAGCGCACCGGGCCAGACGATTGCAGCTGGCAGCTTTGCCATATATCGTCAAGATCATGCCAAATCCGCCTCTCGCCAATCCACTGGTCGTTGCCGTCGCCTATGACGGGCTGTGCACGTTCGAGTTCGGCGTGGCGGCCGAGATGTTCGCCTTGCCCAGGCCGGAGATGGGCGCGGATTGGTATCGGTTTGCCGTCGCCGGCATCGATGCCGGCGAAATGCGCGCGATGGGCGGCGTGCGTGTCGTCGCCGATGGCGGGCCCGATCTGATCGGCGAGGCCGGCACGGTGATCGTGCCGGGGTGGCGCGGTGTGGAGTGTCCGGTGCCGCCCTCGCTGGTCGAGGCGCTTCGGGCGGCCAATGAGCGGGGGGCACGCATCCTGTCCATCTGCTCGGGCGTCTTCGTGCTCGCCGCGGCCGGCCTGCTGTCGGGCAAGAAGGCGACCACGCATTGGCGCTACAGCGAGAAACTGAGGGAGATGTATCCCGACATCACCGTGGTTCCGGACGTTTTGTACATCGATGAGGGGAATGTGCTGACATCGGCCGGCAGCGCGGCGGGCATCGACCTGTGCCTGCATCTGGTCCGGCGCGACTTCGGCACCAAGGCCGCCAACATGGTGGCGCGACGCCTGGTCGTGCCGCCGCATCGCGACGGCGGCCAGGCGCAATATGTCGAGAGCTTGGTTCCCGAGCCTCATGAACGCAGCCGGCTCGGACCGTTGATCGACAGGATGCGCGCGGATATTTCCGCCGACTATCCCATAGCCACCCTCGCCAATCTGGCCGGAATGAGCGAGCGGACATTCTTGCGCCGGTTCGCGGCCGCTACCGGTGTCACGCCGGCGCGCTGGCTGCTTTCGGAACGGCTATCGCGGGCGCGCACATTGCTGGAAGAAACCGCCATGCCGATCGAGCGGATTGCCGAGACCGCCGGATTTGGCGCGGCGGCGACGTTGCGGCATCATTTCCGCCAGCAATTCGCAACGACGCCCGCCACTTACCGGGCGCGGTTCGGAACCAGTGCCAACCCAGCCTGACGGCCTCACAGCTGTCCGGGCAGCAATCCCTCATAGCGGCCGCGCGGGCGGATGATGCTGCCGCTCACGATCTGTTCGACCATATGCGCGGCCCAGCCGACGCTGCGTCCGAGCGCGAACAGGTGGAACGGCGCATCGCGCGGCAAGCCCAGGCCGCGCGTCAGCACGGCGAGGGCAAAATCGATATTCGCCGGAGCGCCGGTGGCGGCAATGGCGGCGGCTTCCAGCGACCGCAATGTCTCGTCTGTGTTGCCGATGGCGGCCAGAAGCGCCGCGGCCCGGGGATCGCCTTCGGGGTAGAGCTGATGGCCGAAACCCGGCAATGGCCGGTCATGGCCGAGCCAGCGCCGGATCGTTGCATCGGCGCCGTGCCGTGCCGCATCTTCGGCGAGGTGCATCACCGCCTCGCCGGCGCCGCCGTGCCGCGGGCCCGACAGCGTCGTCAGTCCCGCCAGCAGGCAAGCGGCGGGTGAGGCTCCCGTGGAGGCGGCGACGCGAGCGGCGAAGGTCGATGCATTGAGTTCGTGATCGGCGAGCAGCACGAGGGCGCGCCGGATCGCTTCCGCCCCGTCTTTGCCGACCGACCAGCCCCGCGCCAGTCGCCGATGCACCGGCTCCGGCCCCGCCTCGGCCCCGAGGGCGCCGGCCAGCACGCCGATCGCGCGCGCCGCGTCGGCGCATAGCGAGGCGGCGCTGCGTCCAAGCGAAGGCCGCGCCTGGCCGGCAAGCAAGGCAAGTTGCGCGAAGGCCGGGCCTCGGCCGAACTGGCGCGGCGCATCTGGCGGCGGCGCCTCGAAGCGGACCGGTTCAGGCAGGGCCCAAAGCACAGCGGCGGTTTCTTCCAGCGTCGCATGGTCGGACAGCGCAACGGCGTCCCGGCCCCGATAGATGAGATGGCCGTGCCAGACGGTCGAGATCGCCGTTGCGATCGACGGCTCGCCCCAGGCGATGGCGCTTTCGGCGATGGCGGAGGGGCTGCGCCCGCGTGCCCTCCGCGTTGCCAGCGCGGCGATGTCGTCGGCGCGATATTCGCTGCGGCGTGGGTCAGCGCGGTCCGGGCGCATGCCAATGCGACCGCGGCTGACATAGGCGTAGAGCGTCTGCGGCCTCACCCGCAGCCTTTCCAGTGCCTCTTCCCGCGACAACCATTCGGACATGGCGAGCCCTGATATTGATTCTATTGATCAAGATTGATGACGATCCGGCCTACCCTTATCTCCCATGTGGAAAAGCTTCAAGGAGACAAGGCCATGGCGAATGGGCTCGATGATGTGGTGGCGGCCGAAACCGTGCTGTCCGATGTGGATGGGCTGGGTGGCCGGCTGACGATCCGTGGCTATTCGCTGCCGGAGCTGGCCGGACGATGGAGCTACCCGCAAGTGGTGCGCCTGCTGCTGGATGGTTTCTTCGACGATCTGCCTGGCGATGCCGAACTGATGGCGAGACTGGGCGAGGCCCGCGTCGAGGTGTTCGAGCAGCTCCTGCCCTCGCTGCCCTTGCTGGCGCCGCTCGAAATCTACAGCGCCATGCGCGCCGGCATGGCTCTGCTGCCGGATGGCGAGACGCTGGCGGACGCCTTGCGGCTGATCGCGGCGCCCGCCGTGCTGACGCCGGCCTTGTTGCGCCTGCAGCGCGGCGAGCAGCCGGTCGCCCCGGACGGCAAGGCCGATCATGCCGCCGACATGCTGAGGATGCTCAATGGCGTCGCGGCATCGCCGGCATTGGCAAAAGCGCTCGACACCTATCTGGTGACCGTCTGCGACCACGGCCTGAATGCCTCCACCTTCGCCACCCGTGTCGTCGCCTCGACACTGGCCGGCCTGACCTCGTCGGTGCTGGCCGGGCTCGGCGCGCTCAAGGGACCGCTGCATGGCGGCGCGCCCGGACCGGTGATCGAGATGCTGGATGCGATCGAGGCGCATGGCGACGCGGCCGGTTGGCTGCGCGACGAGATCGCGCATGGCAAGCGCATCATGGGTTTCGGCCACCGCATCTACCGCGTGCGCGATCCGCGTGCCGATGTGCTCAAGGCCGTGGTGCGGCAGCTTGGCGGCGAAGGCGAAACCGGCCGCCGGCTGGCTTTCGCCGAGACGGTCGAGCAGACCGCGCTCGAGGTGCTGCGGATCGCCAAACCGCAGCGCTCGCTGCAGACCAATGTCGAGTTCTATACAGCGCTGGTGCTGGAAGCGGCGGGTTTCCCGCCGCGGGCTTTCAGCAATGTCTTCGCCGCGGGCCGTGTTGCCGGCTGGATCGCGCATGCGCGCGAGCAGCAGACAACCGGGCGGCTGATCCGTCCGCAATCGCGCTATGTCGGCCCGGTGCCGGACCTCGTCGCATAGTCCATCAGAGGCACGGCCTCGCCGCGTCGAAGCGGAGGGGCTTTTGGCACAAGCGAAATTTCATGTGATCACGCGACCGTGTTCGTGTCTTGCCACGGTCCATCCTTATATGTTGCACTGCAACATAAAGCGATAGCGCTGCTCTTTCCATTGACGGTGGGGCAGGTTGACGCATCAGGATGACAGGAACGCCATGACGAAGAACGCCAAGGCGGAGGACAGGAAGAAGATCAATATAGCCCTTCAGGGAGGCGGCTCGCACGGCGCCTTTTCCTGGGGGGTGCTCGACCGCCTGCTGGAGGACGGCAGGCTGGAAATATCGGCCGTTTCCGGTACCAGCGCCGGCGCCATGAACGCGGTGGCGCTGGCCGACGGATATGTGCGCGGCGGGGTCGAGGGCGCGCGCAGGAAGCTCGATGATTTCTGGCACGCCGTCGCGGCGAAGGGCCGGTTCAGCCCGGTCCAGCGCATGCCGTGGGACGTCGCCTGGGGTAACTGGTCGATCGAGAACACGCCGGGCTATGTCTTCTTCGATACGATGTCGCGGGTGTTCTCGCCCTATCTCGCCAACCCGCTTGGCCTCAATCCGCTGCGCGACGTGGTCGCGCAGGAGATCGACTTCAAGAATGTCCGCGCCTGCAAGTCGATGGAACTGTTCATCTCCGCCACCAATGTCGAGACCGGGCAGTTGCGCGTCTTTTCGGATGGCGAGATCGACCTCGACACTGTGATGGCCTCGGCCTGCCTGCCGCAATTGTTCCGTGCGGTCGAGATCAAGGGCGTGCCTTATTGGGATGGCGGCTATGGCGGAAATCCGGCGCTCTATCCGTTCTTCAAGACAGCGGCGACCGAGGATGTGCTCCTGGTGCAGATCAACCCCGTGGTGCGCGAGGGAACACCGAGGAGTGCCAACGAGATCCAGAACCGCATCGACGAGATCACCTTCAACGCGGGGCTGTTGCGCGAATTCCGCTCGATCGCCTTCGTCAAGGAACTGATCGCCGCCGGCCGCCTGCCGCATGGCGAATACCGCGATATCCGCATGCACCGCATCGATGCCGACGAGGCGTTCAAGGACTTGTCGGCGTCATCGAAGGTCAATGCCGAATGGGCGTTCCTGACCTATCTGCGCGATCTCGGCCGCACCGCTGCCAGCGACTGGCTGGAGGAGAACTACGACGCTGTCGGCAGCCATGCCACACTCGACCTCTCGGGTGAACTCGACGACGGCTTCAAGCCGGTGCGCGGTCCCGCACCCGGCCGTCGGGTCAAGGAATTCCTCGCCGTGCGCAAGAACCCGGAAGCCGAGCGCCGCCGTGCTTGAACTCGCCGGGCCTGCGCCCTGAGCGCCACTCCGATTTCCGGAGACCGCGCTGACGTCTTGGTCGACCCCGCGCCCTTCGCCCGGTCCGGCAAGGCGACAACCTTCGCGTGTGAAGGATGCTTCATCATGCTGACGCCTGTTGCCACCCAGGTGCCGACGGTGCAGCGCGGTGTCGCCGAACCCATGAGCCGAACGATGGGCGCCGCTCCGGCGAATGACAGGGAAGACAGTTCGGATTTCCCCGGTCGCGCCACGTCCGCTGTCCGGTCGCGAGCCGGTAGGTTCCGCCGATCCCGGATGTTCCCGAACAGGGCACATCGAGGTTGCCGACGCCAGCTTCCGTGGCAACGAAACCGACCCCGGGCGATCCCGGCCTGATTGGGTTTCAGCCATTTCGCCAGCAGTTCCAATGCGTTGCACAAGCTCTCCGAGGCGGAGAGTGTCGTTCGCTAACTGAAAACGATCGGGCTTGTCGGTCTAAATTTCGCGTCCAGTTCCAGGAATCTGCGCGTGGCGGTCGCGTTATTGAGGGGACGTCGCGCTGCCTGTCGGCAATGGCAGACCGATCGTTCGGGTTTGGTCATGAGGGAGAGATCGTGAGCCGTCCGCAAGCCCGCTGAACTTGTATTTTAGCGGATCAACAACAGTTTCGCGGCGGCCACATCTTGTCCCGTCACGCAACGCTGCTGCAACTTTCGGACTATATTGCGGTGCAACTTTGATGTAGAAGCGCGCACGCCGATCACGGCAATTTGAACACGGTCAGGCGCGCACCCATATCGGCGACGCGCCCGCGTCATGGAGGCGCGGCGCTGGCCGAACCCGCAACGGAAAAAACGACGATGCCTAAAATCAGGTTTCACAAGCTTGCAGCCATTGTTGTGCTCATCGGTTTCGCGGCGTGGATGGCGACAGGCGAATTCTCGTCGGTCGGCAGCGTAGCGGCGAACAAGGCCAAGGCAGCCGAAGCCGAGCAGGGCAAGGCACCGGACGCGAGCAAGCCGAAGACTGCGGAAGCCGAACCGAAAGCGCCGTTGCGCACCGTCGCGGTGGTGACGCCGCCGCGCAAGACCTATGCGCGGGCCATCCGCATTTCAGGCCTGACCGAGGCCGACAAGCGCGCGGTGCTGGCAACCCGTGTCGGCGGCGTCATCGACAAGCTGCCGGTCAGCCAGGGCCAGCACGTCAAGACGGGTGATCTGGTGCTGATGCTCGCGGCGGAAGAGAAGATCTCCAATGTCGATAACGCCAAGCAGTTGCTGGCGCAGCGCAAGGCCGAGCTCGATGCCGCGGAGCGGCTCGCCAAGACCGGCAATTTGCCCAAGCTGCAGCTCGACACCGCCCGCTCCAACCTGACCCAGGCGCAGTCCCTGTTGGACACCGCGCAGGCTGAACTTGACCGCAACGAAGTCAAGGCGCCGTTCGACGGCGTTATCGACCGGGTACCGGTGGAACTCGGCAGCTCCGTCATGCAGGGCGCCGAGGTTGCGACCATCCTCAAGCTCGATCCGGTGATCGCGCGCGGCGAGATCAGCGAGCGCGACCTCGGCTATCTCAAGATCGGCGACAAGGCCAAAGTGCGGCTGGTCAGCGGCCAGACCGTCGAAGGCACCGTGCGCTACATCAGCCGCGACGCCTCGTCGGCGACCCGCACCTTCCGTGTCGAGATCGCCATCCCCAATGCCGACGGCTCCGTGCCGGCCGGCATGACGGCGGAAATCCAGCTCAGCGCGTTGCCTACCGACGCGGTTCTGCTGCCGCGCTCGGTGGTGACGCTGGGCGACAAGGGCGATCTGGGCATCCGCGCCGTCGGCAAGGACAACAAGGTGGCGTTCTTCCCGATCGACCTGGTCGACGACACGCCGACCGGTCTGGTGCTTGGCGGAATCCCGGCCGATGCGCGCATCATCGTTGCCGGCCAGGAACTGGTGAAGGAAGGCGATGAGGTCAATCCGGTCGAGGCCGACCAGGCGACCATCAACAAGCTGATCGGCGAGGCCACCGCCGGCACGCAGTAGCGAAGCGGCGACGCCGCCGGACCTTCCGGCGACAGACGTCCGTTGGCCACTTCCGAAAGCAACCGCAGGCACAAGTCATGGATATCGTCAGACTCGCAATCAACAATGCCCGCCTGACCATCTCGGTCCTGGTCTTCCTGCTGATCGCGGGCTGGGTCGCCTATCAGTCGACGCCGAAGGAGGCGGAACCGGATGTTCCGATTCCGATGATGTATGTCAGCCTGATCTATCAAGGTATTTCGCCGGAGGATTCCGAGCGCCTCCTGTTGCGGCCGATGGAAAGCAAGCTGAAAAGCCTGAAGGGCCTCAAGGAAATGCGCTCGGCAGCCTTCCAGGGCGGTGGCTACGTGCTGGTCGAGTTCCAGCCGCAGACCAATTTGGCGACGGCGCTGCAGGACACACGCTCCAAGGTGCAGGACGGCAAGGCCGACCTGCCGCAGGCGGCCGAGGAGCCGGTCGTCACCGAAGTCAACATTTCCGAATTTCCGGTGCTCGTCGTCACGCTGTCGGGCGAATTGCCCGAACGTGTGCTGGCCGCCGCCGCACGCGAGTTGCGCGACCGCATCGAAGAGGTGCCCGGCGTTCTGGAAGGCTCGCTGCAGGGCTCACGCGACGATCTCGTCGAAGTCGTCATCGATCCGATGAAGCTGTCGTCCTACGGCTTGCAACTCGAGCAACTGATCGGGGCTGTGGGCGCCTCCAACAGCCTGGTCGCCGCCGGCAACATCGAAGGGTCGCAGGGCAAATACGCCGTCAAGGTGCCCTCGCTGATCGAGACGCCCGAGGATGTGGCGGCGCTGCCGGTGGTCGCCGGTCCCAATGCGGTGGTGCAGGCCAAGGATATCGCGACGATCCGTTCGACCTTCGCCGATGCCGACACGATCACGCGGCTCAACGGCAAGCCCGCGATCGCCATCGAGGTGAAGAAGCGCATCGGCGCCAATCTGATCGACACGCTCACCAAGGTGAGGGCGGTGTCCGACGCCTTCGTCAAGACGATGCCCGAGGGGATGCACGTCACCTACACGCAGGACAAGTCGGTCTTCGTCAATCAGCTGCTGGGAGACCTGCAGAACCACGTGATGATCGCCGTCATCCTGGTGTTCATCGTCATCCTCTACGCGCTGTCCGGCCGTGCCTCGCTGCTCATTGGCCTCGCCATCCCGTCGTCCTTCCTGATCGGCATCCTGCTGCTCGCGATGATGGGCTACACGATCAACATGATCGTGCTGTTCAGCCTCATCCTGGCCGTCGGCATGCTGGTCGACGATGCCATTATCGTCACGGAATTCGCCGAACGGCGGATGAGCGAAGGCATGCCGAAGCAGGAAGCCTTCGCGCTGGCCGCCAAGCGCATGGCCGGTCCGGTCATCGCGGCGACGATGACGCGCATCGCCGCCTTCTCGCCGTTGCTCTTCTGGCCGGGCATCATCGGCGATTTCATGAAGTACATGCCGATCACGCTGATCGTCACGCTGTCGGCGTCGATGCTCTACGCGCTGGTCTTCGCTCCGACGCTGGGAGCGATCTTCGCCAAGGCGCCGGACCATCACGCGGATGACAATCGCGATGGCTGGTACATGGCTGTCGTGAAGCAAGCGGTGCGCTTTCCCATCACCGTGATGGTGCTCACCGTCGTCCTGCTGGCCGGCATCTTCGTCGGGTATTCGAAGTATGGCGCCGGCGTCGAGTTCTTCCCGAGTGTCGAACCGGATTACGGCCTGCTCTACGTGCATGCCCGCGGCAATCTTTCGCTGGCCGAAATGGATACGGCGACCAAGATCGCCGAAAACAGGCTGGTTGGCTGGCCCGGCATCAAATCGGTCTACACCCGCGTCGGCAAGACGCAGGGCGGCGGCCAGGACGTCCCGGAAGATGTGGTCGGCGTCATCCAGTACGAATTCATCGACTGGCGCGAACGCAAATCGGCGAACCAGATCCTGAACGATCTGCGCGGCGTGATGGCCGGCATTCCCGGTGTCGACGTCGAGGTCCGCGTGCCGGAAGCCGGCCCGCCGACCGGCAAGCCAATCCAGATCAGGCTTTCGGCCATCGACCCGGCCGGCCTTGACGACAAGGCGCGTGCGGTGGCGGCGCGGATCGCCAAGGTGCCCGGCGTCATCGACATCTCCGATGGCCTGCCGCCCCCCGGCGTCGACTGGGCTCTCGAGGTCGACCGTGCCAAGGCTGCCCAATACGGCATCAGTCCGACCTCGGTTGGAACGGTGGTGCAGCTCGTCACCAACGGCTTGAAGTTGTCGGAATACCGGCCTGCCGGCGCCGACAAGGCGGTCGACATCCGGCTGCGCTTGCCGGAGGACCGGCGCACGCTGTCGACGCTCGACGAGCTCAGGGTGCAGACCGCGCAAGGTTCGGTGCCGATCTCGAACTTCGTCGTCCGCAAGGCAAAGCCCAGCGTCGGTATCCTCAACCGCATCGACGGCGCCCGCACCGTGGTGGTGCAGGCCAACGTCGCCGCCGGCGCCCAGGTCGCCGCCGTGCAGCAGGAGGTAACCCAGGCCGTCACCGACATGAACCTCGGCAGCGGCATCCGCTGGAAGCTGGCCGGCTCGAACGAGGACAGCGCGGAAGCCAGCGCCTTCCTCAGCAAGGCCTTCGGTGCCGCGATCTTCCTGATCTTCCTGGTGCTGCTGGCGCAGTTCAACAAGTTCACCAGCGTCTGGCTGGTGTTGTCCTGCGTGGTCATGGCGACGATCGGCGTATTCCTCGGGCTGCTGATAACAGGCGAGACGTTCGGTATCGTCATGTCGGGCATCGGCGTCATCGCGCTCGCCGGCGTGGTGGTGAACAACAACATCGTGCTGATCGACACCTATGACCGGCTGCGTGAAGAAGGCTGGGACAAGATGGACGCCGTGCTGCAGACCTGCCGCGAGCGCGCGCGACCGGTGGTGCTTACGGCGGTGTCGGCCATCCTCGGCGTGCTGCCGATCGCCTTCGGCCTTGGCCTGGAAATCTTCCATCACGAGACGACGATCAACGCGCCGTCGACGCAATGGTGGATTTCGCTGTCGTCGGCGATTGTCTTCGGCCTGTCCTTCGCCACGGTGCTGACGCTGGTGGTGACGCCGTCGATGCTGATGGTGTTCACCCGCGCCAAGGTCAAACCCGGCGCACGGCGCGGCTTGATCAGCCGGCTGTTCCGGCGCGGCAAGGGCGAGATCTCGTCGGACGCGCCGACGGCGGATGCCGGGGCGGAACCCGCGATTGCCTTCCCGAAAGCCGCCGAATAGGCAGGCTTTCCGACCTGACCGGCAAAGGCCGCCCGGAACAACCGGGCGGCCTTTTGCATTGTCCCCCCAAGAGCGATGCAAGGCATCGTCTCGCAGCAGAGCGTCAAATGCGGGGAATTCCTCATGCCGATCAGCACCGTTGTCGTCGTCGTCCTGATCCTTGTCCTCATCGGCGCGGTGCCGGCCTGGCCGCACTCGCGCTCCTGGGGTTATGGACCGTCGGGCATTATCGGCGTGGTGCTGGTGGTGGTTCTGGTGTTGCTGCTGATGGGGCGGCTCTGAGCCGCCTTTTCGGTTCGTCGAGATGCCTTTCAGCGTGAGAGAAGGACGGCATGGCCGCCGACTGGCTCAGGCCGCTTTCGACGTGCCCGCCACGGTGGCGGTGCCGATGTCCTCGAGGGCTTGGGCGACCGCCTGATCGAGCGGCGTATGCGGGATTTCGCCGATGATGCCTTCCAGCCGTGTCGAGGCCAGTTGGTGCGGCTCGAAGCGCAGGTAGGACATCGAGACGATCTCGCGCCACATCGCCACGAACGGGCTGCCGGCGCGCAGCACCCACCAGGGCATCGAGGTCATCTTGAGCGACCGGCCGAGCGCCTTCTCGGCAGCGGCCTTGATCTCGATATCGGTGACGGCGTGGCCGGGAAAGTTCAGCGCCTCGTAGGAGCCGAGCTTGTCGAGATTGCTCGCCAGCGCGACGAAGCCAACAGCGAAATCCGGCAGGTAGGCCCATTCATGCACTAGGTCGGCCGGACCGGGCGCGGTGTAGGCGCCCTTGTTGATCTTGGCTGCGACGACCAGATCGAACCAGGAGCCGCTGCCGGTGCCGCCGAAGAAGTCGCCGGCGCGCAGCACAATGGTGCGCACCCGGCCGGCATCGGCCTCGCGGCGGAACAGATCCTCCATGGCGCAGCGGATGCGGCCCTTCTCGGTCGTCGGGTGGAATGGCGTGTCTTCCGTGATCACCGCCGGCATCGGCGAGCCGTAATTGTAGACGGTGCCGGGGAACAGATGCAGCGCGTTGTTGGCATGGCAGGCGGCCATGACGTTCTCGGCCATCGGCAGGCATTTGCCCCAGTCGGTATAGATCGGGTTGAGGCCGTTGAAGATGATATCGACGCCTTCGGTGGCACGGATCAGCGATTGGCGGTCCAGCGCATCGCCGGCAACCGCCGTGGCGCCTTCGATCTCAGCCGGTACCTTGCCGGTGCGTGTGACGGTGCGGACGTCGAAGCCGGCGTCGATGAAGGCTTTGGCAACCACACGGCCGAGCCGGCCATTGGCGCCGAGAATTGCGATCTTGGTCATTGTTCGTCTCCTTGTTTGCTCTGAAGCGACAGGGTTTGCTTTGAAGCGACGGGGCGAGCCCGCCGCTTTCAGGATCGTTCGAGAACCGCCCTTCAGCGGTTGCCGAAGAGGTTGCGGTCGGCGCCCTGGACGACCGGTTGCTGATCAGCGGCCCCGGACTTCGCGATCGACGTGGTGATCGTGCTGTCGACGCCGGTGGCGGCGGGCTGGTTGGTGGCGTTAGAGCCGAACTTGTCGCTGCCGGCAAAAGCCGCGCCGGCGGCGATGAGGAGGGCGGTGGCGGTGAGTGCGATCTTGGTCATTTGAATTCTCCTTGGTTGGTGTTGCAGTCCGTATTGGTGTTTGCAGGGCGAATATGATTGCTTCACGAATGAATTAAAATTGACCATGTATGCAGTTTTGATATTCATTATTGAATGGCAGATATCGATTGGAACCTGATCAAGAGCTTCGTCACGGTCGCGGAAACCGGCAGCCTGTCGGCCGCCGCGCGAAAACTGTCGGCCAGCCAGCCGACGCTGGGCCGTCACATCGGGGAGTTGGAGCAGGCGCTCGGTGTCACGCTGTTCCGGCGTGGGCGGAGCGGCTACGCGCTGACCGAAGCTGGCGCCACGCTGTTCGAACGCGGCAAGGCCGTCAGCGAGCAGGCGAGTGCGTTTTCACGGCTGGCGCTGGGTTCGGTCGAGGCCATCGAAGGCACGGTGCGCATTGCCGCCAGCGAGGTGGTGGCGGCCTATGTGCTGCCCGACATGATGGCGCGGCTCGGCATGGAGGAGCCCGGCATCGAGGTCGAGATCGTTGCCTCGAACCAGGTCGAGAACCTGCTGCGCCGGGATGCCGATATCGCCATCCGCATGGTCAAGCCGGCGCAGAACGAACTGGTGGCGCGCAAGGTCTGCGATATCCCGCTCTGCGCCTGCGCGGCCATTTCCTATCTCGACCGGCGCGGCCGCCCGCTCGGGCCGGCCGATCTCGTCAACCATGCCCTGATCGGCTTCGATCGCAGCGACGAGATGATCCGAGGCTTCACGCAATCCGGTATCCCGGTCACCCGGAGCAGTTTTCGCTTCAGGGCCGACAACCAGATCGTCCTGTGGGAGGCGGTACGGGCGGGGAATGGTGTCGGCCTCGGCCAGGAGCCGCTGGCCGACCGCGATCCGCTGGTGGAGAAGGTGCTTCCCGGCCTGCCGCTGCCAAGCTTGCCGGTGTGGCTGGCCATGCATCGCGATGTGCGCGGCAGCGTGCGCATCCGCCGCGTGGCCGACTTTCTCCACGAGGAACTCAAACGCTATTCGGCGGGTGCCGTATCGGGAGCGAATTCGGCGCGGTGAGCGAGGCCCGCCATCAACAAGACGACGATCAGCAGCACCGACATGGCGATGAAGATCGGCCCGAAGCTGGAATGCTCGGCGACGAAGCCGATCGCGGACGGAGCCACCAGAATGCCGGAATAGCCCATGGTGGTGACGACGCTCATGCCGGTGCCCGATGACATGCCTTCCTGGTTGCCGCCGGCCGAAAAGATGATCGGCACCATATTGGCGATGCCGAAGCCGCACAGCGCGAAGGCCGCGATGGCGAGCCAGGGTGAGGGCGACAGGCCAGCGATCAGCATGCCGGCGGCGGCGACGACAGCCGAGCCGCGCAGCGTCGTCACCGCGCCGAAGCGGTTGCGCACGCCATCGCCGAAGAAGCGCATGATCGCCATGACGCCGGAAAAGGCGGCATAGGCAAGACCGGCGACGGCAAGGTCGGCGCCGAGTTCCTGTCTGAGATACAGCGCCGCCCAATCGAGCACCGCGCCCTCGGAGATCATTGTCAGCAGGGCCATCAGGCCGATCAGGTAGACCAGCGGGTTTGCCGGCAGCGTGAATTTATGATGCTCGGCCGCCTGTGGCCTGTCCTCGGCAACGAGATAGCCGACCGCCATCGCGATCGCCACAAAGGCAAGCACGGTCACGACCGCGGCATGAGCGAGGTGGCCATAGTGCTGGATGGCGAAGCCGCCGAGACCGCCGCCGGCGAAACCGCCGAGACTCCAGAAGCCGTGCGAAGACGACATGATGGCGCGGGACATTTTTCGCTCCACCACCACCGCATTGGCATTCATGGCGACATCCATGCCGCCGATCGAGCCACCGAAAATGAACATGGCGAGGGCCGCCAGCGGCACGTTGGGCGCCAGCGCCACGACCAGCAGGCCGAGGCTGCCGCAAAGGCCGAACCAGCGCAGCACGGTGCGCGAGCCATGCTTCGAGATCAGGTGGCCGCACCAGGTCATGGCGGTGACCGCGCCGGCGCCGAACAAAAGGATCAGCAGGCCGAGCGTGAATTTCGAAATGTCCAGCCGGGTCAGGAACACCGGAATCTGCGGCGCCCAACTGCCGGTCAGGAAGCCATTGGCAAGGAAAATGGCGGCCACGGCCCATCGCCCGCGAATGGCAGTCTGCACGGCGTTCGATGCGTTCATAAGGCGAATCCGGTCGAAAATGGCTTTGCGCGGCAAATTAGATCGATTCAATTCGCAGTCAAGCACCGCGCTCGAGGAAGTGCTTGGACCAAAGGGCGAATGGGACCGGCATCGCTGATGGCGGGCTGACACCTTGGAGATGAGCCGAAACGCTCTTCCCTTCGTCATCCACGGGCGAAGCCGCGGAGGTTTGGTCTACACAGGCGCCGGATGCGAGTGGCCGGAGGCCGCTCGCCGTATCGGGCTCGCTAATGATCCTTCGGCCGCCTGGCCTCGAATTCGGCTTTCTTGGCGTCCGACGCTTCGGTCTGGTTGAGCGCTTGCCACTCGGCATAAGGCATGCCGTAGACGATCTCGCGCGACTGGTCCTTGGAGAGATCGACACCCTCGGCATTGGCGGCTTCGCGATACCAGTTCGAGAGGCAGTTGCGGCAGAAGCCGGCGAGGTTCATCAGGTCGATGTTCTGCACGTCATTGCGTTCCCTGAGATGCTGGACCAGCCGGCGAAAGGCAGCGGCCTCGAAGTCGCGCTTCTGCTCGTCGCTGAGTTTGGTCATCGAAACCTCCGTCACAGCGGCCCGGTGCGCGAGCCGAACATTTTCACGACATGTATATCGGGACGGCGGTCGATGGCGTCAACGATCGGCGCCAGGCGCCCGGCCCACGCGATCGCGCCCTTCTGGTCTGAAATCAGGTCCTGGCGGATCTCGATCAATGCGTGGGCATAGCCATTGATGATGGCATGCTTGAACATGGTGTCGCCACGCAGCGCGCCGTCATAGGGCTCATTGTCACCGACGACGAGGTTCTTGTCTTCGGCAAGCATGTCGATCAGCGGTCGCGCCACCCGGTCGTCCCGATCCCAGAGGATGCCGACATGCCATGGCCTCTGACTGCCCTGCATGACCGGGGTGAAGGAATGCACCGAGAAGATGAAGGGCGCCTGGCCGGAAGCCTGCGCGACCGAAGCGATCATGGCGCCGACGGCGTCGTGATAGGGCCTGTAGAAGCGATCGAGCCGCCTTTCGCGCTCCTCGGGCGCGAGCGGATAGTTTGCCGGCACGACAGTGCCGTCATAGAGCTGGCGAATGAGCGTCGGATCGTCCTCGCCACGATTGGGGTCGATCAAGAGCCGTGAAAAGTTGGCGATCAGCGCAGGCACGCCGAGCAAGGCGGCAAGTTCGCGCGTCACCGTTTCGACGCCGATATCGTAAGCGATGTGGCGGTCGAATTCGGCCGCCGGCAGGCCAAGGCTGCCATAGTCCTCGGGCAGGTCGCGGCGGGCATGATCGGCCAAAAGCACGATGCCTCGCTTGCGGTCGCCCTCGACGATATCGAAAGGCGCGAAAACTGTGGATCGGGTCATTGGCGGGAAATGGTCTGTTCGCTGGCTTCCGGGGAGGGTGCTATCGTCATTCCACGAAGACGACGCGTGCGCAATGCCGTTGTTTGGCCAAGGTTTCCGCTGAAATCTGGCAAGGGGCGACGGATAGTGCGCCGGGAGCCTTCCTAAATCGATTGGAATTGGTCAAAACGGCGCGTTGACATGCGCCCGGACTTTTCCGAAAAGGGGCGCAGAGAGATGCTGATGTGGTTCTTGAGGGGTATTGGGATGGGTTCCGCCGGCAGGCAGCGCATGCGCTCTGTCTTTGCCGTGCCGCTCCTGATCCTGACCGTTGGGGTGTCGGCGATGGTCATGGCCTCGCCGGCGCGCGCCGATTTCCGCGTCTGCAACGCCACGCAGAACCTGGTCGGCGTCGGCATCGGGTATCGCGCCAAGGCCGGCTGGATCACCGAAGGCTGGTGGCACATTGAAGGATCGAGCTGCAAGACGTTGATCGAAGGGCCGCTGTCATCAAGGTTTTACTATCTTTATGCAGAAGACGCCGAGCGCGGTGGACGCTGGGACGGCCCGATCAACATGTGCGTGGCTGAAAAAGAGTTCAAGATCGCCGGCGTGAACGACTGCGTCGCCCGGGGCTTCCAGCGCGCCGGATTTCAGGAATATGACACGGGCGAACAGGCAAGCTGGATGGTCCAGCTGACCGATGAGCCCGCAACGGGAGGCGCTCCAGCCGCCCCGGGAACCAACAGTCAATGAGACGCAGCCGCAAGGTCAAGATCCTAGCCACAATCGGTCCGGCCTCCTCCTCCGAGGAGATGCTGAAGAAGCTGTTCGAAGCGGGCGCCGATGTATTCCGCATCAATATGAGCCATACCGATCACGAACTGATGCGCACGCTGGTCGGACGCATCCGGGCCGTCGAGGAGCAGGTTGGCCGGCCGATCGGTATCCTCGCCGACCTGCAAGGCCCCAAGCTGCGCGTCGGCAAGTTCGCCAATGGCAAGGAAGTGCTGACACCGGGCCAAACCTTCACGCTCGACGACAATCCCGAGCCCGGCACGTCGACCAGGGTCTACCTGCCGCATCCGGAAATCCTGAGTTCGGTCGAAGCCGGTCACCGTCTTTTGATCGATGATGGCAAGCTCGAGCTGAAGGCGGTGAAGAGCGATGGCAAGTCGATCGTCTGCACCGTCGTCGCAGGCACCACGATTTCCGACAAGAAGGGCGTCAGCCTGCCCGACACCGACCTACCGGTCGGCGCGCTGACCGAGAAGGACCGCAAGGACCTCGACGCGGTGCTGGCCACGGGCGTCGACTGGATCGCGCTGTCCTTCGTGCAGCGCCCCGAGGATCTGGCCGAAGCGCGCAAGATCGCGCGCGGCCGGGCGCTGATCATGGCCAAGATCGAAAAGCCGCAGGCCGTTGCCCGGCTGGCCGAGATCATCGAATTGTCCGACGCGCTGATGGTCGCCCGCGGCGATCTCGGCGTCGAGATGCCGCTCGAAGCCGTGCCCGGCATCCAGAAGCAGATCACGCGCGCCGCGCGCCGCGCCGGCAAGCCGGTGGTGGTCGCCACGCAGATGCTGGAATCGATGATCACCGCACCGGTGCCGACCCGCGCCGAAGTGTCGGATGTTTCGATCGCCGTGTTCGAGGGCGCCGACGCCATCATGCTGTCGGCGGAATCGGCGGCGGGTGCCTATCCGGTTGAAGCGGTGGCGATGATGAACCGCATCGCCACCAAGGTCGAAACCGATCCGACCTATGCCGGCATCATCAACGCGCAGCGCTCCGAGCCGGAAGCGACCGGCGCCGACGCCATTTCGCTGGCCGCCCGTGAAATCGCCGAAACGCTGAAACTGTCCGCCATCATCACCTACACCGCATCCGGCACCACCGGCCTGCGTGCCGCCCGCGAGCGTCCCCAGGTGCCGATCATCGCGCTGTCGCCGATCCTCAATACAGCGCGGCGGTTGTCGCTTTTGTGGGGCACGCACTGCGTGGTCTCACCCGATGCCACCGATCTCGACGACATGGTCAATCGCGCCTGCCGCATTGCGCTGGAAGAAGAGTTCGGCAAGCCCGGCGACCGCGTCATCATCACGGCCGGTGTGCCGCTGAGGACGCCCGGCTCGACCAACATGCTGCGCATCGCCTATGTCGGCTCGGACGTGCAAAGCAGTCGCTAACCCGTTCTTTCCAGGCGGAAGCGTATCGCGGGTTTCGTGCTCATCTCCTGTGGCCATAATACAACAAAGGCACGGACAATGATCCCGGCCTTTGTCTCGACACAGGGTTGTCGTGATCGCCTCTACAAAACGCGGTGAAGCGGCGCTAACAGTCGCCCCGCGCCCGTCTGCATTTCCCATCGTTTGAAAGTATAGTGAATGTCATCTCTCGTCTCGCGCCGGTCACTTCTGACCGGGCTGTCGCTTATTGGTGTTTCCACGATCTCGGCGTGTGCTCAATTTCCCAAGCAGTCCCTCAGCGTTGCCAGTCCTCTCAATCCGGCGCCGCTTGAGCCGACACTTGAAAAGGCACCGATCGAAGTCGCCGCGCCTGAAGCCCGGGTGTCTCCCGATTACGCCAGCATGTACAGCGCGGTCGAAGATGGCGGTCATTCGCTGCCGGCGATTCCCTTCAGCAAGGTCGACGGCCGGTTCCTGCGGCAGATCGTCGACGATCCGACTGGAGAACAACCCGGCACGATCGTGGTCAACACGACAGACAAGCACCTTTACTGGGTGCTCAAGGACGGCAAGGCCATGCGCTATGGCGTCGGCTTGGGGCGCCAGGGTTATTCCTGGAAAGGCCGCGCTATCGTCCAGTGGAAACGCAAATGGCCGACCTGGACGCCGCCATCGGCAATGATCCGCAGGGATCCGAAGCTGGAGAAATGGCGCCAGGGCATGCAGCCCGGTATCAGCAACCCACTGGGGCCACGCGCGCTGTATATCTTCAAGGACGGCGTCGACACGCTCTACCGGATTCATGGATCGCCGGACTGGAAGTCCATCGGCAAGTCAGCGTCATCGGGCTGCGTGCGCATGTTCAACCAGGATGTCATGGATCTTTACGAGCGTGTCCCCGGCAAGACACCGCTGCTGGTCATCTAGCCCCGGGGTGCAGCGCAGCTGCTTCTCTGTCGGACATCAGGTCGGAGCGAGCTCGGCCTGAGGCTCCTTGAGGTCGGCACATTTGCCGGCGCCATAGGCGTCGCCGGCAATCCGCGCTTCCGCCGTCCTTGCCATCGCCGCCAGATCGATATCCTTGCCGGCGACCTTCTCGATGGCGCCGACGACGAGGTCGGGGGTGATCCAGTCCGGCTTGTGGCCGAGGTTGTGCACCCAGACGAGTTCGGCGCCCGCTATGTCGCGTACCAGGCCGACGGAATGGATGTGCGCGTAGACGATCTTGTCGCGGTCGCCCGAAATGACCACGGTCGGCGCCGTGATCTCGTTATAGTGCGGCGCCGCACTGAGCACGTAGCTGTAGAGGCCGGCAACGTCGGTGGCATTGGCGCGAAAGGCCGATGGCCGCAACACCAGCGGGATCGCGGCCATGCCGAGATAATTATCCGGCACCTTGTTGGGCGCGAACACACAGGTCGTGGCGTCCGCCATCTGCAGTGCTCCCGCGGGATAGGTCAGCGTCTCGGAAAACAACCGGCCGATCACCGGAATGGTGGTCAGGTCGTAGTACCAGGACGTCGCGCCGCCCGGCCAGGGATGCGTCGCAGGCGCCAGGAAGACAAGACCGAGCGTCTTGTCGGCATGCTCGCGGCCGAAAGCGGCTGTGACCACGCCGCCGAAGGAATGGCCGACGATGATTGCCTTCCTGATGCCGAGACGGTCCATCAGAGCGGCGATGGTGGCAGCCTGAGCCGAAGGGTTTTCATTGTTGCCGGCGCCGCGCCCGGACCAGCCATGCCCGGGCCGATCGAAGAACAGCAGTTCGGCATGGCCTTCGAGCAACGGCCGCAGTGGCAACATCTGGTCTTTGAGATTGGCGCTGGCACCGTGGATGAAGACGATTGGCGGCAGGTCCGTCTTGGTTGGGGCGGGGATGTGGACATAGTGGATGCGGGCGCCGTTGATGTCGGCAAATTCGCCGACCGCCTGGTTGCGGCGCTCGATCAGCCATGAGCCGACGCGGGTAACGCCGACCAGGGCAAGGACGAGTGCGAGGAGAAGGGCGACCGCGGCGTAGATCAGGTTCATGCGGGGAGATACGGGGTGGGACGGGATTAGTTCCGGCAGTAGGGCAGTAGAGTCGGGCGTTCCGCGGTGGAATCTATCCCTATTGCCTTACTCCCTTCAGGGATCAAATGCCTTCGCCGGCAAGCTCTTCCGAAAGGGTGGCGACCTGGTCCTGGGCGCTGCGCATCATCGGGTAGATGGCCAGTACCTTCTGCCAGGCCTCGAGCGCCGACTGCTTGTGGCCGGTCAGTGCCATGATCTGCGCCAGACCCGACAGCGCGCCGAAATGGCGCGGCTCGAGCTGCAGCGTGCGGTCGATATCCGACATCGACTTCCCGTAGTTCTTCATCATGAAATGCACCGTGGCGCGCCGGTTCCAGCCCTCGGCATAGGTCGGCTGCAAGGTCACCACCTGGTCGAGGAAATCGAGCGCGACGTCGAATTTCTGGTTGTCCATCGCTTTTTGCGACCACAGCATCATCAGGTCGATCGAGGCGCTGCCGGACTGGGACCATTCGTTCCAGATATTGCCGGCGATGCGTTCGGCCGCCTTCTCGTTGCGTTCGCGCTTGAGATCGGAGAACAGCTTGTCCAGCCGGGCCTGCTTGGTCATCGGCGGCGCCGGAGCATCCGGGGTGGCCGGCACTGCCGGCTGATCGTCGGCGGCTCTGGCCGGCAAGCTCATGGCACCGGAAACAAGCAGAGCTGTCAAAAATGCAAAAAGAATCCGCATCGCCCGATCCTAGTCCCGGGCGGCGGAACATCAAAGTGATTTTAGCGTGAGAAGGTCGGCGGGCCGACTAGCATCAAGGGGCGGAGGCAAAAGCCTCCGGCCGAAAACTCAACCCTGGCGCGCCTTGTAGCGCGGAGCGGTCTTGTTGATGATGTAAACGCGGCCCTTGCGGCGAACCAGCTGGTTGTCGCGGTGACGCGCCTTCAGCGCCTTGAGCGAATTCTTGATCTTCATGGTCTTGCCTGTCGGTGTGGACCCGGTGCCGGGTCGAAATTTTAAGGCGCGCCAGAAGACGCGCCTTTTGAACGGTGGGTGGCTCATAAACGAGGACCCTTGTCCGTGTCAACCGCAAGCATGCGCCGCATCCTGATATCATCAAATATCCGCCATGTCGTCCCGGCGGCATTGCACCGCTCCGGGCGGACTGGGATGATGCGCTGTATCTCAAGTGATTTGGGGACCGTCATGCGCCGAACATTCCTGTCCGCCTGCCTTGTCTTGCTGGTGGGAGCGTCGGTTGCTCGCGCACAGGAATGCGACCGCTCCGACGACAGCCAGCAGATGATGAACATCTGTGCCGGAGCGGATTACCAGGCCGCCGATGCCAGGCTCAACGCGGCCTATCAGAACCTGATCGGCTCGGATGACGCAGACGGCAAGAGATTGCTGCAGGCGGCGCAGCGCGCCTGGATCGCCTTTCGCGACGCCGAGTGCGCGCATACCACCACCGCCAGCGCGGGCGGTTCCATCCACGCGATGGAGGTTTCGCAATGCCTGACCAGGCTGACCAACGACCGCATCAAGCAGCTCGCCGCCTCGGCCAATTGCGGGGAAGGCAATGCGAGCTGCGCCGGTTCCGACGAGGTTGAGGGCGACGAGGTGCAGTAACCTGGGTCGGCGTTGAAGCGGTTCACCATTTCAACGAAAAGGCCGAACCGCTCTATCTCGTTGTTTGCACGCAATTCCGAACGGAAACCGTGTCACACCTTTGCTGGAATTCCTCTAGGCGCGCCGGCTGATGCGGGTGAAGTGGCCCATCTTGCGGCCGGGCCGCGCCTCGGCCTTGCCGTAGAGATGCAGCATCAGATCGGGCTCGGCGAGCAGGGCCGGCACGCGCAGCACGTCGTCGCCGATCAGGTTTTCCATCACGCAATCGGAATGGCGGCCCGGGCTGCCCAGTGGCAGTCCGCCAATGGCACGGATGTGCTGCTCGAACTGCGAGATGACGCAGGCGGCTTCGGTCCAGTGGCCGGAATTATGGACGCGAGGCGCAATCTCGTTGGCCAGCAGCGAACCGTCACCCAGCACAAAGAACTCGACGCCGATGACGCCGACATAGTCGAGCGCGGATAATATCGTCGATGCAGCCGCACGCGCCGCTGCCGCCGTCTTAGGCGTGATGGCGGCCGGCAAGGTCGAGGTGTGGAGAATGCCGTCGCGATGCACATTCTCGGCCGGGTCATAAGCGACGACCGCTCCGTCCAGCCCCCGTGCCGCGATCACGGAGATTTCGCGCTCGAACGGCACGAAGCTTTCCAGGATCAGCGGCACATTGCCCATCGCCTCGCAGGTGCCGGCGAAGCCGCCCGTTTCCATGTTGCGGAAGACGCGCTGGCCCTTGCCGTCATAGCCCATGCGCCGCGTCTTCAGGATGCCGCTGCCGCCGAATGTCTTCAGCGCCGCCCTCAGCTCGTCGTCGGTGTCGACCGGACGAAAATCGGCCGTGGCGATGCCGATGCCGTTGAGGAATGTCTTTTCGTTCACCCGATCCTGCGCCACGTCAAGCGCGCGCGCCGGCGGATAGACCGCGACCTTGGCGGCAAGCGCTTCCGCCGCGGCGACCGGCACGTTCTCGAATTCGTAGGTAATGACGGCACTCGCGGCCGCCAGTTCGGCAAGGGCGGCCGGATCGTCATAGGCTGATGTTATCTGCCGGTTGGCGACCTGGGCGGCCGGGCAATCCGGCTGCGGCTCCAGCACGATGGTGCGGTAGCCGAGGCGGGCGGCGGCCATTGCCAGCATGCGGCCAAGCTGGCCGCCCCCGATGATGCCGATGGTCGATCCGGCGGGCAGGCTCACGGCGTATCCGTCGGTTCGGCAGCGACCTTGGCGGTCTGCGAGGCGCGCCAGGCGTCGAGCCGCTGGGCGAGCTTGTCGTCGGTCAGTGCCAGCACGGCGGCGGCCAGGAGGGCCGCATTGGCCGCACCGGCCTTGCCGATGGCCAGCGTCCCCACTGGAATACCGGCCGGCATCTGCACGATCGAGAGCAGCGAATCCTGGCCCGACAGCGCCTTCGATTCCACCGGCACGCCGAACACCGGCAGCGGCGTCATCGCCGCCGTCATGCCGGGCAGGTGCGCCGCACCTCCGGCGCCGGCGATGATCACCTTGTAGCCGGCGGCCTTGGCGCCCTTGGCGAATTCATAGAGCCGGTCGGGCGTGCGATGCGCTGATATGATCAGCCGTTTGTGCGGAACGCCCAGCGCCTCCAGCGTTTCGGCGGCATGGCGCATGGTCGCCCAGTCGGACTGGCTGCCCATGATGATGGCGACGTCGGCGCGTTGGTCGTTCAAGCTGATGCTCTCCGGCGACAAAGGCGCGCCTTAGCGGAATTCGCGCGGGGCCGCAAGGATTTCAGGCCATCGGCCAGATGCCGACGGCCACAATCCAGGTCACACCGCCGCCTTGCGGAAGCGGGCGACGAAGTCGTCAAGCTCGGGCCGTTCCATGTCGGAGATCGCCCAATAAGAGAAGGCACCGTCGCTCCATTGCACCATCGAGAAGCCGCCGGATGAAAGGTCGTCCGGCTGGGTGGTCTTGCCGCCCTGCTGCGGTTCGGCGACCAGCGTGATCAGGTGCTCGCGGTGGCGGTAGACCAGTGCCGGCACCGGCCGGCCCGATATCACCTCGACCCGGCCGCCGATCAGCGCGTAACCGTCCTGGGCAAGGTCCGGCGCCGGTGGCGAGACGCCAATGCGGGCGTCGAGCCACGGCTTCACCGTATGGCGGTCGGACGAAACGATGTCGATCGGGCTCGCCGCAAGCAGGCTGCGGCGGTGGCCGCTGGCGACCGCCGCGGCAAAGCCGTCGTCGACGCCGCTTTGCATCACCCATTGCGTCGCGCCGCTGGCGAGCACGGCGCTGATCATGATCGACGCGGCCATGGTGCGCCAGTCGAACGAGCCGAAGCGGCGCGCTCTTGGCGATGGCCGTGCCAGGGAAGGACGTGTCCCGGCCTCCCGCCTCTGGCCGCCGCCGGAGCCCGCTATCAATCCCGGCAATGCCGACGGCGCGCCCCGCTGGGGCTCCGTCGCCTGGGCCGGCGCCTGTTGTTCGGTGCCGGCCATGCCGATCGCCGCGATGCGGGCTCGAAAGGCGTCGCTGACATCGGGGCGCGGCAAGCGGCTGACAGCGCCTTGCAAGGCGACAATGCGGGCATGCTCGGCGGCAAGCCGGGGGTCGGCGGCGATGCGACGCTCCACGGCAAGTGCGGCTGCCGCATCAAGCTCGCCATCAACAAGGGCATGGATCATCAGTCTGATACCTTCGGAATCATTGGGCAGTCCGTCGTCATGGTTGGTCATGGCGCTCTCCCCAATTCAGATGCCAGCAGGCCGCGCGCACGCGCCAGCCTGGACATCACCGTGCCCATCGGCACGTCGAGCATGGCCGCTATCTCGCGATAGCTGAGGCCGTTGATATCGCGCAGCACCAGCGTTTCGCGAAATGGCTGCTGCAAGGCGGCGATCGCCGCCTCGAGTGCCGCCGTATCGGCCCTGGCGATCAGGCTCGCCTCCGGGCCGTCCTCTTCCGGCAGGCTGCTGCCGTGTGCCGCCGCCATGTCGTCGAGATCGCCGAGATCGCCGACGGCCATCATGGCGCGCGGCCGGTTGCGCGCCATCCAGGTGTAGGAAGTGTTGCGCACGATGGTCAGCAGCCAGGCGCGGGCGTTGCCGCCGGCATAGCCTGAAATGCCGGCATGTGCCTTGATGCAGGCGTCCTGCACGACATCCTCGGCGTCGGCTGCATTGCCGGTCAGCCAGCGGGCAAGCGCCAGCGCGTCGCCGAGATGCGGCAGCACCACCTGGTTGAAGCGTTCTGCCAGGGCCCTCTCGCTCAAAGCAGCACCATGATCCGAGACTCCGGGCCGTGCCGCTTCAAGATGCGACGGCGACCTTGACTTGCTCGCTGGGGCAAAGCCCCCGGAAGCAGGCAGAGCCGCCTGCCTTGCTGAAACTGAAATCATCTGCCTCACCGGTGTCAAGCGCCATGGAAGAGAGACTGATGACGATCACGCGCGCGAGCGCATGGTCACGGTCGGTGCCGCAGCCATGGTCGCTGTTTTCGCATTGACGGGGCATGCCGATCTCCTCAACGCCAGCCGTGGCGTATGCTGAAGAGACCTGTCGCGGCGCCGGCTTATTCCCGTCGCGCATAAATCCGGCTGTTCACAGTCGCGTGATCAGCCGGCGCTTCTGGAATTTTTGGTCGGCCTGGTGCTCAATCCGGCCAGCGCAAGACGCCGGAGGAATCCTTGCGGGCGGCTTTCATCGCATCGGCGGGACGGTCCTTCGCGGTCAGTATGGCGCGCAGGCGTTCGCCGACGATCTCGGCCTCGCCGGGATGCAGATTGCAGGGGTCGAGGAAGAAATGGCCGCGCTCGATCTCGTGGTTGCGCACAATGATGGGCGGCGAGCCCGAGGCAAGCGCCGAGGTGAGCCCGGCGGCGGTAAAGCGGCTCTCGGGCGATACGAAGATCTGCAGCCGGTCGAGCGGATTGGCTGTTGGATCTGGAATGATCTTCGCAAAGATGCCTGGTATCCCCTGCAAAGCATCCTTCCAGAGATTGAGAGCGGCCTCCTCGCGCCGGCGGATGCCGTCGTGATCGCGCGTCTCCCAGGCTTCCAGCGCGGCCATGGTGCCGGCGATGCTTTCCTTGCCGACCTTCATGGCCCGCGCCACGCCGCGGTTCTGCAGATAGGCGGCCCGCACCAGATCCTTGCGGCCGGTGACGATGCCGCTGGTCGGCCCGCTCAGGAACTTGTGGCCGCTGTAGATGACGACGTCGGCGCCGCGCGCCAGAAAACCGCGCAGATCGTATTCGGACGCGGCATCGACGATCACCGGCACGCCCTTGGCGTGGCAGATTTCGCAGAACTCCTCCAGCGACAGCATGCCGTACTGCACGGTGTGGTGGGCGACGACATAAAGGCCCGCCGCCGTGCGTTCGTTGATCGCTTCGCGCACATGATAGTCTTGCGTCACGCTGACCGTGCCAGCGGGCACCACCTTGGCGCCGGCGACGCGGACCGACTGGTCGATCGGTGCGCCGTAGTTGACGATGTGGCCAAGCTGGATGACGACCTCCGACTTGAGGTCGCCGGTATCATCGGGCAGACGCTCGATGGCCAGCAGGTTGGTTCCCGTCATCACGCCGGCGATCGCCATGGTGATGCCGCTGGCGCAGCAGGCGGTGATGAAGCCGGCCTCGCCGCCAGTGAGGCGTGCGACGACGGTGCTCGCGGCGCGCTGCAGATCGTCCATCTCCACCCATTGCGAGGCCATTTCAGCCATGGCGCGGATCGCTTCCGGGACGATGATCGACGCGCCAAGCGCGGTCATGGTGCCCGAGACATTGATAATTGGCCTCAAGCCCAGCTGTTCGCGGATGGTGGTGTTGGAGCCGGTGGAGGAAGTGGTTTTCATGTGAGCGGATCCTGTGGGTGGCAGATCAGGCGGCGATCTCGATGACCGCTTCGATTTCGACAGTGATGTTTCCAGGCAGCGAGCCGACGCCGATGGCCGAGCGGGCATGGCCGCCGATCTTGTCAAAGACATCGGCGAACAGATCGGAACAGCCATTCATCACCTTGGGGTGGTCGCTGAAGGTCGGCGTCGCGTTGACGAAGCCGAGCAGCTTGACGACGCGCACGATGCGGCCGAGATCGCCGGCGGCGGCATGCATGACGGCGAGCAGATTGAGCCCCGTCAGGCGCGCATGCCCGTAGGCCTGCTCGACGGTCACATCCTCGCCGACCTTGCCGGTGCAGAGCGTGCCGTCGGCGCGCAGCGGCCCCTGGCCGGACAGGAAGATCAGCCGCCCGCTCTCGGCATGGGTGACGAAGTTGGCGATCGGGGTTGGCGGCTCGGGCAGCGTCAGGCCAAGTTCGGCGAGCCGGATGTAAGGCGTCATGGAAGAAGGCTCCCTTGGTTGGCTTCAGCCATCCGATATTCAAGAATGAGACGGCGTCTGCCGTCCGATGTCAGAAATGCGAGGCGCGGAAGCGCGCCAGGAAGGTGCGGAGGCGCTCGTTGCTGGTCTCCGCCGCGAGGATCTCCTTGGGCGGACCAACAGCACTGACGCCGCCATCGGCCATGAAGACGATGCGGCTCGAGGCGTCGCGGGCAAAGGCCATTTCGTGCGTCACCATCAGCATCGTCATGCCGTCCTCGGCGAGGCTGCGCACCACGGCCAGCACCTCGCCAACCAGTTCGGGATCGAGTGCCGAGGTGATCTCGTCGAGCAACAGGATCTTCGGCTCCATCGCCACGGCGCGCGCGATGCCGACGCGCTGCTGCTGGCCGCCGGAAAGCTCCGCCGGCAGGCTGTCGGCCTTGTGGGCGAGGCCGACGCGGCCGAGCCAGTGTTCGGCGGTTTGTCGCGCCTCGGCCTGGCCCTTCCCCCGCACCTTGGTCAAGCCCAGCATGATGTTGCCGGCCGCTGTCAGGTGCGGAAACAGGTTGAAGCTCTGGAAGACCATGCCGGTCTCGGCACGCATCGCGGCCAAGTCGCGCTCGCTGCGGCGCTGGCGCGTTCCGGCCTCGCGATAGCCGACCTCCTTGCCGTCGATACGGATCGAGCCGCTATCGTAGCTTTCGAGGAAATTGACACAGCGCAACAGCGTGGTCTTGCCGCTCCCCGAGGGGCCGATCACGGTGACCACCTCGCCACGCTTCACCTGAAGGCTGACGGAACGCAGCACCTCGACGGCGCCGAAAGCCTTCGAGACATCGCGCACTTCGAGCAGTGCCGGATTGGCGCTTGTGGCATCGGACATCTTGCTATTCCCGAATGAAGGAGAAGCGCCGCTCGAGCCGCCGGCTGGCGAGCGAGAGCGCATAGTTGACCGCGAAATAGATCAGCGCGCCGAGGATATAGAGCGGCATCGCCTCATAGGTGCGGCCGATGACCTGGTTGATGGCCTGCATCAAATCGGTGATGCCGAGCAGCGAGACCAGCGCGCTGCCCTTGACCGCGTCGGTGACGCCGTTGATCCACGGCGGCAGGAAGCGCCTGAAGGCCTGCGGGAAGATGACGTAGGTCAGCCGCTGGCTGAAGGTCAGCCCGATCGCCATTGCAGCCTCGGACTGTCCCTTCGGAATCGAGGCGACCGCGCCCCTGAGATATTCGATGACCTGCGCCGTCTTGAACAGGGTCAGCGCCAGCACCGCCGCCCAGAACGACGGCAGATGAAGTCCGATGGCGGGCAGGCCGTAATAGACGAAGAACATCAGCACCAGGATCGGAATGCCACGAATGGTGTCCGAGAAGATGCGCACCGCCCAGCGCAACGGGGCGGGACCATAGACCAGGGCGACACCCAGCAGGGCGCCGGCGATGAGCGACAGGACCACGACCAGAAGCGATACCCAAAGGGTCAGGGCGAAGCCTTTGGCGAGGAAAGGCAGAGCGTAGAGGATCTGGCTCAGCATGTCAGCGCGCCGCCCTGAACCGGCGCTCGACCAGCCTGAGCGCAAAAAGCAAGGCGTAGCCGGTCACCAGATACATCGCCGTCGTCACCAGATAGACCTCGACGATGCGGAAGGTGTTGAAGTTGATCCACTGGGCGCCGAAGGTGAGTTCGGGCACCGAGATGACTGAGGCGATCGAAGTGTCCTTGAACAGCGAGATGAAGGTGTTGGACAGCGCCGGCAGCGTGATGCGCAGCATGGTCGGCAGGCGCACATGGATGAGCCTTTGCCAGGGTGTCAGGCCGATGGCCTTGCCGGCATCGAGTTGACCGCGCGGGACAGCCTCTAGCCCTGAGCGAAACACCTCGACCAGATAGGCGCCGCTATAGACCGACAACGTCAGGACAAACGAGGTCGGCGCGCTGTAGGCCAGGTCGACCACGGTGGGCAGGCCGTAGAAGACAAGGTAGACCAGCAGGATCAGCGGCACGTTGCGGATGAATTCGACATAGGCTGCGATGATCGCGCGCACCACCCGCCCGGCCGAAACGTACCAGACCGCGAGCACCAGCCCGATGACGACGCCGATGGCGATCGAGATCACGGCAAGCTCGAGGCTGAGCAGCAGACCGCCCCACAATTTGTCGAAATGCCGCCAGATCAGATTGAAATTGAGGGCATAGCCCATGCGTCCGCCTCGGTGTGAAGGGCGTCGGAGGAAGCAGGCGGAAGGGCGCGGAATGCCCCTTCCGCCTGCTGGGTCAGATGACCGGGAAACCCGGATGACGCGCCGGCGGCTCCTGGCCGAAATAGTCCTTGAAGGCGGCGTCATAGAGCGCCGATTCATGGCCGAACATGGCAATGGTGAAGGTCTGGTTGACGAAGGTCAGCCAGTCGAGGTCGCCTTGCCGAAGCGCGGCGCCGTAGAGCATCGAATACCAGCTCTTGCCGGCGTCGAAATATTTGTCCGGATTGCGCGAGGCGAGCCAGCGCACGGTCGACAGATCGACGGCGGCTGCATCGGCGCGCTTGGATTCCAGCGCCTGCAGCACGTTGGCCTGGGTGTCGATCTGTAGCACCTGCGCCTGCGGAAGGGCGTAGTGCACGGAGCTTTCGGCGTCGACATTCTGCAGGATGGAGATGCGCGTCGCCGAACCGCCGGCAAGCAGCTTGTCGAAGGTCTTGTTCTCGGCGGTGGGAAGCGTCAGCAGGGCAACGCCTTCGACATAGTACGGCCGGGTGAAGTTGATCAGCTGCGAGCGCTGCGCCGTCATCGTCATGAATTGGATGGTGATGTCGACCTTGTTGGTGGTGACGTTGGGGATGCGCTGCGCCGGATCCTGCATGACGAACTCGACCTTGGTCGGATCGTCGAACAGGCCCTTGGCCAGGATGCGGCCCATGGTGATGTCCATGCCGACCAGTTCGCCGGCATCGTTCTCGAAATGCCAGGGCGCGTTGGTGCTGCCGGTGCCGACGATCAGCTTGCCGCGGTCGAGCACGGTGCGCAGCAGGCTGTCGGACGCGGCCTGGGCCGCGGCCTTCTGGGCATCTACGGTTGCCAGCACGCCGGCGGTGGCCAGTCCAGCCATTCCCAATTTCAGAAAATCACGTCTTCCGGATGTGTCGTTCACGGCGACCTCCTTTCGTGTTGTGTTCCCCATGCACAGGCAAGACACACGTCGGTGATTTCAAGAAAATTGTCTCTTACAAGAGACGCATGTATCCTGTACAAGACAGATACTAACACCAGGAATCGACAATGCAAGATGGCAATGCCTTGGCCGTTTCGGCCGACGAAAAGACGACGGCTTCCCGCGAAAAGGGCCTCAACCGAGTGCTCGAGATCCTGGACTTCCTGCACACGACGCAGCGCGCGATCGGCATCGGCGACCTTGCCAAGGGGGTGAACGCGCCGCGCTCGACGACCTACACGCTGGTGCGCTCGCTGGTCGACGCGGGCCTGCTGGAAATGGCCGGCGACGGCAACCGCGTCTATTTCGGCAAGAAGCTCTATCTCTATGGAATGGACTATGTGCGCGGCAATGACCTGCTGCGGCGAGGGCGCCAGGAGGTCGACCATCTGTCGCGGGAGACCGGGGAAACCTCGGAACTGTGCATGCTGCAGAGTGGCCGCTATACCATCGTCCACTCCAGTCCCGGCACCAGGCCGTTCCGCATCAGCTCGGCCACCGGCCTGCAGATACCGTTGCCCTGGACCGCTTCGGGGCGGCTGCTTCTGGCGGGGCTGGAGCGGGCCGCGATCGAGGACATGGTGTCGCAGGACGATCTCGTGCTGCCCGATGGCCGCAAGCTGCGGCTGGATGATTTCATCGCCGACATCGCCAAGGCGCGGGTCACCGGCTACTGCGTCACCTCGGGGCTCGTCGACGCCTACACCAAATGTCTCGCCGTGCCGGTCTTTTCAGCGCCGGGCAAGGTCGAGGCGACGATGTGCCTTGTGGTTCCGATCGATACGACCGAGGAGCGGACCGAAAGTCTCATCGGCCTGCTGCGCGAACGCGCCGGCAGGCTCTCCATCGCCGGATAGGCGAAACGTGACGAGGATCGCGCGGCCCGCGGCTCAAGCGATGATGTCGGGAATGATCTTGTCTTCCAGCTTCATCAGCCGGTCCTTCAGCGCCAGCTTCTTCTTTTTCATGCGCTGGATCTGCAGCGGGTCGCAATTGGTGGCGATCATCGCGTTGATCGCCGCGTCAAAATCGGCGTGTTCCTGCTTCAGCCGGGAAAATTCGAGGCGAATATCGGCCTGTTCCTGATCGGACATTCTCTACCGTCTGCACTGCGGCGCCCAAAACTGGGCCTTGTTGGGCGGGGGCGGCACTTTCTGCCACCGGCGCGCAGCCCATATCACATTTCACATTGCCGTGGAATGCTACCACGCAGCATTCGACATCACTGTCGGAAGGTGGCAAAGTGTCATTGTGCCGTCACAGAAGCGACCTGCGGTGGACGCGCCTTGGCGGCTGCAATCGGGGAAACCATGAAAGGGAGAACCAATCATGTCTCTTGCATCCCATCTTGATGAGTTGCAGCGGAAACACGGCGACATCGAACGCGAAATCGATGACGCGATGAACCACCCGTCGGTGGACGACCTCGAAATCGTGAATCTCAAGCGACGCAAGCTGGCACTCAAGGATGCGATTGAGAAACTGAAAGCGCAACCAACCACGCATTGATGCCCGACTGACATAGCCGCCACTATGCGGTCTTGCTTGCCGGCGGCAGCCGCCGCCGGTGTAGTGGGTTTTGATTTTCAGCGCTACGTTATAAGCCGCAGCAGGACTTCCAGTCGGTCCTCTCGATGGACCCTCCTAAACATTTGAGATTGGCCGAAGCCGAGCGACCGGGTCAAAACTCCGGCGCCTGGAAACTGCTTGCGGGTTATTTCGGGGCCAGTGGCGACCTGTCGCCATTGACAAGCCATCTTTGCTCCTCCACCTCATGCCCGGACTTCAGCGCATCGGCCCCGGGGAGTGCTTGTGCGTCCGAGCGGACGCACGGGACTTCAGAGACAAAAGGCTGCCGGCATGACCGGATATTTTTCCTTTCCCTTCCCTCGCCGCACCTCGGTCGGCGTCGATGTCGGCGGCGTGGTCGTCGGCGGCGGCGCTCCGGTTGTCGTGCAGTCGATGACCAACACCGACACCGCCGATATCGACCAGACGGTCGCGCAGGTTGCAGCACTGCACCGCGCCGGTTCCGAGATCGTGCGCATCACCGTCGACCGCGACGAGAGCGCGGCCGCCGTGCCGCGCATTCATGAACGGCTCCAGCGGCTCGGCATCAATGTGCCGCTGGTCGGCGACTTCCACTATATCGGCCACAAGTTGCTCGCCGATCATCCGGCCTGCGCCGAGGCACTGGCCAAATACCGCATCAATCCGGGCAATGTCGGCTTCAAGGACAAGAAGGACCGGCAGTTCACCGATATCGTCGAGATGGCGATCAAGCACGACAAGCCGGTGCGCATCGGCGTCAATTGGGGCTCGCTCGACCAGGAACTCCTGACCCGGCTGATGGATGACAATCAGGACAAGGGTTTTCCGCTGACGGCGCAGGAGGTGACGCGCGAGGCGATCGTGCAGTCGGCGATCCTGTCGGCCGAGATGGCCGAAGAGATCGGCCTGGGCCGCGACAAGATCATCCTGTCCGCCAAGGTCAGCGGCGTGCAGGACCTGATCGCCGTCTATACGGAACTCGCCACCCGCTCCAACCATGCGCTGCATCTGGGCCTCACCGAGGCCGGCATGGGGTCGAAAGGCATCGTCGCCTCGTCGGCGGCGATGGGCATCCTCCTGCAGCAAGGCATTGGCGACACCATCCGCATCTCGCTGACGCCCGAGCCGAATGGCGACCGCACGCGCGAGGTGCAGGTGTCGCAGGAATTACTGCAGACGATGGGCTTCCGGCAGTTCGTGCCGATCGTCGCCGCTTGCCCTGGCTGCGGCCGCACGACATCCACCGTGTTCCAGGAACTCGCCCAGAATATCCAGGCGGATCTGCGCAAGAACATGCCGGTTTGGCGCGAAAAATATCCGGGTGTCGAGAACCTCAAGGTCGCGGTGATGGGCTGCATCGTCAACGGCCCGGGCGAATCCAAGCATGCCGATATCGGCATTTCGCTGCCCGGCACCGGCGAGACGCCGACGGCGCCTGTCTTCGTCGACGGCAAGAAAGCGGCGACGCTTCGCGGGCCAGCGATCGCGGCGGATTTCGAGAAAATGGTCGCCGACTACATCGAGCAACGGTTCGGTCGCAGCGGCAAGGCCGCGGCAGAGTAGGCCAGATGCGGCGTTTCCCCCGGGTGGCGCTGATAGTCCTGTGCAGTGTGGCCTGGTCGACGCTTGCCCAGGCCGATCCGCCGCAATCGGCCAAGCAGCGGTTGATCGACAAGGTCTGCAATTTGATCCAGGCCCATGCCGACCAGAACGGCCTGCCCCGGGATTTCTTCGCCCGGCTGATCTGGAAGGAAAGCCGTTTCGACCCCAACGCCGTCAGCCCCGTCGGCGCCGAGGGCATCGCCCAGTTCATGCCGGGCACCGCCAAGATGCGGGGGCTCGAAAATTCCTTCGACATCAACCAGGCGATCCCGGCATCGGCGAAGTATCTCGCCGAAATGAAGACCAGCTACGGCAATCTTGGCCTGGCGGCCGCCGCCTACAATGCCGGCGAAAGCCGGGTGTCGCGCTGGCTGGGTTCGGGCGGTTTCCTGCCGATGGAGACCGAGAGCTATGTCTTCGACATCATGGGCGAGCCGGTCGACAAGTTCACCGACCCCGCCTATGCCGGACAGGTCGCGCCGCTCGACGCCAAGACGGATTTTGCCGTCGCCTGCCGCAAGCTGCCGGTGATCATGTCCCAGACCGTGGCGATGGCCTCGATCAACGTCAAGCCGTGGGGCGTCCAGGTGGCCGGCAATTTCCGCCGCAGTGCCGCGATCAGCCAGTGGCTGCGGGTGAGGAGCCGGTTTCCGGCCCTGCTTGCCGGCCATGATCCGGTGGTGAGCCGGGTGCGCACGCCGATCGGCCGGCGCGGCATCTACGCGGTCAGGATCGGAATCGACGACCGCGCCGCCGCCAATGTCATTTGCCAGAAACTGCAGAGCGTCGGCGGGGCCTGCGTGGTGGTGCGCAACCGTTAAAGGCTGAAGCCGGCTCGATGCTTGAAAGAGAATCGAACATGAATGCCAGGATCGTCCTGCTCAATGGCGTCGGCAGTGCCGGCAAAAGTTCGATCGCCAGGGCGTTGCAGACAATAACCGCCGAACCGTTCCTGCATGTCCAGATGGACACCTTCATCGAGATGCTGCCCGATGCCTTGCAAGATCATGCCGACGGCCTTTCCTACGAGACCATCCGGCAAGGCGGCCAGCCGTCGGTCGTGATCAGGACCGACCCGACGGGAGCACGTGCCCTGCGCGGCATGCGCCACGCCGTCGCCGCCATGGCCGGGCAAGGCAATAACCTGATCGTCGACGATGTGCTGTGCAACGGTGAAATGCCTGAATATGTCGAACTGCTGTCGGCCTTCGATCTCCATCGGGTTGGCGTCATGGCGCCGCTGGAGGTCCTGGAAGCCCGCGAAGCCCAGAGGGCCGACAGGCGGCCGGGCCTGGCGCGCTGGCAATATGGGCGCGTGCACGCGGGCATAGTCTACGATCTCGAGGTCGACACCAGCCATCTCACCCCGCTGGAATGCGCCCGTCGCATCCAGCAACAATTTCGACTATAGGCGCCGATGGATCGGCCGGGCTTGCCCTGCCTGTGAAACGACAAGGGCAACGGGATGTTCGACACCTATATCATCTGCGGCACGCCGAGAACCGGCAGCACTTTGCTGTGCAAGCTCCTGGCATCCACCGGGACATCAGGCGATCCGCACTCATTCTATCGGCGGCAGGACGTGCCGGAGTGGGCCGAGGAGTGGAGACTGCCCGGCCGCGACACGATGGGCGAGCTTGCATTCGATGTCGCCTATCTCGATGCGGCAATCACCGCCGGCAAGGGCGGCACCGAGATTTTCGGCCTGCGCCTGATGCGCGAAAACCTGGATGAGCTTTCGGCGATCCTCGACCGGATTTTCCCAGGGCTGGCGTCGGACACGGCGCGTTTGACAAAGGCCTTTGGCCGAACTCTCTACATACACCTGTCGCGCGAGAACAAGCTCGCGCAGGCTGTCTCCCTGGTGAAGGCGCAACAGACAGGTCTTTGGCATGTCGCGCCCGATGGAACCGAAATCGAGAGGGTCGGACCGGCGCAAGACCCCCAATATGATTTCGAGCGAATCAAAGGGGAGCTTACCGAACTCGAAGCCTATGACGTGGCCTGGAACGTTTGGTTCACAGCGCAAGGCATAACGCCGCTGCGGGTTGGCTATGAGCGTCTATCCGCCGATCCGGCGGCGGCGTTACTGGGCATATGCGATGCTCTCGGCGTTCAGCCTCCGAATGCCGACGACATCCGGCCGGGCGTCGCAAGGCTCGCCGACGAGACAAGCATCGACTGGATCCGCCGCTATCGTCTTGACGCGGCCCGCCTGGCGCCGTGACCTGGATCAGGCCGTCTTGGCCACCACCGTTTCGCTGAGCCATGTGCCGATCTTGGCGCCGAGGCGATCCGGCGAGACCGGCTTCGGCAGATAGTCGTCCATACCGGCCTCGATGCATTTGTCGCGATCGCCCTTCAGCGCGTGCGCGGTGACGCCGACGATCGGGATGTGGCCGCCCGACGAGGCCTCGATCGCGCGGATGGCGCGGGTTGCCTCGTAGCCGTTCATCTCGGGCATCGAGACGTCCATCAGGATCAGTTTCGGATGCAGCGACCGATACATCTCGACCGCCGTGCGGCCGTTGCCGGCGATGCGGTAGCTGAGGCCAAGCCCGTTGAGGATCTGGCCGAACACCAGTTGGTTCACCTCATTGTCCTCGGCGATGAGGATGTCGATCGGGCCGTTCGGCGCGGTGGCCGATTCCGGCACTGTAATGGCCGGCACGGCAGGGCCACGGATGACCGTGAAGGCAGGCGGAGCCGCCTGCGGCATCGGCTGGACCGGCTCGCGAACGAAATGCGCCTTGCCGGTCTGTGAGCGAGCCTTCTGGATAACCGAGATGACCGTGCCGAGCAGGATCGCAGAGCGTGCCGGCTTGGTCAGATGCGCTGATATGCCGAAGTCGATGATCATCTTGCCGAAATCGACCTGATCGACGGAGGTCAGGATAACGATCGGGATGGCGGACAGCCGGCTGTCGGCGGCGATGGCGCGGGCGACATCGCCGCCGTTCATGCCGGGCATCTGGTAGTCGAGGATGATGCAGTCGACGCTGGCGCCCAACTGGCAGGCGCGATCGAGGAAGGCGAGCCCCACGGCGCCGCTTTCGGCTGCCGCGCAGTCGAAGCTCCAGCTTCTGAGCTGCTCGAGCAGGATCTCGCGGTTGACGGGATTGTCGTCGATGACCAGCACGCGCGCGCCGGTGACGTCGACCGGCACGACCGCGTCGCGCGCCTCGGCATGATGCACGGGCAGCGGCACCGCGAACCAGAAGACGGAACCGCGCCCGATCTCGCTCTCGACGCCGATCTTGCCGGCCATCAGGTCGACGAGGCGCGCGGCGATGGCAAGCCCCAGGCCGGTGCCTTCGTGGCGGCGGGTCGAGGACCCGTCAACCTGCGCGAATTTCTCGAACACGTTCTGCAGTTTCTCGGCCGGGATGCCGATGCCGGTATCCTCGACGCGCAGCTTGAGCTGGACGACATCGTTGACCGTTTCGCCGCCGACATCGATCAGCACATGGCCCTTCTCCGTGAATTTCACCGCATTGCCGACCAGATTGGTGACAATCTGCCGGAACCGCCCGGCGTCGCCGACGACATGGGCCGGCAGGCGCGGATCGACGCGCACGATCAGTTCGAGGTTCTTTTCGGCGACACGGGCCGAAACCAGCGTCGCCACATCCTCGACCGCTTCGGAGAGACGGAACGGGGCAGGGTCCAGGGTGAGCTGTCCGGCATTGATCTTGGAGAAATCGAGGATGTCGTTGATGATGGTGAGCAGCGCATTGCCCGATTTGACGATGACGTCGGTGAAGGTCTTCTGGCGCGCGGTCAATTCGGTCTTGGCAAGCAACTCGGCCATGCCGAGCACGCCGTTCATCGGCGTGCGGATCTCGTGGCTCATATTGGCCAGGAATTCGGACTTGGCACGGTCGGCGGCCTCGGCCTTGAACAGGGATTCGGCCGATTGGGCAAAGGCGCGGCGGATCGCCTGCTCCATCGGCCGGAAGATCCAGAAGGCGACGATGGCCAGGACGCCGAACAGCAGGCCGCTCGCCCACAGCAGGAGCCGGTCGCTGGAAGCGTCGGCCAGATGGCGCTCGTCATCCATCGCGGTGCGGACACGTACCAGCATCGGCTGCACAAACAGGTCGTTCTGGTTGCGGATTTCCCGGTAGCTCCATTCATCGGCTTTTTGCGCCACCGACATCAGGTTGAGGTTGCGCACCATGTCGCGCGGCGACCAGAACAGATCCCCGTTGACGGAAGAGGCTTCGAGTTCGTTGATGGTCTTGGCCGACAGGCGCGGACGTATGGCGGCGAGCTGGGCGGTCAGTGTGTCGATCTCGCGGGTCAGGCGTTCGGAATGATCACGCGCAGAAGCGGTCAGCGCATCGCGCGTTTCGTTGCGCCAGGCGGACCCGGTCGTCTCGGCGAAGCTGGTCGCGTTGCGCAGGTCGCGGGTGAAGACGACGAGGTTGCTGCTCAGCGCATCGATGTCATGGCGGAAGGAATTGACACGGTCGAGCGCAATCATGATGGCCATGGAAGCCAGCGCGAAAATCAGCAGTCCTGAAAGGTAGCGGATCCGGACAAACCGGATGAAGGAAGAATATTCCGGCATGCGCAACCCCAACACATACGCATTATTTTAACGACCGGGATTACGCTTCATTTACATTAAGATTTCGTTCGCGCGGCCGGCGCCGTTGCTCCTGCATGAGGCATCGTGACGGATCAGATCGATGCGGTGATGCCGCCGTCGACATAAAGGATATGACCGTTGACAAAGGACGAGGCATCGGAGGCCAGGAACACGCAGGCCCCGACCAGTTCCTCGACCTTGCCCCAGCGGCCGGCCGGGGTGCGCTTTTCAAGCCAGGCGCTGAAGGCCGGATCGGCGACAAGGGCCTCATTGAGCGGCGTGTCGAAATAGCCGGGAGCGATGGCGTTGCATTGCAGGCCGTGTTTGGCCCAGTCGGTCGCCATGCCCTTGGTCAGGTTGCCGACCGCGCCTTTCGTCGCCGTGTAGGGCGCGATGCCAGGGCGGGCGAGGGCTGTCTGCACGCTGGCGATGTTGATGATCTTGCCGCGGCCTCGCCTGATCATGTGGCGTGCGACCGCCTGACCGACATGGAAGACGCTGGCGACGTTGGTCTGCAGCATGCGCTCGAACGCATCGGCGGGGAAATCTTCAAGCGGCGTGCGGAACTGCATCCCGGCATTGTTGACCAATATGTCGATCGGCCCGCCGGACAGTTCGAAATTGTCAATCGCCGCGCGGACCGCGTCATGATCGGTCGCGTCGAAGGCGAGCGTTTCCGCCGCAGCGATCTGCGCCGCCGCCGCGCCGAGTTTCGCGGCGTCACGGCCGTTGAGGATCACGCTTGCTCCGGCTTGCGCCAGGCCCTTGGCCAGAGCGAACCCGATGCCTTGCGACGAGCCGGTTACGAGCGCCCGGCGCCCGCTGAGATCGAACAGATTGGACGACATCGAAGCTGATCTCCCATTTGCCTCTCGCCACGCACCGCCGATATCGGGCCTGCCGTCAGCTGTTGCGCGTCGCGACGAAGGTCGCGGCTTCCTTCAGCAGCGCCGCCTTGTCGCCATAGGGGTCGAGCAGCGCGTGCGCCTGGCCAACAAGACCATGCAACTGACTGCGCGCCCAGTTCACACCATGCAGCGCCACGAGGGTTGCCTTGCCGGCGGCGGCGTCCTTGCCGGTCGCCTTGCCCATCTGGCTGGCGTCGGCCGTCAAATCGAGCAGGTCGTCGGCAAGCTGGAAGGCGAGGCCGATCGCCGAGCCGAATTCGGCGAGCCGTTCGCGATCCTCCGCCGGCGCGCCGGCGATGATGGCACCCGCCTCGCAGGCGAAGCGGATCAGCGCGCCGGTCTTCATCGCCTGCAGCCGGATGATGCCGGCCTCGTCGGGCGCTGCCTGTTCGGCCTCGAGGTCGAGTTTCTGGCCGCCGACCATGCCGCCGGCACCGGCGGCGCGGGCAAGCGCCAGCACCAGGGCGGCCCGCCGCTCGGCCGGCAACAGGGTCGCCTCGCCAGCGATGATGTCGAAGGCCAGCGTCAGCAAGGCGTCGCCGGCCAGGATGGCTGTCGCCTCGTCGAAGGCCTTGTGCACGGTCGGCTGGCCGCGGCGCAGATCATCGTCGTCCATCGCCGGCAGGTCGTCATGGATCAGCGAATAGCAGTGCACGCATTCGAGCGCCGCCGCGACGCGCAGCGCCGCTTCGCCATCGGCCGAAAACAGGGCGGCACTTTCCATGACCAGGAACGGCCGCAGGCGCTTGCCGCCGTTCAGCACGCCATGGCGCATCGCGGCCATCAGACGATCGGGCCGCGCGATCTCGCCCGAAAGCGGGCGATCGTCGAGCAGCCGCCGCAGCAGCACCTCAATGGCGGCTGCCCGCCGGATAAGCGCCATTTCGAACGCCATTTCGTCGTCATTCGTCATGGCCGGGAGCGGTAGCCGACACTCAGACGTTGCGCAAGAAGGCAAGCGCCATTATGCCGGAGCGGTATGAGCCCGTTTGGAAACTCTCCTCCTGCGGTCATTTGATGGCGTTTTCCGCGCTTCCTGTGCTTGCGTACCCGAATGTACGCTCCGCTCCGGTTCTCGAAAACACCGTCATGTGATGCACAGGAGCGAGTTTCAAAACGATCTCTCTGGCACGGGTTGGGCGGCTTGGCGGAACCGATCGTCGATCATGAAACCGAAAAGCTGGACATGGCGACGAGATCGCGCGGCGTGAACCGCCGCAGTCTCAGGCGCTGGGTCCGGCGCGGCCTCATCGCGGCCGCAGTGCTAGCGCTGATCCCGATAGTGCTGACCTTTCTCTACCTGCCGTCCTTCGTGCATCCGGTGTCGACGCTGATGCTGAAGGATCTGACGACCTTCTCCGGCTATGACCGGCGTTGGGTCTCGATCGACGATGTCGCGCCGGTGCTGGCCCATTCCGTCATCATGTCGGAGGACGGCCAGTTCTGCTTCCACCGCGGCGTCGATCTGGGCGAACTCAGAGGGGTCGTCGACGATGCGCTGGCCGGCGAGGCGACGCGCGGCGCCTCGACCATCACCATGCAGACAGTGAAGAACCTGTTCCTGTGGTCGAGGCCGCTGGGTTCGGTGCGCAAGGTCGTCGAACTGCCGCTGGCCGTCTATTTCGACGCGGTGATGTCGAAACGGCGGATCATGGAGATCTACCTCAACATCGCCGAATGGGGTCCCGGCATCTATGGCATCGAGGCGGCGGCGCAGCACCATTTCGGCATCCCGGCAAAACAGCTGTCCAGACGGCAGGCAGCGCTTCTGGCCGTCACGCTGCCCAATCCGATCGCCCGCAATCCGGCAAAACCCGGGCCGGGCCTGAGAAGACTCGCCAATCTGATCGAGCGGCGTGCCGGCCGTTCGGGCGCCTATGTCGGCTGTCTGGAATAGCCAGCTCAAAAAAATTCACTGTAGTGCTGGCCAAAACAGTGTCAGGCGTGTATAGGCACCCGACTTTCTCAGATTTAGGCCCCGACATGGCCCTTTCACGAGGGCGGGCGGGGCTTTTGACCATGTAGTGGAGCATATCCATGGCCGTTCCGAAACGCAAAACCTCTCCGTCCAAGCGCGGCATGCGCCGCTCGGCCGACGCCCTCAAGGCCCCGACCTATGTCGAGGACAAGAATTCCGGCGAGATGCGCCGCCCGCACCATATCGACCTGAAGACCGGCATGTATCGCGGTCGCCAAGTGCTGACCCCCAAGGAAAGCTGAGACCAGCTTTTTTGAAGGTTTGAGTTACAAAGGACCGGCCTCTGGCCGGTCTTTTTGCGTTTGGCGGAACTTAACAAGCAGAGCCGACGCCCGGGCCATCGTCCCCACTCCAGGATACCGACAAGGCCTTGAGGCTGCCTCCAAGGGGGCTGTGCCCAAGCGCGTCGGATACCCGCGCGCCGCGCGATCCTCCCCGGCTGATGCCCATCGACGCTAATTCCCTCAAAGCCAAGCCCAGCTTCCAGCATCTCATCCGACCATCGAGGGGCCTTCTCTCGGTGTTTTTCGGCGCAGGCGGGATTGTCATTGGCGTTTTCTTATGTAATTTTCAAAATTATAGTCGGAAATCGACATCAATGGGGAATTGCATGTGGGATTTCGTCAGCACGAGTGATCTCGACGACACCGAACAGGCGGTGCTTTCCCAACTCAAGGTCGACGGGCGGATGTCGAGCGTCGATATCGCCAAGCGCATCGGCGTCACCGAAGCGACGGTGCGGCGGAAAATGGCGCGCGTGCTCGAGGATCCGGATATCTGCATCCAGGCGGTCGTGCGCCCCTTGCGCAGCGATGTCGGCATCGCCGCCATTGTCGGGTTCGATGTCGATCGCGAGCACATCATCAGCGTCGCCCGGAAACTGTCGGAATATTCGTTCGTAGACAGCGTCTACGCCATGACCGGGCCGTTCGACATCATCATCCAACTCACTTTGCCATCAACGACCAGCCTGCATGACTTCCTGGTCAGCGAACTGGCGAACGTTCCCGGGATCAAGGATTCAGAGAGCTACATGATCGGCCGTGTGTTCAAGCACTCGGGCCGGGCCTACCAGCGCAGCAAAACCGAAGAAAAAAGAGGGTAACAATGGGTGAGTTCCTTTCCGCATCGCGCCGCCGCGTCCTGTCCCTGCTTGCCGCCGCGCCGCTCTTCCTGTCCTTCGCATCCGCCGCTCATGCCGACGGGCTTGTCGACCAGATCAAGCAGCGCGGCACCATCGTGGTCGGTACCGAGGCGGCCTTCGAGCCGTTCGAGTTCGTCCGCGACGGCCAGATCGTCGGCTACAACAAGGACATTCTCGACTATGTCGTGAGCCAGCTCGGCGTGAAGCTCGACCAGCTCAACCTGCCGTTCCAGGGGCTGCTGCCGGGCCTGCTGGCGAAGAAGTTCGACCTGATGGCGACCTCGACCGGCATCAATGCCGAGCGGGCGGCGAAATATGCCTACACGAGGCCGACGGGCTCGTTCGAGAACGTCATCGTGGTGCGCGCCGATGAGGAGCGCATCAAGAAGCCGGAAGACATCAGCGGCATGGTGGTGGCAACGCAGCTTGCCTCGTCCGTGCAGCCGATCATCGAAGCCTATGACAAGGAACTCAAGGACAAGGGCGGCAAGGGTGTCGGCGAACTGAAGCTGTTCACCTCCTTCCCCGAGACCCATGTCGCTCTCGCCTCCGGCCAGGTTGATGCCATTGTCATTGCCTCGCCTTCGGCGGCGGTGCTGATGAAGAACGTCCCCGATACCTACAAGGTCGTCGGCTCGATCGGCGAATTCTCCTACCTGTCCTGGGTCGTGCGGCCGGAGGACAAGGACCTGCGCGAATTCATCAACACCAAGATCGGCGAGCTGAAGGAAAGCGGCAAGCTGAAGGAGCTGCAGCTGAAATGGTTCGGCTTCGAGATGAAGACGCCAGACCAGGGCTATCTGCCGCCCGGCGCGCTCTGAATCGCTTCCCCTGAATTTGTCTGGCGTGGCGCAGACGATGCGCTGCCGCGGCTATCGCCCGCGCGACGCCGGATGGTGCTTCTCCGTTCGAGCTGAAAAATGTTCCATTTTTCAAAAACGCTGATCTTCCTGCCGCAATTCCTGACCGGTGCCGGCATCACGCTCGGCGTCTCGGCGCTGGGGTTCCTGGCCGGTACGCTGATCGGCTTCGGCCTGCTGGCCTGCGGCCGGTCGCGCTGGCGCCTGGTTCGCTGGATCGGCGCGCTCTACACCAGCTTCATTCGCGGCACGCCGCTGATCGTGCAGATATTCGTCGTCTACTACGTGCTGCCGGGGCTGGTCGGCATCGATCTGCCGCCGCTCCTGGCGGGCGTGCTGGCGCTCAGCTTCAACAGCGCGGCCTTCGTCGCCGAGATCCTGCGCGCCGGGCTGACGCGCATTCCCTCCGGCCAGTATGAAGCGGCCAAGGCGCTCGGCCTGAAACCCGTGGTGACCTGGTTCAAGATCATCATGCCGCAGCTGTTCAGGGCCATCATCCCGCCGATGGTCAACGAGTTCACCATGCTGGTGAAGGCCTCGTCCATCCTGTCGGTGATCGCCGTGGTCGAGCTGACCCGCACCACGCAGAACATCATGAACGTCACCTACCGGCCGGTCGAGGCGTTCTGCATCGCGGCGGTGCTGTATTTCATCGTGCTGTTTTCCTGCAGCCTTTTGACCCGGCATCTGGAGCGCAAGGCGGAAGGCGCGCGCGCATGACGTTCGATTTCGCCGTCATCGCGGACAACTGGCAGATCCTGGCCAAGGGCTTTGGCAATACGGTGCTGATGTGCGCCGTGTCGCTGCCATTCGGCTTCGCGCTCGGCATCTTGCTGGCGCTGGTGAGGCTGAGGGGCGGAGGGCTGCCGGCGGCAATCGTGTCGGCCTATGTCGAGATCTTCCGCAACATTCCGTTCCTGATCCAGATTTTCCTTTTGTTCTACGCCTTGCCGATGTTCGGCGTCCGGCTCTCGCCGGTGGTGGTTTCGATCGGTGCTCTGTCGGCCTATGCCAGCGCTTATTCCGCCGAGATCATCAGGGGCGCGATCCAGTCCATCTCATTTGGCCAGGTCGAGGCCGGCTATGCGCTTGGCCTGCGCTACCTCACCATCTTCCGCAAGATCCTGGTGCCGCAGGTGCTCGGCTACATCCTGCCGGCGGCCACCAACCTCACCATCACACTGATCAAGGAATCGGCGATCCTGTCGGCGATCACCGTGCCAGAACTCACCTACATGGCCCAGAACATCATCGGCCGTACCTTCTCGCCGGTGGAAATCTTCACCGCCATCGCATTGCTGTATTGGGGGCTGACCGCCCTTGTCGCGGCAATCTCGCGCAGCCTGGAGCACAGGCTGCAGCCCCATCTCGCAGCCCGCCGTGGCGCCTGATCCAAAAAGCCTTCAACACAGAGGAGACCCCATGTCCAAACTCACCACCGCGCCGCGCGATGTCTTCCAGACATTCCTGAACTTCCCGCTGGTCGAGGATCTCGACACGCTCAAGGCCGATGTCGCCATCATAGGCATGCCCTATGGCGATCCCTACACGATCGACGAGCTGATCAACGACCAGACTAACGCGCCGACGGCGGTACGGCGCGCCTCGCAGCGCATCAGCCAGGCGCTCGACCGCTATGATTTCGACATTGGCGGGCCGGTCTTCGCCGGCCAGGACATCAAGGTGGTCGATGTCGGTGACGTGCCGGGCAATGCCGCCGATCATGTCGGGCACTACGGCAGGGCCGAGGCGGCGATCCGCAAGGTCCTCGCCGCCGGCGCACTGCCGATCACCATCGGCGGCGACCACGGCATTCCGATCCCGATCTTCCGGGCGCTCGACGGCGAAGGCCCGATCACGCTGGTGCAGCTCGATGCCCATCTCGACTGGCGCGACAATGTCAACGGCGTCAAGGAAGGTTATTCCAGCACCATCCGGCGGGCCTCGGAGATGGCGCATATCAAGGATATCTTCCAGGTCGGCATTCGCGGCCAGGGCAGCGCGCGCACCGAGGAGGTGGAGGCGGCCCGCGCCTACGGCGCCAACATCATCACCACCGACGAATGGCAGGATATCGGCACCGCCGCGCTGCTCAAGCGCATTCCGGACGGCGGCCGCTACTACCTTACCATCGACGCCGACGGACTTGACCCTGCGGTCATGCCGGCGGTGGAGGGCCCGCAACCGGGCGGTATCAGCTACCGCCAGACGATCGAACTGATCAAGGGGCTGGTCGGCAAGGGCCGTCTCGTCGGCATGGATATCGTCGAGATCGCGCCGGCGCGCGATGTCAACGAGATCACCTCGATGACGGCCGGCCATATCATCCTCAACGTCATCGGCGCCGCCGTGCGTGCCGGCTACTTCAAGCGCTGAGCCTTTTATCTCGTTTGCTCCATGTCAGCCGGGCAACCGGCTGACATGCTTGTTTCATCCGGTCTTCGACCGTGTTTGCGGCTGCGCACGAAAAATCTTGACGGCGTGCCTGCGGCGCATTCTACAGAAGGTGCCCCTTTGGAGACGCCAGATGTTCGGTGCCGTCCCGCTTTTGATCGTGCCTTTCATTCTCTATAATCTCGGCCTGCTGGGTATATTCGGCGGCGGCGACGATCCATGGGCGAGCGAGATCTTCTCGTTCCGCATGATGTCGGGTGGGGTATTCTCGATGACGCTTGGCGACCTGATGGTGCTACTCGGGCTGATCTTCCTGTTCCTCGAAATGGTGAAGGCGGCGCGCACGACCGGCGCTTCGATCATGGACCACCTTCTGTCGACGCTGGTCTTCGTCGCCTTCCTGGTCGAGTTCCTGCTGGTCAAGGGCGCGGCGCATTCCATCTTCTTCACGCTGATGATCATCGCGCTGTTCGATGTGCTTGCCGGGTTCGCGGTGTCGATACGGTCGGCGAGCCGGGACATCAACCTGAACTAGGTCTCAGCGTGGAAGTTTGACGGGCGCTTGTACCGACAGTTGGCGGAAACGTCCGCCGCGTCCCCGGCGCTCAGCCTGGGTCGGCGGTAAAGCCGGCCGCCTCGATGCCGGCTATGGCCGCGGCCTCGTCATTGTCCGAGGTATCGCCGGAAATGCCGACGGCGCCGATGATGGTGCCGGCCTTGTCGCGGATCAGCACGCCGCCGACCACAGCAAGTACGCGTCCGCCCGACACATCGGAAATGCCGGCGACCAGATGGGGGCGCTCCTTGGCGAAGGCCTCGACCTTACGTGAGCCCATGCCGATGGCCAGTGCGCCATAAGCCTTGCCCGCCGACATTTGCGGGCGCAGGAACGAGGCGCCGTCCTGACGCTGGAAGGCGACCAGATGGCCGCCGGCGTCAAGCACCGAGACACCCAGCGGCTTGAGCTTGAGATCGGCACCCTTGGCGAAGGCGGCATCGATGATTTGACGGGCTTTTTCGAGCGGCAGTGCGGTCATGGCAATCTCCTGTTTGAAAAGGACAATGATCGGGGGCCGGCCGCACGAAGCAATCCCGGTTTCGGTTGAAATTGCTTCTTGCGAAGCGATGGAATGAAAGCCGGGGCTGTCTGGATGGTGTAGCTGATGTATCCGAGCAGCGTCGGTTCGCCGGAGAGCGGCGCGCTATTTCTTCTTGGCGCGCGCAGGCTTCTTGGCTGGCACTGCCGGCGCGTTGGCGAGGTCTTCGGCTTCCTTGGCGAGCCGCAGCGCCCGCAGCTTGTCGGTCTTGGCCTTGCGGGCATCACTCTCCGCGGCGTATTCCGCCATCGCTTTCTGGCGGACGGTGGCCGCTTCTTCCTGCTTCTTGAAGCGCAAATCGGCGCGCGCGCGGGCGGCATCCCGAGAGTTCTCAACCAAGACCTTATCCAATCCCGTGAATTGTGGTTTCCGCTTCTTCTAGCAGAGCCGGCCTCTTAGCGGGGAAAATAGTTGGTCACGCGGCCGGGCTGGCGCCGAGAGCCTTGCCGGCGACCACGGCTTCATAGGCGGCCTGCAGGGTCGCGCGGACAGAAGGGCCAGACGCTTTGTCGAGCGGCGTGCCGAGATGCTCATGGCGCAACTCGTCCATGAATTTCTCCCACAATGGCGGTCCGCCCTTTTCCAGGAGCTCGGCGCGGATCGAGAGTTCCTCGCTGGTCGGCAGCCAGACCCGCCCCCAGGCGCCAAGATGGGCGAGGATCGGCACCAGCGTGATGGCCATCTCGGTCAGGCTGTAGATCGCCTTCTGCTTGTGCGAGGGGTCGTCGGCCTTGGTCAGCATGCCAAGCTCCATCAACCGCTTCAACCGGTCGGCGAGGATATTTGAGGCAATGCCTTCCATCGATCCGTTGAGCAGCTCGCGAAAATGACGCCTGCCGCCGAAAATCATGTCACGCAGGATGATCAGGCTCCAGCGGTCGCCGAACACTTCCAGCGACAGGTTGATCGGGCAGCCGGACCGGCGATCGAGGCTCATTCGATTCTCTCCATAAAACCAGTTGCATTATCGTATCAGTTTTATTATGGTGCAACTGATTGTAAAGTGCAATCAGTTTGGAGGCATACAATGACGACGATCGACCGTCCCGTGATCCAGTCCGAAACCTTCGGCGCCCCCAAAAATCCTCCGCTGCTGCTGATCATGGGCGCGATGGCTTCGATGCTGTGGTGGCCGGCGGCATTCTGCCGGGAGTTGGCGGATGCCGGGCTGTACGTGATCCGCTACGACAATCGCGATACCGGGCGCTCGACCAAATATCCGCCTGGCGAGCCGCCCTACACATTCGATGACATGGCGGACGATGCGATTGGCGTGCTCGACAGTCATGACATCGGCAAGGCCCATGTCGCCGGTATGTCGATGGGCGGCATGATCGGGCAAATGGTAGCGCTCAGGCACTCCTCCCGTGTTGCATCGCTGACCGTGATCAGCAGCTCGCCGATGGGGATGGACACCTCGCATCTGCCAAGGATGAGCGACGCCTATATCGAGCATTCGGCCGAGGGCGCCGACGTCGACTGGACGGACCGCCGCCAGGTGATCGACTTCATGGTCAGGGATACCAAGGCGATCGCCAGCATCGCCCATCCATTCGACGAGCTCGGGATGAGAGCCTTCATCGAACAGGATTACGATCGATCCGGCGGGTTCCTGAGCGCGACCAATCATTTCTCGCTCAAGGGCGGCGCCGAGTGGAAGGGCCGCCTGCACGAGATGCAAGCTCCGCTGCTGGTCATCCATGGCACGGCCGATCCCGTTTTTCCGGTCGAGCATGGCGAGGCGCTGGCCGAGGCAGTCGCCGGCGCGAAATTCCTTCGTGTCGACGGCGGCGGCCATGAACTGCATCCTCAGGACTGGCCCGCGATATCGGCCGCCATAGTCATGCACATCAGGTCCAACCAGGGGACCTGATGTGCCGGGCTTGACGGGCAAGGCCTGACACAATAGTGAAGTAAATACTTCAGTGTTGGCTTGGCCGGGCATCCGGCTCCTACCCATCGGCGAACCAGAAACAGGCGAGCAAAGAATGTCCCTGATGTTGCATTTCCATCCCCTGGCCTCCTTCTGCTGGAAGCCGCTGATCGCGCTTTACGAGAACGGCACCGCCTTCAACCCGGTCATCGTCGATCTCGGCGACGAGCGATCGCGCGCGGCCTTCCTCAAGATATCGCCGACCGGCAAGATGCCGGCGCTGCGCGACGATACGCGCGACCGCACGCTGCTGGAATCGACCATCGTCGTCGAATATCTGGCCGCGCATTATCCGGGGCCGGTCGAACTCGTTCCCGCCGACGTCGATCTGGCGCTGGCCGTCCGCCAGTCCGACCGCTTCTATGATTTCTATGTGCAGGAGCCGATGCAGAAGATCGTCGGCGACCGGTTGCGTCCGCAGGACAGGACCGATCCGTTCGGTGTCGAGCAGGCGCGCGGCCAGCTGCGTACCTCCTATGCCATCATCGAACAGGAGATGCAGTCGCACAGCTGGGCGGTGGGTAATGCCTTCAGCCTGGCCGATTGCGCGGCATCTCCAGCACTCTTCTATGCCAACAAGGTCGAGCCGTTCGGCGACAGATATCCGGCCGTGAAGCGCTATCACGACCGGCTGCTGCAGCGCCCTGCCTTCGCCAGGGTGATCGAGGAGGCGCAGCCCTACTTCAAGTTCTTCCCTTACAACAACGGCTAACCGGGATGCTGCACGATTCCGCCCAGCTCGACCTGATGTTCCAGGCGCTTGCCGATCCGGCGCGACGGCAGATGGTCGACCGGCTGTCGCGGGGCCCCGCCTCTGTCAGCCAACTGGCCGAGCCGCTGGCGATGTCGCTGTCGGCCGTGGTCCAGCATCTCAACGTGCTGGAGGCGAGCGGCCTGGTGCGCTCGGAAAAACTGGGACGGGTGCGCACCTGCCAGATCGAGCCGAAGGCGTTGAGAGCGGCCGAGCATTGGATCAACGAGCGGCGAAACGCCTGGGAACGCCGGCTGGACCGGCTCGGCGATTTTCTCGCCGAGACCAGTGACAAAACATGAAGGAGGCTTCAATGACCCAACGATCCGTCGTCCATTCCACCTTTGTCGTCGAGCGCTTCTATCCGGCGGCACCTGCGAGAGTCTTCTTCGCGCTCAGCAATCCTGATGCCAAGCGGCGATGGTTCGTCGATCCCCACGACCCGATGCCCAGCCGACACGAAATGGACTTCCGCGTCGGCGGCAAGGAGACCAATGCCGGCTGTCCGAGCGATGGGCAGATGCATTTCTTCAACGCGGTCTATCAGGACATCGTGCCGGACAGCCGCATCGTCTACAGCTATGAGCTGCTGTTCGGCGAAACCCGCGTCTCGGTGTCACTGGCGACAATCGAGCTCATGGCGGAAAGCGGTGGCACGCGGCTTGTGATGACGGAGCAGGGGGCCTTCCTCGACGGCCACGACACGCCGGCCACGCGTGAGCACGGAACGGGCGAACTGCTCGACGCGCTTGGCGCCTTCCTGCATGTACAGACCTGATCATCGGGGCGCTGTCGAAGGTTGAGGGCGCTGGATCAGGCCTCCCAGAATTGATCAAGCCAGATGTTGAGCTTCAGGAAGCCGGCGTTGCTTATCGTGTAGACACGCCGCGTGCCTTCGGCCTTGGCTTTGACCAGCCCGGCGTCGAGCAACACTTTCAGATGCTGTGAAACGGCTGGGCGCGACACTGGCAGCCCGGCCGCCAATTCGTTGACGGTCTTCGGACCGCGTCGAAGTTCTTCCAGAAGATGGCGCCGATTGGGGTCGGCGATCGCCATGAAGGCGTCGGAAAACATCATGCCTTATTTGTGAGGCAAAGTTTTTCAAATCTCAACTGTCTGTTTCTTCTTTTCTTCTTGGATCAAGCCGCAATGCTTCCGGCGTCAGCGAGCGGTCGGCCGGTTGCGTCTTGAAGGCGTCGCGATCTCCGATCGGCACCGGAGCGCGGCGGCTGATGCGCAGCAGCGTGTAGCCGGCCAGCGACAGATGCGCGAAGGCGGTCGCCAGGAACAGGCCTTCCGGGCGCATCCAGCCCATCAGCGCCGCCGCCAGCAAAGGGCCGATCATGGTGCCAAAGCCGTAAAGCAGCAGCAGGCCGCCCGATACCTTGACGAAATCCTCGGCACGGGCGTGGTCGTTGGCATGCGCCACGGCGATCGAATAGAGCGTGTAGGCGAAAGCGCCGTAGGCAGCGGTGAAGACGATGACGAAGATGCCGGAGCGCGGTTCGAACAGGAAGATCATGAGGGCGAACAGGGCCGCGCCGAAAGCCGCACCGGCCAGTACGAAACGCCGGTCGGTCTTGTCGGACAGACGCCCCGCCGGCAGTTGCATGGCGGCGCCGGCGACGACCACAAGGCTCATCATCAGGGCGATCTCGGCGGTGGAAATACCAATGCGGGCGCCGTAGACCGCACCAAGCGTTCCCCAGGCGCCGTTGGCGATGCCGATCAGCAGGCAGGCGATCGCCGACACCGGCGAGTTGGCGTAGAGCCCCTTGACGTCGAGTTTGACGTCCTGCAGCGGTTTGGGGTGCGAGGCCGTCGAAACCGCGGTCGGGATCAGCGACAGGCAGAACAGGATGCCGGTGATCATGAACAGCGACGCCGACTTCACATCGCCGCCGGCGACGATCATCTGGCCTCCCATGATCGAGGCATAGGTGACCATCATATAGAGGCCGAAGACGGTGCCGCGGTTCTCGTTCGTGGCTTTCTCGTTCAGCCAGCTTTCGATGACCATGAAGGCGCCGGCCATGGTGAAGCCGGTGAAGGCGCGCAGCAGGATCCAGACATATTCGTCGATGACCAGGCCGGTGAGCAGCGCCACGATGGCACCGGACGCGGCAAAGGCGCCGAAAGCGCGCACATGCCCGGCGCGGCGGACGATGCGCGGTGCAAAAAAGCAGCCGGTGACGAAGCCACCGGCCCAGGCCGTGCCCATCAGGCCAAGCGAGGCTGTCGAAAACCCTTCCACCTGGCCGCGCAAGGGCAACAGCAGCCCATGCAGGCCCGATGCAGCCAGCAGGAAGGCAGTGCCGCGAAGCAGGGAGAGGATCGGCCTGTAGGATGCGAGCATTTTTTGATCCGGCTGGACTCTGGGAGGGACGCAAGGTCTGAAGACAGTCGCATTCGGGCTTTTCGGCGGCGGGCCGTTGCGCCCATCGCCTATCCGCGGCGGAACAGCGCCTCGGCGGCCGATTTGGTGTTGTCCTTGGCCTTGAGTTCGGCCTCCAGCCGGGCGATTTCGTCTCGCAGGATGCCGATGCGCTCCGACAATTCGCCAACGGAGAGCAGCGACAGGTCCTGCCCGATCTCGTGCGGACGCGCCTTCTTCTTGGGTTCGTCGTCGAAGATCGCCATGGTTGCTCCTCCTCCGCCATACCAGATTGGCCATTTGCCTGATTTGGCAATGAGCATACATAGGGCAAGGGTGTCGATGCAAACAGCCGGTAAGAACGCGGCGAGGAAAGACGGGAAAGTTCATGGCGAGCGGACAGAAAATTCCGGCAAGGATGACAGCGATCGCGATCTCGGAGCCGGGCGGCCCACGGGTGCTGAAACCGGAAACCCGCGACGTGCCCCAGCCAGGTCCCGGCGAGATCCTGATCAAGGTGCATGCCGCCGGCGTCAACCGGCCCGACGTGCAGCAGCGCAAGGGGGCCTATCCGCCACCGCCCGGCGCATCGGACCTGCCGGGCCTCGAGGTCTCGGGCGAAGTGGCCGCGCTTGGCGACGAGGTGTCGCGCTGGCGCATCGGCGAACGGGTCTGCGCGCTCACCCCCGGCGGCGGTTATGCCGAATATGTCAAGGTTCACACCGGCAGCGTGTTGCCGCTGCCCGCGGGCTTCACCCATACGGAAGCGGCGGCGGTGCCGGAAAACTATTTCACGGTCTGGCACAATGTCTTCGAACGCGGCGGCCTGAAGAAAGGCGAGACGCTGCTTGTGCATGGCGGCTCGTCCGGCATCGGCACGACCGCGATCCAGCTTGCCTCTGCTTTCGGCGCCCATGTCATCACCACCGCCGGATCCAAGGAGAAATGTGATGCCTGCCTGAAGCTCGGCGCCGACCGGGCGATCAACTATCGCGAGGAGGACTTCGTCAAGGCGGTGAAGGAGGCGACGGACGGCAAGGGCGCCAATGTCATCCTCGACATGGTCGGCGGCGACTATGTCCAGCGCAACTACGAGGCCGCCGCCGTCGAGGGCCGCATCGTCCAGATCGCGGTGCAGGCGGGCGCCGTGGCCAGTGCCGACTTTTCCAAGATCATGGTCAAGCGGCTGACCCATACGGGTTCGACGCTGCGGCCGCGCACCGTCGAGTTCAAGGCGGCGATCGCGGCGGCGCTGGAGGCGCAGGTCTGGCCGCTGCTCGGCACGCGCAAGGTCGCTCCGGTCATGGACATGATCTACCCGCTCACGGATGCCTGGCGCGCGCATGAGCGGATGGAGGAGGGCGAACATATCGGCAAGATCGTGCTCGACGTCGGCTAGGACGTGCCGATATCCAGGTGAGGCCGGCCTGACCGGGAATCCCGACACGTCCGGAGACAGCTCCTCCCTGCCTACAAGATGAACAGAAGCTTAATGGTGCAATGCAGCATTTGCATCATTGCTATGCAAAATCGGCCGTTCAAGTCCTCATCGATGATCACTATCTGTGCAGCATCGAAACGAACACCCCATCAGGAGGACCATCATGAACCCGATCCGCGCTTTCCGTAACTGGCGCATGTACAACGAGACCGTGCGCGAACTGAACCGTCTCAACGCGCGTCAGCTCAGCGATCTCGGCATCAACCGTGCCGACATCGAACGGATCGCCCGCCAGGCGATCTGATCTCAAGCACCCGGCCGCAAGGCCGTGCACTTGCCGAGAAGCAGAGCCGTCGCAGACGCTTCCCGTCTCCGGTTCCGAACCCGCTGGACCCAGTCCAGCGGGTTTTGTCTTTTGGGGATCCGGGTGATTGGCTTGCCGGTTCCAAAAGAGGGCGCGTCGCGTTGCAAGCGGCAGGAGGCAGTTCAATGGTGCTGCTCAAGCCCACCGCTCTTCGGCATCTTGCTTATTGACCATGGTTGCCGCCGTGGCATGCTTGACCACGGGGGAAGATCGGTCGGCCTGAAGCGTTGATTGTTCGGGCCTGGCAAGTTGCTTGCCCGGAAAGGCTTCTTGCCCATGCTCGACGATCTGACGAACAGAATCTACGAGGCGGCCTTCGTGCCAGACCTCTGGCCTGATGTGCTGGAGGATATCGATTCCGTATCCGGTTCCGTGGGTGGCGCCGTGTTTCTGTTCGGTGACGACCAGCCCGCGCGCGGCAGGGCGATAGCGTTCCTGCAGGATCTGCAAGGCGAATTGCTGGCGAGCGACGCGCTGCAGTTTTCGGCGGCGGTTTCGCGCATGTGCGCGCTGCAGCCGGCGAGCTTCGTCGACGTTGAGGCTTTCCTCACGCCCGACGAGATCGAGAACGATCCGGTCCGCAAACGGCTTCGCGCCATGGGCATCGGCGCGCATGCCTGCACCGCGATACCGATGCCCAGCGGCGAGCTGGCGATTTTCGTTTTCCAGCGACGGCTCGGTGAAGGCGACTACGACCAAAGGAGCCTGGACGTGCTCGACAGTCTCCGGCCAGCCATGGCGCGTGCCGGCCTGATAGCGGGGCGGCTCGGCCTTGAACGCGCCGAAGGAACAGTTGCCGCCATGACGGCGATGGGCCTGCCGGCGGCTGTCCTGTCGCTGAAAGGACGGGTGATGCTCGCTAACGCACTGTTCGACGGCCTGTCCTCCCTGTTCCTGCCTACAGCCTTTGGCGGCTTGGCCATTGCCGATGCCGAGGCCAACCGGCTGTTCCAGCAGGCTGTCGTCGCCGCGCGCAACGACATGGAGCCGACAGTCCGTTCCATACCGGTGCAAGGCGTGGACGGCCGGCGGCCGATGGTTCTGCACATGCTGCCGTTGCGCCGTTCGGCGCATGAGATCTTTTCAGGCGCCGACATTCTGGTGGCGGCGACGGCGCTCAGCGCCAGCTCGGTCGTGCCTTCGCCAACACTGCTTGCCGGATTGTTCGATCTGACGCCAGCCGAAGCACGGCTGGCCACGGCGCTGTCGCAAGGCCACGCGCTCAAGGCCGCCGCAGCCGGCTCCAACATCACCGAAAAAACCGCCCGGACCTATCTGGAGCGAATATTCGCCAAGACCGGGACACGCCAGCAAAGCCAGCTCGTGGCCCTGCTCAAAAGCGCCGGACCCTTTGGTTGAGGTCGCCGGCGGTTTGGGCATTAATGCGCTCGCTGGCCCCCGAACGTATTGAGGCCGCCGCGCCTCCAAAAACATTGCGAAACGGCAAGGGAACGGTTATACAGGCCGCGAATTTCCCATTTTGGTGGCTCTAAACCACCGCCCGCGCGGGAACGCGGGCGAACGAGAAGGATTTTTAAAATGGCCAATACGCTGCTGATGCCCAAGGCGACCGCCGTCTGGCTGGTCGACAACACCGCGCTCTCCTTTGAGCAGATCGCGCAGTTCTGCGGGCTGCATCCGCTCGAGGTCAAGGCGATCGCCGATGGCGAATCGGCGCAAGGCATCAAGGGCATGGACCCGATCATGACCGGCCAGCTGACCCGCGACGAGATCGCGCGCGCCGAGAAGGATCCGAACCAGCGGCTGAAGCTTTCCGACCCCAAGGTGCGGGTGCCGGAATCCAAGCGCAAGGGTCCGCGCTACACACCATTGTCGAAGCGCCAGGACCGGCCGAACGCCATCCTTTGGCTGGTGCGCAACCATCCCGAACTCAAGGACGCGCAGATTTCGCGTCTCGTCGGCACCACCAAGTCGACGATCGAGCAGATCCGCGAACGCAAGCACTGGAACTCGGCCAATCTGCAGCCGATGGATCCGGTGACGCTGGGCCTTGCGTCGCAGATCGACCTCGACATGGAAGTCAACCGCGCCTCGCGCGGCCGCGAGCAGGCGCAGCCGGTCGGCGATACGCTGCTGCCCGCCGCCCTGACCGAGCGGCTGGTGCCGGCTCCCGAAAAGCCGAAGGACGAGGATGCCGAACTCGACGCCAATGCCGTGTTCGCCAAGCTCTCGGCGCTGAAGTCGAAGAACGAGGACGCAGACGACGAGTAAGGGTCTCGACAGACCAAAAAAAGCCCGCTTCGAGCGGGCTTTTTTATGGGCGATCTCAGCTTCGCGCCACGCGGTCCGGCGCCATGCCGTAATCCTCGCTGCGCTCCACCGCCCGGTAGAAGTCGGCAAGCTGCTTGCCGCGCTCCGGCTTGAAGATGCGGCCGGCGATCACCACCGAGGCGATGCGGTCAATGCGGAAGGCGCGGAAGTCGTCGCGCATCTCGCACCAGGCGACCAGCGTCCACACCTTGCCCCAGAACCAGAGGCCGAGCGGCCTGATGTCGCGCGCGGTGCCGCGGCCGGCCTCGTCCGAGTAGTCAATGGTCAGCACCTGGCGCTTCTCGACCGCACGCTCGATCAGGTCGATCGCCTCGCGGGCGGCGTCGCTGACCACCCACATCGGTGTATGGATCTCGGTGCGGGCGATGCGGTCTTTTTCGGTATCGGGCAGCACGGCACCGATCTTGACCAGCGCCTCGTCGGCGGCGCGTGCCATGGCGGCGCCGCCAAAGGCGCGCACCATGCGCGCGCCGGCAACCAGCGCCACGATCTCGTCACGCGTGAACATCAGCGGCGGAAGGTCGAAACCTTCCCTCATCATGTAGCCAACACCGGCCTCGCCGTCGATCGGGACCCCGGTCGACTGCAGGTCGGCTATGTCGCGGTAGATTGTTCGCTCGGAAACCTCGAGCCACGTGCCGAGCTTCTGGGCGGTGACCAGACGGCCACCCCGCAGATGCTGCACGATCTGAAAGAGCCTGTCGGCGCGGCGCATCGTTTGCTTCCCCAGTGGTTTTCCCGTGCATGCCGTGGCTCCCAGACCGGATCCACCTGCAGATGACATGCATTACGGCTTCAGTCCTTCGCGCTTGCGCTGCGCGGCAACGAACTCCGCGCCAAAGGACAGTTTCTTCGTTGTCGGCGTCTTGGCATCGAGCACGCGCCAGAAGGGAGCGATGTCGCTCAGCGTCATGCCGCGCTCGAGGTCTTCCTTGGCGGCTTCGGCAACCGTGCGCAGATGATAGCCGATGGTGACCGGGCATGTCACTTCGGCACCGTGTTCGACGGCAAGCGCCGTGCGCAACGCACGGACGTCCATCTCGACGCCTTCGGGAATCGAGCGGATAAAGTCATCGACCTGGCGTGCGGTCGGCACCAGCATCGGCTGGCCTTCGATGACGTCTCCCACCGTGCGCGGCGTTGGTTTCACGCCGTTGATGCCAGGCGTGTTCAGCTTGTCGTTCCAGCTTTTCATCGATCGTCCTCTCGGCCGGCCCTGCGCATTGTTTCACCATTGCACGCGCCTCCTGACAGCATACTGTCAGGAGGCTTCAGCATATTCCCTGGCGAACAGCGTCCGCATCTGTGCGAGATCGCTGCTTCTTTCCGGATAGAGCGTCTTCAGAAAGGCGAGGGCAAAGGTGCCTGGCGCCGAACCCGGCGCCGACACGATCTTGCCGTCCGCGACCGCGTGCGGCACGTCCTGATAGTTATTGTCACCCGCATAGCCGGCTTCATGACCGTTGATCCAGTCGCGGCCATTGCTGGTATGCCCGGCATCTTCGAACATGCCGGCTCGAGCCAGCGCCAGCGTGCCGGCGCAAATCCCGCCAACGACACCGCCGCGCGTTGCAACGGCGTTGAGCAGTTCGGCGACATCCGGTGGCGCCTTGCCGGCCCACTGGTCGGAACCGATGACTGCGACAGCATCGAGATCGGCATTCTCTTCAACGCCGGCCGAGCGGTCAGGCGTCAGCCGAAAACCGCTGATTCCGGTCACCGGCCTCCCTTCGGGCGTCAGCGACACGGTGCGGGCGCCGAACCATTCAACCGCCGAGGCCGCCAGCAGGCCATACTCCCAGTCGGCAAATCCTTCGATGAAGAGGAAGCCGATTGTCTTCTGTTCGGGCATAAGCTCGCTCCATCCCCGGCGCGCCATAGCTTATTTTGATGCATGTCGTGGCCCCGAAACCGGAGGTCATTTGGGCTACATGCATCGATATCTGGGCATTGGCGCGTCCATGTCCAATATCAACGTCGAAAAATTCGCCTCAATTGCCGGGGGAGCGACGTTCCGCATACATGTCCGGCCAGCCGATATCCTTGCGGATGTCCGCCGGCAGTGCGTTCATGAAACGCTGCGTGCGGATCTCGTTGCGCATGGTGCGAACCTTGCCGACATAGTGCTGCATGCCGCGCAGAATGGTGAAACCGTTCATGGCTATTCTCCTCTCTCTGACTGAAGGCAGTATCGCACACCTCTCCTGACAGCAGTCTGTCAGGAGGATGGCAGGGTTCGCGGCGATAGTTCCGCCCGGCACGGGTCCTCGGTAGGCCATCCTCGAACCGCAGTCACCGACCAGTGCACGGGAGGATGATTGTTCACTTTGTGAGTACTTATCTGGGCGTCGTTGTTCAATCCGCGGCGACGGACTGTCGGGATACAAGGCCTTCAGCGATGGGACCGCAGTTCTGATATGACTGGAGAAAATTCTTCCCCAGAAACAGGGAGACGACCATGAGCCTGCAACTGACAGGAATCCACCATCTGACCGCCATCACCGCCAATGCACCCGGCAATCTTCACTTCTACACGAAGGTGCTGGGCCTGCGGTTGGTCAAGAAGACGGTGAACCAGGACGATACGTCGGCCTACCACCTCTTCTATGCAGACGGTGAGGCGACACCGGGCACGGACCTCACCTTCTTCGACTGGCCGGTTGGCCGCGAACGACGCGGCACCCACAGCATTGCGCGGACCAGCCTCAGGGTCGGCAGCCGGGAGAGCCTTGCCTGGTGGAAGCAGCATCTGGCCGCTGAGAGCATTGAGACAGGAGAGATTGCCGACATCGGCGGCTATCCCGGCCTGGATTTCGAGGATCCTGAAGGCCAGCGTCTGCGGCTGATCAGCGATGGCGGCAAGGGCGGCAGCCACCCCTGGGCGCAAAGCCCGGTACCGGCCGAGCATCAGATCCGGGGGCTCGGGCCGATCGTCATCAGCGTCCCCGACATCACCAATACCGAGGCGGTGCTGACCAGGGTCATGAACATGCGCAAGGTCCGCGACTATGCCTCCCCTGACGGCGAGGGCCAGGTCCACGTCTTCGAAATGGGCGCGGGCGGGCCGGCGGCGGAGCTTCATGTCGCCGTGCAGCCCGGCCTGGCGCCGGCAAGGCAAGGCGCCGGCGCGGTTCACCACGTCGCCTTCAGGGCGCCGGACCAGGAGACGCTGCATCAATGGACCGCCCGTCTGGGCGAATTCCGCCTGCCGTCGAGCGGCGAGGTCGAGCGCTACTACTTCCGCTCGCTCTATTTCCGCGAGCCAAACGGCATCCTGTTCGAGATTGCCACGGACGGGGCGGGCTTCACCGCCGATGAGCCGCTGGAGACGCTGGGCGAAAGCCTGGCCCTGCCGCCGTTCCTCGAACCGAAACGCGCCTCGATCGAGGCCGGCCTCAAGCCGCTGAGGTAACTCAAGACAGACGGGCGAGAGGAGTACTTTGACAGCCGGCCGCCATGCAGGGCAAAAAGCGGCTGTCGAAATTCCTCTCGTTCGTTGTGAGACCATGACTGTCGGCCAGCCGCTTATGCCAGCCACCGCCGCCGACCTGACACGGAGTGATTCGCAGGCGTTGGCCATGTTGGTGCTGGCAGCAGTCTCGGCGTCGCTTGCCTTTTACAATCTCGACTTCCCTTTTGGGATCCAGCCGGACGAGTCGATCAAGGTGGCGTTTGCCGCGGGGCAGCACCACAATTACGCACACCCGCCATTGTTGATCGTATTGGCCCGCTTCGCGGGATGGCTTTCCGGCGCGTCGAACGAACATGACTATTTGCTGGCTGGCCGAAGTGTCAGCGCGTTGGCCTGTGTTGCGGCAAGTATCCTCTTCTACATCGTGTTGCGGCGTTACGCGGATGATATCAATGCCTTCCTGTGGGCCTGCGTTTTCGCGGTCTCGCCAGCCATCGCGGTTCATGCGCATTACTTCAAGGAAGACGCTGTCCTGGTCTTCGCCCTGTGTGTCGGGCTGCATGCGCTCGTGCGGCTGAGGGAGCAGGCCAACTCAGTCAATCTCGTCTATTTCGGATTTGCGCTCGGCCTCGCCGTCTCGGCGAAATACGTGGGCGCCGGCAACAGCCTAGCTCTTTTCATCGTGGCGATCTTCTACTGCCGGCTCGGTCTCAGGCAGACCGCCATCATCGTCGCCGCTGACGCGCTTACCATATTGGCGATCTTCGGCGCGTCGCTGCTGACCGAGGCCGGAAGTGGCCTTTCAACGGTGATCAGAGGCCTTGGCTCGGAACTGATGCACGCTGAAACGGGTCACGACCTCAAGGAGTGGTTCTGGGAGGGCTATGGGCTTATGCATTTCCGCTACCATCTGATCCCCAGCCTCACCAGCCCGACCGTGGCGATCGCGCTTGGGGCGATCGCTTTCGCCATCATCGCCGACCGTAACAGATATGTTGTCGCCTACGCGGGCGGAGCCTTCATCTGGCTCTTCCTGCTCGAACTTTCGCCGCTCAAACTCTTCGGCTCCATGCGTTACATCCTGCCGGTCGTTGTCTACCTTCTGCTGGCCGCGGGCATCGCTTGCTCCAGGGCGATCGGGCTGCGAAGCACGCCGGTGGCAATCGGACTTGGACTTGTTGCGATGGTTGCCAGCGCGCACGCCGGCATGGCCTATGTCGCGAACCTGGACCGGGGAACGGATACACGCTTTGCAGCGATGCGCTTCCTTGAAGAGCGGGAAATCAGGCGTTTCGTGGTGGACTATCCAATGGGAGAGCCGGCACCGGAAACCAGGGACTACAGCAATCTCTCGTCGGCCGATTACCTCGTATCGTTGAAGTTTCAGCGATATCTGCGTGGCGGAGGATTGAGAGCGCAGGATCCGCTAATTTATGAGCTTGCCGGCATGTTCCAATGCCTCGAAGGTCATGTCGTGGTGCAATTTTCGAAGCCATATGGCAACTATGGCTATGTCGCGCCGACGGTTAGGATTTATGATCTGCGCAATGCGCGATCCTGCATCCCCGCAAGCATCGTCCGCTGATGGTATGCGCTGGAACATCTGGCTTCGGCCGGTGATTTATAAGCAGGTTTTGACAGCCGGTCGCGTTGCTGGTCAAAGGCGGCATGACGAAACTTCTCGCCCTTGTCATCGTCGGCTTCATGGTCATCCAGCTGATCAAGCCAATCGGCTGGCCCGGGCTCAGGCGGCGCGCCGATTTCTGGAAGCTGGCGCTTCTCGCCATGGCAGCGATCTCGCTGGCGGCCGTGCTCGGGCATTTGACATAGGCCTTCCCAAGACAAGATCGGTTTCTTGGCTGTCAGCTGGTGAGGACCATGCCGACGAGATGTTCCGCCCAGGCCCGGTAACCCGCCTCCGAGGCATGGAAGCCGTCCGAGGCAAAACCGGCCTCGGGATTGGTGATCGGCAGGCGGGGCGCGGGCAATGCGCCGCGCTCCAGGCACAGCCGCTCGCCCATCCGGTTCATCGCGGTGGCGCGGATTTCGAGGATTTTCCCCAGCAGCGTCGGCATGGCCGGCGCCCGCGTGAACTCCAGAACCGGCGACCACACCACGCGCGCCTCCGGCCATTTGGCGCGCAGCGCGTAGAGCAGGCCGCCGAACTCCTTCTTGAAGCGCGGCACGGAATGAAAATTCTTGGTGTCGTTGGTGCCGATGGCGAGCACGATATGCGTCCACTGATCGGGGGACAGATTGGGCAGGACGTGGTCGCGGATCTGGCCTGACGTCGCTGAATTGAAGCCGGCGGCGCGCCAGCGCACGGCGTGGCCGGTACGTTGCGAGACCAGAACGGCGAGCTGCGCGGCAAGCCCGTCCTCGGAATTGCCTATGCCGACCGAGGCGGCGGAGGAATCGCCCAGCACCAGCAGCGAGACCACCGGTGCCTTGCCTGATATCTCGTGCATGACCGGTCCCTGTGCCGGCAGCATCCGCGAGGTGCGGCGGCGCACACCCAATCCCTGCCAGACATAGACGGGGAAGGCGAGCCAGGTGAGAAGGGCGGGAAAACGCATGGCGATACCGTGGAATGATTTGCGGCAGGCTTAGCGCATGTTTCGGCGGAGGTGAACGCCTTCAGTCGCAGCAGTTCGTCGGAGCCGCCTGCTTGTCCTGATATTCGTCGTGCAGGCGCACCCAGTCCATCAGGCCATGATAGGGGCCATTTTCATTGCGGCCTTTCGGCGTCATATCGAGATAGTCATAGGCGCCGATCTGCGCCTCGCCGCCGCGCGCACGCGACAGGAAGGTGAGGAAGATCTCGCCGCTCTCGTCCTTGTAGAAAACACTGGTGCCGGGAAGCTCCCTCGATGTCCGTGGACGGGTCTCGAAATTGTAGGTGGTGTCGCCGGCGGCTATCTGCTTGTCGGTGAAGGAAACCTGCATGTCGAAGTTGAAGTCCGAGGCATAGGACGACACCCAGTCGAATTTCCAGCCCATGCGCCGCTTGTAGGGCGCAAGCTCGGCCAGCGGCGCCCGCGAGATCACCACCAGGGTTACGTCGTGATGCCTCAAATGCTGATTGGCGCCGTCTATATGATCGGCAAGGAAGGAGCAGCCCTCGCAATGATGCGTGCAGCCCGGCCCGAACATGAAGTGGTAGACGATCAGCTGGCTGTTGGCGCCAAACAGGTCGGTCAGTTTCTTCGGCCCCTGTTCAGTCTCGAAGACATAGTCCTTCCTGATCCTCAGCCAGGGCAATCCACGCCGCTCGGCCGCGATGCGCTCGCGAAGCCGGGTCAGTTCCTTCTCGCGGGCCAGATGTGCCTTGTGCGCCTGGAACCAGTCTTCGCGTGAAACGATCTTGTTGCGATGCATGAATCTCTCCCTGTCTGCACCCCAAGGACGTTCGGGATGAGCGCAAACCGACATCGCTCGTTGGTCGAGCATGATCCCTGGACAAGCCGGCTCCCGTTTGTCCGAGAAGACCGGCTTCCGCCTTTTGGATCATGCTCCGGCGCCGAGAGGGAGATAAGGACGGACAGGCTCCATCCCAAGCCCGCGCCTGCCGCAAACAAAAACCCGGGCGCATTGGCCCGGGTTTGAAGGGAGACGGAAGCGCTGTGTTCAGGCGGCCTGTTCGAGGCTCGCCTTCCATTTTCCGAGCGCGGCCAGATAGTTCATGTGAGCGCGATGGGTGAAGGCGGCCTGACCGGCCGCGACATTCGATGCCTTGCCGCTCCAGGCCTTCTGCGGGGCGGCCTGCAGCGCGCGGCCGTAGGAGAAGGTCAGCTTCCACGGATGCGGGCCGATGGCGTTGATGGCGTTGAGGTTGGCGGTCGCTTCCTCGTCCTCCTGGCCGCCGGAAAGGAAGGCGATGCCCGGGACCGCCGCCGGCACCGTCTCGCGGAACAGTTTTATGGTCATCTCGGCGACCTTTTCGGGGCTGTCCACCGTGCCCGACTTCTTGCCCGACAGCACCATGTTGGGCTTCAGGATCGTGCCTTCGAGCACGACGCGCGCCGCGTAGAGCTCGCTGTAGAGCTTAAGCAAAGTCATCTTGCTGATCTCGTAGCACGTTTCGATCGAATGGGCGCCGTCCATCAGCACTTCCGGCTCGACGATCGGCACGATGCCGGCTTCCTGGCAAAGGGCGGCGTAGCGGGCCAGGGCATGGGTGTTGGAGCCGATAGAGGTCGCCGACGGCACGCCCTTGGCGATGTCGATGTCGATCACCGCGCGCCATTTGGCGAAGCGGGCACCGAGCTTGTAATAGTCGGCCAGCCGCTCGCGCAGGCCGTCGAGGCCTTCGGTGATGGTGTCGCCGGGAAAGCCGGCCAGAGGCTTGGCGCCGGCATCGACCTTGATGCCGGGGATGGCGCCTGACGCCTTGATGATGTCGACCAGCGGCGTGCCGTCGGCGGCCTTCTGGCGGATGGTCTCGTCATAGAGGATGACGCCGGAAATGTACTTGGTCATCGCGTCCTTGGCGCGGAACATCATCTCGCGATAGTCGCGGCGGCTGTCGGCGGTCGATTCGACGCCGATGACGTCGAAGCGCTTCTTGATCGTGCCGGAACTTTCATCGGCGGCCAGCAGGCCCTTGCCGTTGGCCACGATCGCGGCGGCAATGTCTTCGAGACGTTCGCTCATCATGCTTCTCCTGAACCGGTTGATCTGCGCCTAACAGAACACTACCGCCAAAGGAATGACGCCGGAAAGCTCGAATCGATTGAAAGTCTCGGGCGCTCTCATTTGCTCCCGGTGAGTTGATCAGGTCGCTTGTCTTGACCGCACTTCCGCCACGCTAGGCATTTCTGCCCTGGCTGAAATGCCTTTGCGCGGTTCATCGCTTCGCGGAAACGCCGAACCACTCAATCTCGCTGCCTTGACGCAACCGCGCAGGGAACCGTTGTACGCTTTCCCTGGATTTCTTACCGCTTCAATACGTCGACACCGGGCAGGGGCTTGCCTTCCATCCATTCCAGGAAAGCGCCGCCGGCGGTCGAGACATAGGTGAAGTCGTCGGCGACACCGGCGTGATTGAGTGCCGCCACGGTATCGCCCCCACCGGCAACGGAGATCAGCTTGCCGGCCTTGGTGCGCGCCGCCGCGTGCTGGGCGGCAGCCACCGTGGCGTGGTCGAACGGCGCGATCTCGAAGGCGCCGAGCGGTCCGTTCCAGACCAGCGTCGCGGCACGGTCGATCCACTCGCCGATCGTCGTCACGGTCTTGGCGCCGACATCGAGGATCATGCCGTCGGCCGGGACGTCGGAGATGGCGACCGTCTCGCAGGCCGCGCCCGCCTTGAACTCCCTGGCGACGACGCCGTCGACGGGCAGGATGATGGCACAGCCGGCCTCCGCCGCCTCGATCATGATCTGCTTGGCGGTGGGGGCGAGGTCATGCTCGCACAGCGACTTGCCGACATCGGTGCCACGCGCGGCGAGGAAGGTGTTGGCCATGCCGCCGCCGATCACCAACGCGTCGACCTTCTTCACCAGGTTCATCAACAGGTCGATCTTGGTCGAGACCTTGGCACCGCCGACGATGGCGACGACCGGGCGCACTGGTTTGCCCAGGCCTTTCTCCAGTGCTTCCAGTTCGGCCTGCATGGTGCGGCCGGCAAAGGCCGGCAACAGACGGGCCAGCCCCTCGGTCGAGGAGTGGGCGCGGTGGGCCGCCGAAAAGGCGTCGTTGACGAAGATGTCACCATTGGCGGCGAGCCTTTCGGTGAAGGCCGGGTCGTTCTTTTCCTCGGCCTTGTAGAAGCGGGTGTTTTCGAACAGCAGCACGTCGCCCTTGTTCATGGCCGCGACCGCACTGCCCGCCGTGTCGCCGACGCAATCCGAGGCAAAGCCGACGGGGCGGCCGAGCACCTCTGACGTCGCCCTGGCGATCGGCTCCAGCGAGAATTCGGGCGAGGGACCGTCCTTAGGCCGGCCGAAATGCGCGAGCAGGATGACCTTGGCGCCCTTGCCGGACAATTCGGCGATGGTCGGCGCGATGCGTTCGATGCGGGTGGCATCGGTGACCTTGCCGTCGGCGACGGGAACGTTGAGGTCGACGCGCACCAGCACGCGCTTGCCGCTGATGTTGCCGATATCGTCCAGTGTCTTGAAGGCAGCCATGCTGGTCCCTTTCCTCGGAAAATCGCCGGGACCATACCCCGCATCGGTGACGATGCAAGGCTTTGGCCGCGGCGCGGTGCGAAATTTTGAGGCGGACGGGGATACAGTCCGTGAAGATCGTCCCATGCCGATGGCACAGGGCAAACGATCGCTGTTGTCAGCTTCCGGTCGTTGCCTTTTCTACCGACGGCTCAGGGGCGTCCTCAGGCTCTGCCAGCGCCTGCGTCTCGATCGGTTTGCGCCAGTTGCGGATAAAGGCGCTCAGCCGGTCGCCCATCTCGCCGGCACTGAGGAACACCGGCACCCGCGCCACCGGTGCGGTCGGCTCGAAGGAAAGACCGAGGCCCGTGATCCTGCCCTTGTCGTCGACGTCCCTGACGATCAGCTCGATCGAGCCGATGAGCACGCGGTCGGCATATTCGGCATGGCCGCCGAGCCGCGCCGTGACCAGCGCGCCGACGGTCTGCTTCTGCTCCGCCTCGGTCAGGCCCGGCGCATAGGCGGCCTCCAGCTCGGCGGCGGAGCGCGCCGGGTCGACGGCGAAGGCACCGAAGAAATCGGCATCCTCGGGGTCGACCACGGCACGGCTGGCGAACAGCTTGTCGAGCAGGCGCGGATAGCGGTCCGGCACGAAGATGTAGACCTGGTCGCCGGCGGCGAGCCGGCCCATGTCCTGGAAGCGCATCGAGCGGCCGTCGCGCAGCACCAGCGAGGGCCGTGCCCAACGGGGAATACGCTCGCCGCGCGCCACCGGGCTGCCGGGTGCGACGCGATAGGCGAGTAGCTCGTGATGGGCGGAGCCCGGCAGTTCAAGTTCAACCTTGTCCAGCGGCCCCAACCGCGCCGGCACGATGAGGCCTAGGCGGCGGGCCAGGGGACCGACGGTCCAGCCCTGAACGACCAGGGACACCAGCACGATGATGAAGGCGGTGTTGAAGATGATGCGGCCGTTCTCCAGCCCGCCGAGCAGCGGCGTGATGGCAAGCAGGATCGACACGGCGCCGCGCAGGCCGACCCAGGAGACGAAGGCGACTTCGGGTCGCGGCAGGCGGAACGGAATCAGGCAGAGCCAGACCGCGACCGGTCTTGCGACAAACATCAGGAACAGGCCGAGCAGCACCGCCGGCACCATGATCGCCGGAAACTGCGAGGGGGTCGCGAACAGGCCGAGGATCAGGAACATGATGATCTGCGCCAGCCAGGACATGCCGTCCTGGAAGCGCTTGAGGATGGTGACGGCGCGGATGTCGGAATTGCCGGCAATGAGGCCGGCGATATAGACCGCCAGAAAGCCCGAACCGCCGATGGCGCCGGCGGCGGCGAAGACCATCAGCGACAGTGTCAACACGAAGATCGGCAGCAGGCCATGGTCGAGGTTGAGCCGGTCGACGAGACGCACGATGGCAAGGCCACCCAACACGCCGACGATGGCGCCGAGGCCCATATTGACGAGAAAGCCGAGGATCAGGCTGGTGACCAGGACGTTGGCTTCAGGGTTGGCATGGGCCGCGATGACCTCGACCAGGGTGATGGTCAGGAAGATGGCGATCGGGTCGTTGCTGCCGGATTCCACCTCGAGCGTGGAGCGCACGCGTTCGCGCAGATTGATCTCGCCCGCGCGCAGCAGGAAGAACACCGCCGCGGCGTCGGTCGAAGCGACGGCGGCGCCGAGCAGGAAGGATTCCAGCCAGCTCAAATCGAGCAGGTAGTAGGCGGCGGCGCCGAACAGGCCGGTGGTGAGAAGCACGCCGAAGGTTGCCAGCGAGAGCGCCGGGCCCGCCGCCTGCCGCAAGGCGTTGAGCGGCGTGCCGAAGCCGGAATCGAACAAGATGACGGCGAGCGCCAGTGAGCCGGCAAAATAGGCGATACGGGCATTGTCGAATTGGATGCCGAGGCCGTCGGTTCCGGAGGCGAGTCCGATGCACAGAAAGAGCAGGAGGAGAGGGGCGCCGAAGCGGAAGGCGATCAGGCTCGAAAACGCGGCGGCGACAACCAGCGCCGTGCCGACCAGCGTGACGAGATAGATCGCATGCTCCATCCGTGATTTGCCCCTCGAATTCCTCTGTCTTCTCGCTTTACGGGAGAGTGGGGCGAAGGCATGGCCAGTGCAAGGCGGGAGGGTGGTTTTTTGGCCCGAAGCCGCCGATTTCGTCGCTGCTCCGGCAAATGAAAACGCCCGGACGAAGCCGGGCGTTTCAAATCTCTCAAGGATGGGTCGCGATCAGGCGATTGTCTTGCCGAAGGCGACAGCCGTATCGCCCATGCGGTTGGAGAAGCCCCATTCATTGTCGTACCAGGACAGCACCGAAACGAAGTTGCCGTCCATCACCTTGGTCTGGTCCAGCGCCATGATCGAGGAGCGCGGATCGTGGTTGAAGTCGATCGACACGTTCGGGTGATGAGTGACGCCGAGAATGCCCTTCAGCTTGCCATTGGAAGCGGCGATGACGGCGTCGTTGATTTCCTGGGCCGTGGTCGCGCGCTTGGCGATGAACTTGAAGTCGACGACAGAGACGTTCGGGGTCGGCACGCGGATCGAGATACCGTCGAGCTTGCCCTTGAGATCGGGCAGCACGAGGCCGATCGCCTTGGCGGCGCCGGTCGAGGTCGGGATCTGCGACAGGGCCGCGGCGCGGGCGCGGTAGAGATCCTTGTGCATGGTGTCCAGCGTCGGCTGGTCGCCCGTGTAGGAGTGGATCGTCGTCATCATGCCCTTTTCGATGCCGACCGTCTCGTGCAGCACGGCGGCCAGCGGCGCGAGGCAGTTGGTGGTGCAGGAGGCGTTCGAGATGACGATGTGGTCCTTGGTCAGCTTGTCGTGGTTGATGCCATAGACGACGGTGAGGTCGGCGCCTTCGGCAGGGGCCGAGACCAGCACGCGCTTGGCGCCGGCGGTCAGGTGCGCGGCGGCCTTGTCTCGGGCGGTGAAGATGCCGGTGCATTCGAGCGCGATGTCGACGCCGAGTTCCTTCCACGGCAACTGCGTCGGGTCCTTGATGGCGGTGACCTTGAATTTTTCCTTGCCGACCGTGATCTGGTCGCCGGACACCGACACTTCATGCGGGAAGCGGCCGTGCACGCTGTCGTAGCGCAGCAGGTGCGCGTTGGTCTCGACCGGGCCGAGGTCGTTGACGGCGACGACGTCGATGTCCTTGCGGCCGGATTCGTGGATGGCGCGCAGGATATTGCGGCCGATGCGGCCGAATCCGTTGATGGCAACTCTGACGGTCATTTTTCTCTCCCTGGGAGCTGGAGCGCAGACGATGGGTCCGCAGCTTCATAGCGGCGCAAGCGGAAAGAATCCAGCCGCAGCGACGCGGATTTAAATCGATTAGGTTAGGCCAGACCGGCGAAATCGCTTTGCGTGACTTCGCCGGGGCATTTTTGTTTCTTGCATGTTCTTTACTCCAAAACCGCAATGCGGTTTGGGCACATGCACAGGCCTTACTTGGCGTGCAGGCGGGCTTCCGCCGCCTTGGCCGCAGCCTCGGCGGTGATGCCGAAATGCGGGTAGAGTTGCTCGATCGTGCCCGAGGCGCCGAAGCCGGTCATGCCGACGAAGATGCCGTCCGAACCGATGAGATGATCCCAGCCCTGGCGGATGCCGGCCTCGATCGCCATCTTGATCGGCGCGTTGCCGATCGTCTTCTTGCGGTAGTCGTCGCTCTGCTTGTCGAACAATTCGAAGCAAGGCACCGAGACGACCCGGGTCGGGTGGCCGTGCTTCTCAAGCAAGTCACGGGCGCCAAGAGCGATCTCGACCTCGGAGCCGGTGGCGAAGATGGTCACCGCCGCCTCGCCGCTGGCCGCGGCCAGTTCATAGGCGCCCTGGCTGCTCAGGTTCTTGGCCGAGTGCTCGGTGCGAACCGTCGGCAGGTTCTGGCGGGTCAGCGCCAGGGTCGACGGCGTCTTTTCGGATTCGAGCGCGATCTGCCAGCATTCGGCGGTTTCCACCGCGTCGGCCGGACGGAAGACATTGTGGTTCGGGATGGCGCGCAGGGCCGCCAGGTGTTCGACCGGCTGATGGGTCGGGCCGTCCTCGCCCAGACCAATGGAATCATGGGTCATGACGAAGATCGAGCGGATGCCCATCAGCGAGGAAAGCCGCATCGACGGGCGGGCATAATCGGAGAAGCACATGAACGTGCCGCCATAGGCGATGAGGCCGCCATGCAGCGTCAGGCCGTTGATCGCGGCCGCCATGCCGTGCTCGCGGATGCCGTAGTGGACATAGCGCTGGCCATAGTCGTCCGGCGTGATGTTCTTGGTCTGGCTTGTCTTGGTGTTGTTGGAGCCGGTCAGGTCGGCGGAGCCGCCTATGGTTTCCGGTACCGCGCCGTTGATGACTTCCAGTGCCATCTCGGACGATTTGCGGGTGGCGACCTTCGGCTTGTCGGCCGAGAGCTTCTTCTTGTACTCGGCAATGACGGCGTCGAAGTTGGACGGCAGCTTGCCGGCCAGCCGGCGCTCGAACTCGGCCTTGAGTTTCGGCTCGGCCTTGGCGAGGCGGCCTTCCCAGTCGGTACGCGCCTTGACGCCGGCCTTGCCGGCCGCGCGCCAGGCCTCGAGGATCTCGGCCGGAATTTCGAAAGGCGGCGACTCCCAGTTGAAGAACTTGCGCGCGCCGGCGATCTCCTCGGCGCCGAGCGGCGAGCCGTGCGCCTTGTTGGTGCCGGCCTTGGTCGGCGCGCCGAAGCCGATGGTCGTCTTGCAGGCGATCATCGTCGGCTTGTCGGAATGGCGGGCGGCCTCGATGGCGTAGGCGATCGCTTCCGGATCGGTGCCGTCGATATGGCTGGCATTCCAGCCGGAGGCCTGGAAGCGGGCGACCTGGTCGGTGTTGTCGGCGAGCGAAACAGGACCGTCGATCGAGATGTTGTTGTTGTCCCAGAAGACGATCAGCTTGTTGAGCTTCAGATGCCCGGCAAGCGCGATGGCTTCCTGGGAAACACCTTCCATCAGGCAGCCGTCGCCGGCCAGCACATAGGTGTAGTGGTCGACGAGGTCGTTGCCGAAGGCGGCGTTCATGATGCGCTCGCCAAGCGCGAAGCCGACCGAATTGGCCAGCCCCTGGCCGAGCGGGCCGGTCGTCGTCTCGATGCCGGTGGCATGGCCGTATTCCGGATGACCGGCGGTCTTGGAGCCCAACTGGCGGAAATGCTTGATCTGGTCGATCGTCATGTCTTCGTAGCCGGTCAGATGGAGCAGCGAATAGAGCAGCATCGAACCATGGCCGGCCGACAGGATGAAGCGGTCGCGGTCGGCCCAGTGCGGGGCCTTGGGATCGTATTTCAGGAAGCGGGTGAACAGCACAGTGGCGATGTCGGCGCAGCCCATGGGCAGGCCGGGATGGCCGGAATTCGCTTTCTCGACGGCGTCCATGGAGAGAAAACGGATCGCATTGGCCATCCGGTCATGTTGTTCACGCGACGTCATGGTTCCTCCAGGGTGGGGGTTTGGGGGCTTGGGAGAGCCCTTGAAAAGGGTGCGCGACACATAGCAGGCGCGGGCTTTTAGTCAACAAATCGGGTGCACATTTGCCGGTGTTGTGATGCCGGCGGCGGGTCTACATTAGCGTTAGCGGGGGACAGTCGCGAGAGCTTTGTTGACGTTGCCTTCACCCGGTGCCTAATGTTTCCGGGATAACGCGTTCTGAACGCGAACGATTCGGTGATGGGCAGGGCACAGGACGAAGCCATGACCGGGGAAAGCACGCTCAAGGAAGTCATCGCCAGGCTGGGCAAGGCCATCGAAGGGCTGGAGAACGCCGTCGCGGCCAAGCTGGAGCACGAGCGCGACTATTCGGAAGCCGAGGCCGAAGTGCAGCGGATGAATGCCGACCGCTCGCGGCTGGCGCAGGAACTCGACAACTCCGAAGCGCGCGCCGAACGGCTGGAAGACGCCAACAAGGAAGTCTCGCGACGGCTGGTGACCGCCATGGAAACCATCCGCGCCGTGTTGGACAGATAGGAGCTGGCCCATGGCACAGGTCACGGTTTCAATCGACGGCAAGCAGTATCGCATGGCCTGCGACGAGGGCCAGGAAGAGCATCTGATCGACCTTGCCGAGCGCTTCGACCGCTATGTCTCGCACCTGAAGGACTCGTTCGGCGAGATCGGCGACCAGCGGCTGACGGTTATGGCCGGCATCATGGTGATGGACGAACTGTCGGAACTACAGAAACGCGTCAAGGGCATGGAAAGCGAAGTGCTGACCTTGCGCAAGACGCGCGACGAGGCGTTGACCAAGGCCGACAAGAGCGACAGCGTGCTGACCAACGCGCTCGGCGCGCTGGCGCAGCGCATGGAAGATCTGACGGCGACGCTGGCGATCAACAAGGCCTGAGTTGCCGAAGCCTCGCCCGTGCAACCGGAAGGCTCTTGCGCCGGCACCGTCGGCAGCATGAAAATGCTCATTCCGCCGCCGACAAGAGTTTCATATTATCTTGCAGTCGCGATTTTTGCGCTAATATGCGGCTGTGCCGAAGGGCGGGCGCCTGGTGGCGGCATGGTTGCCGCCCGCCGCGCCGACCGGGGACCAGATCACTTACAGGGGAATGTGCCATGAGCCTTCGTATCAACGACATCGCGCCGGACTTCACCGCCGAGACCACGCAAGGGGAGATCAAGTTCCATGACTGGATCGGGGACGGCTGGGCGATCCTGTTCAGCCATCCGAAGAACTTCACACCGGTCTGCACGACCGAGCTCGGCACGATGGCGGGGCTGGAAGGCGAGTTCAAGAAGCGCAACGTCAAGATCATCGGCATCTCCGTCGATCCGGTTGCGAGCCACGACAAGTGGCAGGCCGACATCAAGACGGCGACCGGCCATTCGGTGCACTATCCGCTGATCGGCGACAAGGACCTCAAGGTCGCCAAGCTTTACGACATGCTTCCCGCCGGTGCCGGCGAAACCTCGGAGGGGCGCACGCCCGCCGACAACGCCACGGTTCGCTCGGTCTATGTCATCGGACCGGACAAGAAGATCAAGCTGGTGCTGACCTATCCGATGACCACGGGCCGCAACTTCGACGAGATCCTGCGCGCGGTCGATTCCATGCAGCTCACCGCCAAGCATCAGGTGGCGACGCCGGCCAACTGGAAGCAGGGCGAGGACGTCATTATCACCGCCGCCGTCTCCAACGAGGATGCGATCAAGCGCTTCGGCGCCTACGAGACCATCCTGCCCTATCTCAGGAAGACCAAGCAGCCATCCGCCTGAAACAGGCGCAACGGAACAGTTTTTGCCTTTTCCGCCTTCGCGGGCCACGTCATGCTTGACTGGCCCGCGCGGGTGGACAACCATGCTCCCGTTGGGTGCCGGTGGAGAAAATTGTTCCCGCCGGCGATGGGTCCAGGGAGCCGGAAGTGGACGTAACTTTGGCCAGGCCAATGGTCAGCGGCTTCTATGACAAGCCGACCGGGGCCATCCAGTATGTCGTCACCGACCCTGCCACGAAGCGGTGTGCCGTCATCGATCCGGTCCTCGACTTCGACGAGAAATCCGGCGCGACGGGTACGAAGAGCGCGGATGCCTTGCTCGATTTCATCAGGGAAAGCGGGCTGGAGCTCGAATGGATCCTCGACACGCATCCGCATGCCGACCATTTCTCGGCGGCGCACTACCTGAAACAGAAGACCGGAGCGCCGATGGCGATCGGCGACAGGATCGTCGACGTTCAGAACCTGTGGAAGGCGATCTACAACTGGCCGGATTTTCCCGCCGATGGCTCGCAGTGGGACAGGTTGTTCGCAGAGGGCGAAACCTTCCGGATCGGGGCCATGCCGGTCAAGGTGCTGTTCTCGCCGGGGCACACGCTGGCCTCGATCACCTATGTGATCGGCGATGCCGCGTTCATTCACGATACGCTGTTCATGCCCGACAGCGGCACGGCGCGGGCTGATTTTCCCGGCGGCAGTGCCGCGCGGCTGTGGCACTCCATCCAGGACATACTGGCGTTGCCCGAAGAGACGCGCGTCTTTGTCGGGCATGATTATCAGGCCGGTGGCCGCGAGCCGTTGTGGGAAAGCACGGTGGCCGCGCAGAAGGCGACCAACGTCCATCTCGTTGCAGCGCGCAACGAGGCCGAGTTCGTCGCCCTGCGCGAGGCGCGCGACCGGACATTGCCGATGCCGCGGCTGATCCTGCATGCGCTGCAGGTCAACATGAATGGCGGACGGCTGCCGGAACCGGAAGCCAATGGCAGGCGGTACCTGAAGTTTCCGCTGGATGGGCTTTGAAGGCGCGGCGCCGCACGGTTAGTTCCTTCTCCCCGTCACTATACGGGGAGAAGGTGGCGGCAGCCGGATGAGGGGCAGCGCCAACGTTTATTATGATCGCGCCGCTGCTCATGTGGTGGCAAACCCGCAATCTCGGCGCTGCCCCTCATTGTCCTGCTGGACATTTCTCCCCGTATAGTGACGGGGAGAAAGGGCTGTGGGGCCGGTTTCGCCAAATCGCTGGCATCACAAAAAAGGCGGCGCCAGTTTCCTGGCGCCGCCTTTTGTTCATTGCCGAACCTGGTCTTTAAGCCGCCGGCTGGGCCTCGATGGTGCGCAGGGCCTGGGTCTGGCGCTTGGCGGCGGCCTTGACCGCATCCTGCACCTTCTCGAAGGCGCGCACCTCGATCTGGCGCACGCGCTCGCGGCTGATGTCGAACTCGGCCGACAGCTCTTCCAGCGTCAGCGGCTCCTCGGCGAGGCGACGGGCCTCGAAGATGCGCCGCTCGCGCTCGTTGAGCACGGCAAGAGCGCCCGACAGCATGCCGCGCCGGTTTTCCAGCTCGTCCTGCTCGATCAGCATCTCTTCCTGGCTTTCGTGGTCGTCGACCAGCCAGTCCTGCCATTCGCCGGATTCGCCTTCCGTCGCCCGGATCGGGGCGTTGAGCGAGGCGTCGCCCGACAGGCGGCGGTTCATCGACACCACTTCGGCTTCGGAAACGTTGAGCCGCGTGGCGATCTCGGCGATCTGGTCGGGCTTGAGGTCGCCGTCGTCCAGCGCCTGGATCTTGCCCTTCACCTTGCGCAGGTTGAAGAACAGACGCTTCTGGTTGGCGGTCGTGCCCATCTTGACCAGGCTCCACGAGCGCAGGATGTATTCCTGGATCGAGGCCTTGATCCACCACATGGCGTAAGTCGCGAGGCGGAAGCCGCGCTCGGGTTCGAATTTCTTGACGGCCTGCATCAGGCCGACATTGCCTTCCGAGATCACTTCGCCGATCGGCAGGCCGTAGCCGCGATAGCCCATGGCGATCTTGGCGACGAGCCTCAAATGGCTGGTGACGAGCTTGTGCGCGGCGGAAGTGTCTTCATGCTCGGCATAACGCTTGGCGAGCATGTACTCTTCCTGCGGCTGAAGCATGGGAAAGCGGCGGATTTCTTCCAGATAGCGGCTGAGGCCGCCTTCGCCGGAAACGATACTGGGTAGTGACTGGGCCATGATAGCGCCCCCTCTCTATTGGAGTGATGCCCCCGAAACGCGGCGGGCATGTGACGCGAACACCAAAAGGCTCGTTCGCGACATACGATCTTATACAGGAACAAAACCAGAAAAGACAGAGATTTGTTCAACACGAAACAGTGTGTCACGTTGAAGTGAACAATACCAGTCAGGTTTTTTGATGGCTGGTTTCGAGCTCGTTGATGGCAGGTTCAGAGATTACGAAAGCCGCCAACGAGTTCCTCCATGTCCCTCGGTATCGGCGCCTCGAACCTCATCGGTAGATGGGTATCCGGATGGCGAAATGCAAGGAGCCAGGCGTGCAAAGCTTGCCGGGAAAATGCCTTCACCTGACTTTTCAGGGGCTCCGGCAGCCGATTGGCCTTGGTGCGGAAGGCCTGGCCATAGTCAGGGTCGCCGATCACCGGGTGGCCGATATGGGCCATATGGACGCGGATCTGGTGGGTGCGGCCCGTTTCCAGCCGGCATTCGACCAGGCTGGCGGTCGCAAACGCCTGTTGGTTCTCGCCGAAACGCTCCTGAACGGCGAAATGCGTGACGGCATAGCGGGCGTCGTCGCGGTCTTCCGGCACCACGGCGCGGCGCACCCGGTCGGCGGCGCGGCCGAGCGGTGCATCGACTGTTCCGGTCGGCCTCTGCGGTATGCCCCAGACCAGGGCCAGGTAGGCGCGTTCGAGATCGCCGGTGCGGCCATGGTCGGCGAAGGCCTCTGACAGGGCCTTGTGGGCGCGGTCGGTCTTGGCCACCACCATGACGCCGCTGGTCTCCTTGTCGAGACGATGGACGATGCCTGGCCGGCGCACCCCGCCAATGCCGGAAAGGCTGTCGCCGCAATGATGGATCAGCGCGTTGACCAGCGTGCCGGTCCAGTTGCCGGCGCCGGGATGCACGACCAATCCCGCCGGCTTGTTGATGACGATCAACGCGTCGTCTTCATAGAGTACGTCGAGGGCGATGTCCTCGCCCTTTGGCGCGGCCGGCTCCGGCTCCGGCATCGCGACCGATACACGTTCGCCTGGTGTCATCTTGCGCTTGGTTTCGTCGACCGGCCTGCCGTCGACCCTGACCGCGCCTTGCCGGATCAGCATCTGCACGCGGCTGCGCGACATATCAGGGCCAAGGCTGGCCGCCAGCCATTGGTCGAGCCGCTGGCCGGCCGCATCTTCGCCCGCTATCAGCACGGTGGGGGCTGCCTCTATCAATTGGTCCCCTATCAATTCGGGGGCCTCTTCGTTATGAGCGCTCATCGAAAAACCGTTTCGGAATGTTTTGCCATGGCCCGGCCCGCTGCCGAAGAAGATCAGGAAAAGCCTCTCGATCCCGAGGTCGAGAAGATGCGTGGCAAGCTCGTCCGCTTCATGGCCATCAATCTCGGCCTGCTGTTGCTGGCCCTTATGGTGGTGATTGCGGCGATTGTCTACAAAGCCCGCAAAGCATCTCCCGAGAACCCGCCATCGGCCGGCGATATCCAGGTGCCCGCCGGCCAGCCGTTGAGCGGCGACATCGTGCTGCCGGTCGGCGCCAAGGTGGTCAGCCAGTCGCTGTCCGGCAATCGCATCTCCATCGATGCCGAACTTGCCGACGGCGGCCGCACGATCTTCGTCTATGACATTGGCGAGCGCCGCCTGATCGGCCGTTTTGCTGTCCGCAACAAATGACAGGCCGCAACCACGAGCAGGCCCAGGGCATGAAGGGTTTTGCCGAACATCGCCGTGTCGCGACCGTGGCACTGGTCGTCGCCGATTATGACGAGGCGATCGCCTGGTATGTCGGGCGGCTGGGCTTCCTCTTGCTAGAGGATGTCGATCTTGGCGGCGGCAAGCGCTGGGTGACGGTGGCGCCGGCCAACGGGCAAGGCGCCAGGCTGCTGCTGGCCGAGGCGTCCGACGAGGCGCAAAGGCAAAGCATCGGCAACCAGACCGGCGGCCGCGTTTTCCTGTTCCTCGAAACCGACGACTTTGCCCGTGACCATGCGACGATGCTGGAGAAGGGAATCGAATTCCGCGAGGCGCCTCGTTTCGAACCCTATGGCACGGTCGCTGTTTTCGCCGATCTCCACGGCAATCTCTGGGACTTGATCGAGCCGAAACGGTAGGTCTGCCGCCGGTTTTCCCTCGATGCGGTAAAGCCGCCGAACCCCAGTTGCTTTTTCCCGGCCGTCAGCCTATATCGCCGGTTCTTGAGCGCGCCCATCGTCTAGCGGTCAGGACACCGCCCTCTCACGGCGGGAACAGGGGTTCGATTCCCCTTGGGCGTACCACTTCCGTGCAAAACTGCGAACACCGGATGCGGCAAAGCTTTTGCCGCCGATTGCCTGTTCGAGCCTCGTCTTGTCGCCCGCGATTCGGATGACATCGTCGTCTACCTCGATGCAGTCGACGACCGAACGCAGATAGGCCTTGCGGAACGGAACCTCGCCAGTGGTGATGTTTTCGCGCATGGCGCGGCCGAACCGCTCGATGACGTCTGCCGGTATTGCGGAGGCAGGAACATTCGTCACCCTGTTACGATCCAGCGCCGCCTGCGCGCGTTCGCGTTCAAGTTTAAGAGTGCCGATGCGTTCCCTCAGCAGATCGTCCATGTCGGCAACCCCGTCTTCGACCATTTTGTAGAGCCGCTTCAGCTTATCCTCGGCATCAGTGGCTTCGCGTTGCAAGGTCGCAATGCGCCCGTCGACCTCGGCGGCGCGGCTGGCGCGCCGTTTTGACAGCGAGGCAAGCATCTCGGTCAGCCGCTCGGTGGTAAGCAGATCACGGGAGAGATGGTCGACGACCAGCGTGTCAAGCTTGTCCATCGGGATCGACCGCCCCTTGCAGGCAGTTTTGCCTTTCTTGCTGCAGGTCGAGCAGGTGTAGTAGCGATGCACGGTTCCGGACTTCGAAGTGCCCGTGCGCAGCACCATGCTGCCATGGCAGCTGGCGCAGACCGCCAGCCCGGTCAGCAGGATCGGGCCGCTGACGACGCGGGGCGGCGTCACACGCGGATTGCGTGATTTGAGCGTCGCCTGCACAGCATCAAACTCTTCCCGGCTGACGATTGCCGGCACGTCGACGGCGATATGCTCGTCGACCGGCTTTTCTCGCCCAGTTTTCGACTGTCTGCGGTTAAACATCCACTTCCCGACATAGACCGAGTTGGTCAGGATCTTGTGCAGCGTACCGACGCCGAAGCGGGCATTGCGCTTCGTGCGGTAGCCTTTCCCGTTCAGATACTTGACGATTTCCTTCATACCGAGCGGCCCTGACTTGTCGTCGCCATGCAGGTAGAGTCGGAAAATCAGCCTGATCGTCTCGGCCTCGACCGGATCGATGACGAGCCGCTTCTTGATGCGGGCGCCGCGTTTCTCGACCTCTTCCGCCCTGTAGCCGAGCGGCACCGGCGAGCCGTTCCAGAAGCCCTGGGTTGCGTTTTCCTTCATGGCGCGGAGAACGTGCTTGGCCAGCTCCCGGCTCTGATATTCGTCGAACAATGCGATCACCTGCCGCATCATCACCTGGGCGGGATCGTCGCCCAGTTCCTGCGTTATGGAAATGAGGCGCACACTGGCCTTGGCCAGACGACGGATGTACATCTCCAGACCGAAGGAATCGCGGAAGAAGCGGGAATAGCTGTGCACCAGAATGACATCGAACGGCCTGTCACCGTCGGTCGCGCGCTCGATCATCTTCTGGAATTCGGGCCGGTTGTCGTCAGTCGCGGAAGCGCCCGGCTCGACGAATTCGAGGACGGGACGCCAGCCCCGGGACGCACAGAAGGCGGCGATCTGCTTGCGCTGGTCGGGCAGTGACAGATCGCTTTCGGCCTGCCTGCCGGTGGAGACACGCAGATAGGCGCAGACGCGGACAATGCCACTGTCCGGCTCTGCCATCTCATCACGATAGTTAAGCTTGTGATGAACGTTCATGACGATCCTCTCCTTGGTCCGGTAGGCAACAATAGCACCTTGGGAAACACACCGGAGCCCATGAAACGCGCAGGCTGGTTTTCATGCGAGTCGTCATGCCGTTCCGTGACATTCGGCAAAAAGCTCGTCGAGCAGGCTGCCGAGGTAGGTCTCGATGACATCGAGCTCGGCATTGGTGATCGCGCGAGGAGAGCCGTCGAGATCGTCGACCACAGTCCAGTGACGTTCGTCACGCTGCCGTCGCCGCTGCTGACCGGCGCGACGGGCATGCCCCCACGACCGTTCACTGCTGGCCGATGCAGCTGTGACGTCGATGCGCTGCGAGGCGCATCCGGCTGCCCTGACATTTCCCGCGCCGGCTACCGCGCTTGAACTCTTGCGACCGGCACGCTTCTGCGGACATCCGGCCGACACCCTTTTCGACATGACGGAAGTCCGCCCGCACCAGCCGACGACTTACGCTTTCGGGGGTAGCCGCCGACCAGTGCGGACATGTTCCTCACCTTCCCCGAGCGGCCCGCCTGCCTGTCGCGAAACAGCGACAAGGCAGCGGACATCAAAATGCTGACGCCGATTTCCATCGGCCGCAAGCGTCTATTTTACAGATTTCTGCTCCCGGTATCGAAAACGCTGGCAACGCTGCATGGCGGCGGGCGAGCCTTTCCAGTCCCCGTTTTCGGTTTGTCCCTGGTCTCTTCGTCGTTTCTGGCCGAACGCGCCGCCCCGTCAACGGCAAGCCGTTCCCCTTGCGGTGACGGGGCGTCTTTTGCGTCCGGCCTTTCTCCTGCGTGTCCCGAGGGACGAACCCGAAATCAGGAGATAGAGAAATGACCACCGCCGCCAATACCAGCATCCAGCCCTTCACCGCCAACACCGTGATCCATGGCGACTGCATCGACGTCGTGCGCAGGATGGAAACCGGCTCGGTCGACATGGTTTTGACCGACCCTCCCTATATCACCCGCTATCACTCGCGCGATGGGCAGACGGTGAGAAACGACGACAACGCCCGCTGGCTCCGGCCGGCTTTCGCCGAGGCCCATCGGGTCCTGAAGAGCGGCGGCTTCTGCATCTCATTCTACGGCTGGAACCAGGCCGACAAATTCCTCACCGCATGGCGCGGCGCAGGCTTCCGCCCGGTCGGGCATGTGGTTTTCCGGAAACGCTATGCCTCCGCAAGGCGCTTCCTGAGCTACCATCACGAGCAGGCTTACCTGCTGGCGAAAGGCCAAGTTCAGATGCCGCTGATCCCGATCCCCGATGTGCTGGACTGGCGCTACGAGCGCAACGAACTCCATCCGACCCAGAAGCCGCTCTCAGTGCTGAAGCCATTGATCGAAGGTTTTACGAAACCGGGCGACATCGTTCTCGATCCCTTCTGCGGTTCCGGATCGACTCTGGTCGCCGCCCGCGAACTCGGCCGTCGCTTCATCGGCATCGAGCTCGACGCCGGCCATCATGCGACCGCCAGCCGGCGTGTTGCAGAAACCGAAGCCCGAGAAGTGGCCGCGTAAGCGGCCACTTCTCCATCACCCCTTTGCCGTGAAGACACAGCAGCCTGACTCACGGCGTTGAAGCCAGGATCAGACCGCTTCCGGCTCTTCGTTCTCCAAGCCAGTTTCATCGTCACGCTCGCCGACGACGCGCAGATAGACCGCTTCGTAGTCGGGCGCGGATCTCAGGGACATGGACGGTCCGTTGACTAGGCCGACGACCGCCCAGTGTGCCTCGCGGTCGAGGCCGGCAATATCGAAGATCAGGTTCGGAAAGAGTACGCCCAGGACCCGGAACGCCGGCGCGGGGAAGGACCAGGCGGTGCTGAAGCGGAACACGAGGCGTTCGGGTTCATCGATCAGGATTGCGGTCCACTCCGGCGCGCGCACCGTCCCCCAGTTGGCTTCGCGCCAATGCCGCCAGTCGTAGAAACCGGTTTCGGCAAAAGCGGCAAGGCGCCTGCGTGCTGCTGCTACGCCCTCAGGACTTCTCTTCTCGATATGCGCCAGCAAGTCCTCACGTGAGGTGATCCCCGCCTCCCTGGCCCATTCGAATCGGAGCACCCGCTCCAGCGTGAGCGTGATGTAAGGGACCGGATCGGCCGGATCGACGCCCAGAGCGATGAGAGCGAGGTCGGAGTCGAAGGCGGGTTCGGGTTCGTACAAGACCTTGGGCTCCGGCACGAAGCTGTCCAGGCTGAAATTCAGCTGACCGTAGCTGTCCTTTACAAAGCAGGTTTGGCGGAGCCGGGCGAGTTCAAGCTCGGGTCCGGTCACAATGATGTTGCTGTCACAGTAGTTCGGCATTTCATTCTCCATGATGGGTGTTGTGCATCCGGCGCGCTCCGCCGGGAAGCGGATACCGGCCGTACAGCCGGTACCCGCAAGTCATCAGCAGCCGTACCAGCGGTAGCGGTCTCCCATTTGCTCGATCTCCTCGTCCTGCGGGTTCTCGAGGCAATGCTTCAGATCAACGAGCGCCTGATGCCAGTCATGGAAGCGCATGCCGATCCTGTTACCATCCGCAAAGGTGACAGTGACGGTGGGATATCCCGGATCGCCCCGGTCGAGCTCGTGCCTGGCGCCCAGTCCGGCGAGGAAGCGCGTGTAGGCGCCGCGCGCCTTCTGCCCGGCAGCGGCTCTGGCCGTCGCTGCGGAATAGTCCTTGCGGGGAATGGCCGACGGCTGGACGCGTCCGGTGATAACGAACACGCGCTTCACGCGTGCACGGCGGCGCGGCGCATCATCGGCCTCCACGACCTGCCCCTTGCTGAAGGTGTCGCAGAACTGCCAGCCGCAGACCGCAACCCAATGCCCGGTCACCCCGATGATCGTGGGATGTGTCCGCAAAATGCCACTGCGTTCCTCGAGGAAGGCAGCAAACGTCGGATTGCCATGGATGGTCTGCCAATGGCCGATAAAGCCAAACGCTTGCAGAACAGCTTGGACTTCGTGGTGAGTGGTACCAACGATAGCTGGAGCGCGATTATAGTTTACCCAGCCGGCACCGCAACGTGCCAGCCGGAATGCATCACGCACAACCGAAATCGGCTCATCGACAATGGTCGCGACGGCCGTCGGCCCGCAGAAGGCGCGGGATTTCGTGTCGTTCCTGACATCGCGCAACTGGTGCCCTTCGAGGCGCGGCTGCCTGTCGCCGGCAAATGCGAACGCGGACGCTGATGCTTTCAGCGCCGGATTGCGTCTCGCCAGCGGGAAATTCAGGCCGGCATCGCGGCACGACCTGGTATCGGGTTTGTTGACGGTCTTGTCCAAGATGGACTCCTCTTGAATGCCGACGAGCATCGGCCGCATGCTCCAGCATGGGGGTCATGATGCGTCGTCGATGGGTTGAAAAAGCCCGGCAGCCGGCAGGCCACGGCAAGCCGTGACGATGCTAAACGCGCAGGCGTGATCGCCGGACGCGTTAGGGCTGACGGACCCCAAGAGGGGCAGTCGAGAGGTTAGGGAAAATTGCGGTAACCATGGAATGACCTTTCACGTGTCCGAGGTAAAATCGGAAATGCGCTCGTCACGTGGATCTCCTTGGCTTCCGCTCACCCGGGATCCGGTCATCTGTGCCTGCCAGTGGCTCACCACACGGAATAAGGTGATGCAGGCTGCCCTCTAAAATCGCTTTTCGGGTCTGCCGGCCGTTGTCCGTTCCGCCGTCAGTCGTCGCCTCGCTCGTGCTTGCCCTGGTCGCCATTCACGGTCTGGCTGGCAGGTCCGGAGGTCTCCCCCTTGCACGGAGCCTCCGAGAATGTCTCTTCTCTTTTCCAAAAACTGCGGCAACCTCACAGGCGGCACCGCAGTCGCGCATTTCCAGCGGCCGCTTGCGCAGCCACCTCCAACAGCAACTCACAGGTCTCGAAGAAAGTCGAGCGAATTCGTCAACGACGATCCATAATTCTCAAGACATGGTTGCCTGATAATAACAATAATAGGAACAATTTTACTTAATCTGTAGCCGATCAGGTTCTTGATCTCGCACGCGTTCAAACTGATCTCTCGCGTGCTGATAGAGATAGGCCTGGATGTAGCGCAACTCATCCTGCGCCGCTTCGAACTTTGCCAAGGCTTCGTCGCGCGTGAGCGTCACATCGCTCCACTCGATCTCGTCGGGGAATTCGGCACCCGCGATCGTCTCGGCAACCTCTTCAAGCGCAGTCCAGGCCTGCTGGAATTTTTCTTCGACCGCGTAGGCGCACTCCAGTTCATCGTCCGCTTCCATCCTAGCAATCAGATCGGACGAGATTTCGGATGGCATTACCGGCTCATCATTGTCGCTGGTGGTGTTGTTCATGTGAACTCCATATGGGGCAGTTTCGCCGGCCGCATACTAAAGACGGCCGGCGTGCGTTGCGAACAGGGAAAACAACTCGTGCGGCCGGAACGGCTCAGGCAGTCGTCGCGGTTCCGCCAGGATACGCAACCCAGTTGCGCGACCCTTCGCTGGCGGTGAGAAGATTGACGACCCAACTCATCGGATCGGCCACCTCGAAGGCGAGATCCATGAACCGCAAAGCGATCTCTTCTGCTGCATTCGCCGGTTCCTTTCCGGAGAACATGACGTCGACAGCATTGTCGATGAACTCATGCAGCAGGCCGGCCTGCTGCGGGGTGAACTCGGCGGTGAGACCGCGGTTCAGCCGGCCGAGGTTTTCGGCGATCTCGAACACCGCCTGGACGACCGGCGGTGTTCCGCTGCCTGCGTCCCGTGCTGCAAGCCGGCCGTCGACGACGGCGTCCACGATGGCGACGAAGTCGCGATGTTGCCTGGATTTCCGCATGGAGGACTCCTGTACAATGATGAACCGACCCCCTCGGGGTAGACGGTGCGGATCGATCGAGCCACCTGATCAAGGTGCTGAACGGGGTCCGGCAGAGTTCGGGAACAAATCGATTTTCGGTGAAAGCCGTGTATTCAACTCAGTTGCGGGCGCAATTTCGCCGGCCTGATCGTTCAGGCGAGTTCGATTTCGTGCGAGAGGCCCTTCTGGCGCCGGGGGTACGCCACGGGCTGGCGAGATTCTTCGTGCCGCGGCAGAAGCAGGTCCAGCGTCGTGCCCTTGATGCCCGCCCGCGACAGCCTGCTGCCCAGCCATGCCAGGCGTTCGGCAGTTTCCGGCTCGGCCATGCCAGCACGTTGCGTCAGGGGAAGCTCGGCGCGAATGCCGGCGTCGATCATCTTTCGATCGGCGAAGATTTCCGTACGATCCTTGGCGCGGCTCAAGCCGACATAGGCGTCGTGGCGATCGCAGGCCGGATCGAGCAGCACGAAGGCCCGGTCGACCGTCAACCCCTGCGCGCCATAGATCGTGGATGCATAGGCATGGGCGAGGCGGGCTTTCCCGGTCTCGTCTGCAAGATCGCACGGCGTGAAGGAGATGTCGCGGTTGCCGATGCAGGCACCGATCCTGACATCCCCGCCTGCTTCCTCTCGTAGGGCGGTGACGATGGCAGTCGTGCCGTTGATGACGCCGAGGCGGTCATTGCGTACCAGGAAGCGAATCTCGTCGCCGACGGCAAGGTCGAGCCGGTACGCCTGACCCGAAGAGGAGACGGCGTCGATCGCCATCTCCGGTCCGCGCAGCGTGCCGGCCGCGCGCAAACGGGTCCGGACCGCTGCATTGATCTCGCGCACCTGGCCGTTGGTGCGGGCCAGCAGCAGGCCGGTGCCAACCTCGCCGTCTGATGTGCTGTATTCCCATGCCTCTACCATTGCCTGGACGGCGTCCTTTTGCACGGCATGAAGATGGACATGATTGCGCTCCGCATAAGCGGAGAGCGCCTCGGCTGTCTTTCCGGCAGCCAGCGCCATCGTTGCCTCCCGCGCCCATTCCTCCCGTTGCCGAACGACCCGGTCGACACGTGCGAATGCGGTCGCCCGCGCCACGATCGACAGCGCGCCGCCGGCGCCGATCGGCTGCAGCTGACGACGGTCGCCGACCAGCGCCAGCTTGGCGCCGGCGCGTTCGACTTTGGAAAGCACGGCATGCATCTGACGGCTCGACAACTGACCGGCTTCGTCCACCACCAGCAGGGTTTTGCTATCGAGAAACGGACGTCCGGCCGCATGACCGGCAAGCCAGGCATCGGTGGCCTTCGCTTCGATACCGAGATCGTCGCGCAGCTGATGAGCGATGCGCCAGGCTGTGGCCGAGCCGATGACATGATAGCCGGCAGCACGATGCGCCTCGACGATCGGGCGCAGTGACGTGGTCTTGCCGGAGCCTGCCGCCCCTTCGATGACGGCTATGGCATTCGCGGAAGTCGCAACCGCGACCGCTGCTGCCTGTTCGCTGTTGAGCGCATTGTCGCTGACCATTTGCCGGGCGAGATCGCGATCCGGGGCCGGCATGGATTGCGCCGACAGCGTCTGCGCCATGTCGAGAATCTCGCGTTCGATGCGGATCATCTCCGATGTCGAATACCGCATCTCGCCGATCGCGTCGGCGCCGAGTTCGACAACGCTGCCGTCTCCGATCAGTGCTTCCACCGCTAGCTCTGCCCGGTCCACCGAAGCGCCGCTGCCGACTAGGGCCGAGGCGACGGCCGCCATCAGCTGACGGCGCTCGAATACGCTTTCGGATTGCGTAAGCTGGTCAGGCACGGCCTGCAGTCGTTCAAGAGCGGTCTGCCCTCTTACCGCTTCAGTTTCGAGCCCGGCAATGTGGCCATGAAGCAGAAGAGCAGTTTCGACCAGCCGGTCCGCTTCATGGCCGCGCTCGTGGGCGATATCCCGCCACAGCGCGAAGCGGTCCGCGTCCCTGTCCGCAGGTTTCGCCTCCCGCGAGGCTTTGGTGATCGCGCCGGCGAGCGCCGGCGCCATAGCGCTCGTCAGGCCGGCCTCGCCGAGGGCGGCTTCGACCTCGGCGCGCCGCGCGGAAAAATATTCCGCCAATTCCGCATCGACGCCGGCGATCTCGAACATGCCGTTCCTGCCGATCTCGCAGATCCCAAGTCCGAGTCCCTGCAGGCCGCTGGCGAGTGCCAGATGATAGGCGGCGCCCGCCGCCATCTTCCATGCAAACAGGCGTCTGCCATCGAGCGTGCCGACGGTGCCGTCCGCACGCCGGGCGAGATTGAGGATGACGGCATGGGTGTGCAACTGCGGATCGGCAAAAATGCGGCCATCGCTATGTTCCGTGGGACGCGCCTCACCATGCTGGAAGGCGGCGACGCTCAGATTGACGGCTTCGCTCTGCAGCCCGTTGCGGCCGCGCCGGCTGAAGGCGGCATTTTTCTCAAGAACACGAACCGCCGCCTTGACGGCCTCGGCCTGCGCCGCCTCGATCCTGCCTCGCAGGTCCTTATCGCAGAGCGACCACAGCACCGAAACGGATTTGGGTGCAGAAAAAGCTATGTCGTAGCCGGGCACGCGATCTATGCGTTTGCCGCCATTGGAGAGCAGCACCTTCCCATCGGCATCGGTTGCCGCATGCAACCGCTCGAACAACTCCCGCTCGACAGTTCCGCCATCGACAATGCCGAAACCCGCATCGGTCGCGATCCAGCTTCCCGGCGGCTCGCTGCCGCCGAGGTAATATTCCGATTGCGCAAGGTAATAGCCGGCGCTCGTGCCGGCAGCGATCGTCGCCACCATCGACAGATCTCCTACTCACCTGCCGATGGTGATCGCTGTCGAAACCCTCGGGCTCGGGAACAAATGGCTATTCAGGGATCGCCGTTGTCGGTCCCGTCGTTACGATCCGCAACAACCCGCCGCACCGGTCGCTTCCGCATCCACGCGGCAGGACGATGCGCCGGCCTGCGCTCCGGCCAGGCGGTGAACGGAACATCCAACAGAGCCGGATCGCCGAGCCCCAAAATAAGGCATCGGATGAGGGATCTTCCGCGAAAGCTGCGCACGCCAAGTTCCGTTTCCATCCGTTCCGGCGGGAACACCGGATGCGTCTCGCGACGCTTTTGCAGTTGCATGCTGGCGGATGCGCCTGAAGGCGCAGGTTCGAAGAACTCAATCAGGCGCTCGCCGATCAGCACCTTTGAGATGCGCTCGGCGGTATCGCCAGCCGTCAGCCGTCCGACCACCTTGATGCCGAATCTGGCTTCCAGCGTCCTGGCAACCGTCTCGCCATAGATTGCCGTGAGTTGGCCGAGATCCTGGACGGCGGCGATGGTGACGACACCGACCTCGCGGCCGACCGACAAAAGGTTCGGCAGTCGGCTAAGTCGCCCAAGCTCGGCGAGTTCGTCCAGCACCAGCGCGATCTTTTTGGCCGGATTGCGCTTGCGGGCCGGCGCAAGCGCCAGTCCCGCCAGCCGCTCGACCAGCAGCCCGCCGACCAGGGCAGAAAGTTCGGGATATTCAGCGGATTTCTGGATCACGATCGTCACCGGCAGCCTGGTATCGTCGTCAAGCCATTCCGTCAGGCTGAAGCGCTTTCCGGCAGGAACATCCTCCCAGGCGTCGACGAGGGGCTTGAGCGTCGTCAACGCCGCCACCCACAATGTTATAAGGAGGCTCATGCTGGTGCGCTGCACGCCGCCGTCGTCGTCGAAGGCGATCAGCTCGGCGCTTGCCGCGCCGCCCTGGACCAGGGCTGCCCGGAAATCCTCCGGCGGCGAGGTCAGAAGCTCATAGAGATGGCGCAGCGTCCAACTGCGCCCATGCTCCAGCACGAGGCTGACGATGGCGTCGGCCCACAGCGCCCGTGCTCCGTCCGCCCACATCGAATCGCCGGCTGCCGCCTTGATGCTGCGCGTGGCGAATTCCAGCGCCGCCGCCCGGTCGCCGATGTCGCAGGCAATGTCCCAGGCGGCGGAACGGGCATCGTGCGGTGCAACCAGGATCATGCGATCAGCCGGAAGGCCGGCCGTCATGTCGCCCTTGACGTCGTGCACGACCACGCGGGCGCCGCGCTCGATCAGTTGTTCGAGCCAAGCGCGCAGCAGTCCGGTTTTGCCCGACCCTTGCGTACCGACAGCGAGGATATTGTAGCTCTCGGCAGCAGGCGGCAACTGCACATGAGGCAGGAGCCATAGACCGGCTTTGTCCGGACGACCCGTTCCGGCGAGATGGTGCCGCAGGGATTTTCTGGCGAACGCATCCTGACAGAGGCGGCGGCCCCGCACATGCAGCAGTCGGTCGGACGCCGGCGTAGTGTGGCTGACACTGCCGAATGCAACCCATGCCGCGACAAACACCGCCGCCGCGATCAGAACCGTGCGCGGCATCAGCGCCGAGGCGGCGGCCGGCTGACTGACCGCACGCCAGACGGCGTCGACGCGGCAATCGATGGCAAGGAAGCCGGCAATGCCGGTTCCGCAATCGGCTCGTGCAGCTATCGCCCAGAGTTCTTTCGCAAGCGGCAGGAGATGGAGAGTAGCAGAACTGCCGTCGGGTCGGGCCATAACCGGCGGCAGGATAACGAAAAGAGCGGATACCGAGAACGTGAACATCAGCATGGCAGCGAGTCCGCATGCCATTCGTGCCGGCCATGGCGAACGGGTTTCCAGAAACGGGTTCATCGCAAAAACTCCCTCACCAGCGGCGCAATCCGTTCGGCCGAGAACAGGATGAACAGGCCGGCGCCGATCACCATGATCCCTGCGCGCAGGCCGGCACTCACGCCGGCAATCCATACCGGCCATTCGGCGCGGCGGAGATGCCGCCAGCCCGAAACCTGGGCGGCCACGCTTGTACCGGCCCGTCCAGGCGCAACCTCGGAAGTTGACGCAGGAGCCATGGTCCGGCTGCGTGCGCCGACCTCGCCAAGAAACTGCCGCAGGCCGGCAGCGCCGAGCCGCTCCAGGCTCCGTGGATCGAATGTCCTAGGATCGTGCCGGAATGCTGCGGCAAGTTCGGCGGCAAGGGCTGCCCGTGATTGCCGGCCCGCGGCGATGACAGCCGAGAGATCGTCGGGTGCGCTCATCGGGTTTCCTCCCCGCCAAAGCCGATCACCCCGCTAAAGGCATCGAGCATCTCGGCAAAAAATGCCGCAACATCGCCGCGCACGATCTTCGCCTCGGCCCGCGGCAGCCCCGTTACCTGCATCACCCGATCGACGGGCATGGCCGCCACATCAATCAGCCGGCAACCGGCCGCCTCGAAAGGACGCCAGCTGCCCGCTTCGATCAGCGGCATGCGGATCGTTCTGCCAATCCGCTTCAGCGGCGCGAGCTCGCGCGCGAATATCGCGACGGCGTCCGAGGCGGGATGGAGCCCGGCGATCGTTCCGTCGCGCTCGTTCTCGACCAGCACCAGACGGGCCGAAGGCAGCCGATCCAGAAGCAGCCGCGCTGTCTGGCCGGCCTGGCGGATCGCTTCGCTCTCGGCAACGAAGGGGACGACGGCGAGCATCGGCACGCCCCATTCTTCCAGATCGCCAGCGAGATCGACGAGCCCGAGCCACTGGGCAAGGCCGGCGCCCTCATTGGCGCCGACATCAATAAGCACCGAAGCGCCGCCGGAGCCGATCTTTTCGACCGCTTCGTAGATCGGTGTATAGGCCCGGGCCGCCGCAGCCGGATCACGGCGCGCCAGTTTCGCATCGACGCGGATCGTGGTGATCTCCCCACCCAGCGCCCGCGACAGCCGCGCCTGGCTGTCAACCTGCAGCACATGAAGCGACAGCGCGTTGAGTTGAAAAATATCAGCCAGTGCCAGCGAGGTCAGCGATTTGCCGACGCCGCCTTTTTCGCCGGCGACAATCGCCAGCAGCGGCGGAGCAATGACACGGTGAGAAGGGGCTGCAGGCTTGGCCATCTGGAGGTCCTTTCAAATGAGAGGACCCAAGCATCACCGCATCCGGGCAAAGGAGGTTCGGGAACAAATCAGAAAAGTGTCAGCGTCGACATTGCCGGCGGATCCTCGGCTACTTCTCCGTGGCGATGGCAACAGGGGCACGAAATAGGCCGGGCAGCCGCAAAGCCGCCCGGCCTGAAGGGTGCGCAAAGCCTAGACGGCCTGTTCGATCAGCGCGCGGGCCCTGGTGATTACACCGCGCTTGGCCGACCAGGCGTCTTTGTACTCCTCACGCAAGACAATGGTTCCCAGCACCACATCGCCTTCGAAGAGGCTGTCCTTGCGCTCTGTCACGACGCCGTCGATCCCGAGTCCGTTGCCTTCAAACCAGGTGCAGAGCGAGTAGATTTCCTCGTCCCACTCCCAGATCGATTCCGTACGCCCCGGCTCACCGGCGTCGCCTTCCATCGGCGCCTCCGGTTCGCAGGGAAGCGGCGCACGGTCGAACCGCTTCACGGCCGCGATCACGGCCCTCTTGGCATCGGGGAGCGTGGCGTACTCGCCCGTCCACAGGAAGACCTGGTCCTCGTGGTCGATGAGAGCCGCCTCGAACCGCAAGGGGCCGGCTTTGATCACCCAACCCTCTGCCGTGTCGGAGAGGCGCAACACGTGCTCGTCCCCCTCCTCATTCGCACTCCAGTTGTATTTCCTCGGCATGGGACACCTCCGTACTTCGCCGATGAGAACAAGCGCCGTGCCCGTGCACGGCGCCTATGATCCGCAACAGATCGTTGCGGGTCGATCGCGCAAAGATGTCGATCGACGCGCATAGGAGGCACCAACAATCGATATTTCGTCAATATAAAATATCGACGTTATTTAGTTTAGCAAAATGTATATTCCTTTAAAAGGACTCGATGAAATAATATTCTCGCGCCAGGATTCGATAGATACTTAGGTGTTATTGTTGCCTTACTAAGGACTCGCGTAAGGATTCGAGCTGCCGCTGTCCGCAGAAACGTCTGCCGACAAGGACTCACTATTCCAACTCCGCAAGGACTCGCGACGCAAAACCCGCGTTCCGATTATTCCCGTGCATGACATTTGACAGAAAAATATTCCAGGCAGGCAGCCGTCAGACGGTACCCGAACCGGCCCTCGACAGCGTCAGCGCGGAACCGCTGGCGATTGCCTCACTCAGAACAGGCAGCCAGCGCTCCCGTGAAAACAGCTCATACCCGGCCTGTGTGATCACCAAAGCCGCAGCCTGCTCGTCGAAAGGCAATTCCTCCGGATGCCGCTTCAGCTGCGCATCAAGTCCATCACGGACCGTGATTATGCGCCTCATCTCCCTGGCGGCAGCCACGTCAAGACGCACGTCATGCCCGCGGCCATGCCGCCCGAGCAGCCGGGCAAGCTCCAGCGTATCGTGATAGCTGAGCAGGTTGCCAAAAAGCTCAGATGGATTGAAATCGCCGTCGAGCGCCGCGCGTGCCGCTTCATAGAGTGTCGGCCGATCCATCGTGGCGCCGGATAGCACGGCCTGCTGGTTCCGGCTCATGCGGTCATGCTTGCGGATGTCCGCACTCATCTCATGCGCGCTCAGCACCAGCGTCGTCGCCCGGTGCAGACAGCGCAGCATGAACCGGATCAGGTTGAACTCGCGCCCGATGGATTCTTCGAGCACGGTGCGGTCCATGGTCCGCGCCGATGTCTCGACGATTGTGCGTGCCACGCGGGAAAGGTCGTCCGGCCGCTGCGCCCACGGATACCATTTTCCGGCCAACCGGCTGCCAGCATCGAACTGGGTTCGGAAAAAGGCCTGTCGGCGCTCCTCTGTCGCCCTGCCGGGCGTGTTCGGATCGTCCAGCCATGCCTCCGTCACCAGCAGTTCGATGGCGCGGTCGCGCAATTCAGGCACCGTGACTGCCAGCCGGCGCCCGTCACGCGCCTGTAACCAGGAACACAGGCGCTCCACGCCGACATAGGTCTGGATCGCCAGCGCGTCCTGGACCTGCCGCTCCAATTCTTCCTTCCGGCGTCGTCCGCGCTTCAGGGCGTCGCGATGGTCGACGCGGCCAACGACAATAAGAACCGGCTCGCCTTTCTGGAAACGCGCCAGCTGATCATGCGCAAGCACGATGCCGATCCGGTCGATCTCCTCTCTGGAGGCCACGAGAAAATCCGGCCGTGTGCCACCCAGGCGCTCGACCAGTTCAGGCGGCAGGTCTTCTACTGTAGGTGCCGGATTGACGTCACGATTGGCCAGGACGATCCGGGGCCGGCTTCGCGGCCAGTCCTCAAATGCTTCCCGATCGATCATCTCTATAGTCATCTTCGCCTTCCTGACATTGCGCCTTCCATCGAGGATGAGCCCGTTTCCAGCCGGCGCAAGCGGAAAATGCCGGCCTCAGGTGGAACGGCGCGCCAACGCCGCCTGGCGCATCATCGCCAGCACGCTTGCCCGGTCGTGCTCCGGCGGTCTTTCAGATGCTCCGGCTGCCATCCCGCCGTGGGGAGTTTCGGAGCCGCCCGTAAGAGCGATGGAGTCGATATCGACCTGGAGCGCAGCAGCGTCCGCTATCGCCGCGACAGCTCGAGGATTAGCGACCTGGCCCGTCGCCCGCATAGATGCCGATAACGGTGGATGATCCGATGGGGCTGCGGGATAGGACGAACCAGCGTTCGGGAATGGCGCCACGCGGCTAGATGGTTTTGCCGTGCGCTTATCCTGCAGACGCTTGCGCTGCCGCCCGTAAACGCCGCGCAGATGCGATGGTGAAAAAGCGCCGCCATCACCACGTGCGATTTCGGCACCTGCCAGCAGCCGTGAGATCTGTTCCCACGTCAGCCCGCGTTCGCGCAACTCCTGAAAAGCCCCCAGATGCCTGGCAACAAGCCGCTCAAACGGAATCTCCCCTGCCGGACCGACGTAGTCCGAAGCCATTTTCGTCAGTATCTGTTTGAAATCGTCCTTCATGCCGAAAAGCATGAGCCCGATATTCATCAGCGACAAGCCGCCGATTCAAAACGAGTCATTCCGCAACGTTTCGGAACGTCACGAAATGACTCAAAATGAATCCATCACACCTGTGCACCTCGCCGAGGCCTGCCAAGCAAGAGCTTTTTCTTCGTTTTAACTGAGTGGTCGGTTGCCGTCATCCCCCGGCCTCTTCACGCGATTCGATGCCCGCCGGTCTTAACTGGATGGTCGGTTGCAGTCATCTGAGAAGTCTCGATCGGCCTTGATTGATATCTGTCGGTATAGGTGTTCTGTCACGAACAAATCCAAATGTCCGCCGCCTGCGTTCTTGCAGACTGTGATTTCGTCATCTGTCCGCCGGCCGGGGTGCCTGCCGCTGCAAAGGTCGAAGAAGTCAGCTTCTGGCTCGGCGATCAACCCCTCGGCGACCGGATCGTTGCCATCGCCCGAGTTTGGAAAGGACAGGCGATTGTCCGTGAACATCCGGCCCGCGCGGCGGATAGTTTGGGTATCAGCTTCGCGCATGTCGCGCAGATAGGCGCCCACCAGATCAACATGCGCGCCCGGCTTCAGTGCACCGCCGCTGATCACGGGCGAACGCGCCATTGTCACGGCACTGACGATATCGGCCTGTGGCAGGGCGGTCGCCAAGTCGTCCACGACCTCGATGCTTTCAACTTCATCCGCCAGATCGGCGGCCATGGCCTCGGCCCGGGCACGGCTACGGTTCCAGATCAGCACGCGCTTGATTGGCCGCACGGCGCAGGTCGCCCGGACGACGTAGGGGGCAAGTCCCCCGGCTCCCGCAATGGCCATCACCTCGGCGTCGGGTCGTGCCAGCAAATCAGTGCCGAGCGCCGAATCGCCAGCCGTCTTGCGATAGGTCAGCGCGGCGCCATCGCAGGTCATAAGCGCGCGACCTGTCTTGCCGTCAAAGAGCGCCACCAGTCCTTGAACCGAAGGCTCCGGCGTGACTAGTGCTGCGTTTTGTGGAAACACTCCCACCATCTTTACGGCAATCATGCGCGACGGTGACCACGCAGTCAGGTTCACGAACTGATCGCCGGTCCCGTCGGGAGCGTCGAAGACGCCCACATTGTCCATCGGCCGTTCTTGCGTAGCATGGGCCGCCCGCAAGGCATCGACAACACCACGCCAAGGTAAGTTTTCGTGAACGGCTTTCTCTCCGAGGTGAAACATCCTGCCGCCTCAGTGCTCGTGCATCAAACGAGAGGTATCGTAAAGCATGGCGTACACATTACGGTTACGTTTGGCGGGATTTCCCGTACAGGGTATGATCCAGTTCGTTGGTGTCAGGCGCTTCGGCTTGAAAGATTTGAGCGGCGCGTCGCGGTTCACCCTTCGGCTCCTTACTTAACAGCGGACTGTGGGGCGAGGGTCAAGTCAAAATCGATTTGTGTCTGGTGGCGAAAACGAGCCGCTTCCGCGCCAGCTTTGTCGGCAGACCAGCCAAGCAGTGGGGCGGCGATGCGCACGGCTTCGTCCACACAGGAGAGACCAAGGTCAGGCTCCCACCCCACAGGCAGGCGGCGGCGCAGGATACCGGCCAAGGTCCTCGCTTGCTCGTTCTCGATCGCATAAGTGACCGAAGTTTCGGACACTCGATCACCATCCGGCACCAGCCGCGCGGAATAATCGACAGGCACAGCCTTACCCGAGGGTTTGATCCTCCGCGACACAGCAGCGGTCAGACGCCGCCCGGCGTCACGGTGGGTCATCAAAAGCCCCCCGGTAAAGGCGAAGAAGTTCGGCAAACCCTTGCTGGTCAGGTCATGCTCCATCACCCCCATCGAACCCAGCGGATTGGTGAGGTGCGCGCTGCGCGGGCGCGCCCCGGCCCAGGAGTAGATCACGTCCTTGCGCGTTAACTTTACACCGGGAAACAACAGGGCCATCTCGTTCAGGATGGCGGCTACTTCCTCTTCGGTTGCGCGGAATTCTTCCGGACTGCCGATAGCGGGCGAGTCCCAAGGGCCGATGTAGTGCAAGTCACCCCAAGGGATAATATAGAACGCCATACCGGTAGAGGTAACGGTGTCGAAGCCGACGCCGCGGAACTGCTCGGGAAGATGAGCGACGATGTTCGTGCCTTTTGCTCCCGCGCCGATCTTGGCTGCTTTGGGGCCAGTAAGTTCCGTCACTGCATCGACCCAAACGCCGGCACAGTTAATCACGGCGCGGGTGCGCACCTCGCGGCGGCCGTCGGCTGTCTGAATCGTCACACGCCAACCCTCGCCTTCGCGAGCGATTCCAGTGACGGGAGAATAGTTTAGGGCCTCAAGTCCAATATCGCGAGCTTTCATGATCGTGTCGATCACGATGCGTTCGGGCCAAATATACTGATACTCCGTAAAAGTGATGGCTCCGCGGATACGATCGAGCCCTGCCAGCCCCTGCAAAGCAGGATAGGCTTTCGCTTCGGCAGCCGAGAGGATCTTCAGATTTAGCGGCACCCGCCCCCCGTCGAAAGTTTCCATCATCTTGAAGGCGAGGCGTGCCTTCCACACCGGAATGGCATTTTCCGGAGTGAGCGGCACGACAAAGGTCAAAGGCCGCACCCGTTCGGGCGAGGATTGTACGAACTCCGCCCGGCCCCGCATGGCGCGGCGTGTCAATTCCATGCAGGACAATCCGAATTTCGGGTTCAGCAGAAAGGCCGCGATAGAGTTGCCGGCAGGCGAGAAATAGCTGAGTCCGCAATGTTGTAGTCGTGACGTGCGGCTTGTCGTAGCCGAGCCATAGTCTCCCCGTTCCGCGAGCAGCGTGCGATAGCCCGCAGCTGTCAGGTGCTGCGCGGCCGAAGCGGCAATGATCCCGCCTCCGATGACCACGGCGTCGAAAATCTCACTCATCCCCGGCTTCCTTCGATGATCCCGTCACGGCGCATTCTGCAACCTACAGCGCGGCTTGACCTGATGTCAGCCCGGACAACGCGACGCTGCCGCCCTCATCATAGAGGGTCGCGGCTACGTCGCGACCGCGTTCGGATAATTCGTGCTGAATTGTCGTGGTGATAAGATCGGTTGTGCCGATGGCACGACATACTCCGATCTTACCCGCCCCCGCTCCGCACCCCGAGAAGTCGCGGAACTCTCAGCTTCCCCGGTGCGGAGCGGCGGATTAATTACTCAATCAGGCGCGGCTCACCCGTTTCGGCGGCCGAAGGATCGAGTCCGTAAGTCTTAAGAATCTCAGCAATTTTGCCGTCTTCGTGCAACCCCTTGATAATAGCGTCGAACGCTTTCAGCATCTCAGGGTTCTTCTTGCTGATCGGGAATGTGCCCTGACCGGCCTCCACGGATGCGGCGATACGCTTGTCAGGTTCGATCACCTTGATCTGGATACCTTTAAGACGGCCTTGAGCCTGAGCCACGACGCCGATTGAGTTACCATCAACGGCAGCATCAACGCGACCGGCCATCAGATCCTGCTGCATCGCGATGGAGTCTGGATAAAGCTTCAGCTTCTCGCCGAGAATCGCGCGTAGTTCATTGACCCATAGATTCCCTTGGACCGAACCGACGGTGTTGCTCTCGATCTCGCTGAATTTGGTATAGCCGGCTTTCGAATAGATCGCCATCTGATCGACATAGAGCGGTGCCGACAGAAATACGACCCGGGCACGTTCAGCAGTACGATACCAATCGCCGGTCGAGATATCGGCCTTACGCGAGATGACCGACTGGATGCCCGTGCCGGCGTCAGAAGCGATGGCCTTCAGCTTAAGGCAGGACAGTTTCGCCACCTCCTCGGCAATCGCCCCGTCGATGCCCTTCATGGTGCCGTCCGTATCCATGTAGGAATAAGGCGCGTAACTCACGGCGGCAACGGTAAGGAAGCCTTTCTCGACCGTCGGAAAGGTATACTTCGGCGTGCATTCCTCGGCGAATGCCGCACCCGTCACCAAAGTCGCTGCAATGGTCAGAAGTACTGTCAATTTCATGGATCGCCCTTTCTGTTGCATTATTACCGTTCGAAGACTTATCGGCGAGTGTGGGCACCAGCCCTATGCTCGATCCAACTCACAAGAAACGACGCCGGGATGCAGACTGCCGCAAAAAACAGGCCCGCAATGGCAAGAGCAGGAAAGTAGTAGAAATACATTGCGCCAACGTCGTACGCCCTGCTGACGATTTCGGGCAGTGCGATGACGAAACAGAGCGATGTACCCTGGAAGACCAGGATCGAAAAACCGAGCAGCGCGGGACCAGCGATACGCAGACCCTGCGGAAGCAGAATAAAGCGCAACTCATCCACGCGCGACATGCCCAGTGCGTTCGCCGCTTCGATCTGACCCGCAGGCACGGCATCCAGCCCAGCGCGGATGATTTCCGATGTATAAGCCCCAGTGTTCCAGGAAAGCGCCACAGCGGCGGACAGAAAAGACGAAAGCGATAGTCCCGTCGTAGGCATGCCGTAATACACGAACTGCAAGAGGACCAGCGCGGGCGCACCGCGCCCGATCTCGACCAACGCCAAGCACAGCCAACGGATGCTCGTAGCCTTGGACTGTACACCAAGTGCGAGCACCAGACCCAGCGGGATGCCGACACACAATGTGACGGCAGTGACCTGCATCGAAATCTCGAAGCCTTGCCAGAAGTTGGGCAGCCACGAGAAGACGTCATCCCAGGTGACGCCCATCAGAAGTGATTGAAGCACCTCGTTCATCTGGCGACCTTTGCCCGGAGCTTGCCTTCAGCCGTGCGTGACAGCCATGCGATGGGCAGGCTTATTGCCACATAACAAAGGCCCACCATTGCAAAGGGTGCCAATCCTTCGAAGGTCAACTGCTGAATCTGCTTGCCGCGATAAGCGAGTTCCATCACGCCTATGGTCGAGGCGATAGCCGAATCCTTCATCAATCCGATGACGTAGGTGGCCGAAGACGGTATGGCCACGCGGATCATCTGCGGAATCATGACGTCGATCCAGATATGGATTTTCGAGAGGTTCAACGCATGCGCCGCCTCCCATTGGCCCGCATCGATCGATAACATGCCACCCCGATAGATTTCCGCCATATTCATCATAGCAATCAGGGCGAAGGCACCGACGCTGGCTACGAAAGGCGACATGTTCAGGAGACTTGTGCCCAATCCGAAATAGATCAGGAACACCCAAACAATCGGCGGCAGCGCCCGTGTGAAGGCGATTACGGCGATAACCGCGACCCTGACAGGCAGAAAACGTGCTTCGCGCAAGAGCATGATCGGAAAGCCCAGAACCGCTCCCACCGCGAACGCGGCGAACGTCACCGCCAGCGTCAGGGGTATACCCAAGGCGATATGGATGAGATCCTCAGGGGTCATCTGTCGTTCACCGCGCGCAAAAAGCGCCTGGCCCGCTCGGTTTGTGGCGCGCGGATGACTTCGCGACTGGAGCCGTATTCCAGGATTTCGCCATCTGCCATAATCATGGTGTGATCCGACACATTCTCGGCGAAGCCCATCTCATGGGTAACGACGATCATCGTCATCCCACTTTCTGCCAGTTCGCGCATCACGCTCAACACTTCCAGGCCTAGTTCTGGGTCCAGTGCCGAGGTCGGCTCATCGAAAAGCATGACCTTGGGCTCCAGCGCCAAGGCGCGGGCAATGGCAATGCGCTGCTGTTGGCCGCCCGAACAGCGTATCGGGTAATGCTTCGCGTGGCTTGCCAAGCCTACCCGCTCGAGCAGGGCCATCGAAATCTCGTTGGCTTCTTTGCGGCCCCGGTGCAGCGTACGCTCCTGAGCCAGGCTCACATTTTGCAGCACTGTCATGTGTGGAAACAGATTGAAGGATTGGAACACCATGCCCAATTGCTTACGCAGCGCGACCAGGGTTTGCTTTTCCAACTCTTGCCCGCATTGCAGCGAGATGTCGCCTACCGTGATGGTCCCCTCGTTTGCCGGCTCCAACCAGTTGATGCAGCGCAACAGCGTTGATTTTCCTGACCCGGAAGGACCTATGACCGCCAGGACATCGCCCTGTCGAACAGCGAGATTGATATCCTTCAGGACCTCGAATGCACCGAAGCGCTTCGAAACGTGATCAAGCTTCACAATCGGATTGTTGTTTTCCGTCACTACGCTTTCTGCGGGCGGAACGACTGGCGACACGATGTTTTTCATATGAGCGTTACGGAACGATAAGCAAACGTTCTGGACATTGCTGACATCGAGAAGTCTCTGAGAGGTAGAATGACACTATCCGAGCATCCGTTGATCTCGACCTCAAAACGCTCAACATGGCCACTCATCGTCACCCCCCAATGTATTTGATCTGCTTCTTCTTGCGGATGCGCTCTCAGAAATTCTTGCACAGCCGAAGCGAGTCGAAAATCGCCGCATGGATATTGCGGCTTGCAACCGCGTCTCCAACACGGAAAAGCATGAAGTCGCCTTTCGGGTTAAGTTGAAGATCTTGCTGGTCTCCGCTCAGCAATGCGTCCTGATCGGTGACGCCGTCGTTGCGCGAGTGCTCGCGACACTCCTCATAGACCTCGTCTACCGGCAACGTGCCATGTTCCACTATGACGTGATCGACCAACCGCGTTATGTCCGGTCCGCCGTACTCATTCGAGAATGTGACCTTGAGCTTGTTGCCCTCGCGTTCAATGCGCTTGATCCGAGAGTCTGGCGTAATCGTCACACCCTTACGATAGAAGTGCTCTAAGAAAATCGAGAAGTTCTGTGACGCCATGTCGAATGCGGCCGCCCTGTCCGGTGTCACATATTCGACCTTTACAGCAGGTTGCCCCGCCAGGTGATCCGCGCATGACGGTGCTTGCGGCTGCCCATTGTCGTCATAGACAAGGACATCTCCAATCAGAGGCGGCCCCGTCAGTGCATCCCACACGCTTTGGGCCATTTCGCCGCCAGGAACGAGATCGGTGTCCGGGATACCGCCCGTGGCGACGATGACGATATCGGGTTTCAGTTCCTGTATTTCGGCTAGGCCCGCCATGGTGTTCCAGCGAATGTCAACGCCGAGAGCCTCCAGTCGCTCGCCGTACCAGTCGATAATGCCGATAAGATCGCGCCGCCAACCCGCCAGAGAGGCGATCCGCACCTGACCACCGAGCTTGGCTCCGGCTTCAAAAAGCGTCACTTGATGGCCACGCGCGGCGCTGACGCGTGCAGCCTCTAACCCAGCCGGCCCGCCGCCGACGACGACAATCTTCTTCAAAACACCCATCGTCGGCTCAATCACGTGCGGCATCGTCGCCTCACGTCCTGTAGCCACGTTGTGCAGACACAAGGCATCCAGCCCCTGCGACACACGGTCAAGACAATAACTCGCACCGACGCAAGGGCGAATCTCGTGTTCCTTCTTCTCCTGAATTTTGCGCACGATATGGGGATCGGCAATATGCGCGCGGGTCATGCCGATGAGATCGAGAATGTCTTCGGTGATCGCATGCCTCGCGGTCGCCACGTCTGCGACCCGGCAAGCATGAATAAGCGGCGTTTTAACGTATTTGCGGAACTCCGCCACCTTGGCTAACCAAGGAGCTAAAGGCGACCACATTCCGGGAATCTGTTTTGCTAAAGCATAATGGCTCTCGATGTGCCCGAAATTGACAGTCATGTAGTCTACCAGACCCGTCTCCGAAATGATCTGTGCGGCCTCAATCCCTTCCGAAAGACCGTAGCCCTGATCCCATTCTTCGCTAGCGCCCACCCTGATCCCGACTATGTAATCGTCGCCAACAGCTTCACGAACTTCCTGTAGCATCTCAATCGTGAAGCGGACTCGATTTCGCAACGAACCACCGTAGCTATCATCCCGCAGGTTCATAGCCGGCGACATAAACTGCCCCGGCAAGTGTCCGTGAGAAAGTATCTCTACCCCGTCAAGTCCACCTTTCTTGCACCGGCTCCCGGCTGCGGCGTAGGAAGCGAGTATCCTCTTGATATCGTATTTATCCATAGCGCGCGGTATTGCCCGATGGGCAGGCTCCTTGACACGCGAGGGGGCAACCACAGGAAGCCAATTGCCCGCATTCCACGTCGTTCTGCCGCCAAGATGGGATATTTGGCAGATGATACCGCACTGATATTGATGGATACGCTCCGCGAATTCCTGAAAATAAGGAATGACATCGTCGTTGCTGACGTCTATCTGCCCGAAGACTGACGGCGTATCTGATGAAATGAAAGAAGAGCCGCCGAACATCGTCATTCCGATGCCGCCCTTCGCCTTCTCCTCGTGATACAGTTGATAGCGTAGCTTGGGCTTGCCATCCTCGACGTAATTCGGGGCGTGCGGCGTGCTGACGACCCGGTTTTTGAGTCGCAGGTTTTTCAATTGGAAAGGCTGGAGGAGCGGATCTGTAGCTTGCACTTTCTCACCATAGAACAATGTATGTGGAAGGGCTGGCGAAACTCTGAGGCCTTAGCGGGCTTGGATATATATGGTGTGCGTCTCGGTGAATTCGTAAAGTCCGTGCTTACCGTCTGCGCCTCCGATGCCAGACTTGCGGCGGCCCGAATGGAAGCCTTGCATGGCCTCAAAATTCTCCCGGTTAATGTAAGTCTCGCCGAACCTAAGGTCACGACATGCTTGAAGGGCGGAATTGATGTTGTTCGTGTAGATGGATGACGTAAGCCCATAATCGGAGTCGTTAGCGAGATCGATCGCCTCGCCCAAGCCGCCAACCGCCTGTACCGGCAAGACAGGTCCAAATGTCTCGCGCCGCATGATGTCCATTTCACCGCGTGCGCCGACGATTAGTGTTGGTTCGTAATGGAAGCCAGAAGGCCGGTCTGCGATTTTTCCGCCCGTGACAATAGTCGCGCCGTCGCTGCGTGCCTGATCGACCGCGCGCCCGACTTTGTCCAATCCGGCTTGGTTGATGAGCGGCCCCATGTGGAGGTCCTGTTCCACCGAAGGATCGCCATAACGGGTCGCCTTAAACAGAACCTGGAGTTTTTCGATCAGAGCGTCGTGCACCTCATGCTCGACATAGACGCGCTCGGCACAATTACAGACTTGTCCAGTATTGATAACGCGAGAATCGTAGATCGCCTTCGCTGCGAGATCAAGATCAGCATCGGACAGGACGATGGCTGGCGCCTTGCCCCCGAGTTCAAGATTGACCCGGGTGAGATTTTTCCCGGCCGTCTGCATTATATGCGCGCCGGTCGCGGCGCTGCCGGTGAATGTGATCAGATCAATATCCGGGTGGGCAATCAGTGCCTCCCCTGTTGTCTTTCCCCGGCCGCCCACAAGATTGAATACGCCTGCTGGAAGGTCGGTTTCCGCGACAAGTTCCGCAAACATGAAGGCGTTGACCGGCGTTTCTTCGCTGGGCTTGATGACGATTGTGTTACCGGTAACGAGCGCAGGAGCGAGTTTGCGGGCAATCAGGAAGAACGGGAAGTTCCATGGCAGGATGCCAGCAACCACCCCCGTTGGCTTGCGCAGGAGAAGCATCATCTCGTTCTGACGATCACTCGTCAGTACTTCGCCTTCAAGCCGCCGCGCCCATTCAGCCATGTAGTCGATGTAGTCGGCAGTAAAATCGACCTCTACCTGGGCGAGCCCACGAACCTTCCCTTGCTCCCTGACGATTATATCGGCGAGTTCCAGGCGGCGCCCGCGGATTTTGGCCGATATCTGACGAAGATATCCGGCCCGCTGGATGGCAGGTAGGGCCTCCCACCCCCGCTGGGCCTTGCGCGCAGCTCCGACCGCAGCGTCTACAACGTCGGCGCCACTGTCCGGGGTGCGCCCCACCAAGGCACCGTTGGCTGGATTTGTCACGTCGATAAGGCGTGTATTCCCTTCGACGAATGCACCGTCGACGAAATTACGGTAATTGATCAAGCTGGCCTTAGAAATTGCGGCGGTCGCAAGCGTGGCGCTGGACGGCGACATCCATTCCTCCCGTAGATTAAGCTATGTGCGAACTAGCACCTGCTCGTCTTGGGTAAGAGACTGAATGGCTTTCGCATCAATGTCATCAGCGACGCAAAACTTGCGTCTGCAAAGTGGCTCACCAGTGAGCCACTGCGCATATATCGGGGATGCTAATATGCTGAGAGGCCGATACAGACCAACTGTGGCATCACAGTAGCTTCGAAACGCCCCGTAAAGGCACTGGCAAAGCAGAAATCGACACCAAAATAACCGCCAGGCACTTCATAGATTACATGCCGGCCAAGAAGCCCTAGTACCCAAAGTCTTCCGGGCGGCTGTACGAAATGCCGTGACGCGCGGGATGTGGCTCACGCCTTCCGCTTCACCCCATATTGTCTAAGCTTGCGTTTCATGGTGGAACGACTGACGCTTAATGCCCTAGCGGCCGCGGCAACATTACCCTTGCTCCGTGTGAGCGCACGGCGGATGGCTCCGCGTTCGGCGCTTTCGAGGTCATCGTCTCGATCGCCGAAAAGATCTACGGCAGAGACGCCGTTGCGCAGGTGCTCGTCCGTCAACTCAAGTATCACGCGAGCCGAACGCGTTGCCCCAACAACCACGTCGTCAGCATCAACCGCAAGCAGACCGGCCCCCGAGCGTTGCCGATCAACGACAGATAATATCCGGGCAGTATTAAATACGTGATGAAAATGATTTATTTCAATCTGCCGAGCTGCCTCTGATACCGCAGCAAGAGCAAAATTCGAAAAAGTATCAGTTGCGGCCATTCCGTATAGTGTGATGTCCAACGCTCCGGCAAGAAGTCCCGAGTGATCGAAGATCGGAGCCACTGCACAACTAATATCGATGTCGCGCTTGTAGAAATGTTGCTCCCTATGCACAGTGAGGGGGCTTTTCTCGATAAGGCACGTGCCGATACCATTTGTTCCTCCAGCCTTCTCGCTCCAGTCCACACCAGGACACAACCCCCAATGCCATAGATTGTCCATGTCGCCTTGCTGACCATACCAACGGACTGGTACGCCATCCGCTCCAGAAAATAGGATGCAGACGCCACCTCCTTCGGTTGAGCTGTGGAGGCGTTCAAGAATAGCTTCGGCCGAAAACAGAAGCGCCTCGACGGGTTCTGTAGCGCTTTTCAACTCCGCTTCCGTCAGAACGTGCCTGGGTTGCTCGCATGTCGGGTCAAGTCCGTGGCTGTGAATACATCTACTCCACGAGGCCGCGAGCATAGAACGAGCTGCCTCTCCGGATTCGACAGCCGTCCTTATCCTTTGGCTATGACGCTCAAGCGCGGTCATGGTGTCTCTCGTCAACTACTTCTGGCCGACTATTGCGTGACAATCTAGGCGAGATACGTGCTGTAATCTAGATGCCGTAGCAGGCCTGCGCTCCTCACATAGCCAGGAAGGTGGCATTCCCTCAGAGTGATGATGTTGAAACGGGGGCCGATTGTTTGTAAGCGCGTAGGTCACCCCACGTAGCGGCTGGTTCGCTGATCTGGGAGTCTCCAGGGTGATTTGTCCTGGGAGGCTCCTGTGAGCGCACATATGTCTGATAGCAAGAACTTCGAGGTTCTCACGGTCGAGCCGGTTCGGCTTGCGCACAGTCCGGCCCGGCGTGTTCGGACCTGGTCGCGGGATGCGAAGACCAGGATCGTGGCGGAGACGTTTGCGCCGGGGGCGAACGTGTCGGCGATTGCCCGTTCTCACGGCCTCGATCCCTCGCAGGTCTATGCGTGGCGTCGCAAGGCGCTGGCGTCGGGCATGGTTGCGCCGCTGGCGGCAGCGCCGGACAAGCCGGTGAAGTTCACGCGTTTTGAGGCGGTGCGCAGCGACATGGTGGAAATCGTCGTTGGCGACGTCGTGGTGCGCGCCGGCGCCGATGTTGATGCCGATCACCTGACCAAGGTCATCCGTGCGGTTCGGGCGGCATGATCCCGGCGGGCGTGCAGGTTTACGTGGCGGCGACGCCGGTCGACTTCCGCAAGGGAGCGAACGGCTTGATGGCGCTGGTACGAGATGGCGGATCCGATCCGTTCAACGGCGCGCTTTACGTGTTCCGCTCGAAACGGGCGGACAGGGTAAAGGCGGTCTGGTGGGACGGGTCCGGGGTATGCCTGTTTGCCAAGACGCTCGAAGAGACGAAGTTTTGCTGGCCGAAGATCGCGCCGACCCGGGTGCGTCTGAACCACGCGCAGCTCCTGGCACTGGTCGACGGGCTGGACTGGAAGAAGGTCCGACCGGTGGCGGTCAAGCGGCCGCGATCGGTCGGCTGAAGGGCCTGTGGCAAGTTGAATCAGGACGTTGAAAGCGTTGGGAAAACGGCCGCGAACATGCTGTGATTGCGGCCATGGCGATGGCTGCTGCAGAGCTTCCGGACGATGTTGATGCGCTCAAGGCGATGGTCGTGGCCATGGTCGAAGAGCGGGCCCGGATCGAAGCGCGCAACGCCCATCTGCAAGCCCGCAATGTCCACCTCGAGACGGTAAACAAGACCGCCGACGAGCGCATTCTCGAATTGACGGCGATTGTGAAGATGCTGGAGCGGGCACGCTTCGGCACGCGCTCGGAACGGCTGCGCGGCGAGCAGCCGAGCGATGAGCAGATCGCCTTCGTGTTCGACGAGATCGAGACCGGCGTGGCGGCGCTCGAGGCCGAACTGGAGCGCGCCAGGCCGGACAGGCCGAAACGAGCGCCACGTCCGCGCAAGGGCTTTGCCGCGCATCTGGAGCGGGTCGAGATCGTCATCGAGCCTGAGGTCCCCGCCGGCTGCGAGGAGTTGGAAAGGGTTCTGATCGGCGAGGACGTGTCGGAACGGCTGGACGTGACCCCGGCGCGGTTCCGGGTAATCGTCACCCGGCGCCCGAAATACGCCTACAGGGGCCGCGACGGCGTGATCCAGGCGGCCGCGCTCGCCCACATCATCGACAGCGGCATTCCCAGCGAGGCACTGCTGGCGCAGATTGCGGTCGCCAAATACGCCGACGGCTTGCCGCTCTACCGGCAGGAAGCGATCTATGCGCGCGACGGCGTTGAGCTTCACCGCTCGCTAATGGCGCAATGGATGGGCAAGGTCGGCTTCGAGTTGCAGCCGCTGGCCGACTATGTGCTGGAAAAGATCAAGCAGGGCGAACGGGTCTTTGCCGACGAGACCACCCTGCCAACGCTCGCGCCTGGAACCGGCAAGGCCCGGAAAGCCTGGCTGTGGGCCTATGCCAGGGATGACCGGCCCTTTGGCGGTGCCGGTCCGCCGATGGTCGCCTACCGCTTCGAGGACAGCCGTGGCGGCGAATGCGCGGCGCGCCATCTGGCAGGCTTTGCCGGCATCCTGCAGGTGGATGGCTATGCTGCCTACAACCAGTTGGTCAAATCCGCCGGCGCCAATGACGGCGTGCAACTGGCCGCCTGTTTTGCCCACGTGCGGCGCAAGTTCTACGAGCTGCATGTGAACGGCAGTTCGCGACTGGCGACGCAAACGGTGAAGGCCATGGCGGCGCTGTGGAAGGTCGAAACCGAAATCCGCGGCCTCGATCCCGCGGTACGGGCGAATATCCGTCAGGAGAAATCCACCGCTATCGTCGCCGGCCTCTTCGAATTGTGGGGCAAGGAGCTGCCACGCCTGTCCGGCAAATCCAAACTCGCCGAAGCAATCCGCTACGCCATCTCCCGGCGCGCCGCTCTCGAGCGCTTCCTGACTGACGGGCGCATCGAGATCGACTCCAACATCGTCGAGCGGGCAATCAGGCCGCAGACAATTACGAGAAAGAACAGCCTCTTCGCCGGTTCCCATGGCGGCGGCCGGACTTGGGCGACCATCGCGACGCTCCTTCAAACGGCAAAAATGAACGACGTCGATCCACACGCCTGGCTCGCCCAGACCCTCGAGCGCATTGCCCAGGGCTGGCCGATCTCCCGGATCGACGATCTCATGCCCTGGAACTTCAAAGCCTGAACGGCCGCGGCTACCCGCTTACGATTGTTTCAACTCAGACTAGCGAGGGGTGCCGTCGCGGAAGTGGTTGGAATTGAAGTTGGCGTAGTCTCCGGGGTGATCAACCTCGAATCATCCGGCGTTGAAGCGCCGGACAGGAGACTACGCCATGACCATGATTACCATGAATGCCAAAGCCGATCATCATGAGGCTGGGACGACGAACGATCTTTTCGACAACTGGTTCGACCCGATCGAAGCTGGCCTGCGCGAGCGGGTGCGCGGCTTCATCGAGACGATGCTGGAGACGGAACTGGATACGGTGCTTGCCCGTCCCCGCTATGGGCGACATCCGGTCGAGCGCGATGATGAGGTCGCCGGTGTTACTGGCCATCGCCACGGCCATCGCACGCGGACGGTTACCGGGACAGCCACGCCTTTCTCCCAAGAGCGATACCGCGCAGGGCGCGTTCGGCGGCATTGTTCGAGAGGTAAAGCCTGCCGTCGTCGAGGAACCGGGTAAAGGCCTCCCAGCGCCCCTCCTTCTCGAACATGTAGTTGATCGCCTTGGCGACAGGATTGTGCCTGGATATCTGCGCATGCTGAGTTGTGAACCAGTCGTGCAATTCCTCGACAAGCGGACGGACGTGCTGCCGCCTGGCGGCAAGCCGCCCCTCGACGGACATTCGTTTATGCCACGTTCGATATCGAACACGGCATCGATGCGGGCCACGGCCTCAAGCGCGACAGGCGAGATCTCGTGGGTGGGCTTGCCCTTGCGCACGTCAATCCCGCAAGGCGGCCCAGGCCGGATGCGTACCGTGGGGTGACCTACGCGCTTACGATACTTGAATATGGAGTGCATAACGAAACACGCCCCGCTATCGGACGGGTGGAGCGCTCGACCGTGTTGTGCTGTCGATATCGATGCAGCCGTCACTCAGGAAGCGGGTAAGCCCTTCCCAGCGTGAGAGCGCGTAGCCGCTCCATATCCGAAATTTCTATCTGGCCTCATTCCAAGAGGACATTGTCCGGATTCTTTACATCGGCAACGATGATTTCAACGCCCGCCCCAATCATCGCCTCATGGAGCTTTGCATCAGGCAGTTGGTCCGTCACGACGATATCGATATCGGTTAGCGGACAGATGCGCTCAAGGCGCACCTCGCCAAACTTGTAGTGGTCGACCAGCAACACGACGGTCTGGGCCTGTTCGATCATTCTGCGGACAGTCCAGGTAACGCGGGAATCGTATTCGTTGGGTCCATCCACCGTCAGGCCGCTCGTGCCGAAGAACACCTTGTTTACCTGAAAGCGCGCCATGAAGGCATCGGCTTCTGGTCCGTAGACGAAAGACTCCTGGCTCTCGTAGTCTCCGGGCAACATGATGACACGGCTGTGTTTGGACGCTCCGACAGTCGTCGTGATACGCAGGTCGTTGGTGATGACAGTCACGTTAGACGATCCGGCAGCGAGGCGGCGCGCGAACTGAAGCGTCGTCACTCCGGGGCCCAGCGCGAGGGTCTCGCCCGGCTCGACCAGTTTTGCGGCCCGGCGTGCGATGGCAATTCGCTCTTCCCGATGAACGGCATTACGCTCCATGAACGGGCGATCGATCCCGGAAGGGACAATCATTGCCCCGCCATAGGTTCGATTGATGAGTACCTGGCGCGTGAGTTTGTTCAGATCCCGCCGTATTGTCTCCGTGCTTACGTTGAACGCATCGGCCAAGCTCACGAGCTTCATGCCCGGATTGGCTTCAAGTTCCGCCACGATATGCTTGAGACGTGTCTCCCGGTTGAAACGACCACCGCTTTCATTCTCGACGGCTGCATCGTCGCCCGCAGCGTCCTCCTGGATCATATCTACCCTTTCACGGCCCCGAAGGTGAGCCCTCGCACCAAATGCTTCTGCCCCATGAATGTAAAGAGGATGACGGGGATACTCTGGACCACACACGCCGCCGCCACTTCGCCCCACAGAGTACTTGTCTGCACGACGAGCGTCGGAATCATCACCGTCATCGTCCTCCACTGCCCAGCGGAAAGAATCAGCGAGAATAACAATTCATTCCACGAAAACAGGAGAACAAAGATCGCTACCGTAACGACACCTGGCCACGCCATACGGAGGCTTATGCGGAAGAATACGCCGAAATGACCGCAACCATCGAGCCGGGCAGCCTCCTCCACCTCCTTGGGGATATCCTCGAAGAACGACTTCATCATCCAGACGACAAGAACAAGATTGAAGCTTGCATGCGCTAAAATGACGGCTACCCCGAGGTCCAGCATGCCGAGACGGTAGAAGATCAGGTACATCGGCAAAGCGAAAGCTACCGGCGGCCCAAGTCGCGTCGAGAGAATAAAGAACATCAGATGATTCGAGCCCGGCACCTTATGTCTTGCAATCGCGTAAGCGGCAAGGACGCCAATCGTCACGGCAACCAGAGTGCTCGAAAGCCCGACCACGATGGAATTGAAGAGATAACGCCCGAAGCCCTTATCGACAAACACCGAGCGGTAGCTGTCGAGTACCGGGTCGAACAGCAGACTCGGAGGCGAGACGAATATCTCATTCTTGGGCTTAAAGCTGGTCAACAGAATCCAAAGATAGGGTAATAGCGCGACGACGAGCAGGAAAAACAGGGGCAAGACCCAGGACGCCGATCGAAAACGGCGCCGCCACCCGGTTCTTTTACGAGTGCTGCTCATGCTGCCTCCTTTCTTGTGGAGACGATCTTGTTGAAAGCGGCTGCAGCAATCAGCGACATAACGCCAAGTACCATGCAGATGGCCGATCCGTAGCCAAGCTTCCATGAGCCGAAAATGGCCTTGTGAGCAAAGAAGGTAATCGTGGCGGTCGAGTCAGTGCCAGGGCCACCGCCGGTCAGGACATAAATCGCATCGAACATCTTCGAGGCATCGATCGCTCGAAATAGTACTGCTACGACGATCAGCGGCCTCAGCATGGGAAGCTGGACATGCCATAGGATCTGCCACGGCTTTGCTCCATCGATCCGCGCGGCCTCGATCGGCTCTGAGGGAAGGCTGGAAAGGCCTGCGATCATGATAAGCATCATGAAGGGGGTCCATTCCCAGATATCTATGAGCATGATCGCAAGCCAAGCCGTCATCGGATCGGAGAAGACCGGGACATCCCTGAAGAGGCCGACGGATTGAAGCAGATAGGTACCCGCACCAAAGCTCGGTGCAAGAATGAATCTCCAGAGCATGGCGACGACCACTGGCGCGATCATCGTCGGAATCATGACGAGCGTTATCGCCAGCCGCCGCCCAAAGAAGAAGCGATCAAAGCAAAGGGCTGCACCCAAACCTAGAACTAGTTCAACCGGAACGACGATGAACACGAAAATGGCGGTTCTGCGCAACGCCCCCCAGAATTGAGGGTCGTTGCCGAGAAGCGTTGCATAATTCGCCAGACCAATGATGCGGGGCTGCTTTGCGAATCCGGCTAGATTCCAGTTCGTAAAACTATCGCCCAGTGCGACGATAGAGGGAAGAACGGACGTCAGTGTCAGAAACAGCAGGACGGGCGCCAGGCAAAAGACGATGAAGACATCCTTCGAATGCCACCTGATCCGCAGGGAAGGCCACCGCCCCTTTGCCATAGCTCAATGCTCCGAATAGGCTTCGCTGCAACCGGTGACTTTAGTTCGGCCGTCCCACGTTTCCAGCTCAAGCCCTGCGTTTGAGAACCGTTTGTTTACGAAAGCGAGAACGAAGCTTCCTCCGGCAATAGGCGAGAAGGCCGCACTGGTGATGCTTCCAACGCGCTGGTCCCCGGCAAAAAGACCTTCACGGCCTTTGGGAAGATAGGTGCTTCCCTTAACAAGGAACCGTTTCAGGGACCGGTCGGCTGGCTTGCCAGTCGCGCCTACGCCCAAGCCAATCTCACAAAGCGTCGTGCAGCCATCGATCTCCTTACCGAAGGCAGGAACGCCGTTTTCGATGCGCAGCTTGTCGATGGCCTTCGAACCGGCAAGGCGCAATCCGTTCGGCGCCCCGTTCTCACACAGTGCTTCGAAGACATAGGCTGCGTAGTCAGACGAGACATGTATCTCGATGCCCGGTTCACCGAACGGAGTGGTAGCCACGAGGCGCACCGGCGCACCGGCAAGATAGCCGTCCGCAACAAACGACGTACCAAGACCGGGAACAGCATTCTCGATGAGCGGCTCCAGTATCTCCGGCACGGCAGGACCGCTCATCACGAGCACGGCAGTCCCGGCGGTCACATCCAGCCAACGAACCTCAGGAACCTCCGACAGCCCGTGATGAATGAAGGTCTGGAGATAGGTGCTGCGCGAAGCCGAGGTCGTCAGCAGAAAGCTATCATCCTCCAATGGCGTGATCGTTACGTCGCAATCGATGCCGCCTGTGGGGCTCAGCGCAAAATTAGTAGATATCCGCCCCTTCTTTAACGGCGGGCAAGCTGGAAAGAGGTCTCGAAGCGCTGTTTCAGCCCCCTGCCCCATGACGGCAAATTTTGCCCGCGAACTATCGTCGACGAGAATGGCGGACCGCTTCGCAGCAATATACTCGCCGTTGACGAGGTCATCGGCGTCATTGCCTTCTTCGCGATGGAAGTATTCCGCGATTTCCCAACCGGCCACCGGCGTAAAGCGTGCCCCGGCTGAGGCGAGAGCAGCATAGACGGGACTCCGGCGCAAAGTCCTTGCCATCTGCGCCTCATCTGATGGGCGTGCCAGCGCGTAATGGCGACGCTGGCCATCGATCGCGAGCTGCTTAACCATCTGGTCCGATCCATGATGTCGGCTGAAGCGACGAATGTCCGCCGCGCTCAAATCGTAAGGTGGCTGACCGTTGGTAATCCAATCTGCCATCGCCTTACCCGCACCACCGCCCGACGCGATACCGAAACCATTGAAGCCGCAGGCGAGGAAGAAATCACGAAGCTCGGGCGCTTCGCCCATAATCGGCATACCGTCCTCGGTGAAGGACTCCAGCCCGTGGATGAACCGTTTGATTCCGACCTTGGAAAGCGCAGGAACGCGCATAACGGCGGCATCAACCGTTAAGGTAAAATGATCCAGTTCCGGCTCGAAGAGATGGAATGCATGGTCCTCGGGAATTGGTGAAACCTGGTAAGCCTGTGGCTCCTGGTCGTAGTTGCCGAAGGCATACCCCCCCACCTCTTCCTTGAAATAGATGTAATTGTCGGGGTCGCGCAGATCCGGTGCGCCACGGGGCAGGCCGGGTATGACGTCCGTGATCGCGTACTGATTGTAATTGGCTTGCAACGGTACGTTGACGCCCGCAAGCCGCCCCACTTCGCGCGCCCAGACCCCGCCACATAATACGACCTTGTCGCAGGCGATCGTCCCGCCGGTCGTCTCGACCGCCGTCACGCGATCGCCATTACGCACGAATCCGGTGACCTTGGTGTTTTCGAAAATCCTCGCCCCTTCCATTCGCGCGCCCTTGGCCAGAGCCATCGTGACATCGCTCGGATTGATCATACCGTCGGTGGGAATGTAAATCGCTCCAAGGACCCCCTCCAGAGAAACCACCGGAATCATCGCCTTGACCTCGTCAGGCGAGATCATGCGGATATCCAGCCCGATCGACCGCCCGATCATGACCGAACGCTCAAGTTCGTCCTTGCGCTCGGGCGTGCAGGCCAGGCGAACCGAGCCGCACTGAACCCACCCCGTTGCCTGGCCGGTCTCCGCCTCCAGCCGGCCATAGAGCTGAGTGGAATAGCCAATCATCTGCGTGACACCGATACTGCTACGCAGCTGGCCGACCGAGCCGGCCGCGTGCCAACTCGTACCAGATGTGAGCTGGGCTTTTTCCAACACCACAACATCTTGCCAACCGCGGCGCACGAGGTGATAGGCGGTCGAGCAGCCAACAATCCCTCCGCCGATCACGACGATCTGGCTTCGTTTCGGCAGTTCTCTCGACATGGCGGCTCCGCGGACGTTTTCCCGGGCGATTCTCGCCCGGTGAATTTTCATTGAGTGGGGAGATAACAATAATATTGTGGGAATAACAATACCCTATATAGTTTTCTCCAACGACCTAGCGACAGGAGATTGAGAGTGGAGGTGCGCGGGCTTTTGCTGGATCGCGATGGGACGATCATCGATCTTCATGCTCCCTTTATCCGGATCGCGCAGAGGGCGGCGACCCTCTTTTCGCAAGGCGATCCGTTTCTGGAAGGCGCGCTGTTGAAGGCGGCAGGCTTCCAGCCCGAAGCGCGCCGAATGGGGGTCGAATGCGCTTTCGCCGCCGGAACGAATGAGGATGTCATCGCTGTCTGGCGACCATTGCTGCCAGGGATCTGCAAAGCAGATATTCAGGAACATCTGGCCGCAATCGACGCGCACGAAATGGCCGACGCCCAGCCGATCAGCAATGCCCTAGAAACCATAAAAGCCTTCTGGAAGGCGGGGTTTGCGCTTGGTATGGCAACAAATGCAACAACCTTGTCTGCACACGCCAGTGTCGACAGACTAGGGCTTGGCGATGCCATCGGCTTCGTCGCCGGCTGCGATAGCGGCTATGGAGCGAAGCCGGAACCCGGTATGGCGCTGGCTTTCTGCACGGCCTCTGGACTCCGGCGAGAGCAGGTAGCGATTGTCGGCGACACACCGCACGACATGCAAACTGGAAGAAATGCGGGCCTGGGACTTTGCATAGGTGTGTTGAGTGGCGCCGGGACAGAAGCCGATCTTATCGAAGCAGGCGCCCACGTCGTTCTCGGGAGCCTGTGCGAGGTGACGAGGCTCCTATAATTACAAGAGTGGAAAAAACAATTCACATCCTACTCTTTATGTGTAATTCTCCACGTAATGGGTGGGAATAATGACAAGGATGAGGGATTGATCCAGCACTCGTGGGATGTCGACAAGATAGTTCGTCATATCGCCGCACTGGATTTGTGGCGTGGATCGGTTCGGATCGAGCCCATGGTTGGCGGCCTCACCAACCACAACTTTATGGTACGGGATGCCGAGACGGCGTATGTGGCGCGCGTAAGCTTCGATATGCCGGCTCACGATCTCTATCAGCCCTTTGTGGCGACAGTGATGAACGCAGCCGCGAATTCCGGGATTTCCCCGCGGCTGCACTACCAGGACGACGCGCTTACCATTATGGATTTCCTGCCCGGCGGCACGTTGCGTCCGGACTCCTTCGCCGATCGCTCCGTTCTGGAAGCGGCGATCGATCTGCTGAAGCGGCTGCACTGCCTCGGCAGCAGCCTGCCGGGTCCGTTGCGCTTCTGCTATCCTCCCCAGAAGGTCAAACGCTACTACGCCTTCCTTGAGCAGGCGGGCAGCCGGGAAGCGGCGGACGCGATCCCTGAATTCGAGGCCCTGTGCGCGGCGATCGAGGCGCACATCCCGCCGTTCGTTCCGACTTTCGTCCACATGGATCTGCTGCCGCAGAATTTCGTCTTCGACGAACATGGGAGCCTGAGGCTGATCGACTGGGATTACGGCGGCATCGGCCATCCGATGGCCGATCTGGCGAGCATGACGATCAACGGCGACATCGCCCGTTCTGACTGGCAGCGGGTGGTATCGCACTATCTCGGCAAGCCGGCCGGCTTTCAGGAGATGAAGCTCTTCTCCCTGTTCTGCGTCGTGGTTTCCCTGATGGAATATCTCTGGGCGGCCGTACAGAAGCTCGTTTCGCATCTGCCGGGCGACACGGTGGCGGCGTCGATGGCGGCGACCTATGGCGACTACGCGCCGAGCTTCGAGGGCTACTGCGAACTCAATCTCGACCGTTTCAGGCGAGGCCTCGGCGAATATCGAAAAACCTACGGACCTCTCGAAACGGGAACCTGAAAGCAAACCGGCCTATCCGTGCCGGCCGGTTTGCATCGTTCAAAAGGCGCGGGAAAGGGAACAGGGGAATGAGAGCCACATCACACAGCACTCCCGCCATCCTTGTGGCGGCACTCGCGGGATCGTTCTATGCACTGGCCGCCGGTTCCGCATCGGCCTGGAGCCTCGAAGAGGCTTCCGCGCCCTACAAGGGCCAGACCATCACCATCGCCTGCGAGGCCTATGCGCCCTGCAACGCCTTCAAGAAATTCATTCCGGAATTCGAGCAACGGACCGGGATCAAGGTGACCATCGAGGCGGGCGATCTCGGTCAGATACAACAGCAGACCCTGACCGACGCGCTGACTGGCACGCAGATCTACGACCTGGTGCAGATGACCAATCTGGTGATCGGCGCCTGGGGCGAGCACGGCTTCGCGGAACCGATGCAGCCCTTCCTCGATAATGCGGCCCTGCACGACCCCGGCTACAAGCTCGAGGACATGTCGCAAGGCGTCATCGCCAGCACCGGCACCTACAAGGGCGTCCTCTACGGCATTCCCTACATGCTGAACTCGCCGTTCGGTATCTATCGCAAGGATCTCGCGGCCGACCCCGCCGAGCAGGCGGCTTTCAAGGCCAAATACGGCTACGACACGCCTTTCAACGGCGACAAGTGGATCGAGGTCGACGACTGGCAGAAATGGCGGGACGTCGCCGAATTCTACAACCGCAAGCCGGGCGAGAAGGTCGCCGGTCAGACCCTCGACCATGAATTGTGGGGCACCGCCGCGGCCTTCAAGCGGCACATTACCCTCTTCTACGACTATGAGCGCGTCCTGCTCGGCATGGGCGGCGTCATGGTCGACGACAACCGCGTGCCGCAGTTCGACAAGCCCGTCGCCAAGCAGGCGCTGGAATACCTTCTCGACTGGCGGCAGTTCTCGCCGCCTTCCTATAAGGAATACACCTGGGACGAGGAATATGCCGATTTCTGCACCGGCAAGCTATTCTCGACTCCCGGCTGGGCGGATTCGACGGCCATGGAAGAGAAGCCTGAGGAATGCCCAGTGGTTTCCGGGAAAATCGGCTATTTCCTCCACCCAGGCCCGCACACGGTCGCAGACGGCGCTTCATGGGTCATTCCATCAAAATCTCAGCATAAAGAGGCTGCCTTTCTGCTGGCGCAGTTCCTCGGAACCTACGACGTGCAGTCGCGCTGCCATCCACTGGGATGCCTGAGCTTCAGAAAGGACGTTCTTGCAAACCCGGAACTTGACGACGACGGCGCGACCGTCCTGTTCCGCAAGCTGCTAGCTGACCCGAGCCTCGTTTATCCGCGGCCGGCCCTGCCCGAATGGGTGGAGTTGCAGCCTCTGGTCCTCGACGAGCTGAGTGCGGCGGGGGCAGGTCAGCAGAACGCCGACACGGCGCTCGGGAAACTCCAGGCAGCATTCACAGAAATCCTGCAACCGTGAGCGGTGAGCCCGGAAACGCGGGGCCGGCCTTCATGGACACCCGGCCAGCCCAGCACCGCTTCATCAGCCTGTCCAACAGCAATTTTCGCGGTAGCTTCTGGGCGTTTCTCTACTGCCTGATGATCATCGTCCTCTGTCCATTGGCGCTCAACCTAGGGATATCCCGCTATGCCGTCGCGGCCGGCGTCCTTGTCGTTCTGCCTGCTGTCACGTCGCTCATGATCATCCTAATAAGAAAAATTTTTCGTGTGCAGTGATGACGCCATATCTGCTTATTCTCATTGCCATGTTTCCCCTTCAACTCGCCCTTGGTTGGTGGAACGACAAACATGGCCTGTTCGACAGCGGCGAAGTCGGATTCTGGGGAACGATGATCTTCGTCCTGGCCGGGATGACGTATCTTGGAGCTATGCAATGACGAATGTGAGCCTGCGCAGCCTGAGCAAAAGCTTTGGCCATTTTTCGGTGGTGAAAGCTTTTGACCTGGAGATAGCCGCCGGGGAGTTTGTCGTCTTCGTCGGTCCTTCCGGTTGCGGGAAGACCACTACCTTGCGCATGATCGCCGGGCTCGAACTGCCTACTGATGGAGAAATATTTATCGGCACCCGGGATGTGACCGATCTCGACCCGAGAGATCGACGGATCGCGATGGTTTTCCAGTCCTATGCTCTCTATCCACACATGACCATTCGCGAGAATCTGGGCTTCGCCCTGAAACTCGCAGGGGTTCAGAAGGAGGAGATCGCCCGCAAGGTCGAGGCAGTTGCCGCCACGCTCGGCCTGCAACAGTACCTGCAGTCCAAACCGCGCACGCTTTCAGGTGGCCAGCGTCAGCGCGTTGCACTCGGTCGCGCGATCATTCGTGAGCCCGACGTGTTTTTGTTCGACGAACCCCTGTCCAATCTCGACGCCAAGTTACGTGGCGTCATGCGTAACGAAATCATCCGCCTGCATAAATCACTCAAATCAACCATGATCTACGTCACGCACGATCAGGTCGAGGCGATGACCATGGGGGACAGGATAGTAGTCATGCACGGGGGTGTGGCCCAGCAGATCGGGACGCCGCTCGAGGTCTATGACGAGCCCGCCAATCTCTTCGTCGCCACCTTCATCGGTTCACCGAGCATGAACATCCTGGAAGGCGAGATCGCAAACGGTAAGTTCCTGTGCCAGGGTATTTCGATCGACAGTGCGGTTCATGTTATCGGAAAGACATATCTGGGAATAAGGCCGGAACACCTCAGAATCGTTTTGCGAGATACGCCCGGGGCCATCCGGGGAACTTTGGGCGTGGTAGAGCACCTGGGAGCGGAAACAATCGTCGAATTGCTGACCGATGGTCCAGTGATTACTGCAAGAATTCCGCGCACAGACGGACTGAGTGCTGGAGCAGAACTTTACGTCGCTGCAAAACACATTCATCTCTTCGACAAGGATGGGAGTAGAATCTAGGCTTAAAAACAGTGCCGCCCTGGTCGAGTGGTTTTGGACAAGCGCCGTCACCTCTCTGACGAAACCAAACCAGTAGTCCCTTCAATATCCGTTTGCCTTGGTTAGGGCGACATTATGTGAACCTGGAAGATATCGGTCCGCTCCCGACGCACTGGCAATCGACCCCGTTGCAGTTATTGATCACCTCCTATTCTTACCTTTCCCCGGTCACTGAGGTTTAAAATACAGCCAGAGCTTTCCGGCACCTCGTTTCCGGCATGCCCCCCCTACCCGGTAGCAGAAGTAGCGGCCTCGAAGAATTTCCAAAAAAGACTTGATCAAACCCTTAAAAGCGCGGTTCATTCTGCTCGGCGCATCGGCCAGCACCCTTGAAATGCGTCAGATTCGGTCAAATTGTTTCAAACCTGTCGAGGCCCAGTTGGAAGAGCGCGCAACCAATACACGAGTCGACATGCTGCCGGCCCAGCGTCACGCCTTGATCCTGGAGCGCCTGCGCATCGAGGGCATCGCCTCGATCCAGGACCTGTCCGCGGCGCTCGGCGCCTCACTGTCCACGGTGCGCCGCGATCTCGACTACCTGACGGAGCGAGGCTATGTCGAGCGCACACATGGCGGTGCGATCATTCAAAGTGCTCCGACCACCCGCTTCGAGCCCGAAGCCTCCATTGCGGCGGAAACGGCGCGCGCCCAGAAGGCGGCGATTGCAGCCGTTGCAGCCCAGCGCCTGACCTTTGGGCAGAGCGTTCTGTTCGATGCCAGTTCCACCGTCCGCGAAGCGGTGCGCGCCATCTGCACGCTCAACTTGTCTCTCACCGCGGTCACCAACGACATCGCTGGCGCCCTGCTGCTGTCGAATGCGGCATCGATCCACACGATCGTCGTCGGCGGCGCGATACGCCCCGGCTCGACGACGCTCGTCGGCTCACCGGGGCAGGATTTTCTTGGTAGCATCTACGCCGATGTCGCCTTCATCGGCGTGCACACCGTCTCGGGCGGCACCTTCACCGAGACTTCCCTGGAGGTCGCGGCGATGAAAAAGCGCATGATCGGCGCGGCGCGGAAGGTCATCGTCCTCGCCGACTCGCGCAAGTTCGGCGGACAGAGCTTCTGTCAGATCTGCACGGTCGACGATGTCGACGAGATCATCACCGACGAGGAATTGCCGATGGCGATACGCCGCGAATACGACGCGATCGACGTGCAATTGACCATCGCGCCGGCCATTGCGGGCTCTACCGGTTGACACAGGGGATACGCGTTCTCGCCGACGACCTGTCGGGCGCGCTGGATACGGCGGTTTGCTTCACCGGCCCCGCGGGCTCGCTCCTGGTCACACGCGCACAACCGGTGGCGGCCGCCTTCGCCTGCTCGACCGGTGCGCGCGATTTGTCCGACACGGCCGCAGCCGAAATCTTCATGAACTGCCTGCCATGGCTGCTCGCGGCCAGGCGGCCATTCCATAAGATCGACAGCCGCCTGAGGGGCCACGCCGCGCGTGAAATCGCCGCGATCCACAGGATCGCACCTGAACGCGCGATCGTCATCGCGCCTGCCTTGCCGGCCCAGGGGCGGATCGTCCGATCGGGATGCGTCATGTCACGCGCTGGCCCCGGCGAAGCCTGGATGCGCGAACCGACACTCCTGGCCAGCGAGCTCGCCGCCCTGGGGCTCGATGTGAAAGCGCGTTCGCCGGACGCTGCTTCCACGCCTCAAGGCATCAGCCTTTGGGACGCCGAGACGGATCACGACCTTGAACGGATCGCAACGATCGCGGCCTCCCGACCGGACGTCATCCTGTGCGGCTCATCCGGCGTGGCATCCGCCCTGGCGCGTGTCCTTCATATTCCCCCGCCGCGCACACACACCTCCTTCCAACGACCCAAACTGCTCATCGCCGGCACCGCTCATCCCCAAACGATACGACAGATCGCCCATCTCGATGCAACGGCAGCGGGGATGCATGTCGAGGTGGCGACAGACGGGGCCGGGTTCGAAAATGTGGCCGCCGCGATAGCTCGTGGAGACAGCCGGCTCATCACGCCTCTTTTGCCCGTCTACAGCACCGGTTCGGACATATCGGAGCGAATAGAAGCGTGGCTTGCTCGCGCCGCACGCTGCCTGCCGCGTCCGGGCAGCCTTTTCGTCACCGGTGGAGAAACTCTCGACATTTTAACCGGCGCCCTTTCGGCCGACGGCCTTCTCGTCGCTGGCCAGTTTGCCGACGGTGCGCCCGCCAGCCGCTTCCGCGCCGGTCGCTGGAATGGGTTGGACGTGATTTCCAAATCAGGCGGTTTCGGGCCGGTCGATCTGATTTCCAAATTTCTACTTGATGCTTTTTGATCGTTTATGATTTCTTATTGACGTTTATTGAATTCTTTTGCTACGCTCTAAATGAGCACTGAAGCACCTTCCGTGAGGCATCGAATGCGATCGGATGAGAAGACCTCGTTAGCTATCACGGTCGGCGATCCGGCTGGCGTCGGCCCGGAAATCGTCATGAAGGCCGTCGCACGCTGCAGCCGTCGGCTTGGTGACGGTACGCTGCGCCTGACGATCATCGGCTGCGCGGAAGCACTGGACACCGCCGCGGACGGCCTCGGCTTATCTCGCCTGGCACGCGTCGCGCGCCCGGGCGCCGTCACCGGCGGTGCGGGGGTTGTTGCCATCGAGCCGGGCCGCCAGGCACCAATTATCGGCATTGTCAGCGCCGAGGCGGGTCGGCACGCCTATCTTGCCATCGAACGAGCGGTGGACCTGGCTGTCGCCGGCACGATCGATGGCATCGTCACAGCACCTTTGAACAAGGAAGCGCTTAATCTCGCGGGTTACGCATTTTCCGGTCACACTGACATGTTGGCGCATCTGACCGGCACGTCCGGCTCGGTCATGATGCTCGCCCATGGCGATTTTCGCGTCACGCACCTGACGACGCACGTGGCCTTGGCGGACGTGCCGAAGCTGCTGACACCGGAGCGCTTGGCTCGAACCCTCGACCTGACGCTGGGCGCGTTGCGGAACCTCGGGATCGAGGCTCCGCGAATTGGTGTCGCCGCCCTGAACCCTCATGCGGGCGAAGGCGGTATATTCGGGCGCGAGGACATCGATATAACGGCCCCCATCGTCAAAGCCTATCGCGACAAAGGCGTTTCCGTGGACGGACCGCTGCCGGGCGATACCGTGTTCGTCAAGTTGAGGGGCGGGCAATACGACGCGGTAGTCGCCATGTATCACGATCAAGGCCACATCCCGGTGAAACTTCTAGGCTTTCATACCAACCCGAAGACCGGCGCCTGGGAAGCGTTGAATGGCGTCAACGTCACGCTAGGCCTGCCCATTATCCGCACGTCCGTCGATCACGGAACCGCGTTCGACATCGCCGGCAAAGGGGTCGCGAACGCCGACAGCCTTGTGGAAGCCATCGATTACGCCGTTGCGCTCACGCGTTCGCGCAAGACGTCGGCCACGACAATCTAAGAGGAAAGTGATGATGCACGACACTATCCCATCAGGCGAGATGCTGATTGACGGTCGATTCCGGGGGGCGGACAAGCATCGGGAGGTCATCAACCCGGCGACGGGCGAGGCTTTTGCCGAGGTCGCCATGGCCGATGCAGCCATGACCGAAGAGGCGATCGCCGCAGCCCGCCGCGCGCAGCCGGCATGGGGTGCACTCGCGCCGCTCGAACGAGCCCGCTACATGCGCAAGGTCGCCGCCGAAATTCGCGGTAACGCAGAATCCTACGCCCGGCTGATCGTCCGAGAGCAGGGCAAGCCCATCAACGAAGCGCGCGGCGAAGTCGCGGGCTCCGCCGAGTTTTTTGATTTTTTTGCTGAATTCGCCCGGCGTATCCAGGGCGAGATCCTGCCATCCGATTACGCCGGCGAACAGATATGGATTCAGCGCGTTCCCATCGGTGTCGTCGGCGCGATCATACCATGGAACTATCCGTTCGCGCTCGTTGCCCGCAAGGTGGCGCCGGCGCTGATTGCCGGCGATACGATCGTCCTGAAGAGCCATGAGGACACGCCCTTGTCCGCCCTGGCCATGGCGCGCATCTTCCACAAGGTGGGCATTCCGGCGGGTGTGGTGAACATCATAACCGGCACCGGCCCGATCGTCGGCGAAGCGCTCTGCGCGAGCCCCGAACTCGACCTGATCACGATGACCGGCAGCGTACCGACCGGCAAGCGCATCATGAGCAACGCCGCGGCTAATCTGACGCCTCTCTCCCTAGAGCTCGGCGGTAAGGCTCCTTTCATCGTCATGGCCGACAGCGACATCGACATCGCCGTGCGCTCCGCCGTCACCTCACGCTACATGAATTGCGGCCAGGTCTGCATCTGCAACGAGCGGACCTACGTCGAGCGTCCGGTTTACGACCGCTTTGTCGAGAAATTCGTCGCCGCCAGCCAGGCCTTGAGGATCGGCGATCCGATGGACAACGGGACGGATCTTGGCCCGAAGGTCAGCCGTGCCGAACTGGAAAAAGTCGAACGGCGCGTTGCCGAAGCCGTCGAGCAGGGCGCCAAAATTGTCATTGGCGGCAACCGCCCCGAAAAGCCGCCCCATGCCGGCGGCTTCTATTACAATCCGACAGTCATCACCGACGTGCGTCCAGAGATGTCCATTTTGAAGAACGAGGTCTTTGGGCCCGTCGTGCCGATCATGCCTTTCGACAGTTTCGAAGAGGTCGTTCATCACGCCAACGACAGCCGCTATGGGCTGTCGGCATATCTCTTCACCAACGACATCACAAAGATAATGCGTGCGGTGAACGAGGTTGCCTTCGGCGAACTATACGTCAATCGCGTTGGCCCGGAGAGCCTCCAGGGCTTCCATGTCGGATATCACGACAGCGGCTTCGGCGGCGACGACGGCAGCCATGGCCTCGAAGCCTATCTGCGCAAGAAGACGGTCTATCTGAATTACTCGGGGGCACCGACCAGCGGCCTGATGCCATACGGGAACTAGCGTTCTATTTTTCAACTCAACAGCAAGCGGGAGGCAATGAAAATGAAATTTCTGCGTTCTATCGGAGTTTCCGTTGCGGCGGCGGCACTACTGGCCATGCCGGCGCTCGCACAGGATACCAAGACCATTCCGCCGGAGGCGGCCGCCCTCATGGAGCCGCTGCCCATCTCCCCGACGGGGCAGGTCGTGCCGGGCTATCCCGATGGCGCGCCGGCCTCTTCGCCCGACGTGCTCAAAATATCGGACGAGGATATCGCAGCACTCAAATCGAAGAACTTCACCGCCGGCATCGTGATGCACACGATGGATGCAGGCTGGCCGACCCTGCAAGTCGCCGGCATCAAGACGACGCTGGAAAAGTACGGCATCAAGGTCGTCGCCGTGACCGACGCCAAATTCCAGCCGGGTACGCAGATCAGCGATCTGGAGCAGATGGTTGCCCGCAAGCCCGATGTGATCTTCTCCATCCCGATCGACCCGCAAAGCGAAGCCGCCGCTTATAAGAAAGCGGCTGAAGCTGGCATCAAGCTGGTATTCATGGACAACGTTCCTGTCGGCATGGCGCCCGGCAAGGACTACCTCACGGTCGTCGCATCCGATAACGAGAAGAACGCCTATTACGCCGCGCAGGAACTCGTCAAAGCGGTTGGCGGTGAAGGTGAAGTCGGCATCATCACATTGGTCTACGACTATTACTACTCTGTTGCCGCCCGCAAGGTCGGCGCGGAAAAAGCGTTCAAGGAACATCCCGGCATCAAACTCGTCGATGTCGGTACATTCACCTCGCCCGAGAAGGCATATGGTGTCGCAACGGCGATGCTGACCGCCCACCCCAACCTGAAAGGCATCTTCGTGGCTTGGGATACGCCAGCCCAGCAAGTGGTCGCCGCCGCCAAAACGCTCGGCCGCAGTATCATCGTCACGACGAATGACCTCGCGCAGGACAGCGCCCTCAACGTCGCACGCGGCGATTTCCTGGCTGTCGGCGCGCAACGCCCCTACGACCAGGGCGTGGCGGAAGCGAAGGCGGCAGCCCTTGGCCTGCTCGGTAAGTCCGTGCCACCCTATGTCGAGGTTCCGACCTTGAGGGTCAAGAAGCTCAACCTGATCAGCGCGCTCGAACTGGTGACGAAGGAGCCGGCGCCGAAATCGGTAATCGATCTCTGCAACGGCGAGTGTTTCTGAAACAATGGACGACGGCGGCCGGCTCTCCGACCGCCGCCACTGCCGGTCAAAAAGAGCATGGTAATTTCCACCTCCCATAAATCGACTGGCGTAAACCGGGAGCCGGCCCTGGTCGAAATGCACGATATCGTCAAGCATTTCGGAAGCGTCGAGGTCTTGCGTGGAGTCAATTTCGACATACGCCCAGGCGAGGTGCACGCGCTTCTTGGCGGCAATGGCGCCGGCAAATCGACCTTAATGAAAATTCTGATGGGCGTGCATCACGCCGATGCCGGCCGAATCCTCATAGAGGGTAAGGAAATAACGCCGACCGACGTGAGCGCCTCGCTCAGTCGCGGCGTGGCCATGATTTTTCAGGAACTCAGTCTGCTGCCGAACCTGAGCGTGGCCGAGAATATTTTCTTTGGCCGTGAACCGCTGCGCAGCGGCTTCCGGATCGACCGTCGCGCTATCAGAAAAAAGAGCCGCGAGTTGCTTGCGGATAGTGGGTTCACCATCCCCGTCGGCGCGACAGTGGAAAGCCTTCCCTTCGCACAAAGACAGGTAGTCGAGATCATACGAGCCACATCGTTCGGCGCGCGCGTACTGATCATGGACGAACCCACCTCCGCGCTAACCTCACGCGAGGTGGAAAAGCTCCTCGAACTCATCGGGCATCTGGTGAAGCGGGGGAACGGCATCGTCTATATCAGCCACCGCATGGGAGAGATCATGCGGGTAGCTGACCGCATCACCATCTTGCGCGATGGCCAGAGCAGTGCCCCGATTGCAATCGCCGATACACGTGTTGAAGATATCTCGAAACAAATGAGCAGTACGGCGCGAGCCGGTCGCCCAATCGGCAAACCGTCTCGGCCGAGGGTTGAGGCAGTGCCCACGGACGTTCCAGTTCTCAGACTTCATAATTTCAGCACGGCACGAACCCTTAACAATATCGATCTGACGGTAATGCCCGGCGAGATCGTCGGCATAGCAGGACTGGTCGGGTCCGGCCGCTCGACGCTTTGCAAAGCGATCACGGGGCTTGTCCCCGACGCGCAGGGGACGATCGAGATCGAGGGCCGCACCGTTCGGCCGGGCAAGCCTCATGACGTGTTAGGCAAGGGTGTCGGTTTCGTCCCGGAGGACCGCAGGCTGGAAGGCCTGGTGATCGATCATTCGCTTGAAACCAACATAGCACTGCCCAATCTCCGGCGGGTTGCCAGCGGCGGTGTATTAGGAATCGTTTGGCATGACCGAATTCGTAAATTATTTGAATATGGAACGAGCGGCCTCGCGCTCGTCGCCCGCGAACCCTCGCAGCCAGCCAGCGAACTGAGCGGCGGCAACCAGCAGAAGGTGGTGGTAGCAAAGTGGCTGGCCAGCCGGCCGCGCCTGCTTATTCTCGACGAACCGACTGCGGGCGTGGATATCGGCGCCAAGGCCGACATGGCGGCCGCGTTGAGGCGGGCCGTGGACGAAGATCGGCTCGGCGTGTTGCTGGTCAATTCCGAACTCGACGAAATGGCGACGCTCTGCGACCGCATCATGATCATGGAGCACGGCCGGCTGACAGGCAGCGCACCGGCGGGAATTGAGCCTGCGCAACTTCAAGCCCTTCTGCTCAAAGGGAACAGCGAGATCATTACGGGACGGAAAGCGCAATGAGTGGCACGACCCAATCCGATACATCAGCGCGGTTTCCGGCTGTGACGCGATTTTTCAGGGACAATATAACTTACATCATATTCGGACTGGTTACGCTCTACTTCGTGGCTACGGCACCGGGCTTCGCAACGGTCGGCACAGCCGAAGCGATCCTCAGAATCACTGCGATCGTGTCGATCATGGCGGTAGGGATGACATTCGTCATCATCACCGCCGAAATCGACCTTTCCGTCGGCTCGATGGCCAGCCTTGCCGGCATGGTCGCGGCACTCTTGCTTGAGTCCGGGTTCGGCTGGGTCTCATCGATTCTGTTGACGCTGCTTTTCGGGGCGATTGTTGGCGCTTTTTCCGGTCTGCTGGTCACGCTGCTGCGTATTCCCTCCTTTCTCGTAACGTTAGGCATGCTCTCGGTTCTATCGGGAATCGCATTGACGATTACCGGCACGCGCTCTGTTCCCATCGTATCGGACGACTTCACCCAGGCGTTGTGGGGCGGGTCCGCCTTCGGCCTGCCAGCGCCCATCGTCTGGACAGCGATCGTGGCGATCGTCGGCTTTTACGTGCTCCACCTCACGCCGCTCGGTCAGCGGGTCTTCGCCACCGGCGGCAATGTGGTGGCCGCGCGGTTTTCCGGCGTGCAGACCGATCGTATCAAGCTTCTGGCATTTACGCTTTCCGGCTTTACCGCAGCGCTTGCAGGCCTGATGCTGTCCGCGCGCAGTACGGCCGGCAACCCCAGTCTCGGGGCAGGACTCGAACTGGACGTCATTGCTGCCGTCATCATCGGCGGCACGAGCCTTTTCGGTGGACGCGGCAGCATCATAGGTTCGGTTGTCGGCGCGATATTCATCGGCATCGTAGGATTCGGCCTGCTCGTAATGGGTTTTTCGACCTCCATTCAGGAGATCATCAAAGGAGCGATCATCATCGGCGCCGTCGCGCTGGCCCGGCGTTAGGTCGGGGGCATCAAGGAGGACGTACCGTGCCGAAATGGAGGATGGCGTATCACGCCAACTGCTGGGGCCCGCTGGGAGGCGATCCTGTCGGGATCACGTCGATCAGCCGCCTATCATACCGAACCTTCGGCGACATGGCGAAAGCCGCATCGGAGATAGCCGAAGCCGGCTATGAAGGCATCGAATTCTTCGACGGCAACGTGTTGGACGGGCAAGAAGACGGCTACCGCACCCTGCACAAGCTTCTTTCGGAGACGGGGCTTGCCCTGGTAGCGGTCTATTGCGGCGCCAATTTCATTTTTCACGACGTCTTGCAAGAAGAGCTGTCCCGTATCGAAAAAGCGGCAGATGCCGCGCAGGCTCTCGGCAGTGATCATTTAGTGGTCGGTGGCGGCGCCCGGCGCTTCGATGGCTCGCGTATGGAGGACTACGACAATCTCTCCCACGCGCTCGACAAGGTGCAGTTGATCGCGCAGAAGCGCGGGCTAGCCGCGCATTACCACCCTCACCTCACCACAATGGTCGAGAACCCGGCCGAAGTACGCAAAATCTTCTCAACGACCGGCATCAATTTCTGCCCGGATACCGGCCATCTGGCGGCAGCTGGCGGCGACGCAGCCGCGATGGTCCGCGAACACGCTGCGCGCATCTCCTACGTGCATCTGAAGGGTTGGCAACGCGAGCCGTTCACCTTCGTGCCGGTGGGGCGCGGGGACTGTGATAACGCGGCCGTTATCCGAACACTGAAAGATATCGGCTACGAAGGCTGGGTCTGCAACGAACTCGACAGTTGGCCAGATCCAGCCGCCGGAGCTCGCGAAAGTCTGGCGTTCGTCAATTCCGAGATGGCTAAGCCGTAACCGGCGGCGGGAAGCCGCGATCACCGCTTCCCAACATGGAAGCGCCGAAAGGGAGAAACATAGCATGGCGGAACCGACGTTCTTCACGCCGCACCAGCGTGCGACCGTGGAAGCGGCGATGGCGCGGATCATCCCGTCCGACGACACTCCGGGCGCGCTTGAAGCGGGCTGCATCGACTTCATCGACCGCTACCTGTCGGGGATCGATTTCATCTTCGCCAAGCCGGACGGCTCGGGCTTTGAAGTCCTGGAAGGGAAAGCCGCCGAGTCCTGGCGCCAGCGGATCGAAATCCTGCGCGCCAAGTACAACCAGGGCATTGCCGATCTGGACACACGCGCACAATCTGCCTTCTCGGCCAATTTCGTCGCTCTTACTCCCGAACAACAGGACAGCATCCTCAGAGCCGTCGATGCACGCGGTCAGGCTGCCCCCGGCGTGGATGAGGCAGCCGACTCCTCTGGACCAGCCTTGCAGCAGACATCGACGGAAATCGACCTGGATTTCTTTCCTCTATTGGTCGTTCACACCCGGCAAGGCTTTTACGCTGACCCCATCTACGGCGGCAACAGGCAGCAGATGGGCTGGAAGACGATAGGGTTTCACGGCCCCCTATCCATGAAGGACGTTCATGAAGGCCGCTATACGACGCTACCGTTCTTTGCCGAAGGAGAAGCCGAGAAGGTCAGGGAGTTTCACGATGGCCTTTAACAACAAGCCCGCCCGAGCCGAGGCCGTCATCATCGGCGCGGGCGCATCCGGATCGACCGCTGCCAAGGTTCTTTGCGAAGCCGGGGTCAAGGTAGTGGCGCTCGAAAAAGGCCCATGGCGTAAACGTGAAAGCTTCGGCGGCGACGAACTCGCCAATATCAATCGATATAATCTATGGCCCGATCCCTTGCTCAACCCGCGTACATGGCGGGAAACTGCATCCTCTAGGGCCAGGATAGACCAGTTCTGCCCGGTGCCGCAGATGGTCGGCGGGGGTACGGTCCATTGGCAGGGATGGCTACCCCGGTTCACGCAAAACGATTTCCGCCTGAGAACAATCGCCGGCGACCTTGCCGGCGCGAGCCTCGCGGATTGGCCGATCACCTATGACGAACTTGAGCCCTACTACCTGAAGGTCGAATGGGCTTTCGGCGTGTCTGGGCAAGCGGGTGCCAATCACTTCGAATCGCATCGCTCCGGCGGCTATCCCTGCCCGCCCATGCCGGTTTCCCGCTATGTGGAGAAATTTCATAAAGGCTGCTCGGCGCTCGGCTGGAATTCGTTCCCACTCCCGCAGGCAGCGCTCTCACGCCCTTACAACGGACGCAGGGCAACAGTCATCAGTGCCTTCGCCCAACAGCACGGGGACCCGACGGGAACGCGGTCGTCGGCCCTCAACATTTTCGTGCCTGATGCCGCCGCGACGGGGAATTATGACCTTCGACCCCAATGCGTGGTACGAGAACTGACGCTCGACCGGCAGGGGCGGATCAAGGCCGCCATCTACGAAGACGGCGAAGGCAACCTGTTCGAGCAGGAAGCAGACCTTTTTATCCTCGCCTGCGGCGCCGTCGAGACGGCACGTCTTCTGCTGTTGTCGAAGTCGGGCCGTTTCCCCAACGGCGTAGCCAACGGCAACGACCTGGTTGGCCGCAATGTTACCTTTCATGAATATTCCGCAGCCGTCGGCACATATGAAGATCCGATCTATGCCTGGGCCGGTGGCGGCTACGTCAGTGCGTCGACCTTCCAACATTACGAGCACGACCCCTCGCGCGGTTTTGTTTCGGGCGGGCACCTCGCCGTCGCGGGCGTCGGCATTCCTCTGCCGATCAACTGGCACCTGCCGGGGGCGCCGACATGGGGCGCGGAAGCCAAGAAAATCGACCGCGAATATTTCAACCATTCGCTCGCCGTCGCAATGGTTCTTCACGATATGCCGCAGCACGAGAATCGGATCGATCTTGATGACGAGGTCGTCGACGCCTGGGGGCTGCCGGTTGCACGCATCACCCTCAAGCCACACCGCAATGACCTTGACCAGGGTCGTTATCTCATCGATCGAGCTGCCGACATCCTCGAAGCGAGTGGAGCCTTGGATATCCGCAAGGTCTACGCCGATCGTATAACGGGCAACTGTTCCCATCAGCACGGCACGGCGCGCATGGGTGATGACCCTGAGAGTTCCGTGCTCGACAAATGGTGTCGCGCCCACGAGGTCGAAAATCTCTATGTCGTGGACGGCTCGCTGTTTCCCACCGCGACCGGAGCCAACCCAACGCTCACGATCATGGCAAACGCCTGGCGTGTGGCTGACAAAATCGTGGCAGAACGAGGTAACACCACGTGAACAACCAGCTACCTCTACTTCAATTCGATGGGGGGGCAGACGCCGTCGAAGCAGAACTTACAGAATTATGGAATTATATAACCTCCGGCGGGCGCGGTTTTCCTGCCAGAGGTATGGCTAGCCTTCTTCTCTGAACCATTTTAATATTCTATTTCAATAACATAGGCGCTCGTATGTATACCTTGGGCGGCGTACCAACGATTTCCATTGCCGTTGCAGTAGAAGTCATAAACGAACTGCCTCGTTGGCTCGCCACATCAGGGCATAGTTCTGTCCGCAAAATTGATACCGCGCCACGCCGTACACTGTAGGTGGGCGGTAATATCGGCCGCAGTAGCCGTTGACTGCGAAGCGCACTTTTCTCCCATCGCTGGCCGCTCTACGGGCGCCAACAGCTGAAAGTGTGCACATGTGCTTTCGCCCCGCCGAGAAAAGCCGTGGCCGTCACCGAACAGGTTTCCCCAAATGTTCAACTCCCCGAGTTGCCGGGGAGTGGGCCATCCGCCGGGTCCGCTTCTATGGGGGCTCGACTAGCGTTTTCTCGCCACCACCAAGAAATTTTGGGCAAAGCGCTCCGGGATACCGGCTCTCCTGCTTATCGTCTCAACGGGCCCGACCAACATTTCGCAAAGCCTTGGTAGCAGCCATCCGGGCCGCGGCAAGTACCCGTAACCAATGACCTGTTCGACGACGAAGCCATTGGAAACGAGCATCTGGCGATATGCCTGGACGCTCAGCGTATTGCGCACGACGCGTCCCTGACATCGGTTTAGAAAGCGATAGACCAGCCCCATTGGCGAGGATGCGTTCATGTGGATGTTGGAAACCAGCAACCCGCCCTCGTTCAAATGCTCATGAATAGCCAAAAGTGCGTCTTTCCTAAGAGTGCCTTCAGCGTTCAAGAAGAATCGAAAAGCCGTAACCACGTCGAATCTTCTGGGGAGCGGGGAGACCGTCAGATCGGCTTTCACCAGCGTCACTGTCTCCGGAACCTGCGCGCAAGCAAGCATGGATTGGGAGACATCGACCCCAACCACCACGCCAAACAGTGGGCCTGCGACATTTGTAACGCGGCCTGTGCCGCACGCGAAGTCAAGACAGCTGCGGTCCGGCCCGGCAAAAGACTTGAGAATGCTTTCGACGAGAGGTCGTTCGATACGCGACCACAACGCAGCATAGTAGCCGGAACAGAACGTTCTCAGGTAACTGTCGCCGTAGCCAGCGTTCTGATGGCTTGATCGGTAATCGCTATAAGCGCCCCGCTCGGATGGCCGCTCGCCCAACACGTAAACATCGGAACCATCCATCGCGACAATCTCCTTTCTCGGCCCGCGAATAAAGGTCACTCTTCACAATCGATCTTCATGCTTTCACACGACGCAGACCTTACAAATGCGTAAGGAATGAAGGGGTCGTCAGGGGGGCGCTCCTCAAGGATGTGAGGCCGGCAGCCACAGAGAATGGATCAAGCCGGCAACTTGAACGTCACAGAAGCCTTGGGTTGGTGTGCGGCAGCCTGGTACCACGAGCGCGCCGGCTACGCGCAGATAGGCGGCGAGCTATATCCCGCGGAAAGTGGAATTGCCGCACAGTTCATGGCTGCCGATGATGTCCTAAGACTCTTGGATTACACAAGTTATTTTGAACTCACCAATCAGCCGCTCCAGGACAATCGGTCTGCCAGACGCAAGCTGCGCTATAAGCCGAAAGGGCGACGCGCTTTCTGCGCAGCTCCTCAATCTGACCGTTTTCATTGATCAAGCCGCTTTGCGCGAGCACGTCGAGCGCCGGCTATTTTCAAAGGAACATCCAGACGTCAGCGACGTTTGCGCGGATGGCTCTCGTTACCGGGTTCGCATCTGCGGTGGTGGTTCTGTTTGTCGTCCTGCTGCTCACGCACGCAGCCCGAGACCTGCAAAGCTCGCCAATCTATCACAGGATGTGTCGCCGACTGCGCCGAGCCTTTAGCGCTTCTTCGGCTTCGGAGTGATTTTCTCCACCCGAACCTGGTCGCCAACCTCCTTGGCCATATCGAACGCCTTCTGCTTGTCCTTGGTGGTCAGCACGGTCCGCCAGTACGGCTTCTCGAATACGCTGACGATGTAGGTCGTGACCGGATTGCCGGCCATCTCTGCCCCTGGCGGTTGAAAGCCCGCGCCTCGTGGGAGAACGCGGGCCGATCAGGGCTTTTCAGCCGATCTTCAGCAGGGGAGCCCGCCCTGCCGCAGATGGAAACTGTTAGCGATCTCTAATGTTCAGTCAAGCTTGCGCATCACCGGGCTCTCACTAAAACGTGACCACCTGCTTATATGAGCATCATCTAAATGAATGCGCTGTCGCCAATTCGGCGTCAGGAGAGAGAGGAGACAATCCATGAACTTCAAAACTGTCTGCTTAGGCGCCTTGGCTGCTACCGTGATTGCCGGCTCGGCGTTGGCCGGTATCCTCGACGAGCCAAAGATGATGGCCCCCTTCTTCACTGATAAGACCATGAAGACCATGAAGGCGGATGCCGACATGAAGAAGGTCTGGGCAAAGATGTCGAAGAAGCATCAGACTGCCATGATGAAGGAATGCCAGGACGCGGCGATGAGCAAACCGCATGCTGAGTTCTGCGCCAAGTTGAACGCGCTGGCCGGCAAGGCCTGAGCATCTAGGGCACTGATGGGTGTGGCGAGCCGCGAGGATCGCCATTCCCATCTATTCGGGCATGCCAGGGTCGTAATGCATCTCGTAGATTTTCTTCGTGGGGTTCTCCGTTATTCCCTCAAGTGCCGTCAGTTTTGCCGGCGGTGTCAACCCGGTGGCAGCCATTACCAACTCTGCCAACAGCCAGAAGCCGCATGGGATGAAAACCAGCACTACTATCGAACTGCGTTCGGATTTCTCTTTCATTTGGCCGTGAAGAACGTCAGCAGAACTTTACCTTTGTCGCCCAGCAAACAGACAAAACGGTCTGGTGTGCCGGTTTTCCCGTTTCGAGCGATATAGGCTTCGCCCAGCACAACCATCTTGACGGGAACGTCCTCAACGTTGGTGTCGGCCTTGCTCATCGCGACACTCTCCATGTCGATCACGAGGTCGCTGATGTCTTTGGACTTTTCCTGAAGCGCCAACAGTCCGGTGGATTTGCACGCTGTGATTGACGGGTCGTCGGTCGTTTGAGCAAGGCAGCCTCCCGTCAGCGCTCCCAGGATAACCGACGACGCAATCATTTTTCTAATCAACATCGGTCCTCCAACGAACAAGCCGTAGGCGCCGGCCTAGAGGCAAAGACGCGCCGAGAGGAAAGCCCTGATCTCGATATTCGTTCCTCCGCGCTGCATAAATGCTGTCTTATGTAGCGCGCACCGACTTTGCGCACGAGGCCGGCAGCCACAGAGAATGGATCAAGCCGGCAACTTGAACGTCACAGAAGCCTTGGGTGGGTGTGCGGCAACCTTGTACCACGAGCGCGCCGGCTATGCGCAGATAGGCGGCGAGCTATATCCCGCGGCTCAATGCAAAGCAAAGGGCTGGTACGACGGCCAGGCCAATTGCCATGGCTACGACAACGACAACACCAAGTCTCTCGGTTCGTCTGACGAGGTCCGCCATCTTATCATCTTCCGACGAAAGGAGGTCCAAGGCCGAGGAGGTATCAGGAGCGGGGGAATTGTTGTCATTCGCGGCCTGACTTCCGCCGTGATGGACAATCGTTCTCTCGACAAAACTCACCGGTTGCCCCGCTTCCAAAAATCTCACGACAGTCACCACTAGGCCACATCCACAACAGGGATTTGCGCGCTCCACCGAGGGGCAACGCAGGTGCGATCCTAACGTGCTTGCCAGGCTCCGGTTGCGGCGCAGGACTTCAGTCGGGTGACTTCCTGGACCTTAGCCTCACAGCGGAACGCATGTGTGCGGGGGCCGTTACTCAGCCGTTGTAAATGGAAAATTGGAGAGGAAAGTCATGGCGGACGGCCCAACTGTTGTAAACTCTGGAGGCGGCGGCACCGTCGTCGCCATTGTTCTCGGAATCATCGCAATTGTTGTCTTGTTGTTCTTCACAGGCGTTATCAATATCCACGGCGGCAATGGGCAGGACATCAACGTAAAGGTTGAAGCGCCCAAGGTTGAGGCTCCGGCGAAGCCAGCAGCACCTGCACCGGCGGCACCAGCTCCGGCACCGCCTGCCAACGGCGGTTAACGCACGGGCTTGTTGTTGAAACCGATTACGCTCGGCGAAATTCTTCGGGAGCTCGGTCCCCTCGATCGAGCTGACAATTAAGAGCCCGTCACTGCCTCCGTGGTGGTGGGCTTTTCGTTCCAGATGCACCGTTGGTGCGTGCGACCGCGCTGGCTGACAATCCCGGCGATCCGAACTGCGAGTGCATCGAGCCCGCCGCTGTAAATACTCGTCAAGACCTGTTCCGCAGCTTCAGCTCTTTGCGCAGTGCAACCGATCAGGTCTCCGCCGCCCAATGTTGCTGGCTTGTTGCGGACGCAGTCCCACACGCCCCATGATCCGTCAGCCTCGATATGGCAATAAAATCTATGCTGGTGATTTTCCATATAGCCCAACCGTTTAACCTGGGTTTTGGGTCCGCGCTATCCATGACAGTGGTTAATGGACCAGCGGCTGTGGCTTCCAAGAAGCCGGAACTGACCAGGCCTGAGAAACTGTAGAGCGTTGTGGCTCAGGTGGCGTGTCCGCCGCCGATCGACACTGAGCCCACGTAATCGCCGTGGGCTGGAATCGAGGCCCGCTGGCTCCGGCTGACGCGCCTTTCTCGTTTTGTCGCCATCTTCCGAACTCGAGATCGTTGCTCCTTCTGCAGGCTGACGGCTTATGACGTGACGCCTCGTGCCAGAATACCTGGCCAAGTCGCGCTGATCCACTTTCTGTCCGCAGTAGGGGCACGGGTAGATACGACTGTTTATGGCATCGAGCCACTCACCTTGCGCGACGAAGGCACCAGGATGATGATGACGGCCGCAGGGCTTCCTCGTTCGTATCGATTGAACGGGAGCCCGCGCCGACCTCCAGGGCCCGCCAACTATATGTTGCCTCCATGATCGACCCTTCCAAGCGCCAGGACGGCCATCCCGACGAGGCCATCGAACCGGCTTTTCAGGCCATCGAGGCACGCAGGGTTCCCTTGCCCGGCGGCTACCGACAAGGTGTGATCTCCGCGATCACCGTATTGCTCGGATTTTCGCTCCTCTTCCTGCGGTACTGGAATTTCGAAGCCGATGGCGGATGGACGATTGCCTCGATCCTGGCGACGGTCCTTCTCGCGCTGGCCATCGTTCTGCAACTCGTCGCATTGTGGCGTTCGCTGCTGCCACGCGACGACGACGAGCCGGTCTATCGGGTCACGCTGCGCTGGTTCCTTGCCTCGATCATCGCTCTTCTTGCGGGCGTGCTGCTGGCCGGGCTGACCGCCTCGCACGTCTTCAATCTTTGATCGAGGCGGTTCCGGCTGCGCGCCATCCGCTCCTGCGCCCCGAGCTCGTCCCTGGCCGCCTGCATGGGAAAGGCCCGCCGACCGGGAGTCAGGCGGGCCTTGGAGTAGTCGCAAAGGGACTGGCTTCGGACTGCTCGGTGATCCGTAGGATCACCTTCAATATGGTCCTCGGGATGAGTTGGCGCATCGGCCGAATAGATGAAAGAAGCAGCCCTATCCAAATTTCGTGGCGATCCTGCGCTGAGAATAGAGGCTAAGAATAGAGAGGGGCGGACGGCACCCGGACACGCATCCGCGCGGACCTCGTTTGGCCAGTGGATTGGCAAATTTCGGAGGGTCCGAAGGCTCAAAGCCTCCAATCCACCCAATTTAAGTCAGGCTGCGGCGCTTGAAGGCACAGCAATCTCTGTTACTTGCGGTGCCGGGGGTAGCATCCGCGGCAGTGCGGATTTTGGGTCGGGTAGAGTTGGAATGGCGTCACTGAAGATGATTTGCCCGCATTGCCATGGCGGCGGCAAGGTTTTCGATTGCTCCCGATGGAGCGCATCGAAAGGGCATTGCTGCCCGCAAGGGACGCATCAGACCAGTTGCCCAGGAAAGACCCTTATCTGCACCGAGTGTGGCGGCGTGGGGATGCTTGCGGAAGCCGAGCTCAGGGCCGTCGCCTAGTCGTTGCTTCGGCCGCCACGATGCGGACTGCTTTCGCGTCGCGATCGTGCCGCCATCCCTTGAAGAGATCCCGCAGGCTTTCGCGGCCCAGAGCGACTTCGCCCTTCGTGCAACGATAGGACGTGCCGCTTCTGGCGCCGCGTCACCGATTGCATTAGCATCACCTCATGGATTTCGAGGCACGGCTGAAGCGCTGCGCGGAATGCCGGGTGCCAGGCAGATCCTGACGGGCAATCGATGCCGCGGGGAGAAGGCCAATGCAGAAACTGCAATCGCAGGGCGTTCACCACATCACGCTGGTCGGCGCAGGGCGCCAGACCTCGATCGATTTCTGGGAAGGCGTGCTCGGCATGCCGTTCATCTTCGAGCAGCCCAACCTCGACAAGGCCAGCGAAAGCCATCTCTATTTCGATCCCGGCGACGGCCGGCTCATCACCGTCTTCACCGATGAGAGCCGCACGCCGGTCAAGCGCCGCACGCCGACCGATCCGGGCTGCGTGCATCATATCGCGTTCGCGGTGTCGCGCGTCACCTTCCTGCAGGCGGTCGCCAGGCTCGACGAGCGCGGCATCAAGCACAGCGGCGTCAAGGATCGAGGCTTCATGGATTCGATCTACTTCGAGGATCCGCTCGGCCTGCTGATCGAACTCGCTTCCTACCGCTTCGAGCCGCCGGCGGGTTTCACCCATGCCGAGGTGCTGATGCAGGCACACAGGCTGCGCGTCGCGCGTGGCGACTACAACATCGCCGAAGTGCATCTTGCCGACGCGATCCAGGCGCTTGTCGAAAGCTCCCGCGCGACCTTGTCGGACGACCGGACGCCGAAGAATCCATACTGACGGCCAACAAAACAGAGGGAGGACAACAATGGCAAAGACAAAGACAGTGACCAAGAGCGTGAAGAAACCGGCTGCCAAGGTAAAGCCGAAAGCCGCCGCCAAGCCTGCCGCACAAGCAGTCGCGAAGCCGGCGGTGAAGGCAGCGGCAAAGGCCGCGCTGAAAGCGGCGGCAAAACCGGCAGCCAAGAAGCCGGTGCCGAAGACCGCGAAGGCCAAGGCGGCGAAAAAGCCGGCGCTGAAGCTCAGCATGCTGAAGCCGAGCGTCAACAACATGACGGTGCGGGTATTTGCGCGCGCGGCAGGGTTCGATGCCGCCGAGACGGACGCCTGGGGTCACACGCGCTCGCCCGAATACATGGCCCGCAATCCGGCGCACTTGACGCCGATGATCGAGGACAAGGGGCTGCCCAGAGGCGTGCTTTGGGAAAGCTGCGCCATCATGCAGTATCTGGCAAACAAGTATGGGCTGGAGAAATTCTATCCCAAGGCGCCGGCCAGGCGGGCGATGATCGACAGCGCCATGTTCTACCTGATCGGCACACTCTACCCCTATGTGGCGCGCGCCACATATCCGGCGCTGGGGTTCCCGCAATATGCCGGCGAGGTCGGCCACAGCGATGCCCATCCCGACAGGAAGTCCGAGGCGCAGAAGGCCGCAATGGCGGCGATCGCCGAGCCGTTGGAGGTTTTCCATAGCTTCTTCAGGGACGGCAAGCCGTTCATCGGCGGCCAGAACCCGTCGATCGCCGACATCCGGCTGGCGGCGACGCTAGAGTTCCTGGCTGTCGTCGACTACGCGCTGCCGCAATGGGCCACCGAATATATGGCGGCAATCGAGAAGAAGCTCGGCAAGGCCTACGCCGAGCCGGCCGGCGACGTGCGTGGCTACATCGCCTATGTGAGATCGCAGGCGAAGGCCTGACGTTAACGATTCGTTAACCAAAGCCCTATCTACTGTCAGGAATTCGCCGCGCGACCACGGATGTACTGGCGCAATATCGGTGAAAGGAAAGGTCGGCTCCGTGCCGGCCTTTTTGCTTTTCCGAGCCCATGCCTGGACATCGCGCGACGGTAATCAGACAAGCCGGGAGCATCAACTTTTCGCGTCGGATATTGTCATCGTCGACGTCGGCTCTAACATCCCTTTTGGCGAATCCGGCTGGAATGCCGGCCTGGAGTGAGATGTGGGTTTGCGATGAAATGCATGGCGGCAATGCTGATGATCGCCGGTGGGATGCTCGCCGGGACGCTTCTCCCATCGCGGGCCGCGACGCTCAACACAATGGATGATGTCGGGGCCGCGATCCAAGCGTGCTGGACGCCGCCGGCGGACGCGGGGAATTCCATCGTCACCCTGAGCTTCAGCTTCAAGCGCGACGGCTCGCTGATCGGTCCGCCACGGCCGACCGCCGCGAAGGTCGCCGGCGATGACAAGGCGCGGAAGGCGTTTATCGAAGCGGCTATTGCCGCCGTCAAGAATTGCACGCCTCTGACTTTTTCACCGGCTTTGGCGCAGGGCATTGGCGGCAACGTCTTCACGTTGCAACTGACTTCCCCGAAGCAATAGCAGTTCCCGCCTACCTCAGCGGGAAGTGAGAGTTAGCGGGAAATGGCGCACCTGGATTCGTAACCCTCGTCAGTGCCGAGGAAATGCTTCAAAAAGCAGATCGACTATCAGGGCTTCACCCCGCCACTCAGGTTCTTCCAAACCAACGGCTCAGTGGCTCAGGCGCCGTACCTTGGCATGCCGGGCCAAATCTGGTGTTTCGAAGACGTAGTCGCTCCAGGCCGATTCCGGAATTTGTCCAGCCAGATAGCATTCCAGCAACAGATTTTGCTCGGGATTGAGCGGTCGCGGCGCGCGCTCGTGATCCAGCCCGAGCGAATGGAAAAGGTTCCTTGTCAGTTCCGATACCGTGAAGTGGATCGACATCCGCGTTCTCCTTTGGCCATCAACGCCGCAGTCAGGCAAAGGTTTCAGCGCCATGCACCGGTAACGCCGGATTGATCGTTCCGGAAGGCCATGGCCTGTCAGCGTCGACAGCCGCCGGTCTGGTCGCATTGTCTTCCGGTTCGTCTCAATCTTGAAATAAAAACGTAATACCGAATTTACAGGAGCCCTTCTACTACAATAGATAAAAGTCTATTTGGAACGGAAAGTCATTCATATTAGGTGTAGCTCATTTAGTTGAAGATTACTCAAGTAGAAATAGTGCCTTCCCACGTCGTCAGCAACAGGGACAGTGTCGTCGCGATGATCCGTTTCTGGCTTCTCATGATGGTCGCGCTGGTGACGGTGGCCGCCTTTGCACTCGGCACGACGTCTTCCCATGCGGATAGTTGCAGCGCGATCAGAAGCCAGTTGCTTTCCGGGGGCCGCGGCGGGGACGTGAGCCCCGAACTGGCGCAACTGCGCCGCCAGCTTGCGGCGATCCAGGGCCTGGAGAGGCAGCGCAGGTGCACGGCGCAAAGTGCCACGGGCGGCTTCTTCAACGCTTGCGCCGACCTTGCCAGAAACCGGACAGAGGTGCAGCGCCAGATGGCTGCCGCGTCCAATTCCGGCCGGGACATATCGGGCCTGCAGGCTCGGTTCGCGCTCGGCTGCACGTCCGGGGCGAAGGAGCAGCGCTCGGCACCGAAGACCCAATCCGCAACGGGTGGAGCAACCTATGCCGGCAATGCGATGCTGTTTTGCGTGCGGCTGTCGGACGGATATTTCTTCCCGGCGCCAAAGTCACAATTCGCCGGAAGCGGCGATCTCAAGGGAATGGCCGATCAGTGCCGTTATATCTGCGATGACCCGGCCGTCGATCTCTACACGTTGAGCGATGCCAGTCTGGAAACCGAAAAGATGGTCGCGCTCGATACGCGCAAGCCCTACACCGAACTGCCATCGGCTTTCCGCTATCGGGACGATGCAAATTTCAAGGCCTGTGACGTCAAACGTTATTATCAGCGGGTTGCCGAACTCAGGGCAAGGACGGTGACGCCGACAGACATGTCCAATGCCATCATTCCCCTGCCTCAGCCGAAGCCGGACCTAGGCAGCGTCGCGGCAATCCCGCAGTCCGGCGCCGGAGCCCCGGGTGTTGTCCAATTGCAGTCGATCGAGGCCGGCAAGCGGACCGTGCGCGTGGTCGGCCCGGCCTTTTTCCCGGCGGAATAAACCACGTCCTTCATCCCGTTCCGCGGATACAGATTGCAGCGGGTTGTCGGTGCGGCAGCAAAGCTGGAACGGAGGGGGCGCTCACGGCGTTGTGATCGACATCAGCCAGGAGAAACGCCATGGCCACGTTCCGGGAAATGCGGGTGCAGGAAATCGTCGAGGACGAATCCCTGTCCACCGAACAGAAGATCGCCGAGTTGCGTGAGATCGAATCCGAGGCCCGTGGGCTGCAACGGGCAGCTTCGGAGAGTTCGATGGGTGATGATGACGGTTGGCAGGACGATTTGCGCCAGGTTCGGTTCGCGCTCGACAAGCTCGGCGCAAAGGAGCCGAAGAAGGGCGCGGCATCGCTGTAGGGGCTGTCCGCGACTTCGGTTTGTACTTCCAGGGATCAGTCGCAGACCATGCGGACTCGCTGACCCGGTGCGCTTACGTTCCTGCACGCCAGTTGTTTTTCCGGCTCCGACGACGCGGGCGACGGCGGTGAAAGCCTCGTCTGGTGTCGTCTCCGTACGGCAGGTTTCGAAATCCTGCGTTCGGAAAATTGACCGGGGGGCTGCGGCGGCACCGGAAAGGCGTCATTGTCGACCTGCGGCGCGTAATCGACATTGGGGGGCGGCCGTTCCCAGAAGCGCCTGGCGTCGAGCGGCCGCGGGATGATGACCGTGCCGTCATAGCTGCGCGAACAGCCACTGCCGAAAAGCAGTGTCACGCCCAGCAAGAAAGGCCCTATCCGTGCGTACATTAGCAACACCCCTGTATGAGCTTATAACGCGGCCTTGGTCCGCACGACAACCGGGCGGAATAACGCAGGCGGAGCGTGCCGGTCGTGCCGTTAAGGTTAGCGGATCGTTAATGCTTCTCGGGCACATTCCGCCGACGAACCGCGGAGGGAGGGTTCGACCTTGATTTTCGGGGTGGGGACAGCATGGCGGAAGCGGACGAAGCAATCGGTGCGCGCGGCAAGCGTGGGTCCGGCAAGGCGGTGCATCGCGATGACGCGCCAGCGTGCGCGGACATGGATTCGGCCGACGCGCTTCGCCAACTGGTCGAGGCAGGCTCGGACTGGATCTGGGAAACCGACGCCGAGCTGCGATTCTCCTGGCTTTCACCCACCTATCAGGCGGCCACCGGCATCGATCCGGCTGATGTGCTCGGCCGGTTCCGCTTCGATTTCCTGAACCAGGTCCTGAAAGGCAAGCGCAGCGCGGCGGCGCATCTGGAGGATCTGGAGGCACACCGGCCTTTCCGCGACTTCGTCTATGAACTGAAGGGCGGCCGCGCCGGCTGTCGCTGGGTGCTGACTTCAGGCTTCCCACGGTTCGACAGCGAAGGAAAATTTGCCGGCTATCGCGGCATAGGCCGCAATGTGACCGCACTGGCCAGCGCTTTCGAAGACATCGCGTTCGAAGACATGGAGCCGAGGCAGGAACCGCCGGTCGGCGGCGACACCGCCGGGCACCTTGCCGATCTCGAGCGGACGATGGACGCCATGCGCATGGGGATCGTGCTTCTCGATGCGAAGCTCGACACGCTGATCATCAACAAGGCCTATCGTGACATCTCCAAAATGTCGGAAGGCGATGTGGCCGTCGGCGCACCCTTCAGCCTGTTGATGGAGATCAATCGGCGCAATGGTATTTATGGCGACATCGCCCAGCCGGATTGGGAGCGCTATCTCGCCAGCCGGCTGGATGAGATCCGTGCCGGCAGCGTTTCGGCACGCCAGTTCCGCCATGCCGACGGCAAGACGATGCTGTTTTCCATCACCGCCTTGTCGGGTGGCAAGCGACTGCTGACCTATTACGACGTCACCGAGCTGAAGCTGCGCGACGCCGAGCTCGCCGATGCTCTGGAAAAGGCGCGGCTCGCGGAGGCGGTGATCAACGCCGTCGAGGATCCGATTTTCGTCAAGGACGATCATCTCCGGTTCGTCTTCGTCAACGAGGCGTTCGCGAACCTGTTCGGCCAGACGCCGCAAGCCATGCTTGGCAGACCGGGTGGCGATTTCCTCGGGCCGACCCAGGCCGCGCTCTTCGAACGCAGCGAACGGGAAGTCCTGTCGACGGGACAAATCTACGAAGTCGAAGAGAATTTCGACGATGAAGGCGCCGCTCGTTCGCGCATTGTCAGGAAAAACCGCGTCCGCATGGCAAGCGGCCGTGACTATGTCGCCGGCTTCCTCTTCGACATTTCCGACATGAAGCGGCGCGAGATCGAGGCGCAAGATGCGCGCAAGCATCTCGCCAGCGTGCTGGAATCGCTGCCGGCGGGCGTGATCATCTACGATCGCGACGACAAGTTCGTCTTCGCCAACCACAAGCTGCAGGATACGCTGCCGGCGCTGAAACCTTTCTGGCAGCCCGGCCGGAATTTTCGCGAGGCGTTGGAATTCGGCCACTCAGTCGGCTATTTCCGCTCGAGCGGCGATAGCGGGATCGACAGGCTTTACGAACCCGATCCCCAACGCTGGCTCGACAGCATATTGGCGCGCTATCGGCTGCCAAATTCTTCCTACGAGCGCCTCAATGCCGATGGACGCTGGTATCAGGTCTACGACATGCGCACCGATGACGGCACGTTCATCGGCGTGCGCGTCGACATCACCGATATCAAGAGCCGCGAAGCGGCCTTGCGCGACTCAATGCGCCAGATCGACCTGTTCCGGCACGTCATGGATGAGTTGCCGGTGGCCGCCTTCATCAAGGCGCAGGACCTGAGCATCGAATTCGTCAACAAGGCCTGGTGCGCGATCACGGGCCTCGCCAAGGAAGATGTCATCGGCCGGACCGACCGCCAGCTGTTTGGCGCCGCGGAAGCGGAAGGCTACAGCCATGACGACACCGATGTCGTGGCGACCGGCGCCGTGCGCGAGGTCGAGGAACCCGTCACCCATCGCGACGGCACGGTGCGGCAATTGATGACGCGCAAGAGCCGCCTGGTGGCGACGGACGGATCGGTGCATCTGGTCGGCTCCAGCACCGACATCACCGACGTCAAGGCGCGCGAGCGGGCTCTGGAAGAGAGCATGCGCGAAAACGAGGTGTTCCGCAGCCTGATCGACAATGTGCCGGTGTCGATCTACGCCAAGCGCTCCGACCTCAGGCAGTTCTATGTCAACAAGGGCTGGTGCGACCTCACCGGCTTCAGCAAGCAAGAGGCGATCGGCAAGACCGATGTCGAGATCTTCGGCCCTGATGGCGAGGCCTTCGTGGCCGGCGATCTGGCCGTGCTGCGCACCGGCGAAACCCAGGAGATCGAGGAGAGCGTGACGCTCCCCGACGGCAGCGTGCGCCACCAGTTCGCGCGCAAGGGCGCGATGATCGCGTCGGACGGTTCGCTCTACTTGATCGGATCGACCACCGACATCACGGAGCTGAAGATGCGCGAGGCGGAGCTCAGCGAGGCGCGCCAGCGCGCCGTGCTCGCCGACCGCGCCAAGTCGGAATTCCTCGCCAATATGAGCCATGAAATCCGCACACCGATGAACGGTGTGCTGGGCATGGCGGAACTGCTGGCCAAGTCCAATCTCGATCCGAAGCAGAAGACGTTCACCGACATCATCGTCAAGTCGGGCAACGCGCTCTTGACCATCATCAACGACATCCTGGATTTCTCCAAGATCGATGCCGGCCAGATGGTGCTCGATCCGGCGCCCTTCAACCTCGCCGAGGCGATAGAGGATGTGGCGACGCTGGTGTCGACGCGTGCCAAGGAAAAGGACCTCGAGCTCATCGTGCGCGTCGAGCCAGGGCTCGAAAACCTGTTTATCGGCGACGTTGGCCGCATCAGGCAGATCGTCACCAACCTGCTCGGCAACGCGGTGAAATTCACCGATGAAGGCCATGTGCTGGTCGACGTGACCGGCGAGAGGGTCCCGACCGGAACCAGGCTGACGATCTCGGTCACCGACACCGGGATCGGCATCCCCGAGGAAAAACTGAAGCTGGTCTTCGAAAAATTCAGCCAGGTCGACACCTCCTCGACGAGGCGGCACGAGGGCACCGGGCTTGGCCTTGCCATCACCTCACGGCTGGTCGAACTGATGGGCGGCGAGATCGGCGTCGAGAGCGCCGAGGGCAAGGGCTCGACCTTCTGGTTCACCGTGACGCTGCCCAGGGCCGGACAGCAGAACGGGCAGCGCATAATGCCGGTGGACGTGACGGGCGCACGGGTGCTGATCGTTGACGACAATGCCGTCAACCGGGCCATCCTGACCGAGCAGATGGTCTCGTGGACATTCGATTCCTGCGCGGCCGAAAGCGGCGCCGAGGGCCTCAAGGTGCTGATCGCGGCCGCCGCCTACGGCGTGCCCGTGGACTGCGTCGTGCTCGACTACCAGATGCCTGGGATGAGCGGCGCCGAAATGGCGCGCATCGTGCGCAACACCGAAGGTCTCGCCGACACGCCGATCATCATGCTGACCTCGGTCGACCAGTCGCTCGCCAACACCAGCTACCGCGATCTCGGCATCGACGCCCAGCTGATCAAGCCGGCGCGTTCCTCGGTGCTCCTGGAGACACTGGTCGCGACCATACAGCGCCATCGCCACGCCACGGATGGCCACGCCGCCCAGCCGCTCGCGGGCGAGGGGCCTGACGCTTCTCCGCCGCTGGCATTGTCCGAACAACGTGCGCAATTGCAGCCGCCACCGATTCGCCCCAGGCCGCCTGCCACAGGTGGTGGCGGACACAGGCTGGACATCCTCGTGGCCGAGGACAACGAGGTGAACCAGATGGTCTTCACCCAGATCCTTGGCGAAACCGGCTATGGTTTCGAGATCGTCGGCAATGGCCGCAAGGCGCTCGACGCCTTCGGCAAGCTCAATCCGTGCATGATCCTGATGGACGTCTCGATGCCGGAGATGAGCGGGCTCGAGGCGACCGCCGCGATCCGCCGGCTGGAGCACGAAACCGGCACGCATGTCCCGATCGTCGGTGTCACCGCGCATGCGCTCAAGGGCGATCGCGAGCGGTGCCTGGAGGCCGGAATGGACGACTATCTGCCCAAGCCGATCAGCCCCAGGGCCCTGCTGGAGAAGGTCGAGCGCTGGATCGGCGCCGGCCGCCAGGTCCAGCGCAGTGCGGGATAGCATCGCGTTGCCTGGTGCCAGGGATGTGAGAGGCAAGCCAAGGGAATCAATCGTGGATTTGCTGCCATGCCCGCGTGCAATGACTATGGTGCGATCGCACCATATCAAAGTCGGCACCCAGCCGAGACAATAGCAAAATCGAATTCCGCCCTTGCAGTTACGGGCGGGAGCAGCGACCGCCGGCAAAGAAGCAGCGTCAACCTACCCCAACGGACCTGTTTTTGGCGATGGCCCGGCCACGACACGCTCTGGCCTTGAGCAACGCACTCCCGCCCGGATTTTCTTCCCTTGATAAAGCCCCGTCGAATCCGGCGGCGGCTCCGGCTCGCGGGCGGCCCAAGCCCCTGATTCCGAGAGCAAACTCGGATCGGGCCGCGACCGCCCGATGCCACCGCCCTTGCCAGTGCTTGTGACGCGTTACCGGGCTGACACGAAACTGTCATGCGACTGTTATAATCGAAGGCTATTGGCCTCAGCGGGCGCCGGTTAGGAATGGCGCCGAGAGACCATCTTCCGAACAGGAGCAGGCCACATGAGACATTTCATCCGCTCGGCGGCCGTTGCGATTGCAATGGCTACGGCGTCTACCTTCACCCTTTCCGCGGCAATGGCAGCTGACCTTTCCGGCGCCGGCTCGACATTCATCTACCCGGTGTTCGCCAAGTGGGCCGACACCTACAAGAAGGACACCGGCATCGGCCTCAACTACCAGTCGATCGGTTCAGGCGGCGGCATCAAGCAGGTCATCGCCAAGACCGTGACCTTCGGCGCCACCGACAAGCCGATGTCCGACGCCGACCTGGAAAAGAACGGCCTCGTGCAGTTCCCGATGGTGATGGGCGGCATCGTGCCGATCGTCAACCTCACCGGCGTCAAGCCGGGCGAACTCGTCCTCGACGGCAAGACGCTGGCCCAGATCTATCTCGGCGCCATCACCACCTGGGACGACGCCGCGATCAAGGCTCTGAACCCCACCCTCACCTTGCCGTCGACCGCCATCGCCGTCGTGCATCGTTCGGACGGTTCGGGCACCACCTTCAACTTCACCGACTATCTGGTGAAGCTCTCGCCCGACTGGAAGGACAAGGTTGGTTCGGACACCGCCGTCGAATGGCCGACGGGTGTCGGCGCCAAGGGCAGCGAAGGCGTTGCCAACACCGTCAAGCAGACGGATGGCGGCATCGGTTACGTCGAATACGCCTACGCCAAGCAGAACAACCTGTCCTACTCCAAGCTGGTGAACGCTGCCGGCAAGGTTGTCGAGCCGTCGCTCGAATCCTTCGGCGCCGCCGCTTCGAATGCCGACTTCAAGACTGCCAAGAACTTCAACGTCATCATCACCAACGAGCCCGGCGACACCACCTGGCCGATCGCCGCCTCCACCTGGGTTCTGATTCACAAGGCCCCGGACGATGCCGCCGCCACCGGCGAAGCCCTGAAGTTCTTTGCCTGGGCCTACAAGGACGGCAAGGAAACCGCCAAGGCGCTCGACTATGTCTCGATCCCCGACAGCGTCGTCGACCTGATCAAGGCTTCGTGGAAGGCCGACATCCAGGCCGGCGGCAAGCCCGTCTACGCCGGCGAGTAACATCTTCCAAAGGAGCGCCGCGACCGTGGCGCTCCTTTCCCTTCAATCCGAAAGAGCCGAGCTTGACATGAGCGCTGTCCAGGAAGCCTTGCCAGCCGTCAGAGGTTCCCGCGATGCCACCGTTCGACGGTTCGCGCTGACCGACTCAATCTTCCACGCGACAACCCGTGCCGCCGCGATATTGGTGCTGGTGCTGCTTGGGGGCGTCGCGATCTCGCTGTTTGCCGGTTCCTGGCAAGCCCTGTCGACTTTCGGCTTTTCCTTCCTGACCAGCGAAAGCTGGAACCCGGTGACGGAGAAGTTCGGTGCGTTGGCCCCGATCTACGGCACCATCATCACCTCGGCAATCGCCATCCTGATCGCCGTGCCGCTTGGCATCGGCATCGCCATCTTCCTCACCGAGCTCTGCCCGCGCCCGCTGCGGCGCCCGATCGGCATGGCGGTGGAATTGCTGGCCGGCATCCCTTCGATCATCTACGGTATCTGGGGCCTGTTCGTGCTGGCACCGTTCCTGCAGACGACGGTGCAGCCTTTCATTATCAGCGTGTTCCACGGTATTCCGGGCCTGAACGGCCTGTTCGCCGGCCCTCCTTATGGCATCGGCCTGCTGACCTCGGCGATGATCCTGGCCATCATGATCCTGCCTTTCATCACCTCGATCACCAAGGACGTGTTCGATACGGTGCCATCGGTGCTGAAGGAATCGGCCTATGGGATCGGCTGCACGACCTGGGAGGTCACGCGCCGGGTCGTCATTCCCTACACGCGCATAGGCATCATGGGCGGCGTCATGCTCGCTCTCGGCCGCGCGCTTGGTGAAACAATGGCGGTGACCTTCGTCATCGGCAACGCCCACCGCATCAGCACGTCGCTGTTCGCGCCGGCAACGACCATCTCGGCGACCATCGCCAACGAATTCACCGAAGCCGTCGGCGATCTCTACACCTCCTCGCTGGTCGCGCTCGGCCTGATCCTGTTCGTTATCACCTTCCTGATCCTTGCCATCGCACGCTACATGCTGATGCGCATCGATGCCCGCACGGGAGCCTGACCGATGTCGACAGCCGCGTCGCTTCACCAAAGCCGCAAGCGCAAGAATGGCGTGATGATGACGCTGTGCGTCATCGCCGCCGGCATCGGCCTTGCCTGGCTGGCGCTGATCCTCGGCGCACTGCTCTACAAGGGCCTGTCGGGGGTCTCGCTGTCGGTGTTCACCGAAATGACCCCGCCGCCCGGTGACGCCGGCGGCCTGCTCAACGCTATCTACGGCAGCATCGTGATGACCATCATCGGCATCATCGTCGGCACGCCGATCGGCGTGCTGGCCGGCACCTACATGGCTGAATACGGCCGCTTCTCGAAGCTCACCACCGTGGTGCGCTTCATCAACGACATTCTTCTGTCGGCGCCATCGATCATCATCGGTCTGTTCGTCTACGAGCTGATGGTGCGGCCGATGGGGCATTTCTCGGCGATCGCCGGTGCCGTCGCGCTGGCCATCCTGGTCATCCCGGTCGTCGTGCGCACCACCGAGGACATGCTCAATCTGGTGCCGAACGCGTTGCGCGAAGCCGGCACCGCGATCGGCGCGCCGCGCTGGGTGGTCATCCGTTCGGTCGCCTATCGCGCGGCACTTTCGGGCATCGTCACCGGCATATTGCTGGCCATTGCCCGCATCTCCGGCGAGACCGCACCCCTTCTTTTCACGGCGCTGAACAACCAGTTCTGGTCCAGCAATCTCAACGCGCCGATGGCCAGCCTGCCAGTCACCATCTTCCAGTTCGCTCTCAGCCCCTACGAGGAATGGCAGCAACTGGCCTGGACCGGCGCACTCATAATCACATTGACGGTTCTCGCGCTCAGCATCTTTGCGCGCAGCCTGACAGGACGCAGAGAGGACAAATGAGCCAGATGTTGTCTCCAGACATGACGATCGCCGCCGAGGCGGCGGCCAAGGCCAAGATCGAGGTCAAGAACCTCAACTTCTACTACGGCCAGTCGAAGGCGCTGAAGGATATCACGCTGTCGCTGCCCGAGCGCAGCGTCACCGCCTTCATCGGCCCTTCCGGCTGCGGAAAGTCGACGCTGCTGCGCGTCTTCAACCGCATCTACGAGCTCTACCCCAAGCAGACCGCCGAGGGCCAGGTGCTGCTCGACGGCCAGAACGTTCTCGACCGCTCGCAGGACCTCAACCTTTTGCGCACCAAGATCGGCATGGTGTTCCAGAAGCCGACGCCGTTCCCGATGTCGATTTATGAGAACATCGCCTTCGGCGTCAGGCTCTATGAGAAGATCAGCAAGGCCGAGATGGACGGCCGTGTCGAGCAGGCGCTGAAGCGCGCAGCCCTGTGGACGGAGGTCAAGGACAAGCTCAATGCCAGCGGCCTCAGCCTGTCGGGCGGCCAGCAGCAGCGGCTGTGCATCGCCCGCACGGTGGCGGTGAAGCCGGAGGTCATCCTGCTCGACGAGCCGGCCTCCGCGCTCGATCCGCTGTCGACCGCCAAGATCGAGGAACTGATCGACGAGCTGCAAGCCGACTACACGATCGTCATCGTCACCCACAACATGCAGCAGGCGGCGCGCGTCTCGAAGCAGACCGCCTTCATGTATCTGGGCGAACTGGTCGAATTCGACCGTACCGAGAAGATCTTCACGTCGCCCCGCGAAAAACGCACGCAAGACTACATCACCGGCCGCTTCGGCTGATCGCACGCATTACGAGGACCAGGATCATGGCCGAACACACAGTCGCAGCCTTCGACGAGGATCTCGGACAGATCAGCAGGCTGATCAGCGACATGGGCGATCTCGCCGGCTCGATGGTCGGCGGTGCCACCAAGGCGCTGTTGAATTCCGACAATGCGCTGGCACAGCGCGTGGTCTCCGACGACGCCATCATGGATGCACGCCAGCGCGAACTCGACGATCGCGCCATCACGCTGATCGCCAAGCGCCAGCCGATGGCCGACGATCTGCGCCATGTCGTCGGGTCGATCCGCATGGCCGGCGACCTCGAACGCATTGGCGACCTTGCCAAGAACATCGCCAAGCGCGTCGGCACCGTCGGTCTCGCCGCAACGCCGCGCGACCTGTCGCATTCCATCGACGCCATGGCGCAACTGGTGCTGATCCAGGTGCAGGGCGTGATCGAGGAGTATGCGGCGCGCGATGCCGCCGCGCTTGCGAAGCTGCGCGCCGACGACGAACGCATCGACGTCAAATACACGTCGGTGTTCCGCGAACTCCTGACCTACATGATGGAAGATCCGCGCAACATCACCGCTTGCACGCATCTGTTGTTCTGCGCCAAGAATCTCGAACGCATCGGCGACCATGTGACCAACATCGCCGAGAACGCGTACTATGTCCTGACCGGCACGCAACTGCCCGCCAACCGCCCCAAACAGGACGAGACGGCGATGTCGGCGCCGGCGGCTTGACGCAAGAGGTGACCAATCGATGATCGCGCCACGCATTATGGTGGTGGAGGATGAGGAGCCGCTGGGAGTGCTGCTCCGTTACAATCTTGAATCCGAAGGCTACCAGGTCGAGGTGGTGCCGCGCGGCGACGAGGCTGAAATCCGCCTGCAGGAGAACGTGCCCGACCTTCTGGTGCTCGACTGGATGGTGCCGGCGGTGTCCGGCATCGAACTCTGTCGGCGCCTGCGCATGCGGCCCGAGACCGAACGGCTGCCGATCATCATGCTGACGGCGCGCGGCGAGGAGAGCGACCGCGTGCGCGGCCTTTCGACCGGTGCTGACGACTATCTGGTCAAGCCGTTCTCGACGCCGGAATTCATGGCCCGCGTCAAGGCGCTGCTGCGCCGCGCCAAGCCGGAAGTGCTGTCCAGCGTGCTCAAGGTCGGCGACATCGTGCTCGACCGTGAATCGCACCGGGTCTACCGCAAGAAGAGCGAGATCCGGCTTGGGCCGACCGAATTCCGCCTTCTGGAATTCATGATGCGCCATCCCGGCCGCGTGTTCTCGCGCAGCCAACTGCTCGACAATGTCTGGGGTGAGACGATCTATATCGACGAGCGCACCGTGGATGTGCATGTCGGCCGCCTGCGCAAGGCGGTCAACAATGGCCGCATGCCCGACGTCATCCGCACCATCCGTGGGGCAGGCTACGCGATCCGTGAGGATTAGGTCCTTGGCGCGGAAGCGTTGACGGGTTGCATCCGCTCCCGGATAGAACGCATTTGGTGTTGGCTCAGAGCTTATGGCTTCGTCATCCCAGGGTCTCCGCGACGGAGCTTCGCTCCTGCTCCGGCCAGGGATGACGACCTCGAGGGGGCTCGGCCAATCTCCAGCGCTGATCTGTGGGATCGGCACAGGCGTTCGCTCAAGCCACATTCTTCCCAGCACTCCCTCTCGCCTGCACGCCCGGCGCGAAGATTTCCTGATCGACGAAGGTCAGTGCGCGCATGGCACAGCCCTCGCGGATCAGGGGCAGCTCGTTCGGTTCGGTGTCGAACGAAATCGATTTCGAGTGCTGGCCGCCAGCGGTCTGGGCGATCGCCTCGCGCAATGCCGGCTCGATCAGGTCGAAGGCGGCGGCGCTGACGCCGACCATGGCCACGGGGGCGGGATCGATCAGCGCGAACAGGCTGCCGAGGCCGTAACCCAGTGCTTCCCCGGCCTTGCGATAGGCTTCGCGCTCGGGCCCGGCCCGTTCACGTGCCGTGGCGGCGAGCGCCCGCATCTGCGCATCGCTGACATCGGCGACCGGCTCGGTGTCCTCGCCAAGCTGCCTGGCATTGCGCCAGATGGCGTAGTTGCCGGCATAAGCCTCGACGCACCCGCGCCGCCCGCATCGGCAGAGCGCGCCGCCTGGCCGATGGATCATGTGGCCGAACTCGCCGCCCGACGAATGGGTGCCGGTGAACAACTCGCCCTTCAGCACCAGGCCCATGCCGATGCCGTGCGACAAAAGGATGGCGATGAAGTCGTCGCGGTAGCGTTCGGGGTCGCGCCAGCGCAGCGCCACGGCCATCATGTTGCAGTCGTTCTCCATGGTGGCCGGGATGCCGAACTCGGCTTCCAGTATGTCGGCGAAGGCGATATCGGTCTGCGGCGTGATCGGCGACCACAGCATGGCCCTGGCCTCGGTGTCGGTGATGCCCTGGATCGCCAGTGCGATGCGGGCGACGCTGCGCACGTCGATATCGGGATCCTCGAGGCGGCGCCGTACAATGGCGACGCATTCACCGATCAGCGCCTCACGCGACATGGTCAGCGTGTCCAGCCGGCGCTGTTCCTCCGATATCACCTGGCCGGCATAGTCGATGACGGCGACGGACAGGAAATTCAGCGACAGCACCACGGTCATGATGGCCGCGGCCTCCGGGTTGAGGCCGAGGCCGACCTGTGGCCGGCCGCGTTTGAGCGCACCGGCCTCGCTCGGCTTGCCCTCGGCCAGGATGCCTTCGCCGATCAGGTCGGAAGAGATCGCCGATATGGTCGAATGGCTGAGGCCGGTGGTCGCGGCGATCTCGGTGCGCGACGGTTGGCCGGCCCGGCGCACGGCCGCAATCACCATGGCGCGGTTGCGCCGGCGCAGATCGTCGTGGCGGATTCCGACCGACATACTTTCCCACATCCTCCCCGGTCGCCGCGGTTCTTCCTGCCCCTCGAACACTGCCGGCAACCGGGACAAATACTGGCAGAAGCGGATGGTGCTGTCATTTATTTATTGCGGGGCTCGAAAAAAAGTCCGCGACACCTCAATATCCATCAGAATCGATGTTGACAGCGTTTCGACGATGGACCAGTATTTTTTTTGAGGCTCGAAAAAATAGAGCCTCTGTGCCGGCCTTCGGGTCAGTTTGGTCGCGCCATACGCGGCGCAGGGAGGATATCATGAAGAGATTCACGGCCGCCATCCTGGCGGGTGTCGCCATGTCGCTGACGCTTGCGTCGGTCGCGCAGGCGAAGGACAAGGTCATCGGTGTTTCGTGGTCGAACTTCCAGGAAGAGCGCTGGAAAACCGACGAGGCCGCCATGAAGAAGGCGATCGAGGCCGCCGGCGACAAGTACATTTCCGCCGATGCGCAGTCCAATCCCGGCAAGCAGCTTACCGATGTCGAGAGCCTGATCTCGCAGGGCGCCAACTCGCTGATCATCCTGGCGCAGGATGCTTCGGCGATCGGCCCGGCGGTGCAGAAAGCACTGGACGAAGGCATTCCGGTCGTCGGCTATGACCGACTGATCGAGAACAAGGACGTCTTCTACCTGACCTTCGACAACAAGGAAGTCGGTCGCTTGCAGGCCAGCGCGGTGTTCAAGGTCAAGCCGGAAGGCAACTATGTCTTCATCAAGGGCTCGGGAGCCGATCCGAATGCCGATTTCCTGTTCTCGGGCTCGATGGAAGTGCTCAAGGCGGCCATCGACAGCGGCAAGATCAAGAATGTCGGCGAGGCCTATACGGACGGCTGGCTGCCCGCCAACGCCCAGAAGAACATGGAACAGTTCCTGACGGCCAATGACAACAAGGTCGATGCCGTGGTTGCCGCCAATGACGGCACCGCAGGCGGTGTCGTCGCGGCGCTGACGGCGCAAGGCCTTGCCGGTACCGTGCCGGTGTCGGGCCAGGACGGCGATCATGCCGCGCTGAACCGCATCGCGCTCGGCACCCAGACCGTGTCGGTGTGGAAGGACGCGCGCGAGCTCGGCAAGAATGCCGCCGAGATCGCCTCGCAGCTGGCTGACGGCAAGAAGATGACCGACATTGCCGGCGTGAAGGATTTCACGACACCTGGTGGCAACACCGTCAAGTCGCTGTTCCTGACCCCTGTCGCCATCACCAAGGACAATCTCAATCTCGTCATCGATGCCGGCTGGATCAAGAAGGACGAAGTCTGCGCGGGCGTCGCCGCCGGCAGCGTCGCGGCCTGCAACTAGAACGGCGCAGCACGGTTCGACATCGACGCCGCGGCCCAAAAGCCGCGGCGTTTTCTCAAAAAAATTTGTGTTTCCGCCTCAGGCGGATAGCTTCTAGGCTGCGTTCCGGCATCCGTGCCGGATGGCCGGCCGGTGGGAGGAAATCATGACCGACACGACGTCCAACCCGCAGGTCGACACCGCGCGTGCGTCGGAGCTTGGCGCGGTTGCCCGGTTCCTGAAGGCAACCGAGATCGACACCCGCATGCTCGGCATGATCGGTGCCCTGTTGCTGATCTGGGTCGGGCTGCACGTGATTTCGAGTCTGCGTCTGGGCGTCAATCCGCTCGATTTCGACAGCCGCACCTTTCTCACTCCGCGCAATCTGTGGAACCTGTCGGTGCAGACCTCCGCGGTCGCCATCATGGCCTGCGGCATGGTGCTGGTCATAGTCATGCGCAATATCGACCTGTCCGTCGGCTCCGCCGAGGGCTTGATCGGCATGGTCATGGGCTTTGCCCAGGTGCATTTCCTGGTCCGGTTCGTCGGGCTTGAACTCGGCAATCCGTGGATCTGGGTTCTGGCGCTGGTCATCGGGCTGGCGCTCGGGCTGCTGATCGGCGCTTTCCAGGGTTTCATCATCGCCTATCTCGAAGTGCCGGCCTTCATCGTCACGCTGGGCGGCCTGCTGGTCTGGCGCGGTGCCGCCTGGTGGGTCACGTCAGGCCAGACCGTGGCCCCGCTCGACGCCACGTTCCAGCTGATGGGCGGCGGCCCGGCCGGATCGATCGGCGCCACCTGGAGCTGGATCGTCGGCATCGTCGCCTGCCTCGCCGTCGTGTTTGCACTGTTCAACGGGCGGGTGCAGCGCAAGCGCTTCCGCTTCCCGTTGCGCCCGGTCTGGGCCGAGACGCTGCTTGGCACCGTCACCTGCGCCGTCATCATGGGCGCGGTGTGGCTGGCCAATTCCTATCCGTGGCCCATCGGCATCGTGAACAGATACGCCGCCGCCAACAACATCACCGTGCCCGAGGGTGGCCTGTTCATCGCCCACGGCATTGCCATCCCGGTGCTGATGGCGATCGCCGTCGGGCTGATCATGACCTTCATCACCAACCGCACCCGTTTCGGCCGCTATGTCTTTGCCATCGGCGGCAACCCGGAGGCCGCCAACCTGGCCGGCATCAACACGCGCTGGATCACCATGAAGGTGTTCATGATCATGGGCGTGCTGGCCACGATCGCCGCCGCGATCTCGTCTGCCCGGCAGAACTCGTCGACCAACGTGCTTGGCACATTGGACGAGCTGCTTGTCATCGCCGCCGCCGTCATCGGCGGCACGTCGCTGGCCGGCGGCTCGGGAACGATCATCGGCGCCATGCTCGGAGCGTTGCTGATGCAGTCGCTGCAGTCCGGCATGGTGCTGCTCGGCGTCGACTCGCCGCTGCAGAGCATCGTCGTCGGCGCCGTTCTGGTCATCGCCGTCTGGCTCGACACCGTCTACCGCAAGCGGGTTTAGGGGGAGAAAGACCATGGCTGACAAAACCGCTCCCGCCGCCAGCACGCCGCTGGTCGACATGCGCAACATCTCGATCGCCTTTGGCGGCATCCGGGCCGTCGACGACGCCTCGATCGATCTTTTCCCGGGCGAGGTCGTGGCGCTCCTCGGCCATAACGGCGCTGGCAAGTCGACGCTGATCAAGATCCTGTCCGGCGCCTATAAGCGCGATGCCGGACAGATCTTCGTCAATGGCGAGGAGGCTTCGATCTCCAACCCGCGCGACGCCAAGAGATACGGCATCGAGACGATCTACCAGACGCTCGCCCTGGCCGATAATGTCGACGCCGCCGCCAATCTTTTCCTTGGCCGCGAACTGATGACCGCCTGGGGCACGCTCGACGATGTCGCCATGGAGGCCGAGGCGCGCAAGGTGATGGGGCGGCTCAATCCCCGCTTCCAGCGCTTCAAGGAACCGGTGATCAAACTGTCGGGCGGACAGCGGCAATCGGTGGCGATCGCACGCGCGATCCTGTTCAACGCCCGCATCCTGATCATGGACGAGCCGACGGCGGCCCTTGGTCCGCAGGAGACGGCGCAGGTCGGCGAACTGGTCAGGCAGCTCAAGTCCGACGGCATCGGCATCTTCCTGATCAGCCACGACATCCATGATGTGTTCGAGCTGGCCGACCGGGTCTGCGTGATGAAGAACGGACAGGTCGTCGGCACCGCGCGCACCACCGATGTCACACAGGACGAGGTGCTCGGCATGATCATCCTGGGCAAGTGTCCCCCGGGCGCTATTCCCGGACCGGGAGCGCTGAAGATCGCCGCCTGAGGGCTTTCGGCGGGTGGCATTGCTCTCCCGCGCGTCCCCGTTGCCGCTCACGTGATGTGCCAGTGGTCGCGATGGGTTGGCCTTGCCATTGTGTTGGCCCGGCGACTTGCCCATAAAGGTCCGGTATTGCTCATGGACCGCATCATCCGTTGAAGAAACTTTTTCCGATTGTCGCGTTCATCGCCGTTGCGCTGATCAGCATGACCATGGCGGGGTTCGCCTATTTCGCGACGCAGGAAGCGGCCCGCATCAAGTTCGAGGCGGCGGCCGATGACGCACTCAACCGGATCGAGAGCCGTATCGACCTGCATTTGTCGCTGCTGCGGTCGACGCAGGCCCTGTTCGACGCCCGCAATGGCGACATCTCCCAGAACGAGTTCAAGGCCTTCTTCAACGCGCTGGATGTCGACACCAATTTCGCCGGCCTGCGCGGCATCGGCTTCCTCAGGCTGGTCAAGACGGGCGATGAGGCAGCTGTCGAACGCGACATCCTGCATGATTTTGGCGCCAGCCATCCGGTCTATCCGGAGACGACGCAGCCCTGGCGGGCGCCCATCATGCTCTTCGAGCCGATGGACCCGTCCAACCAGGCCGGCATCGGCTACGATATGTTCAGCGAACCAGTGCGGCGCGCGGCGATAGAGAAGGCGATGGCCGATGACCAGCAGCACGCGAGCGGGCTGGTGCAACTGGGCCAGGGCACGGGCGCCACGCGGACCTTCACCGGCTTCCTGGTCTTTGTCCGGCTTAATGTCGAAACAGCGCCGGAGGTCATCAACGCATCGCGTTCCTCGACCGCGGGCTTTCTCTACGCGGCCTTCCGCGCCCGCGACTTGTTCCAGATCGCGCTCAGCCGTGCGCCGCTATTACCGGTCAACACGGAAATCTATGACGGTGCGGTGAACAGCGACAATCTCCTGTTCCAGTCGGAGACGCCGCCGGTTTCGTCCTTTGGCGATCGGCTGCTGGTCACCCGCAAGATCACGGTGGCCGGCCGACCGTGGACGGTATTGTTCAGGCCGACCAGCGCCTTCTCGCAGCCGTCGTCGCGCGCCATTCCGGTGATGCTGGGGCTGTTCGGCCTGCTGGCGGCGGGCGCCATCGCGCTGGTGGCGCGCTATCAGGAACGTGCCTATGAGGCGGCATCGCGCTTGCACGAGACGACGGAGAAGAGCCTGCTCGAAAAGGACCTGATGCTGCAGGAGATGAAGCATCGCATCAAGAATTCGATCACCAGGGTGCTGGCGATCGCGCGGCAGACGGCTTCGCGAGCGACCGATGTCAACGAGTTTTCGGCGTCCTTCTCGGCCAGGCTGCAGGCGATGGCCGCTTCCCAGGACATGCTGACGCGTTCGCGCTGGCAGAAGGCGGATCTCGCTGATCTCCTGCGCATCGAACTTGGCCAGGTGTTCGGCAAGGACCTGCCGGAGGGGTTGCTGACGGGGCCCGAGGTGCTGCTCGACGAGACCACGACGCAGGCGCTTGGCCTCACCTTCCATGAACTGGCGACCAATGCGCTGAAATACGGTGAAGTGGGCAATTCCGCCAGTTCGCACCGAAGTGACTGGGCGCTCAAAGTGGACTGGTCGCTGGAAGGGCGGGGGCGCGAGCGGACGCTGGCGCTGAACTGGCGAGAGGCCGGGAAGAAAAAGGTCGAAGCGCCGGCCGAGACCGGATTTGGTACCAAGCTGATCGACCTCAATGTCACGCGCGAGTTGCGCGGCACGATCAAGCGCGATTTTCAGGCCGATGGTTTGAAGGTGGAAATAAGAATTCCGCTCACGGGTTGACGCCAATGGTCGCGCCGATGGCGATGGAATGTGCCCGCACATGCAAAATCCGGAGGCCGGCGGGCCGGCCTCCGGATCGTAGCTCGACTATCGCCAAATCAGTTGCAGCGGGCCGTGTAAATCCGGCCGTGACGGTCGCGATACTGGCAATAGCCGTTGCGCAGGTTGCGAACCAGCAAGCCCGATCCGGCACCGACAGCCGCACCGATCAGGGCACCCTTGCCGCCGCCGACCAGGCCGCCAATGCCAGCACCAATCAAGGTGCCGCCAGCCACGTCCTTCTCGGTCGAGGTGCAGCCGCTGAGAGCGGCAACCGCAACCATCGCAATAATCATCTTCCGCATCGAGTCACTCCTCACTTTGTGTCCACACTTTAGTTGGCTCCAGCAGCCATTTAGCTTAGTTGGCTCCAGCAGCCATTTAGCACGAAATTACGGCCTTTGCTGCTCGAATTTATTGTTGGCTAAGATAGTCTTTTTCTGGGCGCCCCGCCGCCGATGCCATCACCACATTGGAAATCGCCAATGATGCATTGAGGCTGCCATCGGGGCGCACATTCCAGACGATTTGATCGTAGTCATCCTCAAGCGCGGGATCGACCGCAAGGCATTTGGCGACAACATGCTGCGCCTGCCCTTGCACGTCGCCCATCGCGAACGGCCGTTCGGCGGTGCATTCGTCGGCGGTCGCGAAAACGCTGACGGGCACCTGCAATTCGCGGCAGTCGGCCATCGAGTTCGAACAGCCGATGACCAGCAACAACGCGGCTATGTGTTCCATGACGAGATGTCCTCTCGCCGCAACAACGGCGCACATCGTCAAAAAGTTCCTGTCGTGTCACGAGCACACGCAAATAATGACGGTACGAAGAACTGAGTTTCAAGCACGGCCAGAGGCTGCCACCAAAAAGCCAGCCCGGGGCAAGTTAGCGATATCCAGCCGAGAGCGCAGGGGAGGCGGCCAGGACTTCGATCAGGTCAACTGGAACAAAGCTGCGAGGAGTACAATCGCGGCCAGCGCGAGGACGATCCCAATCGTCAAGCCGTGTCGTGCCTGAAGGCGTGTTTCCGCGTTGGCTTCGGTATCCAGAAATTCGCCCATCGAAATACGGGCGGCCTGTTCCAATCTGTTGATATCGGCAATCGTCAAAACATTCCTCCCCACCGTACTGAAATCCTGCTGCCACAATGTCCGAAGACTGGACAGGTTCCGGCGGTGTCTGGGTAAAAAGACAATCCGCCTTTATGGTGAACGGCTGGTTAAGAGCACGAGCCGTTCACTGCGCCTCGAAATTGCTATGTGGGACGACGAGGCGGTATTCGAGGCGGCCATCCGTGATGTCGAGGGTCGCGGTTCCGCCCAGGGATGTCGGCACCACCCGCTCCAGCGCGACGCTGCCGAAGCGCTTCTCTGTCCCCCGACCGCCATTGGCTCCAATGGCTTCGGCCCATGTCAGCGAGAGTGTAACCTCCCCGCTTTCGGCGGTGTTGAGATCGGCGGTTACTTCGACGAATCCATCCGGCCGGGACAGGGCGCCGTAGCTGACCGAGTTGACGGCGAGTTCATGCATAGCCAGGCCGATGTGAAGCGCGGCATTGGGATTGAGGTAGGGATTGGCGCCCCGGAAGCGAAGGCTGTGCGGTGTATTCGTCCCATAGCGCCCAACCTGGCTCGTCACCAGTTCATGAAGGGCCGCACCGCGCCAGTTCGAGGACGTAACCAGATCCTGGGAGGAGGCCAGGGACTGCAGCCGGCCGCGAAAGCGCGTCAGGAAGTCGCCGATGCCATCTGAATAGCGGCCGGTCTGGCTCGCGATGCTCTGGATGATCGCCAGGAGGTTCTTCGAGCGGTGGCTGACCTCGCGCAGCAGCGTTGTCAGTGTCTGTTCGCGCCGCTTCTGCTCGGTCGTCTCGACCATGGTGGTGACGACACCTTGCACGTCACCAGCGTCGCCCCGATCGGCATCGACCCAAACCTGAAACCAGCGGACGCCGTTCTCGACCGGAACACTGATCTCGAGGCGCTCCGGATTGCCGGTCGCAACCACATCGCGCTTGGCCGCGCTGATCCGGTCGGCCTGCGCCATCGGCAGGATGCCGTTGCCGTCGGAATTATCCGAAGCCCAGGGCGCGCGCATGTTGCGAGCCCACACGGTCTTCATTTCGCGATCCTGATAGAGGACGGAAATCCCTGCATTGTGCAGTGCGTGGAGAAGAGCCCGGCCAAGCTGCATGCCACTTTCCGCCGGATGCAAGGCGATGACTTCATCGCTCCGTGCGCCTTCCGTTTTATCTGCAGTCCTGGAGCGCATCGGTCTATCTGTCCACCCAACTCAGGCTGAACGGCTCACTGTCGAATGGGTTCCAAATGAATGTCCCGAGAACCTGCCCCTCTAAAGCGGTCCGCCGGACGGCGTCCCTTGAGGGATACCGCCCGGCGGTGGCTGGAAACCGTTTGAGGGGTGCGGCTTCCAGTGTTCGCTCGCGAAGCGTTCCTCACGCCCGTCTAAACAGGCCGGCCAGCAGCGAGATGACCAGGAAAGCGAGAAAAATGAAGAACAATATCTGCGCTATACCAGCGGATGTGCCGGCGATACCGCCGAAACCAAGCGCGCCGGCAATGATTGCCACGACGAGAAATACGAGCGCCCAGTAAAGCATGGTTCATCTCCTTCCGAATGGTGCAGGGAAAACGTGGGTGGATGCGGTTTGTTCCACCATTTGCCGAAAAAGGCGATGCTTGCAAACTGTTAGAGACGGAACCGACAGCGAAATTCGGCGATGATGGCTTCGGCCGCCAAAAGGCCGCCCGATGCGTCGCATCGGGCGGCCTTGATCCTGGACATTCCTGCCGGAAAACAGCGAATCTATGCGGCGGCCTTTGCTTGGCGGTCGAAGAACAGCGCCTGGCTGATCAGCGCCTTGACCATGTCGGGATTGAACGGCTTGGTCACCAGGAAGGCCGGTTCGGGGCGCTCGCCGGTCAAGAGCCGCTCGGGGAAGGCGGTGATGAAGATAACCGGCACGGAGGTTGACGACAGGATTTCGTTGACCGCCTCGATGCCCGAACTGCCGTCGGCGAGCTGGATATCGGCCAGCACCATCTTCGGCCGCGTCTTGCCGAACATCGTCACTGCTTCGGCATGCGTGCGCGCCGTTCCAACCACACGATGACCGAGGCTCTCGACCATCTCCTCTATGTCCATGGCAATCAGCGGCTCGTCCTCGATGATGAGCACGTCGGTCGCCACCTGGCGGGAAATTTCATTGCTTGCCTGGGCAAGCAGTTCGGAGAATTGCTGGTCACCGACGTCGAGAATCTCGGCCGCCTCGTCCTCGCTGAAACCTTCGACGGCGACCAGCAGGAAAGCCTGGCGGGGCAGCGGCGCGATCGCATTGAGATTGGCGGCGGCGCGCTGCTCCCACGCCGATTGCGCATGCTCCTGCGGTACGCGGATGGCGACCGAGGTGAACAGCTTGGCGAAAACCTTGTAAAGAGCGATGCGGTCGCTCGAAGCTTGAGGGAAGATGTCGACGTCGGCGATGATGGCCTCAAGCATCGCGGCGACCAGCGCGTCGCCGCTCTCTTGCGATCCCGAGACAGCGCGCGAGAAGCGGCGCAGGAACGGCAGATGCGGTGCGATGGTGGCGGATAAACTCATGGTAGAACGTCTCCCTCAGAATGACGTGATTGCCTGGATTGCAGGTCAAGCTGATTGCAAGCCCCGCTAATACAACGCGGGTTTTCCGAAAAAGTTCCGGCCGATATGGAACGAATAGGCGAGAACGGCGTTTGGTGTCGGGATGGGCAACCAGACGAGGGTGCCGCTTGCCTTATGTCGAGTTGAGTATGAGCGGCCTAGCGCTGGGAATATAAGGGCGAAATGAAGGATATGACGAAAGATATTCTGGCTGGCGCCGAGGGTAGGCGCCGGAACGGTGTCGGTGACCCTCTGGGGCCGAACTCCGAGATCGGACGTAAACTCAAACAATATTATGACGAGCTGGTCTCCGACGATGTGCCGGATCGATTTGCCCAGTTGCTCAGCCAGCTGGAACAGACCGAACCCGCACAGAAGAAGGACTGAGGCATGGCAGCGGTCTCCCAAGGCTTCAAGACCGATCTGCTTGGGGCAATCCCGAGCTTGCGGGCCTTTGCCGTGTCGCTGACGCAGAATGCAGACAAGGCCGACGACCTTGTCCAGGAAACGTTGGTCAAGGCCTGGGACAAGCATGAGAGCTTCCAGCCCGGCACCAATCTCAAGGCATGGCTTTTCACGATCCTGCGCAATGAATTCTATTCGCAGATGCGCAAGCGCGGCCGCGAGGTACAGGACAGCGAGGGCATCATGACAGCCAGGCTCGCGGTGCATCCCGCCCAGCACGGCCAACTCGACCTCAAGGATTTTCGTGGTGCCCTCGAGCAATTGCCGGAAGACCAGCGCGAGGCCATCATCCTCATCGGCGCATCGGGCTTCTCCTATGAGGAGGCCGCCGAAATCTGCGGTTGCGCGGTCGGAACGATCAAGAGCCGCGTCAGCAGGGCCCGCACGCGCCTGCAGGAGATTCTGAAGATTTCCGGCGAGGACGAATATGGTCCCGATGCGATCTCGGCTCAGGTCACGGGAACCGCGGCGCATTGACGTAAGGTCCAAAAACGAATTCGGACGCAGCTATATCGATCTCATCCCGCAGAGCCGCGTCCGTAAGCCCGCGCCACCGCTTCGACCAGATCTTCGCCTGAATAGGGTTTGGTTACCAGCCTGACCCCCGGAAAGGACGCCTTGATCTCGTCCGCATCCGAATAGCCGGAGGCAAACACGAAAGGGACGCCTGTTTCCCGCAAGCCGGCGGCGAATTCGAGGGTCGATGTGCCGCCCAGCATCAGATCGACAATGGCCGCGTCAAACTCGATCGCGACCTTTCCGCCGTCAACCTCGGCCAAGTCTCGGGCTATCACCACCTCGCGTGCACCGTGGTCGCGGCAAAGCTGCTCGACATCCATGGCGATGAGGAATTCGTCCTCCAGGACAAGAATCCGCAATCCGTCAAGCAATGTGGGCATCACAGGTGAAGGCTCCTTGAAACGCCGGGAGTCATGATCGCAATTGCGTGTGTTGTCATTTAAAAAAGACATGCCTTCAATCCGGAACTCGGTTCCCGGCAAAACGTTTAAGAGTACCTGCTGACCGGCAGGCTTCGAAGAGGGGTCGAAATGCCAGGGCAGAACGGGCGTGCTTCATCGAGCCGACAATATCCCTGCGAGAAGTGTCCTTTAAGGCCATTACCGGTTTTCCGCGAGTTCGAAAATCAGGAACTGGCCTTCATCAGCAAGTTCAAGAAGGGGGAGCTCGCGGTCGACAAGGGCGCCACGGTGCTCGTGGAGGGGAGCCATAGCGCCCATCTCTACACTGTGCTGTCCGGCTGGGCATTCCGCTACAAGCTGTTGCCGGACGGGCGCCGACAAATCCTCAACTATCTCATGCCCGGCGATCTCATCGGCCTGCAAGGCAGCGTCATGGGCGAGATGCAGCATTCCGTCGAGGCCTTGTCGCCGATGCTGCTTTGCGTTTTTGAACGCGACAATCTGCACGAACTCTACCGCAACCATCCGGGTCTCGGCTACGACATCACCTGGATCGCGTCGCGCGAAGAACGCATGCTGGACGAGAACCTGCTTAGCGTCGGCCGCCGCAGCGCGATCGAGCGCGCCGCTTATCTGATTGCCTTCATAGCCAGCCGCGCCAAGGTCGTCGGACTGAACGGCAAGCAATCCATCCAGATTCCCATCACGCAGCAGCACATCGCCGATACGCTCGGCCTGTCGCTGGTTCACACCAACAAGACGATCCGCAAACTGATGGACCGCAAGCTGATCCTTTGGCGGGATGGCGGTTGCGAGGTGGTCGACACTGAAGGGCTCAAGCAACTCGCAGGCTGGGAAGGGTTGGGCGAGGGCCGTCGTCCCCTGATCTGACGACGTCCTCTCGCCCTGGTTTGGTGTTGGTGCGTACGCTCTTGTTTTCGACTAGAGCAGTTCACTGTTTCGCGGAAACAGCGAATTGCTCTATCTCTTTGTTTTTGACGCAACTCCGGACGGAAAACCGTTTCACACTTTTCCTGGAGTTGCTCTAGTTTGTCCCGATGCCGGAACCTTGAGACGCAAGGCGCGTTTGAAATCGAGCAATCACAAGGAGTTAAGCAATGGCAACCGCCGCAGGAAAGACCGCCAACGAAGCGCGGACGAATTCGGACCTCGAAGCCGACATCAAGCAGCTGAAGGCCGATATCGACAAGCTTACCAAACAGTTGGCCAAGACCGGCGAACACGGCTACGGCACGGCGCGCCGTGCGGCGGCCGAGGGTGTCGAGCAGCTGCGCGCCCAAGGGGAAGCAGCCTTCGACAGCCTGCGCGGCAATGCAAGGGATATCGAGGCGCAGATGCTGGCGAGCGTGCGCGAAAAGCCGGTGACGTCGCTGGCGATCGCCGCGGGCGTCGGCTTCCTGTTCGCGCTGCTCGCGCGTCGCTAGATCCGCCCCAGATGGGACTGCTGGCATCCCTGCTTTCGGGTTTCGCCTCGGGTGAAACCGTGGCCGCCATACGCCGCGCGCGCACGGCGGCCATCATCTATGCGATCGCCGCTCTGGCGGCTTTGTGCGGTCTCGGCTTTCTGGTTGGGGCAGCCTATATCTGGACCGCGGCCCGCTATGGATCGTTCGCGGCGGCGCTTGGCTTCGGTGTCGGCTTCCTGGTGATCGCCGGCCTCGTTCTTCTCGTCCATCGCTTGATGTCCGGCGCCCGTGCACGCCGCGAGGCGCGGCGGCGCAACGCCGACATGAAGGCGATCGGTATCACGGCCGCACTTGCGGTGCTGCCGGCCTTGCTCAAGGGAAAGGGCGGCCTCGGCGTCATTCTGGGCCCGGCCGTGGCGCTCGCCGCCTATGCCATATACCGCGAGAATACGAAGCCCGACGATCCGGATGCTGGGCACGAAACATGACGCCGCCGCTCCGGTCCTGGATCGGATCCGTCACTTGGACAGATCTTCCAGCGGCATCGATATCTCGGCGAAGACACCCTCGGGCCGGAATTCATGGGTGACTTCGCTTGAAATGACCTTGGCCAGGCTGCGGCGGATGAGAATCGAGCCGAAGCCGTGGCGCTGCGGCGGGGCGACTTCAGGGCCGCCGCTTTCGCGCCAGGTCAGCACCAGGCGCCGGTCGCCCTTCCTGCCTTGTGTCTTCCAGTCGAGATCAACCTTGCCGGATGCAACCGACAGCGATCCATATTGCAACGCATTGCTGGCCAGTTCGTGCAGGATGAGCCCGAGGCCAACGGCCTGGTCGGGCGACAGCAAAAGGTCGGCCCCGGAGATGGTGATACGCGGCTGGTTGTCGGTGTCAAAGGGCCTGATCTCGATCTGGACGAGTTCGCGTATGCCGATGCCGCGCCACTCGCGATCGGACAACAGATTGTGGGCGATGCCCAATGCCTGAAGCCGTGCGCCAAAGGCGTCGAGGAATTCGCTCGGCTGGCGGGCGTGACGCACGGTCTGCGTCGCCAGCGCCTGGACGGTCGCCAGTGTGTTCTTGACGCGGTGGTTGAGCTCACGCAGCAGGAGCCGCTGCCGCTCTTCGCCGAGCTTGCGTTCGGAAATGTCGTAGTTGACGCCAAAGATCAGCGTCGGCTTGCCGTCGCCGTCGCGCTCGATGACGCTGCCGCGCGTGGCCACCCAGCGCGGCGGGTGAAAGTCCTTCACCCGGTATTCGCCGAAATAATCGTCGCTGCCGGTCAAGGCGTCGCGAAAGCGGGTTTCGGTCTGATAGACGTCGCGCGGATCTATGGCGGTCAGGATGTCGCGCGCCCGCAGCCGGGTCGAACGCGGCAGGTTGAACAATTCCGACAATCGCACATCGCATTCGATGATGTCGGTGCGGACATCCCATGCCCAGCTGGCCAGCGATGCCGCATCGAGCGCGATGGCACGCCGCTTCTCCTCGCGCGCAAGCGCTGCCTCGGCGATGGCGCCGCTGCGGGTCGCGTCCTTCAAGGTGAACAGGCTGGCGGCAAGGCCTGCCAGCGTCTTCAACTGGTCGAGCTTGGCCTGTGACGGAAAGGCATGTGGCTTGCGGTCGAGCACGCACAGCGTGCCGATCCTGGCGCCTGCCACGAGCATCGGCGCGCCGGTATAGAAACGCACGTGGTGCTTGCCGGTGACCAGCGGATTGGCCTTGAAACGCGGGTCCGTCGTCGCGTCGGTCACCACCATGGGATCGTCGCCGGCGGCGATGGCGTGGGCACAGAAGGAGATGTCGGTCGGGGTTTCGGTCTCGTCGAGCCCAAGGCAGGACTTGAACCATTGCCGCTCGACATCGACGAGCGTCACCAGGGCGATCGGCACCTGCATCACGGACGCGGCAAGGCCGGTGATGCGGTCGAAATCCGGGTCGGCCGCTGTATCCAGCATCGCCAGCCCATGCAGCACGGCCAGCCGCTCTTCATCCTCTATCGAGCGCGCTACCTCGGCCGGCAGGCTCGCCCCTATTTCCGCCTTGCTATTCACCTCAATCCCCAATGCCCATGCCGGTCTTCGCCGTCTTGCCAACCCACCGGCCCGTCACGGGCTCGCTTTCCCGGAACCATCCTAGCAGGGAACCGTTACCCGACCGTGTTTTGCCGAGTGCACCCACAGGCGCAGAACGAAACAAGGATCGGCCATGACCAAGATCATTCCCGAAGACAAGGCGCGACAGGGCCGATGGGGCTGGCACGGCCTGCGCATCCTGATCGCCGCGCTGCTGCTGGCTATCGCTGCCTGGGGCATCGCCGAAATCTATGGTGAGGTGGCCAAGACACCGGCGACGGAGCAGGGAAGTGCGCCGAGCGGCTAGGGCAATTGCGGGAAAGGCGTGAGGCGGCTCTCCGCCCGGAATGGCGTCAAGACAATGCTCTGTGTTCTCGGCCGTCATGGTTCGGGATAGCATCAGGCGGCCTTTGCCTCGGCGAGGCTTGCGGGCACCAGGACGTTCAGCGCACAAGGCTTGATCTCGATGGTCGTTTCCCGATCGAGCCGGACCAGTTCACCGTCCATGACGGCGCGGAACTTCCTGCTGCCGGAATGGATTTTCAGGATAGTGCGGTCGGCCTGATGGATTTCGACATGTTCATTGTCGCGCCATTTGCCGCGCGCCACGTTGAAGAGGAATTTCACCAGTTCGGCGCGCTGCTGCGCCACCGTGACATAAATGCCGAGCACGCCGCCCGAAGGGTTGTCCGCATAGGGGAGGTGGCCCTCGCCGAACAGATTGTTGGTGACGCCGATGCCTGTTATGCGGGCCGTCATCTCCGCGTCCCCGATGCTGAGCGTCACGTTCATCGCGGGCGGGTTCTTGATCGTCGCCCACGCCGCCTTGGCCGATGCTCCGATCTTGCCCAGGCGCGACCCAAATTCCATGCCTTGGCGCAGTTGCACCATCCTGGCATGCATGCCGATCGAGAACTGATGGACGAAGGGTTGGCCATTGGCCGTGGCCATGTCGACCGCGATGATCTCGCCGTCGGCGAAGGATTCCAGCGCGGCATCAAGCGATTGCGGAATGCCGAGACCGCGTGCGAACAGGTTCATGGTGCCGGCCGGCAATATGGCAAGCGCCTTTTCCTTGCCCATCAGCCTCGCGGCCGCGGCCGAAATGGTTCCGTCCCCGCCTCCGGCGAGCACGACATCGACGCTACGGCGCGAGGCAGCGCTGTCGAGTGTTTCCACAACGTCCTTGCCGGCAACGACATCAATGCTGAGAGAATGGCCTGCCGTCTCCAGTGTCTGGCGCATCTTGTCGGAAAGGACGGCGAGGTCGGTGGTGCGCAAGGTGCCGCCGTCTCGGTTCAGCACCGCCGCAAATTTCATGCCCCGCTCCGTTTGCCAGCCAAAACGCGCCGGGCGAGCCCAGCCGCAGGCTGAAACGTGGCGGTACGGGAAAGGTTCCGTTGGAAGGGTGCAATTCAGCGCATGTTCTCAAGCCGCCGCGCAACCGCTCCGTGTTTCTGGCCGCCGACTCCGGGCCGATTTTGTCGGAACAACAGCATGGTCACGACGTTGTGAACCCGTGGAGATGCCACGCCCGATCTTCCCAGCGACGGTTCAATCGGGCGCGGCGTGCACGAAATCACGCACGAGGAGAGACTATCATGATCCGCACCCTTTTAGCCACAACCGCACTCGCAACGCTGATCGCGACCGGCGCCTTCGCACAGAGCGCGACCCCGGCTCCAGCGGGCGCACCTGCCGTTCAGGAGCCAGCCGCAGCCGCTTCGGTGCCGCGCGCCGAAGGCAGCATCGTCACCAACATCATCGGCGAATCCGTCTATAACGGCACGGGCGACGATGCCGAGAACATCGGCAAGGTCAGCGATGTCGTCTTCGACAAGGACGGCATGGCGAAATCCGTCGTTATCGGCGTCGGCGGCTTTCTGGGCGTAGGCGCGAAAAATGTCGCCTTCGACTACGACAAGCTGCAGTGGGCCGAGAAGAATGGCGACCGCTGGCTGGTTGCCCACACAACCAAGGAAGAATTGAAGGCGCATCCGGAGTTTGACAGCAAGCCTTATGGACCCCCGCCAGCGCCAGCCGCGTCCACGGATGCGACAGCTCCCACGGCGCCGGCGACAACGGATACCGCGCAGAAACCTGTCGACATGAATGCCACCCCGGCGGAGCCGGTGAAGCGCGCCGACGGCAACCTTGCCACCAATATCCTTGGTGAGACCGTCTACAACGGTACCGGTGATGACGCGCAGAAAATCGGCAGTGTCAACGACATCGTGCTCTCCAAGGAGGGCAAGGCCGAATCGCTGGTGATCGGGGTGGGTGGGTTTCTTGGGCTAGGCGCCAAGAATGTCACCTATGATTTCGGCAAGGCACAGTGGGCGGAGAAGAACGGTGACCGCTGGCTGGTGGCGCAGACGACAAAGGAAGAGTTGCAGGCGCAACAGGATTTCAACCGCAAGGCCTATGATCCGGTACCGGCGACGACCGCTTCCAACGAACCCGCGGCGACTGCACCGGCCACGACCTCGGCCCCGGCCACCGCTCCGGCGGACAAGACAGCCGAGGCTCCTGTCGCGACGGCTCCCGACCAGACGCAGACGGCAGCCATCGACAAGTCCACGCTGACCGCAATGCCGGTCGGCGAGATCAAGGCCGGCGACCTCAAGGGCACCACGGTTTACGGCGCCAATGATGCCAAGGTCGGCGAGATCAGCGATGTCGTGCTGACGCCCGACAACAAGACCGATGCCGTGATCGTCGACGTCGGCGGCTTCCTCGGCATTGGCGGGAAGGAGGTCGCGGTTGGCCTGGATAATCTTAAATTCATGACCGACAAGAACGGCAAGAAGTATCTCTACACGACCTTCACAAAGGAACAGCTGCAGGCGCAAACCGCCTATGACAAGGGCAGCTATGCCGAGAAGCGCGACCAGCAGCGGATGATTGTGAGGTAGGGCACTAGGGCAGTGGGGCAGCAGGTGCGGCACGTCGGTGCCGGTATATCCAAACAGACTGCCTTACTGCCCTATTCTCTTATTGCCTTGCTCACATGGCCAACCACGCCATTTTCCGTCAACTCCGCCAGCGCCAGTGACTGGTCGAGATGTTCGGCCCGCCAGGCGAGAAGCCGCTCGGCGAATTCCAGGCGGGTGGACAGATGTGCGGGGCTGGTGGCGAGGTTGGTCAGTTCGCCAGGGTCTGTCTCGATGTTGAAAAGCAATGGCGGCAGGCCGCCGCCAAAATGCACATATTTGAATTTCTTGGTCCGGATGACCGCCAGATTGCACTGGCGTGAGGCAATGCCGAAATGCGCCTCGGCCTCGCCGCCTGCGATCGACCGGAAATCGAATTCCCAGTGCGCGGCATCGCGCCAGCTGGCCGGGGTTCCGCCGCTCAGGAATGGTTTCAGCGAACATCCGTCGAGATGCGGTTTGGGCGTCTCGCCAAGCAGGTCCATAAGCGTGGGCAGGATGTCTACGGCTTCGGTGAAGCGATCGATGCTGGTGCCCGCAGCCTTGCCATGCCGCGGATCGCGAATGATCAGCGGAATGTGGTAGCTGCCATCGAAATAGCCGCCCTTGCCCAGCATGAAATGATCGCCCATCATCTCGGCGTGATCCGAGGTGAGAATGATGATGGTGTCGTCCCAGGCACCTGAAACCTTGACTGCCTGCCAGATGCGGCCAAGCTGTGCGTCGACCTCCGAGATCATGCCGTAATAAATCGCCCGGATGCGGCGGAAATCATCCTCGCTCCAGTCGTGCACCCTGCCTGCCGCGCCGGGACGGAACTTCGTGCGTTTCTGGCGGCCAAGATCATAGGCGAGGTAGGGATGGCTCTGAGCTTCAGCCCGCCAGCTCTCCGCACGGTGAAACACCGGGCCATCGGCCGGATCATATAGCGTGTTGTAGGGCTTCGGCACGATGAAGGGGGGATGCGGGCTGATGAAGGAGAGATGCGCGAACCAGGGCGTCGCCTGCTCCTGCTCGCCGAGCCAGCGGATGAACTCATCGGCGAGGAAAGCCGTCGGCGTATGGTCCTTCGAATAGACTGGCGGCGCCTCGGTCACCGCGTCGGCGTCGCCTTCCTCGTCCGCGGGACGATGGATGTCGGGAGATCCGGCGCTGGTATCGATGCCGCGCAGCTTCAGCCAGGACAGCCATTGCTTCTGGTGCTCGGGCAGCAGTTGCCGCACGGTGAATCCAGGCAGTACGCCTTCGTAGCTTTTCAGCCTTGGATCGCCTGAACTCATGAGGCGCGGATCGAGCGACACGTCGGTGTAACCGAACAGGGTCGGATCGTAGCCAAGGCCGCGCGCGTGCAGAGCGATGTTGCCGTGGCGGGCGTCAAGTGGCGAGCCGTTGCGGCAGACCCGGTTGTTCATCTGGTAGAGGCCGGTGTAGAGGCAGGCACGGGCCGGCGAGCAGGGCGCCGCGCCGCCATAGTGACGCTTGAACAGCACGCCTTCCGCGGCCAGCGCGTCGGCATTCGGTGTCTTGACCACGGAGTGGCCGGCGGCCGACAGGCAATCGCCGCGCCACTGGTCGCAAGTGATCAGGAGAACGTTGGGGCGTCTGGCTTTTCCTGTCACTCGCGATACCTTTCGCTGCATGTTCGATGCCGTTCATGGAAACGATTTCCCGCAACGGCGCAAGGCCGCCCCCATTAGCTAATTGGTGAACAAATCTCTTTTTATTGTTCACTTTTACAGCACAGTCCATTCTGCGTTTACCGCCTTTGCCGCAAGCGGAGGTGTCCTCATATTGGCTCGGACAGCGGCGAGGGCCGCACAAACACAAGGGAAGGAGCAAGACAATGCTCGACCAGATCAAGGGCCTGCACCACGTCACCTCCATGGCTGGGGATGCGCGCCAGAACAATGACTTCTTCACCCACAAGCTCGGCCTGCGCCGGGTCAAGAAGACAGTCAACTTCGACGCGCCCGACGTCTACCACCTCTATTATGGCGACGAGGTCGGCACGCCCGGTTCGGTGATGACCTATTTTCCGTTTCCCAACATCGGCAAGGGCCGCCGCGGCGTCGGCGAAGTCGGCACCACGGTCTACTCCGTGCCGCAAGGCACGCTCGCCTATTGGGAAAAGCGCTTCGCCAACGAAGGCGTGGCGGATGTCTCCCTCGAGGAGAGCTTCGGTGAGCAACGGCTCAGATTTGCGGGTCCCGACGGCGACGGTTTCGCGCTTGTCGAAGCCAAGGCCGACAGCCGTGCGCCCTGGGTGAAGGGCGGTGTTCCGGCCGACGAAGCGATCCGTGGCTTCCACTCGGTCGCGCTTCGGCTGAAGGATGGCGGCGCCACCGAGGAGCTCTTGAAATTCATGGGCTACGAGGAGATCGAGAAATCAGGCAATGTCAGGCGGCTGGCCGTCAAGAACGGCAATGGCGCCGATGTCGTCGATATAGAATCGCTGCCGACCGCGGCCTTCGCCGATCTCGGCGCCGGCTCCGTCCACCACGTCGCCTTCGCCGTCGAGAACCGCGCCAAGCAGCTCGAAGTGCGCAAGGCGTTGATGGATACGGGTTATGGGGTGACGCCGGTGATCGATCGCGATTACTTCTGGGCGATCTATTTCCGCACGCCGGGCGGCGTGCTGTTCGAAGTCGCCACCAACGAGCCGGGGTTCGACAAGGACGAGGACACCGCGCATCTGGGCGAAGCGCTGAAGCTGCCGACGCAGCATCAGCATCTGCGGCCCTATCTCGAACAGCATCTGCAGAAGCTGGAAGGCTGAGACCATGAGCAAGGACGCTTACATCCACAAGGTGCTGCCCGGTTCGCCGGGCGGCCCCATGCTTTTCGTCTTCCACGGCACCGGCGGCGACGAGACCCAGCTTCTGTCGCCCGGGCGCGATCTCGTGCCCCAGGCCACCATCATCTCGCCGCGCGGCGATGTGTCGGAACACGGCGCGGCGCGCTTCTTCCGCCGCACCGGTGAGGGCGTCTACGACATGGACGACCTGGCGCGGGGGACAAGCAAGATGGCTGAATTCGTCAAGGCGCATGTCGAGGCGGCGAAGCCTTCGGCGGTGCTGGGCCTCGGCTATTCCAATGGCGCCAACATATTGGCGTCCGTGGTGTTCGCCGAGCCAGGTCTGTTCGACGCCACGGTGCTGATGCATCCGCTGATCCCGTTCGAACCGAAGGTGGAGGGCAACCTCGCCGGCCGGCACATCCTGCTGACCGCCGGCAAGCGCGATCCGATCTGCCCGCCGAACCTGACGACGCGGCTCGAAGCCTATTTGCGTGCCGACGGCGCCGATGTCACAGTGGAGTGGCACGAAGGCGGGCACGAGGTGCGGCCAAATGAAATCGAGGCGGCGCGGCGGCTCTTTGCCGGTGTCGCTCAAGGAGTTTAGAAATGCCCGACCAACTGCCCGAGATCGAACTGGAAGACCGCGGCTCCAAGGGCCGCTATGTCCTGCGTGGCCCCGGAGGCGCCGAGGCCGAGATGACCTTCACCAAGATCGGCGAGCACCAGATCATCATCGACCATACCGAAGTGCCGGACGCGTTTCGCGGCCAGGGTGCCGGACTTCGGCTGGTCACCCGCGCCGTCGAGGATGCGCGCGCGGCGGGCAAGACGATCATTCCGCTTTGCCCGTTCGCCAACGCCCAGTTCCGCCGCCATCCGGAATGGGCCGACGTGCTGAAGCGGTAGCGAGCGCGGCACTTCGTTGATAGACGGCAGCGGGGGGATAAGGGGCAGCTCCCGCTGCCAGTTGGCTTTGTCATTTGCCGCGACCGGATATCTTGCCTAGATATGATATCTCGCCGTGCCGACAAACGAACTGAATGATCCCCTGATGACCGAAACAGACCTCGTCCCCGTCTTCGACGGCCACAACGATACGTTGCTGCGCCTTTATCAGTCCAAGAACGTGGACGTCGAAAAGCTGTTCGTCGAGGGGAAATCGGGCGGTCACATCGACCTGCCGCGCGCGAAAGCCGGCGGCTTTGCCGGCGGTATGTTCGCGATCTTCCCGCCACCGGTCGAGAAGGCCAGGCGAAGCGCCGTGCCATTGGCGCCCAGCGACAGCGAGCCACTGCCGCCGGAGGTGCCGCGCGCCGATGCGCTCAATTCGACGATTGCGATGGCTTCGATCCTGTTCCGGCTGGAAAGGGCCGGGGCGCTTGCCGTCTGCCGCAGTGCCGGCGACGTGCGCAACGCCATGGCGCAAGGCACGGTTGCCGCCGTCTTCCACATCGAGGGCGTCGAGGCGATCGATCCCGAACTCACCATGCTCGATGTGCTGCATGCCGCCGGCCTGCGTTCGCTCGGCATCGTCTGGAGCCGTCCAAATGCCTTTGGCCACGGCGTGCCGTTCCGCTTTCCGTCCTCGCCGGACACGGGCCCGGGTCTGACCGATGCCGGCAAGGCGCTGGTCAAGGCCTGCAACGAGCTGAAGATCATGATCGATCTTTCGCATCTCAACGAAAAAGGCTTCCGCGATGTCGCCGGGCTCAGCGATGCGCCGTTGGTCGCCACGCATTCCAACGTGCATGCGATATGCGGCCACTCGCGCAATCTGACCGACTGGCAGCTCGGCGCGATCCGCGAGTCCGGCGGCATGGTCGGGCTGAACTTCGCCACCGGATTCCTGCGCGAGGATGGCCGCATGAACGCCGATACCAGCCTCGACGTCATGGTGCGCCATGTCGATTCCCTGCTGCAGGCGCTGGGTGAGGATGGCGTCGGCCTCGGCTCGGATTTCGACGGTGCGATGATCCCGGCCGTCATCGGCGACGTCGCCGGCCTGCCGAAGTTGATCGATGCGCTGGCCGCGCGTGGTTTTGGCCGTGCGCTGATCGAGAAGATCGCTTACCGCAATTGGTTGAGCATGCTTGAGCGCACGATAGGTTGAGGGCTATCGATCGAAGCCCATGCGCTTCAGCCAGTCCCTGCCGACGCCGCGATCGCGGATGATCGGCAGCGGATCTTCAGAATCAAGCCGCGCGCAGATGCGGTAGACTTCGAGTGTTTCCGCGCTCATCTCATCGCGCTTGTAGAAGAACATGGCGGCGGCATAGCGCGTGCGGCCTGACCATTTTTCGCCGAGCGGCGTGTTGACCAGATCCCACTGCTCGGCGGCTTCCCCATCTTCTTGCTGCTTGTCCGCTTCGTCGGCCATGGTCAGAAATCCGCCGGCGGATTGGCGGTGCGGCGGTCGAGTTTTATGAAGGGCCGCGCCACCACCTTGGCCCGCTTCATCAGCTTCTGATATTGCAGCTCGCGCATGGCGTAGATCTCGACCCAGAGGTCGTCCACCATTGTATCACCATAGGGCCGCGCCAGCGAGGCGATGGCGATGTTGCGCTTGGCCATCGGCGACCACATGGCGGCGCTGACCAGGCCAACCTCCTGGCTTTTCTTGTGGTAGACGATGGCGTGTTCGGCGGGGATGTTGCCTTCGATCTCGAGCCCGACCAGCACATGGCGCAGCCTGCGTTTGGCGCGCGCTTCAAGAATGGCGCGGCGGCCGTTGAAGTGGCCTTTCTCCGGATCGATCATGAAGCCGAGCCCGATCTCGTCTGGCATGCGCAGGCGATCGGCGCGGATGGCATGTTCGGCGGCGGTGAAGTCGGCATTGGCAACGATCAGCCCGGCCTCGAGCCGTGCGCGGTTCAGCGCCGTGTAGCCGATGGCACGGATGCCGCGCGGTTCGCCCGCTTTCATCAGCCGGTCCCACAGGCTCAGCGCCTTGTCGTCGGCTACGAACAATTCGTAGCCCAGATCGCCGGTGAAGCCGGTGCGCGAGATGGTGACTGTGCCGCCGTCATGGGCGAACTCGGCGAGGTCGAAGATCTTCAGCCGCTCGACGCCGGTGAAGCCGGCATCGCGCAGCACGGCGAAGGAGGTTGGGCCCTGCAGGGCGAGCCCGGCGACGGCTTCGGTTTCTTCCTCGACGGTGACGTCGAATCCAATGGCGCTGTCCAGTAGCCAGGGCAGATGCCGCTCCTGCGAACACAGGCGAAAGCGCGTCGGCGACAGGCGAAACAGCGTGCCGTCGTCGAGGACAAAGCCCTGGTCGTCACACCAGGCGGTATAGTGGACACGGCCAGGTCTCAGCCTGGTCACGTCGCGCAAGGTCACGCGGTCGAGAAAGGCCTCGGCATCCGGTCCTTCGATCCGGTATTTGGTCATCGGCGAGATGTCGAACAGCGCCGCCTGGCTGCGGATGGCGAAATATTCCAGCTCCTCGTCCCACAGCGAATGCGGCGCGCGGTAGCCCGCCCAATTGTACCAGTCCTGAGCCCTGGCCAGCGCATCGAGGCGCGGCTGGAACGGGGTGCCGAGGCGCAGCGTGCGGAAATGACCTTGCGCGGCGATGCGTGCGGAAACGGCCGCACTGGCGGTCTTTGCAACGGGCTTCTTCCTGGTTGCCTGGGCCATGACCTACCTCTTCATCGCGATGATGCGCCGCGCGGCGTTGAGCCCGGGTGCGCCGGAGATACCGCCTCCGGGATGCGAGCCGGCACCAGCAAGGAACAATCCTTCAAGCGGCGTGTCGTAGCCGGACCAGCCCGAGACGGGACGCGAGATCAGCATCTGGTCGGCCTGCAATTCGCCGTGGTGCCAGTGGCCGCCCGGCATGCGGTAACGCGTCTCGATATCGGCCGGCGTCAGCAACTCGGCATGGACAACGCTCTTGCCGATGCCCGACGCGTAAGCCTCGAGCTGCGCCAGGACAGCCTTGAGGAATTTCGGCTTGCCGGCAGCCCAACCTTCCTTCAGTGCATAGGGCGCGTATTGCACCACAGCCGACAACACACAGGCCCCAGCAGGTGCCAGCGATGGATCGGCAAGGCTGGGCAGGGTGATCTCCATCACCGGCTCAGGTGAGAACTCGCCGTATTTGGACGGATTAAAGGCGCGTTCGACATGATCGGGCGAAGGCGCGATGACCAGCCTGCCCTTGTGGCCGGCGGCATCGACGCCGGCGAATTGCGGCGGCCGATCGAGCGCCAGATTGAGTTTCGCCGCGTCGCCTTTCATCCGAATGTTCTTCACCTTGCGCACGAAGCCGGTGTCGAGCTCGCGCGGCCCGACAAGGTCGAGGAAAGTTGTCGCCGGATTGATGGCGGAGATGACCGTCCTGGCGCGCAGCTCCTCGCCAGTGTCGAGCGCGACGCCGACGGAGCGGCCTTTCTCCACGATGATCTTTCCGACCGGCGCCGATGTCCGGATGGTGACGCCGGCCATTTCCGCCGCCGCGCGGATGGCGGCGACAACGGCGCCCATACCGCCTTGCGGCAGCATCTGTGCTCCGGATGCCCCGCCGGTCTCGCCGGCGAGGCGATAGTAGAGGCCGAGCAGCGAGGTCGGCGAGCGCGGGCCGAGATGGCTGCCGAGCGTCGCGTCGAAGGCGAGCAGGCCTTTCAGCCTGTCGTCTGCAAGCTGTTCGTCGAGCAGGTCGGCGACGTTCATGAGCAGCACGCGCAGGAAGTCGCGCAGGTCTTCCTTGCCGAGCTTTTTCAGCGCCAGCGCGGTCTGGCCGAGTGAGGCGGTCTCGAGCAGCGACATGCCGGCAAGATCGGGCGCGCGGCGGGAGAGGAACGGCTTCAGGATGCCGGCATAACGCAGCAGCTGCGCACGCAATTCCTTCCAGGCCGATTGCTCGGAGGAACTGGTGCCGGTCAGCACTTCGCCATAGGCGCCATGCAGGACCAGCGATGGGCCGTCCTTCGACAGTGCCACCGATGGCAGGAAGTCCGCGCGGGCGACTTTGAGCCCGTGTTTCTCCAGCTCCAGCGTCTTCACCACGTCGGGATGCAGACGGTTCAGCACATGGGCGATCGACGAGACACGAAAGCCCGGCGCGAACTCCTCGGTGCGAGCGGCGCCGCCGGTTTCGCTGCCCGCTTCCAGCAGGAGCACCTTGCGACCTGCTTTCGCCAGCGTGCCCGCGGCGACGAGACCATTGTGGCCGCCGCCGATGACAAGCACATCCCATCTTGGTGCATCAAATGACGTCATGGGCCGGACTCATATGCGAGGTGGATTTGGCGAGATCGCGCAGGATTTCGGCGGCGGCATTGCGGCCGGGCGCGCCCATGACGCCGCCTCCCGGATGGGTGGAGGAGCCGCACATATAGAGGCCGCCGACCGGCGAGCGGTATTGCGCGTAGCCCGGCACCGGGCGATTGAACAGAAGCTGGTCGAAGGTCAGTTCGCCCTGGAAAATGTTGCCTTCGGTGAGGCCGACCTCGGCTTCGATCTCGCGCGGCGTGCGCACCTCCATGTGGACGATGCGGTCGCGGAAGCCCGGCGAATACTCTGATATCTGCGCAATCACGCTCTCGGCGAAGCCGTCGCGATCGGCATCGGCCCATTCGCGGCCGTTCACCTTGGGTGGCGCGTATTGCACGAAGCAACTCATGAAGTGCTTGCCCGGCGGCGCCATGGTCGGGTCGAGCGTGGTCGGGATCACCATGTCGAGGAAAGGATCGGCCGACCAGCGCCCGGCCTTCCAGTCGTCATAGGCGCGCTCCATGCGCTCCATCGAATCTGTGAAATGCATGTCGCCGCGATAGACCGGCGAATCCTTCGGCAGCGCCGGGAATTCCGGTAGCGAATCGAGCGCGATGTTGACCTTGCCGGAGGAGCCGCGGATCTTGAAATTCCTGACCCGGCGCAGGAAAATGTCGGGCAATTCCTTTTCCTCAACAAGCTTCAGGAAGGTGCGCTTCACGTCGGCATTGGAGACGACGAGCTTGCCGTAAATCTCCTCGCCGCCGGCCAGCACCACGCCTTTGGCTTTGCCGCGTTGGACCAGCACATGGTCGACCTCGGCGCCGGTGCGGATGGTGCCGCCCGAGGCCTTGAACGACGCGGCCAGCGCCTTGGTGACCGCGCCCATGCCGCCGCGCGCATAGCCCCAGGCGCCGACCGAGCCGTCGACCTCGCCCATATAGTGGTGCAGCAGCACGTAAGCGGTGCCGGGCGACATCGGCCCGAGCGCGGTGCCGATGATGCCGGACAGAGCGAAGTTTGCCTTGATGACGTCGGTCTCGAAATACTCGTCGAGGAAGTCCGAGATCGACATGGTCCAGAAGCGCAGCGTCAGCGCCATTTCTTCCGCCGACAGGCCGGCAAACTTCCTGCCAAGATAAAGCAACTCGCCGAGGTCGCGCGGCTTGAGGCTGGTCGGGTCGGGCGCGGTGCGCATCAAAAGTGGCTGGATGAAACGGCACTGCCGCGTCACGTCGCGGGCGTAGCGGTCATAGGCTTCAGCGTCGCGTTTGGAGAATCGGGCGAATTCGCGCCGGTGCGCATCATGGTCGCGGTAGTTGGCGAGGTAGTCGCCGTCGCGGGTGAATACCGCGCCGCCCTCATAGGAGATGACCTGCAGGCCGAAGCGCGGCAGTTCCAGGTCGCGCATGATTTCGGGGCGGAACAGCGAGCAGACATAGGAGCAGTTGGAGTAGAGGAAGCCCGGCGTCAGTTCGCGGCTGGTGGCGGCACCGCCTACCCAGTCGTTCTTCTCCACCACCAGCACGTCGAGCCCGGCGCGCTGCAGATAGCAGGCGTTGACCAGGCCGTTGTGTCCGCCGCCGATGACGATCGCGTCCCAAGCTTTCATTGTGGCCCAGTCTCTTTGTTTCCACGCAATTCCCAGGGGAAAGCGCTGTGCGGCTTTTCCGGGAAAACCGCTCACACTTTTCCTGGAATTGCGCTCCGCGACCCGCTGTTCATTTTTGCGTGATCTGTTCCCGAATATGCGGAATTTGGCATGGCATCAGCTGTTTTGTCCAGTCATTCTGAATGAATGTTCAACAAATGATGTTGCGTTTTCCCCGGCATGCGCTAGGCTTTGCCGGCGTTCGAACTGGGCAATCATCGATTGGGGATCGAGGGCTGATGATCGAAACGGCAGATGCCGAGCCGGAGTATGACGACACCGCGATCCGCTTCCTCGAGGCGCTGTGGGGCGAGGGCTACCTGTCGCCAGGCGGTCCCGGCGAGGTCGACCGGGTGGTCGAAGGGATTTCGCTCAACGGCAAGACGGTCCTCGATATCGGCTGCGGCTCCGGCGGCATCACCTTGCATCTGGTCGAGCGCCATGGCGCCGCTCACGCCACCGGCTTCGATGTCGAGCAGCCGGTGATCGAAGCGGCCAGACGGCGAGCAGCAGTGCGTGGCTTCGCAAATCGCGTCAACTTCGTTCAATCGCTTCCCGGACCGCTGCCTTTCACCGATCGTTCCTTCGATGTCGTCTTCTCCAAGGATGCGCTGCTGCATGTGCCTGACAAGGACGCGTTGTTCGCCGAGATTTTTCGTGTGCTGAAGCCGGGCGGCGTCTTTGCCGCGTCCAACTGGATGATCGGGCATGACGGCGAACCCTCGCCTGAGATGAAAGCCTATGTCGCCGCCGAGGGGCTGTCCTTCACCATGGCATCGCCGGCGCGCTATGCGCAGGCGATGCGAAGCGCGGGCTTTGCCGACATCACCGTGCGCGACCGCAACCCGTGGTACCGGGAGGTGGCGCGCGGGGAACTCGCACGGCTCAAGGGACCGCTCTACCGCCAGGCTGCCGCCGCGGTCGGCGCGGGCTATGTCGACAAGAACATCAAGACCTGGGAGGCAATGCAGAAGGTGCTTGACAGTGGCGAGCACCGTCCCACTCATCTGCGCGGTTGGAAGCCGGTTGGATAGCCGGCAATGCTGGAGACCGTCACATCCATGAAGACTTCCGAGGCCAGGGACGTTCTCGCCGAAACGACGCGAAAGAGCGACGCCGAAAAGCGCGGCCGCAAGGCTTCGAAGGAGGTCCGTCAATTGCAGCTGATCGAGGCAACGATCGATTCGCTGGCCAGGCGCGGTTACGCCGAGACGACGATGGCCGATGTCGCCGATGGCGCCGGCCTCTCGCGTGGCATCGTCAACTTCCATTTCGAGAGCAAGGAAAAGCTGCTGATCGCGACGCTGCAGCATATGTATGATGAGTACTCGGCGCATTGGCGCGCCGCACTGCAGAAAGCAGGCGACGATCCGGCACGGCAGCTGCAGCAGCTGGTGTGGGCCGACTTCGACCGCTCGATCTGCAACAAGCGCAAGCTCGCTGCCTGGCTGGCCTTCTGGGGCGAGGCCAAGTCGCGGCCGACCTATCAGGCGCTGAGCAGTTCGCGCGATAATTATTACCAGCAGGTCTTCATCGATCTCTGCACGGCGCTCAAGCAGAGCGGCGCGTATGCCTATGAGCCGCAGGTGATGGCGCTGGCGCTGTCGGCCATGCTGGAAGGTCTGTGGCTGCGGCTGATGATGGGCACCGAGGACACAACGCGCGAAACAGCCTTGCAGGCGGCCAATGCTTTTTTGGCCGCGGCCTTCCCGAAGCATTACGGTTAGCAACAGCCGGCCGCCAAGACCGGCAAGACCAAAAGAGGATGGAACAGCATGAAGAAACTCAGCCGACGCCTGACATTGACATTGGCGCTGGGCGGCGCGCTTGCGGCTTCGGCGGCAGCGTTCGCCGTCGCCGCGGACAAGGACCTGATCGTGTTCGACTGGTCCGGCTACGAGGACCCGAGCTTCCATCCGAAATATGTCGAGAAGAACGGCGATTCGCCGACCTTCGCCTTCTTCGGCGACGAGGACGAGGCGTTCGAGAAGGTCCGTTCCGGCTTCAAGGCCGATCTCGGTCACCCCTGCTCGCAGAGCGTGACGAAGTGGCGCGAAGCCGGGCTGCTGCAGCCGCTTGATACCTCGAAGATCACGGGCTGGAAGGACCTCAATCCCGGTATCATGGCGATGAAAAACCTCGCCACGACCGACGATGGCAAGGCGTGGTTCATGCCCTGGGACTGGGGCAACACGCAGCTCACCTACAACTCCTCCAAGATCGACGCCAAGGACGTGCAGTCGCTGAAGGCATTCGCAGATCCGAAGTTCAAGGGCCGGGTGTCGATCGGCGACAATGTCGACGATGCCTATGCGCTGGCCGCGCTTGCCATCGGCATGAAGGACTGGACCACGATGACGGACGACCAGTTCAAGCAGGCGTCCGACTTCCTGCGCCAGGTGCACAAGAACGTCCGCTCCTACTGGACCGACACCACCGATATCGTCCAGTTGTTGAGCGGTGGCGAGGTCGACCTCGCCTGGGCCTGGAACGATGCGACGGTGCAATCCGTCAAGGCAGGCGTGCCGATCAAGTCCGTAAAGGACACCAATGAAGGCATCTCGACCTGGGTCTGCGGCTACGTGCTGTTCAAGGACGCGCCCGGCAATATCGACAAGGCCTATGATTATCTCAACGCCGTCAACGATCCGGAGACCGCCAAGGTGCTGGTCAAGGACTGGGGCTATGGCCAGGCCAATGCCAAGGGCATGGCTGGCGTCGACCAGGCGATCCTGAAGGAAAAGGGCTATGACGACGTGCAGAAATTCGTCGACAAGACGCTGTTCCAGTCGCCGCTGCCGTCCGATCTCAAACTGAAGATGATCGCCGAATTCGAGAAGATCAAAGCCGGGTACTGAGCTGGTTCCACGGTCCGTCCGCTGCCGCCTCGGTGCAGCGGACGACCCTCGCCAAAGCAGATGATTTCTCCTAACCTCGCGGCAGCTTTTTCGTGAAGGGGGAGTTTCGCCATGACGCCAATGCTACGCCGCCTTGCACTTGCCGCCGCCTGCATGATCGGCGCCGGCGGGGTCTATGCCTGGGCGGAAGGCGGCGGCGATCTCGTGGTGTTCGACTGGTCCGGTTACGAGGACCCGCTGCTGCATCCGGCCTACACCGCCAAACACGGCGCCGAGCCGACCTTCGCCTTCTTTGGCGACGAGGATGAAGCCTTCGAGAAGATGCGGGCGGGCTTCAAGGCCGATATCGCGCATCCCTGTTCGCAAAGCGTGGCGAAGTGGCGCGACGCGGGGCTGTTGCAGCCGCTCGACACCTCCCGGATTGCCGGCTGGAAAGACCTCAATCCCGGCATCATGGCGATGAAGAACCTCGCCACCACCGAGGACGGCAAGGCCTGGTTCATGCCGTTCGACTGGGGCAATACGGCATTGCTCTACCGCACCGACAACGTGACGGCCGATGAGGCGCAGTCGCTGCGGATCCTTGCCGATCCGAAATTCAAGGGCCGCGTCACCATCGGCGACAATGTCGACGACGCCTATGCGCTGGCGAGCCTGGTGATCGGCCTCAAGGACTGGACCAAGATGACCGACGCGCAATTCAAGGAGGCATCCGATTTCCTGCGCCAGGTGCACAAGAACATCCGTCTCTACTGGACCGACTCGAGCGATATCGACCAGGCTTTTTCCGGCAATGAGGTCGACCTCGCCTGGGGCTGGGGCCAGACACTGATCGCGATGAGCGGGCAAGGCGTTCCCGTCGCCATGAACCGCGATACCAAGGAAGGCATGTCGACCTGGGTGTGCGGCTACGTGCTGATGAAGGATGCGCCGGGCAAGCTCGACCAGGCCTATGATTTCCTGAACGCGGTCAACGCGCCCGATATTTCGAAATACATGGTCACGACATTCGGTTACGGCCATGGCAACAGTGCCGGCATGGCCGCGATCGATCACAAGGTGCTGGCCGAGCGCGGTTTCGACGACATCGACAAGTTCCTCGACAAGACGCTGTTCCAGCAGCCGGTCGCGCCTGATCTGAAGAAGCGCATGGTCGACGAATTCGAGAAGATCAAGGCCGGATATTGACGAGCGAACTGGAAAGAGCCGACGTCGTCATCGTCGGTGCCGGCTTCACCGGCCTGTCGGCCGCACTTGAGTTGAAGCAGGCCGGCATAGGCTTCCTGCTGCTTGAAGCGCGCGACCGTGCCGGTGGACGGGTCGAGGCGGTCCGCAATGGATTTGGCGAACGCATCGACAGCGGCGGCCAGTTCCTGTGCGAGGACATGCCGGAAGTGATGGCGCTGGCGAAGGCACGCGGCAAGACATTCGTCGCCACCTATGTCGAGGGCGATTTCATCACCCATCCGCCAATGCCGGCCAGGGACGCCAAGCAGACCTATCACGGCGCGATGGCGATCCGCGAACGCATGAACCGCATCGAGCCGGACGACACCTCCATAGAGGGCATGAGTGTCGCGGCCTGGCTGGAACAGCAGCGTGATCCCATCGATGCCAAGACGGCCTTCCGCTCGATGATCGAAGGCCTGTGGTGCCTGCCGATGGACAAGGTGCCGCTCTGGTATCTGATCGACAATGACCGCCGCATCACCAACGAAGTGCCGGAATTGCAATATTCCCTGCGCGAGACCATGCAGTCGCTGGCCGAGGATCTTGCTGGCGATCTCGGCGACCAGATGCGGTTGAACGAACCAGTCACGCGCATCGAGCATGGGCCGCAAGGCGTTCGTGTCGTCACGGGCAATGGCGTGATCGAAGCGCGCCACGTGCTGATCGCGCTGCCGCCGGCAACAGCCGCGAAGCTCGATTTCGCACCGGCCTTGCCGACGAGACTCGCGACGGCGCTTGGCGTCTGGGAAAGCGGCGCGGTGATCAAGATCCTGGTGCGCTATCCCAGGCCATTCTGGCGCGAGCAGGGTTTGAGCGGCATGGTGATGTGGCGCGACCTGCCGGGACTGTTCGCCTGCGATGCCAGCAAGGATGCGGAGCATGCCGCGCTCGTCGTCTTCATCGGCGGACCGCTCGCGCTGCGCTGGCGGGGGCTGAGTAAAACGGCACTTCGTGCGGAAGTGACGGCACGATTGCAGGACGCGCTCGGTCCGGATGCCGGCGATATGCTTGATTTCAGTTCACGCGATTGGATTGAGGATCGCTGGAGCGGCGGCGCCTATAGCGACCTCATCGTCGACGTGACGGCCAGGGATGCCGAGCGGACGATGCTCGCGGGTGCGCCGCCGGTTCATTTCGCCGCTTCGGAACTGTCGCCGTCATTCCCCGGCTATGTCGAAGGGGCGATCGTCGCCGGGCGCATCGCGGCGCGCAAGATCCTGGCGCTGCTTCAGTCGCCCATCGCCACCAGCGCCTCGGGATCGTAGGCAAGGCGGATCGGGGTGCCGACGGGAATGTCGTCGGCGCCGAAATCGTTGGTCTCGGTCACCGATAGCGGCTTTTCCAGTCCGGGTATCTCGACGATCAGATGGGTGATCTCGCCGAAATAGTGGCGTTCGACCACCTTGCCGGCGACCTCGAATTTTGCCGTGGCATTGTCCCATAAAACGCGCAGGCGCTCGGGCCTTATGCCGAGCGTGGCGGCGCCACCATTGCGCACGAAAGCCTTCGGCTTGTCGGTCTTGACGCGGCCGAAGCCCAACGTGTCGACGATCAATGAGGCGCCGCTCTCCTCGACGATCTCGGCCTTGACGAAGTTCATGCCGCCGAGGAAGTCGGCGACCTGGCGGTTGACCGGCCGCTGGTAGATCTCCTTGGGCGAGGCGACCTGCGCGATCCTGCCGCCGAACATGACGGCGATGCGGTCGGACATGGCGAGCGCCTCATACTGGTCGTGGGTGACCAGCACGAAGGTGATGCCGACGGCCTGCTGCAGGCGGCGCAGTTCGACCTGCATCTGCTCGCGCAGCTTCTTGTCGAGCGCCGACAGCGGCTCGTCGAGCAGCAGCACCTTGGGCCGCATCACCAGTGCGCGGGCAAGCGCCACGCGCTGGCGCTGGCCGCCTGACAGTTCGGTGGCCAGCCGCTTGCCAAGGCCGGTCAGCGAAACCTGCGCCAATGCCTCCTCGACGCGGCGCTTCTCTTCGCCACCCTGCAATTTCAGCCGCTTCAGACCGTAGGCGACATTCTGCTCGACATTGAGGTGCGGGAAGATCGCATAGCTCTGGAACACCATGTTGGTCGGCCGTCGATTGGCCGGGATGCCTTCCATCGGCTGGCCGCCGACCGCGATCGAACCGCTGGTCGGGTTGTCGAAGCCGGCGATCATGCGCAAAAGCGTGGTCTTGCCACAGCCGGACGGCCCGAGCAGCGAGAAGAATTCGCCCTCCCGGATGGTCAGGGACGCATCGTCCAGCGCCTTGAACGATCCATAGCTGCGGGTGACGTTGCGGATCTCGATCATCGCTCGATCGGACTGGGCCCGATCAGACTGGGCCCGATCGGATTGAGGGCGCTCGATCTGCGGCTGTTCAGGCATAGAGGCCTCCCTCGTTCTGGGTGCGTCTGGCCGCGCGGCGACGCAGGATTTCGGCGACGGTCATCAGCAGGAAAGAGGCAACGAGCAGCAGCGTGCCCAGCGCCAGCACGCCTGGCAGTTTCGAGGCGAAGCGCAACTGGCCCCAGATGTAGATCGGCAGCGTCGCCTCGGTGCCGGTCAGGAAGAAGGCGATGATGAATTCGTCGAGCGAGATGGTGAAGCAGACGAGCAGGCTGGAGATGATGGCCGGCGCCACCATCGGCAGCGTCACCCGCCGGAAGGTGCCGAAGGCGCTTTCACCAAGGTCGGCGGAGGCTTCCTCCAGGCTGCGGTCGAAGCCTTCGAAACCGGAGGTCAGCACCGTCATCGAATAGGGGATGCAGACCAGCACATGGCCGAGCACGACGGTGAACAGCGACAGGCTCAAGCCCAGCTGAAGCATCACCAGCAGCATGGAGATGGCGACGATCACCTCGGGCAGCACCAGCGGTGCCATGATCAAGCCGTTGATGGTGCGGCGGCCGGGATAGCGGTAGCGGGTGATCGAGCGGGCGGCGAGGATGCCGAGCACGGTGGCGAGAACCGATGCGCAGACACCGACTTTGAGGCTGTTCCAGGCGGCGTCGAGCAGGGCCGGCGTGTGCGGCAGATCGGCATACCATTGCAAGGTGAAGCCGGTGAGCGGGAATTTCGGCGTAGGTGCGGTGTTGATCGAGAAGATCGGCAGGAAGATGACGGGCAGATAGAGGAAGACGATATAGAGGAACGCATAGACGGACAGCCAGCCGCCCGACAGGAAACGCCGCGTCCTCATCGTGCCAGCCTCTGCAGGGCGCGGATGATCAGCACCGTGGCCCCTGCCATCAAGGTGACGATCAGCATGGTGGTGACGGAAAGGGCGGCACCCAGCGGCCAGTTGGCGGCCTTGCCGAATTGCGCCTGGATGGCATTGGCGATCATGACGCCGTCCTTGCCGCCGACCAGCTTCGGCGTGACGTAATCGCCGACGGTCGGGATCATGACGATCAGGGCCGCCGAGATGACGCCCGGCGCCGACAGCGGCAAGGTCACGCGCAGGAACGAACGCAAGGGGCCATCGCCAAGGTCGGTGGCCGCTTCGACCAGCGTGCGGTCGACCTTCTCCAGCGAGACGAAGATCGGCAGGATGGCGAAGGCCGCCCAGGCATGGGTGAGCGTGATGATGACGGCGCTCGAATTGTAGAGCAGGGCCGTCGACGGCTCATCGATGATGCCGAGGCCCATCAGGCCGGAATTCAGGACGCCATTGTAGCCAAGGATGACCTTCCAGGACATGACGCGCAGGAGATAGCTGGTCCAGAACGGGATGGTGATGAGAAACAGCCACAGGCTCTTGTGACGGCCGCCATGGAAGGAAATGAAGTAGGCGATCGGGTAGGCGAGGATGACGGTGAGCAAGCTCACCGTCAGCGAGATGTAGAGCGAGCGCCACAACAGATCCCGATAGATCGGTTCGGTCAGCGCGACGCGGTAATTCTCCAGCGTGAAGGTGCGGTCGATGGTCAGGTAGTGCTGCGTCCAGAACGAATGGGCGATGACCACCAGGATCGGCAGCACCAGCAGGATCAGCGCATAGAGAAAGGTCGGGCTGATCAGGGCGAAGCCCTGTACGGGCTCGGACCGCAGAAGGGCATTTCGCCTGGCCCGCGTCATGCGCAGCGGGGGCGACCCTTCCGCCGCCGCCGTCATTGCCAGGCTCCGGGGGCTCCGGGCGTGATTTCGGTTGCTGGCCTGGACTGTTCCGCCATGCGGCATCCCATTGTGCTGGCGCCGACTTGTTGTTCCCCTTGCCGGCTTTCTTTCATCATGCCCGTATCCGAGGATTGAAATCAAGCGCTATTTCTGCAATATTGATTGAACGGACATTCAAAATGAAGTGAAGAAAGCCCGGATTTTCGGCATTTGACGCTGGATTGCATGGCCGAGAAGAAATCGACGAGATGATGTGGAGGGGATCATGGCGGCTGCGAGAGATCCAAGGGCGACCGAGACCGCCGACGCCGGCGGCGATGCCATCGAACTGGCCAAGCACCATCTCATCCAGCCCTGGCCTTATGCCGGTTCCGTCGGTGCGGAAGCACGCGCGCTGATCGGCGAGGGCGACGGCATCTACATCACCGACAACACCGGCAAGCGGCTGATCGACGGGCCGGCCGGCATGTGGTGCGTCAATGTCGGCCACCGCCGCGAGGAGCTGGCCAAGGTGATGTATGACCAGGCGATGGCGCTTTCCTACAACACGCCCTGGTACACGATGAACGCGCCGTCGGCGGAGCTTGCCATGCGCATCGCCGGCCATGCGCCGGGCGATCTCAGCCATGTCTTCTACACCACCGGCGGCTCTTCGGCCGTGGAGACGGCACTGCGCTTCATGCAGTTCTACAACAATGTGCGCGGCCGCCCGGAAAAGAAGCTGATCCTGTCGCGCGGCGGCGCCTATCATGGCTCGACCTACCTGTCGGCCTCGCTCAACGGCCGCCCGCGCGACCGCGACTGGATGGATGGTGCCGACGAGCTGGTGATCAAGCTGTCCTCGCCCGATCCGTTCCGCCGTCCGCAAGGCATGAGCCTTGCCGCCTTCACCGATTTCCTCGTCGACCAGTTCCGCGACACGGTCGCCCGTGTCGGCGCCGACAGAATAGGCGCTTTCGTCGGCGAGCCGGTGCAGGCCTCCGGCGGCGTTGTCGTGCCGCCCGATGGCTATCTCGGGCGCATCCGCGAGATCTGCCGCGACAACGACATCCTCTATGTCTCCGACGAGGTGGTGACGGGCTTTGGCCGGCTTGGCCATGTCTTCGCCTCGGGCGACGTGTTCGGCATCGACCCCGACATGATCACCTTCGCCAAGGGCGTCACCTCGGGTTATTTTCCGCTCGGTGGCGTCATCATCTCGGAACGGCTGCTTGAAGAACTGCGCCGCTCGAACCATCCCGATGCGATGTTCGGCCATGGCCTGACCTACACCAGCCACCCGGTCGGTTGCGCCGTGGCGCTGAAGAACCTCGACCTGCTGGAAGAAAGCGTGCTTGCGCACACGCAGGCGGTCGCCCCCTATTTCCAGGCGCAGCTGAGGACGCTGGAAGACCTGCCGTTGGTTGGCGAGGTGCGCGGCATGGGACTGATGGGCTGCGTGGAATGCGTCGCCGACCGCGAAAGCAAGGACCCGCTGCAACTCGACAAGGATGTCGGCAAACGCATCGACGGCCATTGCCATGAGCTTGGCCTGCTGGTGCGTCCGCTGATCAACATGTGCGTGATGTCGCCGCCGCTGATCATCACGCGCGAGCAGATCGACGACATGGTCGGAATCCTGCGCGAAGGCATTTCACGCACGATGGATGACCTGCGTCGGGAAGGCGTGTGGCAGGGGTAAAGCTGTCCTTCTTCTCCCCGTCTCACGGGGAGAAGGTGCCTGTTGGGCAGGTGATCTCCTCCGACCTTGCGGATCTATGCAGCGGCGCGTTCGCCGGCAGGCCGGCGGCGCTGATCGGCTTGCAGGATCGCCGGCGGGTTGTAGTTGGCCTCATTCAGTCCGACATCGGTTCCCGGCGGGACGATCTGATCGATCCGATCCAGGATGCCGTCGCCGAGGCGAACCTCGGCGCCGGCGAGCAGATCGTCGAGATGCTGCATCGTGCGCGGTCCAAGAATGGCCGATGTCACGCCGCGATGAGCCATGACGAAAGCCATCGCCATGTGGGTGAGTGACAGTCCGGCTTCGTTCGCCAAGGGGATGAGTTGCTCGACCGCATCCAGGCTGCGCTCATCCGACATTTGCCTGGGCATGTATTTCACCCGCAGGCTGTCGGGCATCTTCTGCCCCTTGCGGTAACGTCCGGTAAGCATGCCTTTCGACAATGGACTCCAGACCATCGCTCCCATTCCATGTCGCTCGCAGGTGGGAAGCACGTCGCGCTCGATGCCGCGATCGAGGATCGAATATGGCGGCTGTTCCGTGCGGAAACGGGCTAGCCCGCGCCGCTCGGCGACCCATTGGGCCTCGACGATCTCGGAGGCCGGGAAGGTCGAGGATCCGATCGCCCGCACCTTGCCGGCGCGCATCAGATCGGTGAGCGCGGAAAGCGTTTCCTCGATGTCTGTGTCCGGCGCCGGCCGATGGATAAGGTAGAGATCGATATGGTCGGTTTGCAGGCGGCGCAGCGACGCCTCCACAGCCTGCATGATCCAGCGTCGTGAATTGCCCTGGCTGTTCGCGTCTTCCCCCATGGGCCCATTCACCTTGGTGGTCAGCACGATGTTGTCGCGACGGCCCTTCAGCGCCTTGCCGACGATCTCCTCCGACTCGCCGCGGCTATACCGGTCGGCGGTGTCGATGAAGTTGATGCCGTGATCCAGGGCTTTGTGGATTATGCGGATGCAATCGTCGTGGTCGGGATTGCCCAGTCCGCCGAACATCATCGCGCCCAGGCAGTAAGGGCTGACCTTGATGCCGGTTCGTCCCAGTGTGCGGTAGTGCATGACGTTCTCCTTGGTGCAGGGTTGTGGCCAGCACTGCCTTGCTGTGCTATTCAGCCTAAGCGGAACAGTATTCCGTTTTATACGGAACAATGTTCCGTTTTGCAAGCGGGTGTGTCGTGAACGACCGGACAGACGATTCAGATAGTGGCCTGGAGCCTCCAGCCCGCGCCGACCGGCGCGTGCGCGCCGATGCTCGGCGCAATCTCGACACGCTGCTCCAGACGGCCCTGTCGGTGTTTGCTAGCTCCGGCGTGGATGCGCCGGTGCGCGAGATCGCGGAAAGAGCAGGTGTCGGCATCGGCACCGTCTATCGGCACTTTCCGCAGCGTTCCGACCTGATCGCCGCCGTCTTCCGCCGCGAGATCGATGCCTGCGCGGACGCAGCTTCCGTCCTGTCGGCCGGGCATAAGCCCTTCGACGCGCTGGCGAACTGGATGCAGCGATACGCGGCCTTCGTCGCGGCCAAGCGTGGGCTCGCCAAGGCCTTGCACTCGGGAGATCCGGTGTTCGACAGTCTGCCGGGTTACTTTGACCAGAGGCTGCGGCCTGCCCTGCGCACGCTTCTGAAGACCGCGACCGACGCTGGTGAGATTCGCGCCGATGTCGATGCCGACGAGCTTCTGGGCGCGGTGGCGAGCCTGTGCATGTCGGCCCACAATGCCGGAAGCGGCCGCGCGGAGCGCATGGTCGCCCTCCTCGTCGACGGGCTGCGCCACGGCGCGAAGTCGTCGTAGCGGGCCAAACGGTCTGAAGCGCGCCAGGCCCGCGCGGGCTCCGGTTGCGCCCCACCGGGCGCAGTTCCGGGAAAGTATGAAACGGTTTTCCGTCCGCAATTGCTTGACAACAAATAGCCAGAGCGGTTCGCCGTTTCCGTGAAATAGTGAACTGATCTAGGATCGCGACCTGAGCGCGTCGTTCAGATTCCACATGTCCTTCTCCTCGGGCGCGGTCTCGAGGCCCAGCACCGGCAGCATCTTGCGCAGATGGTCGTGGTGGGTGCGCACACCGTATTCCAAGTCTGAGAGATAGAAGCCTTCGAAGGCCTCGGACAGCATGGATTCGTTCGACCACACGGACAGCTGCACATCTTCCGACATGGTGTCGCGGTCGATGCGGAAGGACAGGTATCTTGCGGCGGCCTGCTCGCGGCTTTCGTCGCGGTAACGGTAGATCGCGCCGCGCAGCAGGGTCTGCCCCGTCGACAACGGAAACTCCTGGTAGAACTGCACGGATTCCGGCATCACCGAAATGACCGCATTGGGGAAAATGCCGTAATAGACCCAGGCCTTCTTCAGATAGTCCGGCAGATGCGTCGGCTCGGGCGCGATCTTGACGTAGTTCCTGACGCTCCAGCGGCGGCCGGCATGCGGGTTGTAGGTGGCGAAGGACCGCGACACGCCATTGATGAAGGGCTCGTCGAAATAGGTCGCACCATAGAGATCCTGCAAGGCGGGATGCGCCATGGCGACGTGATAGCCCTCATTGTCGACATCGCGCACGGACTTCCAGTTGACCGGCGTCTTCTGGGTCCAGATGCCCCAGGACGGCACCATGTCGGCGGCATTGTAGTGCGCGAATTCGGGCTCGATCGGCTTCATCAGCTCGGCGACCGAAGGCTGCGGGCCGCCATTGCGGAAGCGGATGAAAATGAAGCCCATCCAGATTTCGAGATCGAGCTGCATCAGGCCGAACTCGGTCTTGTCGAGGTCGGGGAACGAGCGCGGGCGCGCGGCGCCGCGCAGCGTTCCGTCGAGATTGTAAACCCAGCCATGGAACGGGCACACCAGCGCGTTCTTGCAATTGCCCTGGCTGTCGGCGACGACGCGGCTGCCGCGATGGCGGCACATGTTGTTGAAGCCGCGCACGACGCCATCCTTGCCGCGCACGATGAGGGCGCGTTCGCCGACCACGTCCATGGTCAGGTAATCGCCGGCGTTCGGGATGTCGGAAACATGGCCGACGATCTGCCAGTGGTTGCGGAAAACATGCTCCTTCTCGAGCTCGAGAAGGGCATCGGAATGGTAACTCCAGCCCGGTAGTCCCCGCCGGTCCCAATCGTTGGGGATCGCCACGTCACGGAGGTGCGGGTTCATAAAACGTCTCTTCTTGTTGTTGAATAACCATTCAATAAAAGCATATTTCCCATTGAAATGCAATGGCTTGTGAAAATACGGCTGGTTCTGAGGCGGGATAGGAGCATCGCCTTCGGCCGAATTCGATACGGCTGCTGCCCAGGAAAATCGCGGAGAATCCGGGTGTTAGCCTCGGTTCCGAGACGCCGTCCCGGCACGATTTCCCGAGGCGCGGAAACCGAAAGGCAAGACGCATGGCCGGAAGCAGAAAGCGCTCTCCGCACCCCGGCCGATCTGCTGTTCGGCAGGCGCTTGGGGCCGGGATCGCGTGTGGGACTTGGGCTGAGGTTCGCTTGCCTCGGCCAAATGTGAGCCGAGCTGACCGATTTTGCCCGATTTTGCCCGAAACTTCTGTTTCAACCTGGTTACATTGCTAGATCGACACCACGTTCGTGCTGTTACAAAGCGCGAGTAAGTTCGTTTCATCGCCAAAAAGAAACGCAGCGAAGGGGAAGGCAATGCATGCGAAAGTCAAGATCATCAGCGGCGAGCACCGCTTCCAGGCTCCAGAGCGCGCTGACCGACGCCCGAAACTGGCGCTGCGCCAACGCGCCAGCGACCACCCGATGGCTATGTTCATGGGACTGGCTGCTTGCGCCTTCGTCGGCATGGCGCTTGCGCCGACAGTCGGGCCGGCCTTCGCTTCGTTGAACCCGCCAGCCAACATCGTCGACGGCGCGCCGACGACAATCAAGACCGCGCGCCTGCCAATGCCGACGCTCGATTTCGCCTGCAAGGGGCAGGCTTGGGGCGCCGAGAGCGTGGATTGCCTGCGCGCTATCGCCGAGCAGTCCGGCACGCACAAGGCCCGCGCGATCCGCATGATCGCCAATGCCGCACCGCTGACCAACACGCCAAACATTTTCTGATTTCCGTCGAAGCGTGACCCCGAAACCCGTTCCCATTCGGGATCATGCTCTGACCTCCCCGAGCGCTCCTCCAGCGCTCTCTTCGGCTCCCGCCGCTCAGTCGGCCGGGAGCCTCTTTTTTACCCTTTCAACGCCGCCTGCTCGGCAATCATTGAAAGCACGCTGCGCACGTCCAGCGTGCTGAACGGCTTTTCCAGGATCTGCGGCCGCTGCTGCGCCGGCAAGGCCTCGATTTCCGCCTTGGCGCCGATCAGATCGCCGGTGACCAGCACGAAACGTCGTGCGAGGTCAGGCCTCTCGGCGAGCAGTTCGCGGTAGATCGCAATGCCCGATGTGCCGGGCATGCGCAGGTCCGAAAAGACGATGTCCGGTGGCATGTGGCCGCTCAAGGTGGCGGTGCCCGATACCCAGACAGGCGCGATCCGCGACTTGATGCCCATCAGTTCGAGAATGTCCGACAGCGAGCCGGCGACATCAGGTTCGTCGTCGATGATCAAGGCATGGCGCAGTCCGCTCGAGCGTGGCTGCGTTTCGCCGGCGGCGGCGATGCCCGCCGAGATGGCCGGCAGATGGACGACGAAACGCGCGCCTCTGGGGAGAACCTCCTCGAACCAGACATTGCCATTGTGCCGTTCGATGATCGATTTCGAGATCGACAGGCCAATGCCGGTGCCCACACCAACGGGCTTGGTGGTGAAATAGGACTCGAAGATGCGGTTGCGGATCGCTTCGGGAATGCCGGGCCCGTTGTCCTCGACCGAAAAGCCGGGATTGCCGCGATCGGTGCGGAATGTCCGCACCTTGATCAGTCGGTCCCCGGCAATGCCGGCAAGCGCATGCTGGCTGTTGATCAAAAAGTTGGCGGCCACCTGCGTCACATGGTCGGCGTCCGCCATGGCCAGCAGCGGGCCGGGCGCGAAATCGGTGTCGATGATGATGCCGCTCGAGCGGGCGCCATAGGCTGTCACCTCGAGCGCGGCGCGGATCACCTCGTTGAGATCGGTCTCGGCCTGCGCCGCGGGATGCAGGCGCACCATGGAGAGGAAGCTCTTGACGATGCGGCCGCAGCGCTCGGCGGCGGCGCGGACCTTCTCGGCACGAACCTTGGTCTGCGGGTCGGTGGCGAATTCATGCAGCAGTGTCGATTGAGCGACCACCACCGCCAGCGGGTTGTTGAGCTCGTGCGAAACGCCCGCGAGCAGCGAGCCCATCGCTGCCATCTTCTCGTTCTGGTGCAGTTTCTCGCGCTGCCGGTTGATCTCTTCCTCGGCCCGTAGCCTGTCGCGCAAATCGCGGATCGAGCCGAAGATCAGGCGGCGGTCGGCGACGCGCATCTCGGTCGCCGTCAGTTCGATTGGAAACACCTCGCCCGCGGCATTCTGCGTCACGGTCTCGAGCCGCTGGCCAACCATGGGCGCGCCGCGGCCCGACATGTAGTCGGCGCCCGAGGAATAGCCCTTGCGGTAGTATACGGGCACGACGGTGTCGAGCAGGTCCTTGCCGAGGATGTCGCTGCGCCGGAAGCCGAACATCTTTTCGGCGGCAGGATTGAATTCGATGATCGATCCGGCCTCGTCGATGACGATGATGGCGTCGAGCGAGGCCTGCAGCATGGTTCGCCGGATGACTTCGCTGGCATGGGCGTCGGAAGGCGAATGTTCGATGGCATCGCCGATGGCGAGCGCGATGATATGCAGCGTCGCCTCTTCCTCGTCGGTCCACTCGCGCTCGCCGACGCAGTCATTGACGGCCAGCGTGCCCCACAGATGGCCATGTGCGAAGACCGACACCGACAGGAACGACTTGATGCTCTGCTTTTCGAAATCGGTTCTCAGGAAGCCTTCGAGGTTGCGCGTGTGCCCGGCGAAGATCTTGCCTTGCCGTTCGTCCTCGGCCACGCGCTCCAACAGCGGATCGGAGTTGACGATCGACTGCATGATGACGGTCGGCGAGGCCAGTTCTCCACCGAAGTCGGGGTCGATCCAGTAGGCGGACACCGACTGGGCAAAACCCTGGCCAGGCAGCTCACGCAAGCGGAACAGGATGCCGCGCTGGCATTCGATGGCCCGGCACAGCGTTTCCAATATCCCGTCCATTTCGCGCTGCCAGTCGCCGGCCTCGCGCAGCCGACGAACCACGCGCACGGCCGCCATCGCCGCGCCCTGCCTGAAACCCGTATCCGTGCTTGTTGCTTCGCCCGTCATTGTCAGCCGTTATTCCAAGGTCATTGCCAATTCGATCGACCCAAATTCGATCGGCGAGCAACGGCTGCGAGCCTGAACCCTGTGGGCCGGCGCTCAGTTGCCGTCGCCGGTCGGCAGCGAGAAGATATAGCCTTCGCCGCGCACCGTGCGCAGGAATTTCGGGTTGGCTGGGTCCATCTCGATCTTCTTCCTCAGGCGCATGATGCGGATGTCGACGGCGCGCGACGATTCCGGATCCTCGGTGAAGCCGATGGCCTCCGAGATCGCGGCGCGCGTCAGCAGCCGGTTGGCGCGGGTCAGGAAGACCTCCAGCACGTCGAATTCGCTCTTGGCCATGTCGATCACGGCACCATTGGCGCCGGTGACCAGCCTGCCGTCGAGATCGGCCTGGAACGGGCCGAAGGCTACCGAGCGGCGGTCCGTCTTCGCTTTCCTGTCGAGCAGCTCCGTCGGCTGCGGAACGCGGCGCAGCACACTGCGGACCCTGGCCAGCACTTCGCGCAATTCGTATGGCTTGACGATGTAGTCGTCGGCCCCGAGTTCCAGCCCCACGATGCGGTCGAGCGCGGTGCCGGCGGCGGTCGCGTAGATGATGCCGATCGGCATTTTCGAGCGCAGCCAACGGCCAAGCGACAGCCCGTCCTCGCCCGGCATGGCGATGTCGAGGATGGCCAGATGGAAGGGTTGCGTCTCGATTAGGCTGCGCGCGGCGGCCGCGGTTTCCGCGGTCGCCACGTCATAGCCGGCGGCGCCGAGATATTCGGCAACCGCATCCCTCAGGTCGGGCTCGTCCTCGACGATAACAATTCTTGCCCGCACGATGCACTCGCTCCCACTTTCAGTGGAAAGTAGATTGGGTATAAACATCATGTCCAGCACTCATATCCGGTTGCAAGGGGATGGTTGGAAAACATGGCCGCACGAGCCGTCATCGCGCTTGTTTCCGTCGCCGAGGTGGTCGCGACCGAACTTGCAGACCATCTCGAGCGGCGTGGCCATGACGTGCGCCAGGCGCGACAGCCCTGGGAGGCGGAGTCGCTGCTGGCAGGCAGGGGCATCGATGTCGTTGTCGTCGGTGACAGTCTCAGTCAGGCGGAAGGCCGGGATCTGCTCAGGCGTCATGGCGGCCAAGGCGAGGGCGGCGAGGATGGACCCGATTTCATCCTGATCTGCCGGCCTACCGATCTGGTCGACAAGGTGCTGGCGCTCGAACTCGGTGCGGCCGACGTTGTCGAAAGCCCGCTCAATGTCAGGGAACTCGCCGCCCGTGTCGGCGGCCTGCTTTCGCGGCGCGGCAGGGGCACCCAGGAACTGATCGTGCTGGAGAATGCGACAGTCGATTTGAGGTCGGCCATCGTCATGCACCGCTCCGGCACGGAGGAACAGCTTTCGCCCGGTCAGGTGGCGCTGCTCAGGCTGTTCCTGGCGAGCCCCCGCAAGGTGCTGACGCGTGACGACATCATCGCCGCGGCACCGGCCGAGAACGCCGACGCCTTCGATCGCTCCATCGATTCGCGCATCGTGCGGCTGCGTCGCAAGCTCGACACCGAGACCATCACCACCATACGCGGCGCCGGCTACCGGTTCGATCCGCCGCAGCAATTCGCGGACTGATGGCAGGGTGCCCGGAAGATATTTCTGGCTGAGCATCGGATTTTCCCCCTCGCACCGATGCTTCCGAAGCTCAGCGTACCACCAGCAGCGACGGCCCCGATGGCATGTCGTTGGTCATGACGAGTTCATTGGCCTGGGCGCGATCCCTCAGGAGCACGGAGGCGAGGGCGGCAAAGCCGAGCAGGCCCTGCGCGTAAAGCAATGCCGAAAGCACCGAGGCCGCGAATTTCGTTTTCATCGTTCCAACTCCCCAGAAATGCCAATTCGTCAAAAATCAATGTGTCGCGGGTCGCTTCAGGAAACTCCCGAAGTGCCCGCGCCGCCCACGGAGCCCCCCGTCGCGGCGCGGGCCTTCGGTCCTCTCGGCAGCAAGTTGCCGGAGGGGCCGCGCAATGCCAGCAACCGAAGGCCAACCCGCCAGAGGGCCTTGAGCCGGGCGATGCGCAGGCTGGAAACAATCCAGACCGTGGCTGAAAACAGGCGGCGTGCAGGGTAGAGATCTCGTTCGAACTCATCGCCGCCAATCTCGCCACGGAACCGCCGGCAACTGTGCCGACACCGCCGATGACCGCCGCCGCGATGCCGATCCTGAAAAGCCAGGACCGTATGTTCGTTTTCGTTCCCATGGTCGTTGCCGTCTGCTTTCGTTACGTCAACTTTGCTTCCGGCCCGTATCCGGATCATGCCGCCAGACCCGACGTTTTGTTGCAGATTGGTTTCGAGATTGACTTCGTGCCTTTCATATAAGTCAATACGAACTTTCGTTTCGTGAGGAATACCCATGTGCCGCATCCCGCTCCGATCTGTGCGAGCAAATGCAGTCGCCCCCGACCTCTTGATTTGTTAACCGGAAGAAACAGATTCGAAACACAAACGAGCATTTCGCGAAATCTGTCCGAAACATGGCGCAGCGATAAGCCGCTCATCGAATTGGAGCCGGCCGGACCGGCAGACAGAGAGGGGATATCATGCACACCACCATTTCCGCCAAGCTCATCAACATCACCGTCGCCGCGTTCACGGGGGCCGTGCTTCTGTTTGGCGCCGACGCAGCGCACGCCGCCAACAAGATTGTCGCGCGGGTCTCGCTTTCACAGCAGATCATGGAAGTCTCGGTCGATGGCCGGCCGACCTTCGCCTGGAAGGTTTCCACCGGCGACCGGGCGCATGTGACGCCGACGGGATCGTTCAAGCCGACGCGCATGCATGAGATGTGGTATTCGAAGAAGTACGACAACGCGCCGATGCCGCACTCGGTGTTCTTCAGCGGCGGTTACGCGGTGCATGCCACCTATGCGATCAAGCGCCTCGGCCAGCCGGCCTCGCATGGCTGCGTGCGGCTGCATCCCGACAATGCCGCCGATTTCTACCAGCTTGTCGAGACCTTCGGGCCGGCCAACACCAGCATCGTCATCGTCAAGTAGCAGGCTGTGAGCGGGCCGGCGGACCGCCGTGCCCGTTCAGGACTCCCGTAGGACCATTTCCCGCGGTTGAGCGCAGCCAAAAAAAGAGGCCGGGAAAATTCCCGGCCTCTTTTTTTGTCCTTCGGCTTTCCATCAATCCGGCAGCGCCGGCATCAATTTCGGATCCGGCTTTTCCGCGTGATGCGGCAAGTCCTTGCTGGCGATGAAGGTGTAGAACATGGGCACGACGAAGAGCGTGAACATGGTGCCGACCAGGATGCCGGTGAAGATGACCAGGCCCATCGAGTAGCGGGCCGCGGCACCAGCGCCGCTCGACGTGATCAGCGGCACAACGCCAAGCGCCATTGCCGCCGTCGTCATCAGGATCGGCCGCAGGCGCACCTTGGCCGAGGCGATGATGGCGTCGCGCCGCCGCATGCCATGGGCCTCGCGCTGCTGGTTGGCAAACTCGACCAGCAGGATGCCGTGCTTGGTGATCAGGCCGATCAGAGTGATCAGGCCGACCTGCGTGTATATGTTGAGCGTGCCAAGGCCCAGATTGAGCGGCACGATAGCGCCGAAAATCGACAACGGCACCGCCATCATGATGATCAGCGGGTCGCGGAAGCTCTCAAACTGCGCCGCCAGCACCAGGTAAATGACGATGACTGCCGCTCCGAAGGCGATCAGGATCGTGTTGCCCTGTTCCTTCTCCTGCCGGGATTGGCCGGAATAGTCGATGAAGAAGGTATCGGGCAGGCTCTCCTTGGCAATGTCCTCGAGGACCTTCAAACCGTCGCCGGTGGTGACGCCGGGCAGCGGCAGCGCGGAGATCGTCGACGAATTCAGCTGGTTGAACTGCTCGATTGCCGCCGGTGAGGCATTGTTCGAAATCTTTACCACGGCCGACAGCGGCACCATCTCGCCCGTCACGCTGCGCACGAAATACTCGCCGAGCCTTTCGGGGTTGTCGCGGAATTCCTGCGGCACCTGAGGGATGATGTCGTAACTGTTGGAGTCGCGGTCGAACTGCGCCACCTCGGCGCCGCCGACCAGCAAGGTGAGCGTGCGACCGATGTCGGCGATCGGCAGGTTGAGCGCCGCCGCGCGGTCGCGGTCGATGGTCACCGTCACCTGCGGCGCGTCATAGGCCATCGAATTCTGCACGACGATGAAGCGGCCGGAGGCCTGCGCCTTGTTCTTGATCTGCTCGGCCGCCTCGTACACTTCGGCGGAATCGCCGGTCGAGCGTACCACCAGGGAGATGGGCAGGCCGCCGCCGGAGCCCGGCAGCGTCGGCGGGGCGAAGACGAAGGCCTGGACGCCCGCCACCTTGGCGATACGAGCGGTAATGTCGGCCTGCAGCTCCTTCGAATTGCGCTTGCGCTCGGCCCAATCCTTGAAGGCAAAACCGACGAAGGCGCTGTTCGTCGTACCGCCGAAGGCGACGGCCGAGAACTGCGCCCGTGTTTCCGGAATATCCCTCACCAGGCCGAGAATCTGGTTGACGTAGGTCTCGGTGTAATCGGATGTCGCATAACGCGGCGCGGTCACCAGGGAGAGCAGGAAGCCCTGATCCTCTTCCGGCGCCAGCTCGCTCGAGGTCTTGGTGAACATGAAGCCGGTCACACCGACAAGCGCCAGCACGATGAGCAGCGTCAGCGGGCGGTAGTTCAACGAACCAGTGACGGCTCGCTCATAGACGTGCTCCACCCGCGCGAACGTGCCGTCGACAATGCGCTGGAAACGGCCTGCGTTGCCGGGCTTCAGAAGGCGTGCCGACATCATCGGGGTGATTGTGATGGCGATGATGCCCGACAGCACCACCGAGCCGGCGAGCGTCACCGCGAACTCACGGAACAGCGCGCCGGTCAGGCCGCCCGTGAAGGCCAGCGGTGCGAACACGGCCGCGAGCGTCATGGTCATGGCGACGATGGCACTGGCGATTTCGCGCATGCCGTTGAAGGCGGCCTGCATCGGCGACATGTGGTCCTCTTCCATGTGGCGGTGGATGTTCTCCACCACCACGATGGCGTCGTCGACGACAAGGCCGATCGCCAGCACCATGGCCAGCAGCGACAGAAGATTGATCGAGTAGCCGACCGCGAACAAAAGGAAACAGACGCCGATCAGCGACAGCGGGATGGTGATGATCGGCATCATCACCGAACGGAAGGAGCCAAGGAACAAGAGGATGACGACGACGACGATGGCGACCGCCTCGGCGATGGTCTTGAACACTTCATCGATCGAGGCGCTGATCTGTCCGGTCGCGTCGTAGACGACTTCGATCGTCATGCCTTTCGGCAACGTCTCCTGGATCTGCGGTACGAGCTTGGTCAACGCGGCCGCGGTGGTCAGCGGATTGGCCGCCGGGGTCGGGAAGATGGCGAGGAAGGTGCCGGGCTTGCCGTTGAAGCTTACCCTTGTATCGGTGTTCGCGGCAGCGAGTTCGACGCGCGCCACGTCGCGCAGCCGCACCACATTGCCGTCGGTCGAGCGCAACGGCAGCGCGGCGAAGGCCTCCGGCGTCTGCAGCGTCGAGCGCACGGTGATCGACGAAACGACGTACTCGTTCTGGGTGTTGCCGGGCGCCGACAGGAAGTTCGAGTTGTTGATCGCCGCCAGCACTTCCGCCGCAGTCACGCCACGCGCCGCGAGCCTGACCGGATCGATCCAGACGCGCATCGAGTATTCCTGGGCGCCGAAGATCTGCACGTCGGCGACGCCTTCGACCGTCGACATGCGGGGCCTGATGACGCGCTCGATATATTCCGTCAGCTGCTCCTTCGTCATGTTCGGATTCTGCATCGAGATGTACATCATCGCGAACTGCTGGCCGGTGCCCTTGACGATGACCGGATCCTTGGAGGCGTCCGGCAAAGTGCCGCGCACGCCCTGGACCTTGGACAGCACTTCGGTGAGCGCGACGTCCGGGTTGGAGCCGAGCTTCATCTGCACCGTCACGGTGCTGGAGGACGGACGGCTGGACGAGGTGACGTAGTCGATGTTCTCGGTCGAGGCGACGGCGCGCGCGATCGGGGCTGAAATGAAGCCCTGGATCAGGTCGGCGCTGGCGCCCGGATAGGCCGTCGTGATCGTGATCGCGGTTTCGTCAACCTTCGGATACTGCCGGATCGACAGGTTGAAGATGCCCTGGAAACCGAGCAGCAGGATCATGCAGGCTAGAACCGTCGACAGGACGGGCCGGCGAATGAAGAGATCGGAAAAGCTCATTGGTCGTCGGCCTGCTTGTTCGCCGATTTGGTCGGGTCAATCGTGTTGTCGACGTTGACGGACATGCCGTTGAAGAGGCGGTTCTGACCCGCGGTGACGACCTCGTCGCCAGCCTTCAGCCCTTCGACGATCTCGACCATGCCTTGATTGCGGCGGCCGGGCTTGACGAAGACCTGCGACAGGACAAGCGCGGGCTTATCGCCTTCCGCCGCCGGTTTGGCGGGATCTGCGGCTGCCGGTTTGGTGGCATCGGAAGCGGCCTTGTCCGCTGGCTTGGCGGCATCGGCGGCAGGCTTCATGGCATCGGCCGCCGGTTTCATCGCGTTGGCCGGCTTGGCGTCCGCAGGCTTGTCGGTGGCGGCCGCCACGGGCTTTTCCTCCGGCTTGGCGGTCTGGGCCGGGGCCGCGCCGGCGGGCTTCGCCTGCTGCACCACGAAGACGTAGTCGCCATAAAGGCTGGTGGTCAGCGCCGTTTGCGGCAGCGCCAGCACGTTCTGCTCCTCGGGCAATTCGACACGCACCTGCACGAACTGGCCGGGCGTAAGCTTGCCTTCCGGATTGGCGACCTCCGCCCTGATGTTCACCAGCCGGCTGGACGAGTCGATCTTGGGGTCGATGCCGCGAATGGCGCCTGCGAACGGCATGTCCGCGCCACTCAGGCCCAGCCGAACCGTCTGACCGATCTTGAGCAGCGGCAATTGCTGTTCAGGAACCGAGAAGTCGACCCGCATCGTGTCGAGATCCTGCAGCGTCACCACCGAGGTGCCGGGTGCGATGTACTGGCCCAGGTCGATCCTCGGAATGCCGACCGTGCCGCCGAAGGGCGCCGTCAGTTGCTTCTGATCGAGCACGGCCTGCAACCTGGTGACCTGGGATGCCGAAGCGGACGCCGCCGCTCGCGCGCTGTCCAGCGTCGAGTCGGAGCCGACGCCACGCCTGGTCAGTTCGATGGCACGGGTCAGCGATACCTGATCGAGCGCGGCCTGCGCCTTCTGTGCGTCGAGATCGGCGCGTTCGACGGCGTCGTCGAGTTGCAGCAGCACCGCGTTGGCCGCCACCTTCTCGTTGGCATGGAAGGGAATCTCCTTGACGATGCCGGCGGTCTCGACGGTCAGGTCGACACCGCGCACGGCGCGCACCGTACCGATCGCCTCGACGCCCGGCGTCCAGTTCGACGGTTTGGCGATGGTCGTGGAAACAGTCGCCGCCGGTGGCTTCATCGTGGCGAAATACTGCTTGATGCCGTTGTCGCGCAGGAAGTTGAAGCCGACGATACCGCCGACCACAATGACGAGCACGGCCAGGACGAGAATGATGAGAAAGATACGTAGTATGCGCTTGAACAAGGAAGTCCCCTCAGTCGAAATCCGGCGCGAAGCTCGGACATCGGGACACATATCGACTGCGGGTCCCGATTTCAAATAGTGGCGGCCTTACTGTACCGTCTGGACGGTCTTGTCAATTGGGCCTAAGCTTGCGATGGGAGGCGCCATGAGAGACCGACGACCGAACTCGCGCGAGAAGATTCTCGCAGCGGCGGCTGATGTTGCCCGGGAATCCGGGCCCGGCAGCCTATCGCTGGATGCCGTCGCCAGCCGTGCCGGCGTATCGAAAGGCGGGCTGCTCTACAATTTCCCGACCAAGGCCAAATTGATGCAGGGGCTGGTCGAGGGTTATCTGCGCGATTTCGAGCAAGCGCTGGAAGCCGCCAGCACCGGCGACGATGGCGAAAACCCGCTCGCCGCCTATATCAGGCTGTCGGCCAGTGACTGCGAGGAAAAGCAGCCCTCGGCCTCCTGGATCTTTTCGGCGATCGCCGAGGATCCCGATTTCATGACGCCGATAAAGACATTCAAGCGGCAGCTTTTCGAGCGGCTGAAGGGCGAGACATCAGACCTCAAATCGCTGCTGATCTGTTATCTCGCCATCGAGGGGCTGCGCAGCATGGACCTCTTCGAGTTCGACGTGCTGTCGAAGGATGAGCGCGATCTGCTGGTGGCGTCGTTGCTGGAGATCGCCAAATAGGTATGGCTGTGCGGTCGCGGCCGTGCGCGAAGGACGCCGTTGCCGCGGAGCGTTCAATCGGCGGCCCGTTCAATGTCCCGGCGCAAGACGATCGCGGTCGTCAGGTCGTCGACGCCGCCGAGAGTGGCAACGAGGTCGCGCACTGTGTTCAGCCTGTCGATCGACGGCACTTCGACCTCGACCACGAGATCCAGCTGGCCACTTACCGACGACACGCGCCGGACCTCCGGATAGCGCGCCAGCTGGTCGAGAATGCCGATTGACGGCGTGCGGACCAGCGTGACCAGCAGGAAAGCGCAGACCAGTCCTTTGTCCATCTGGCCGATATCGGCCCGGTAGCCTCTGATGACACCACTCTTTTCCAGCGAGGCCACCCGCTCGCTCGTAGCGCTGCGCGACAGGCCGATGCGCCCCGCGAGCGTCTTCAGGGGGATGCGGGCTTCCTTGGACAGAATGGCAAGAATGTCCCGGTCCTTGGCGTCCAGTTCCTTCACGACGTCACGCTCCCCTGCGGTTCCGTTAATGTGCCGGCCGATGCAGTCATTGTGCCGGCGCAACCGACGCTTTGCCGGATGCCCGATTTCCAGGCCCATGCCAAGCTTTGACAAGGCAGATCCGGAATACCGATGACCAACGTTTCACACCCAGCCCCTCAAGTCTCGCAGAACGAGGCCGTCGATATCGCGGCGCGGCACTTCGGTATTTCCGGCAGCATCGCGCCCCTCGACAGCGAGCGCGACCGAAATTTCAAGCTGACGGCTTCAGACCATTCGCTGTGGATACTGAAGATCGTCAACGCCAGCGAGCCGCTCGTCGAGAGTGAATTCCAGACGGCATTGTTGGATCACCTTGAGCGCAACAGCCCGAATCTGGCCGTGCCACGTATAAGGAAGACGCTACAGGGTGCTTCGCTCGCCCATGCAAAGGGGCCGGGCGGCGAGGATCATGCCGTGCGCCTGGTGTCGTGGCGTCCCGGCCGGCCACTGGCCGAGAGCCAGGCCACGCCGGCGCTGCTGGAAAGCCTCGGAGGTGCGCTCGGCAGGCTGGACCACGCCCTGCAAGGCTTCATTCACCCCGGCGCGCTGCGCTCATTCGATTGGGACATTCGCCGGGCAGGTGCGGCACGGCAACGCCTGCATCACATCGACGACGATCAGGACCGCGCCTTGCTGGAACGGTTCCTCGATCATTTCGATGCCGAGGTGGCACCCAACCTGCCGGCATTGCGGGCACAGGTCATCCACAACGACGCCAATGACTGGAATGTGCTCGTCGATCCCGAAAGGCCCGAGCTTGTAGCCGGGTTGATCGATTTCGGCGATGCCTTGCACAGCGTGCTGATCGCCGAGGTCGCGGTCGCTTGCGCCTATGCGATCCTTGATGCCGAGGATCCGATCGGCGCCGCTGCCCGCCTCGCCGCCGGCTTCCATGCCGAGTATCCGCTGCGCGAAGAGGAACTCGACCTGCTGTTCGACCTCATCGCCATGCGTCTCGTCACCTCGGTGACACTGTCGGCCGCGCGCAGGGACCGCACCGGCGGCAATCCCTATCTGTCGATCTCGGAAGCGCCAGCCTGGCGATTGCTGCATCGCCTGGACAGGATGAACCGGCACTTCGCGACGGCGATCCTGCGCAAAGCCTGCGGCTTCGAAGCCGCCGCCGGAGCCCGCGCCGTGACAGGCTGGATCACGGCAAACCGAGCGCGGCTCGCGCCAATCCTCGACCGCCATCCGGCGACCCTTGCAAAGGCGCTGGTGCCTTATGGAGATCCGCAAAATCCGATGACGGTGACATCGGCCGCGCAGCAGCCCGACAAGGCCACGGCGTGGTGGAATGCCTATTGCGCCGAGCACGGCGTTGCGCTCGGCATCGGCCCATGGGGCGAAGCACGCACCGTCTACACCAGCGACATCTTCCAGTCGCGTTTCGTGGAAGGCGCTCGCCGTGCCAACCATCTCGGCCTCGACCTTTTCATGGCGGCGGGGACGCGGCTTTACACGCCGCTCGCCGCCATCGTCAGAAGCGTCGAGGTCGAGGAGGATCCGCTTGGCTATGGCTGCCTGGTGGCGCTGGAGCACACATCGCCGGGCTGCCCGTCCTTCGTCACCCTGTGGGGGCATATGGCGCATGAGGCGGGACGGCGGCTGAAGGCGGGTGACCGTCTGGAAGCGGGTGCGCTTGTCGGCGAGATGGGCACGCCAGCCGAAAACGGCGGCTGGGCGCCGCATCTGCATTTCCAGATATCGACGGATACAAGCCTCGCCGCGCGCGACATCCTCGGTGTCGGCGAGGAGCGTTATCTCGACGTCTGGAAGGAACTTTTCCCCGATGCCGCCGAACTTGCCGGCATTCCGCCCGAGACCTTCCGGCAGAGCGGCCGGTCACGCCCACAGATCGTTGCCGCGCGCAAGGCGTCGCTGCTGCCCAACCTCTCCATTTCCTACTCCGAGCCGATCAAATTCGTGCGCGGCGAGGGCGCATGGCTGATCGACGATCGCGGTCGCGCCTATCTCGACTGTTTCAACAATGTCTGCCATCTCGGCCATGCCCATCCCGACGTGGTCGAGGCGATCGCCAGACAGGCCGCGAAGCTCAACACCAACACGCGCTACCTGCACGATGCCATCGTCACCTATGCGGAACGGCTGACGGCGACGCTGCCCGCCGGCCTGTCGGTGGCGTCCTTCGCCTGCTCGGGCAGCGAGGCCAACAGCCTGATGCTGCGCATGGCGCGCACCCATACCGGCCGAGGCGAGGCGATCGTGCTCGACTGGGCCTATCACGGCACGACGCAGGAGCTGATCGAGCTCAGCCCTTACAAATACAAGCGCAAGGGCGGCAAGGGGCGCCCGGCGCATGTGTTCGAGGCAACCATACCCGACAGCTATCGTGCCCCGGCCGAATGGCCGGTGGACGAACATGCGAAGCGTTTCGCCGAGAGCGTCGCTGAGCAGATCGCCGATATGGCGAGACAAGGCCGTGCACCTGGCCTGTTCCTGGCGGAATCGATACCCAGCGTCGCCGGCCAGGTGTTCTTGCCGGACGGCTATCTCGGGGAGGTCTATGCGATGGTGCGCGCCGCCGGCGGTATTTGCGCGGCCGACGAGGTGCAGGTCGGCTTCGGCCGCGTCGGCCGCCATTGGTGGGCTTTCGAGACGCAAGGCGTGACGCCCGACATCGTCACGATGGGTAAGCCGATCGGCAACGGCCATCCGATGGCGGCGCTGGTGACGACGTCAGAGATCGCCGCCTCGTTCGACAACGGCATGGAGTATTTCAACACCTTTGGCGGCAACCCGGTGTCCTGCGCTGCCGGGCTCGCGGTGCTCGACGTCATCGAGCGCGATGGCCTCAGGCGCAACGCCCTGGAGATCGGTGATTATCTCATGGCCCGCTTCAAGGCCTTGCAGGATCGCTACGACATCATCGGCGATGTGCGCGGCCAGGGCCTGTTCCTCGGCATTGAACTGGTCGAGGATCGCAAGAGCAAGGCGCCGGCCACACGCCTTGCCCGCCGCATCAATGATGGGGTGAGGGCACGTGGCGTGCTGATCGGCACCGAGGGGCCATATGACAATGTCCTGAAGATGCGCCCGCCGATGATCTTCAGCCGGGCCAATGCCGATCATCTGGCCGGTGTTCTGGACGAGGCGATGGCGGCGGTTCTGGCGGAAGGGGCTTAGGACAGATCAACGCACCGCCCAGGCGGCGCGTAACCAGACATGACAACAGCAATTTTTCACGAACGTCCGGCGCTTCAAACGCCGGCGATAGGCGGGGCTTTGCCTCATAAAGGGAGGAAACCATGAGACATGCATTGATCACAGCGCTTTTGCTGGCATCGGCTACGCTGGCCAACGCGGACACATTCGACATCGTCAAGCAGAGAGGCTCGATCATCTGCGGCGTCAGCCAGGGCGTGGCGGGTTTTTCGGCGCCCGACGACCAGGGCAAATGGAGCGGCTTCGACATCGATTTCTGCCGCGCGGTTTCTGCCGCCGTTTTCGGCGACCCCGACAAGGTGAGTTATGTGCCGCTGTCGACGAAGGAACGCTTCACGGCACTGCAGGCCGGCACCGTCGATATGCTGTCACGCCAGTCGACCTGGACCCTGTCTCGCGACACCGGCATGGGCATCCACTTCGTCGGCGCCGCCTATTATGACGGCCAGGGCTTCATGGTGCGCAAGGACCTCGGCGTCGACAGCGCGCTCAAGCTCTCTGGCGCCACTATCTGTGCGGAGCAGGGCACGACCACCGAGCAAAACGTCGCCGACTATTTCACCGCCCATCAGATGAAATACGAGGCGGTCGTCATCGATTCCGCCGACAGCATCATCAAGGCGTTCGACAGCGGCCGCTGCGATGTCTACACCACGGATGCCTCGGCGCTCTATTCGCAACGCCTGAAGCTGACCGATCCCGCCGCCTTCACCGTACTGCCCGAGATCATCTCGAAGGAACCGCTCGGCCCGGCCGTTCGCAAGGGTGACGACAAATGGTTCGATGTCGTGCGCTGGACGCTATTCTCGCTGATCGAGGCGGAGGAAGACGGCATCACACAGGCCAATGCGGACGCTTCGCTGAAGTCGCAGAACCCGACGATCCGGCGGTTCCTCGGTGTCGAGGGTGACAATGGCAAGCAGATCGGGCTCGATCCGGCATTCGCCTACAACATCGTCGCCAAGGTCGGCAATTATGGCGAGATGTTCGAACGCAATCTCGGCCAGTCCAGTCAGCTGAAGATAGCGCGCGGCATCAATGCGCTCTGGAATGCCGGCGGGCTGATGTACGCGCCGCCGGCGCGCTGACGTCCAGATTTGTTTGACGCGATTCCGGGCGGAAAACCGGTTACCGCTTGTCCCGGAATTGCCCGGTGCCGCGCAAGTCGTTCAGGCCTGCGCGGCTTCTCTCAAACCGTTGCGAGCGCCTTGCCCGTCGAGGGATCGAACAAGCGAAGCGCTGTCTCATCGAAGGTGAGGCTGCACTTCTCGCCCTTGGCGACCCTGGTCCTTGGCGGTAGACAGGCCGTCAGCCGCTGCGTGCCGATCCGGGCCGTGGTGACCAGTTCGGGGCCGGTCAGCTCGACGACTTCGATCTCCACGGGCAATGAAAAATCCGTCGGAACGGTCGCCAGGCGAAGCGCTTCGGGCCTGATACCGACGACCACCTGCACGCCTTCCCCAGCCGCGCTGGCATAGCGTGCCGGCAAGGGGATCCGCACATCGGATCCGGCAACGGCCAGCTTGCCGGCGGTGACGGTCGCCTGCAGCATGTTCATCGACGGCGCGCCGACGAAGCCGGCGACGTAAAGCGTGGCCGGCTCGTTGTAGATCTCCTCGGGTGTGCCGAGCTGCTCGATCCTGCCGTCGCGCATGACAGCGATGCGGCTCGCCAGCGTCATCGCCTCGATCTGGTCGTGAGTGACGTAGACGACGGTGGTCTGCAGCATCTGATGCAGGCGCTTCAACTCGGTGCGCATTTCCAGCCGCAGCTTGGCGTCGAGGTTGGACAATGGTTCGTCGAAGAGGAAGACCTGGGGTTTGCGCACCAGCGCCCTGCCGATGGCGACGCGCTGGCGCTGGCCCCCGGAAAGCTGGCTCGGCTTGCGGTCGAGCAGGGCCTCGATCTGCAGCAGCCTTGCCGCCTCGTTCACCGCCTTTTCGCGCTCATCGGCGGCGACCCCGCGCATCTCCAGGCCAAAGCCGATGTTGCGGCGGACAGTCAGGTTCGGATAGAGCGCGTAGGACTGGAAGACCATGGCGATGTCGCGGTTCTTGGGGTGAACGCCAAGGATCGAGCGGCCGCCGATCAACACATCGCCGCTTGTCGCTTCGGCGAGGCCAGCGATGATGTTGAGGAGCGTCGATTTTCCGCAGCCCGAGGAGCCGAGCAGCACCAGGAATTCCCCGCTCTGCAGCGCAATGTCGATGCCCTTGAGCGTTTCGACATTGCCGTAGTTCTTGCGAACGTTACGGATTTCAAGCGCGCTCATGCGTGGCGTCCTCGAGGTGCATCGGCCCGCCATAGTTGCGGGGCAAGGTGGAGATGGCGCGCGAGGCGACATGCGTCGCGGCGGAAAGGCATGCGGACAGTGGCTGCTCCTGGGCGAGGGCGGCGAGGAAAGCGGCGTTGAAGACATCGCCGGCGCCGATCGTGTCGACGACGCGGACATCGGGCGCCGTTGCTTCGACAAGCGTGCTGTCGGGACCGACGGCGACGGCGCCTCGCGGTCCGCGCTTGACGACGAAGGTTGCGCCGTGCCGCATGCTGGAGCGGATTTGACGCGCGGCGTCCGTTGGGCTCGACATTCCCGCCAGGGTCACCGTCTCGACCTCGTTGAACAGCGCCAGCGCGCAGCGCGAGAGCCATGCGCGCGTGGCAGCGCAATTGGCCTCGGTCCAGCCATCCATCGGCCAGCCGGTGTCGAGGGCGACGGCAATGCCGTGGCTGTCCGCCCAGTCGAAGAACGCAGCGTATTCGCGGGTGAGGTCGTCGGTCAGGAAAGAGCCGCACAACAGCGCGTAACCGCCGGAGAGCGCATTGCCGTCGAGGACAGACAAGACGTCGGCAAGGCTGAAACGCGGCAGGTGTCCGCGCGTGGTGAAGAAGGTCCGTTCGCCATCCGGGTGGGTCATGCCCACCGACAGCGTCGTGCCCTCGGGACGGACCGGCCAGGTGTCGGCGCGATGGCCAAAAGCCTCGCGAAGCCAGCGGCCGAACTGGTCGTCGCCGACATTGGCGGCAATGGTGAAGTCGACGCCCAGCGCTTGCCAGGCGAGCGCGCTGTTGCCGGCCTGGCCGCCGACACGCAATTCGTCATGGTCGACGACGGTTTCCGTTCCCGCCTTCGGCCACGGCGCGACCGGGCCGACGATCAGGTCGACATTGACATTGCCGATCACCGCGAGCGGACGCATCATTCGCTCCTGGTGATCTTGGTGGAGCGCACGGGCGTGCCGGCATTGTCGACACGGCTATCGGCGAAGGCGATCATCAGGCGCTGTGCCACCGGCAGCATGGCGAAGACCGCGGCGAGACCCGAAGCCGGCTTGAACGAAAACGTGACGGCACCCGCCACCGGCGATTGTCCTGATGCGTCGAAGATGATCAGCGGTGCGCCGGCTTCGACCACGGAGGTGGCCATGGCAGTCACCAGTTCCGCTGTTGGGTCGTTGCCGCGAAACAGGACGACGCCGACTTGCGGGCCAAGCATCTCCATCGGTCCATGCCGCAATTGGCCGCCTTCGAGCGAAAAGCAGGGCAGGCGCGACAGCTCGGTGAGGCCGAGCGCCAGCGCCTCGGCAACGCCTTGCAGCCGGCGTCCCGAGGTGACGATGGTGGTCACCTTGCCGAGGGCTGCCAGCGCCTGTGCAATGTCCGTGTCCTGCGGCTGATCCAGTGCGCCGAGCGCGGCAGCCGGATCCTCCCCAAGTGCGGCAAGAATGGCCAGATGCAAGGCGAAGGTCACGGTCAGGCTGCGCGTCGCGGCGAAGGCCACTTCCGTCCCGCCGGCGCCGACCAGGCAAGGCGCGGTGCGGGCGAGGAAAGAGCCGCCTTCGAGCGTCAGGCCGAAGACATCGGCAGGGCTCCCGGCCTCCGCGAACCACCTGACGACCTCGGCGCTCTCGCCGGATTGCGAGGTTACGAGCACCGTCCGGCCCGCCAGCGGCAGCGGCTGGCCGAGCTGTTCGGACAGCGGCAGGGCCAGCGCATCGATGCCGAGCGCGCGATAAAGCGGTTCAACGGCACGTCCGACGGAATGCGAACCGCCCATGCCAAGCAGGAGGAGACGACCGGTCTTCCTGATCGAGGCCGCGACTTCCAGCGCCATCGCTGTGTTGTGCTCGAATGAAGCGCGCGCATCCGCGTTCTGGCGTGCCATTTCGCGGTCGATGGCGGCCAGTCCGGCCGGCCGAATTCTGGTTGCGTTCATCATCATCCTTTCACACCACCACTGGTCAGGCCGGAGATCAGCGCGCGCTGCATGATCAGGCCGATCAGCACCGGCGGCAGCGCGGCCAGCACGCCGGCCGTCGCGATCAATCCGTAGTCGGAGACACGGCCGCCGGCCAGATCGGCGATGGCGACGGTCAAGGTCTTGGCCCGCTGGTCGGAGGTGAACAGCAGCGCATAGAAGAATTCATCCCATGCCAGCAGCAGCGCGAACAATGCCGAGGTCGCCATGACCGGCGCTGCAAGCGGCAACGTGATGATGCGCAAGGTCTGGAACAGGCCGGCGCCGTCGATCATCGCCGCCGCCTCGATTTCGCGCGGGATGGAATCGAAGCCAGACTTCATCAGCCAGGTGGTGAAAGGCGCCAGGATGGTCAGGTAGACAAGCGCCAGGCCGAAAACATTGTTGAGCAGGCCGAGATGCGACAGGCCCATATAGAGCGGCACGGCCAGCGCGACGGGCGGCAGCATGTAGGTGGCGATGACCATCGACAGCGACCAGCCGATCGTTGGCGTGCGCGAGACCGCCCAGCCGGCGGGAATGGCCAAGGCGAGTGCCGCCAGGGTTGCCATGCCTGATATCTCCAGGCTGTTGCGCAAGGACGAGGTGAAGGCCGCGCCAGCACTGTTCTCGGCTGTCGACAGCAATTGCTGGTAGCGCGAGAAATCAGCGGCCTGCGGCCACCAGCGCAACGGCTTGGCGGCGAGATCGGCGGCCGGCGAAATGCTCATGATGAACAGCCAGGCGATGGGCGCCAAGATGATGGCGGCAAGCAGCAGCGCGCAGGCGTGGATGAAGACGGTGAAGGCGGGGCTCCTGCGTTCCATCAGGCGGCACTCCCGGCGGTTTTCCTGACCAATGCCGCATAGGCGACGGCAAGCACGGTAACGAGCAAGGTGACGATCAGCGCCAGCGACGCACCGGAGCCGGCGCGCTGGAAGGAGAAGGCTTCCTGGTAGACAAGGATCGACAGTGTGCGCGTGCTGTTGGCTGGGCCGCCGCGGGTCATCACCCAGATGATGTCGAAGACCTTGAAGGCCTCGATGGTGCGCAGCACCAGCGCCACCATCAGCGGGCCGGCGAGATAGGGCAGGATGACGAAGCGGAAGCGGTTGAAAGGTCCCGCGCCATCGACGAGCGAGGCTGCGGTGATGTCGCGCGGCACCGCCTGCAGGGCGGCGAGCGCGATCAGTGCCACCAGCGGAAAGTTCTTCCAGCAGTCGGCGACGATCAGGGCCGCCAGCGCGGTGCCGGGTTCACCGAGCCAGGAGCGGTAGGCGTCGATGAGATGCAGCTGCGTCAAGGCGGCGTTCAGCGCGCCATATTCAGGATTGTAGATCAGCCGCCACAGGGTGGCGTTGACCACTGTCGGCAGCGCCCAGGGCAGGATCATCAGGGCGCGCAGGACGGCGCGGCCGTGGAACTGCTGATTGAGCAGGAGCGCGGCAAGAACGCCGATCACCATTTCGGCGGCAACGGAGATGACCGCGAACAACGTCGTGGTGGCCAGCGTGCGCGAAAAATTCGAGCTCGACAGCATGTTGGTGTAATTCTCGAAGCCGACGTAACTACCGCCCGTGCCGACCAGCTTGGCGTCGGTAAGGGAGAGGCTGACCGTATCGACCAGCGGCCAGCCGATGACCGCGACCATGACCACGAGCAGCGGCAGCATCAAGAGCCATGCACGGGTCGTCATCCAGGTGCCCGACATCAGAGCAGCCTCTCTTCATTCAACAGGATTTCAGACATAGCATGGGCGGCACTACAGCGCCGCGCGTCCTATTGGACGCGCCAAGGACGCTGTAGCGTTTTGGCTTTGGGGCATGATCCCTTCCGAAAAATCGATTCCGATTTTTGGGTCATGCCCCGGCCGCCCATGAAGGACAATGATGCTCAGAGGCCGCTGTTCTGCGCGGCGGTCTTAAGCGCATCCTCGGGCGGGGACTGGCCGAGCAGCGATTCCTGGATAGCCTGCTGCAGAGCGGTCGACAGCTCCTGATACTTAGGCGTGGTCGGGCGCGGATACATGGCGGCCAGGCCGAGCTTGGCGGCGGCGATCAGTTCTTCCTGGCCCTTGGTGACGGCCGGATCGTCATAGGACGAGGCCCAGATCGGCAGCGAGAGCTTGGCATACTGGTTCTGCGTCGCCTGCGAGGTCATGAAGGTGATGTACTTCCAAGCCTCGTCCGGATGCTTGGAGACCGCGGTGACGCCAAGGCCCATCGAGCCGTTGACGGCCGACACCTCGCTGATGCCGGTGACGCCGGGCGCCGGCACGACGCCGACCTTGCCCGCCACCTTCGAGTCCTTCGGGTCGTTGGCCATGTTGTACATGTAGGTCCAGTTCAGCGCGAAGGCCGCATCGCCGTTTTCGAAGACCTTGCGCACGTCCTCTTCCAGGAATTCCTTGGAATTCGGGTTGGTGAGGCCGGATTTGTAGCTGTCGACCATGTATTTCAGCGCCGAGAGGCCGCCGCCGTTCTGGAAGTCGGGCTTGCCGTCCTTCAGGAAGTCGCCACCATAGGCACTGACCAGCGTGGTGTAGTCGCAGATCGCGGCTTCAGCCTGCGACCAGCTCCAGGCGATCGGCGTCTTCAGCAGGCCCTTGTCCTGGATGATCTTGGCCTGTGCGCCGAGCTCTTCCCAGGTCTTCGGGGGTGTCTTGATGCCGGCCTTTTCCAGGATGTCCTTGTTGTAGAACAGGTATTTGGTGTCGAGGATCCACGGCATGCCGTAATATTTGCCGTCATACTGGACAGTGGTCCAGGCGCCGGGCAGCACACCCTTCTTCATGTCGTCGGTGATCTTCGGCGTCACATCGACCAGCACCTTGTTGGTGGCGTATTCGGCGGGCCAGATGACGTCGAACAGCACGACGTCGTAGCCGCCACCCGAGCCCTGCGCGAGCACGGTCTTGTCGTGCAGGCCTTCATAGGGGACGAATTCGAGATTGACCTTGACGTCCGGGTTGGCCTTGGTGAAGGCGTCCGTCATGGCGCGCACGTCGGCCTCGCTGTAGGCTGCCTGAGCCATGAAAAGCGCATTGAGCGTCGTTTCGGCGAAAGCGTGGGGGACAAGCAGTCCTCCGGCGAAGACCGCGCCGACCAGTGTCTTGGTGATTGTCCTAAGCATTTTCTTCTCCCATTTCCGGCGTTGACGGGCCGGCAATGCGGGCATTTCGCATCGTCTTCCCGGATCCATGTCGCGTGACCTGATGGTTACCCGGCTGACCAGTGGCGACAGGCGGAGGCCCTGGCCATCTTGTTTTGGGGCGTTCGGTTCGCATTAAGTCAACTCGCTTGACTTAATTAGTCGATCAATATTCTAATGGAGTCAAGAGGGGAAACGCCGATGGACGACATCAGCCCGATCCGCGCCAAAAGCGGCACCAACCAGGAAGGCACCAGCGCACACAACCGCCGCGTCATGATCGAGGCGCTGCGCCTCAATGGCGCCTTGTCGCGGGCTGATCTGGCGCGGGCGACGCAGCTCACCAAACAGGCGGTGTCCAACATCATCGAGGATCTCGAAAGCGACGGCCTGGTCGTCGCGCTCGATGCGGTGCGCAAGGGCAGGGGGCAACCCTCGACTCCTTACAGGCTGGTGCCCGAAGGCGCCTTCGCCATCGGCCTGCAGATCGACCGCCACCTGACGCGGGCGGTCGCGGTCGACCTGATGGGCAGCGTGCTGGCGCGCGCCGAGGCAAACCTGCCCTTCGATGAGCCGTCGAAGGGCGTGGAGGTCATTCTCGGCCTGATCGACGGCGTGCGCCGCGACCTTGCCGGCATCTCCTCGCAATCGGAGAAACGGCTTGTCGGTCTCGGCATTGCCATGCCTGGCCCTTTCGGTCTGAAGAACTCAGACGACAAATGGATGATGCCGGCCTGGCAGAAGTTTCCGCTGCTGGAGACGCTGGCTGCCAGGACGGGACTGAATGTCGGCCTGCAGAACGATTCCGCCGCCTGCGCCACGGCAGAGCGCATCGTCGGCGCGGCGCATGGCGTCGATCACGCGGTCTGCCTCTATGTCGGCTATGGCATCGGCACCGGACTGATCCTCAATGGCGAACTCTACAGCGGCGGCCATGGCAATGCCGGTGAAATCGGCATGGCGCTGCTGGCGCCGGCCGGCCCGGGCTCGACGCCGCTCGAACACCGCGCCTCGCTGGCCTCGCTCTATCAGCACCTCGACCTCAATCCGGCCGACAGCGATATCTACGAACAGATGAACGCCCTGGTGCTGGCCGAGGATGCGAAGATGATGGCCTGGATCGATGGCGCGGCGCACGATCTGCGCTGGAGCGTGCATCTCATCGAAACGATCTTCGATCCGCAGACCGTCATCCTGACCAGCGGCGCGCCGGAAGCGCTGGCGCGCCGCCTCGTCGAGGCGATGCATCCGCTGTTGCCGTCGATCGCCGACCGGCCAAGCAGGACCTTGCCGCGCCTGCAACTCGGCACCACGGACCCCTGGTCGATCGCGCTCGGCGCGGCCGCGGCGCCCATCAGCCGCGCCTTCGATCCCTTGTTCTCGGCAATACTGAAGACAAGCCCCGGACTTGCGTGAAGGAGCGGACACCGGGGGCAAACGCCTTTCTGGCGTCACACAGGGTTCATCGTCCGGACATAGCGTTCACCCCGGTTCTTTGCTGCGATGCAATAGGAGTGGGACATGGTGGACATCGTTTCTAGCGAGGCGGGCATTCCGAGACCGGATCATCCGCTGGATAGTTCGGGCAGCGCGAAGTGGTTCCTGCCGGCTTTCGGCGTGTTGGTGCTGGTCGGCATAATCTATGTCGGCTACGCGCTGAGCCAGGACCTGGCCGAAGCCAAGACCGTGCCGTGGATCCTGCTGGGCATCGCCTTGCTGATCGCGTTGGGCTTCGAGTTCGTCAATGGCTTCCACGACACCGCCAATGCGGTGGCGACGGTCATCTATACACGCTCCCTACCGGCCGAGTTCGCCGTCATGTGGTCGGGCGTCTTCAATTTCCTCGGCGTTCTCACCTCCAGCGGCGCGGTCGCCTTCGGCATCCTGTCGCTGCTGCCGGTCGAGCTCATCCTGCAGGTCGGCTCCTCTTCCGGTTTTGCAATGGTGTTCGCGCTGCTGGTCGCGGCGATCATGTGGAATCTCGGCACCTGGTTCCTCGGCCTGCCTGCCTCGAGTTCGCACACGATGGTCGGCTCGATCATCGGCGTCGGCCTTGCCAACCAGTTCATGGCACCGGCGGGCAGCGCCACAAGCGGCGTCGACTGGTCGCAGGCGACCAATGTTGGCGTGACCTTGCTGGTGTCGCCGATCATCGGCTTCTTCGCCGCCGCGATCCTGCTCTATGCGATGAAGCTGCTGGTGCGCAATCCGGCACTCTACGAGGCGCCGAAAGGCAACACGCCGCCGCCATGGTGGATCCGCGGCCTGCTGATCTTCACCTGCACCGGCGTCAGCTTCGCGCATGGCTCCAATGATGGGCAAAAGGGCATGGGCCTGATCATGCTGATCCTGATCGGCGTCGTGCCGACAGCCTTTGCGCTTAACCGCACGCCCGATATCAACTATCTCGAGGCCTACAAGTCGGCTTCGGCCGGCGTCGAGCAGGCGCTGGGCAAATATGTGAAGCCCGGCATCACGGTCGCCGACGCCAAGGCCGCCGTGCAGGATGCCGTGCGCACCCGGACCTGGAGCGACCAGACCACGGTCGCGCTGCAGACATATATCCACAACACGACTGCTTCGCTGCAGCCCTATGCCTCGGTCGACAATGTGCCGACCGATCTGGTCAGCAACGCCCGCAACGACATCTACCTGATCGGCGAGGCGCTCAAGCTGATCGACAAGAAGCAATTGCTGCCGATGCAGACCGCCGATCTCAAGGCGGTCACCGACTACCACAAGGCCGTCGACAACGCGACGAAGTTCATCCCGCTCTGGGTGAAGGTCGCGGTGGCGCTGGCGCTGGGCCTCGGCACCATGGTCGGCTGGAAGCGCATTGTCGTCACGGTCGGCGAGAAGATCGGCAAGAGCCATCTGACCTATGGCCAAGGTGCGGCGGCCGAACTCGTGGCCATGGTGACCATCGGCATGGCCGATCGGCTCGGCTTGCCGGTGTCGACAACCCATGTCCTGTCGTCGGGTGTCGCCGGAACGATGGCCGCCAACGGTTCGGGCCTGCAATGGTCGACGGTGCGCAACCTGCTGCTGGCCTGGGTGCTGACCCTGCCTTGCTCGATCGCGCTGGCCTTCGTGCTGTTCATCATCTTCCGCCAGGTGTTCTGAGCGGAGCGCAAGAGACTTCAAAAAGAGGCAGTCCGGCGATCGGCGCTGCCTTTTTCCTTGAGCGGATTTCGAAGAGGCATTCGCGTTTGTATTGACGTGGAATATGCCTGCGAGACTGGCACGAAAACGCCCAACGCTTCGTCATCACGGGCGGAGCAAGGAGCGCAGCGACGTGGCTCAGACCCCTGGAGCTGCTCTTGCAGCCCAAGGGATCCATGCCGGGACTCCTGAGCGCCGCAACGGTGCAGAATTCTGCTCCGCTGCACTCCACGGCATAGGTCACGGAATGGATCCCAGGGTCTCCGCAACGGAGCCTCGCTCCTGCTTCACCCAGGGATTGTTTGAGCAGGATCGCGTAGTCTGGCGGCCGGGACTGCGGCCCATCACAGCCAGCAGTCCCGGCGGCAGGCGACCGTCCCTGGGATCGGGTAGCACCCGACGTCATCATGGTCCCTGCCGTCTTTGTCCGCCATCGCTTGGAGAGTTGATTGGCCGCTGGCTCGCGCCACGCCCGCAAACAATCCGAAGCCCGACAAGGATACCACCAGCATGGCCTTCTTGCACCAACAACCGCAAATATGCCTCGGCTTCGACATCGCCAAGGACACCGTCACCGTCGCCGACGGGACGACAACCAGCACCATCCTCAATCAGCGCAGAGCTGTCCGTGCTTTCCTGAAGAGCTACAAACACATCGACCTTGTCGTGTG
>NZ_JBWKRC010000006.1:0-376678 GCF_059419085.1 Mesorhizobium sp. GW821-FHT07A06
GTCCACGGCATCTACATCCAGCCGATCAACTACCCGACCGTGCCGCGCGGCACCGAGCGGCTGCGCATCACGCCGACGCCGTTCCATTCCGATGCGCTGATCGCCGAACTGCAGGATGCGCTGGTCGAGACCTGGGATGCGCTCGGCATTCCCTATGCCAGTTCCGGCCAACCTTCGGTCGCCAAGACCGACCGCATCATTCCGCTCCTGGTCCCCAAGTCGGGCGGCTGAAAATCGGGCGGCTGATCCCGGGCGGCTAAAGCCGCCTTCGGTTCAAACGCTCTTCATCCACTTCGCCAGCCGGTGCGCCGCTTCCTCGATCTGATCGAGACGGCGGTGGAAAAACGAGGCGATGCACCTGTGACCGATTTGATCCTGCTCAATGCTCAAAGCCTTTCGATGCCTGAGAATGGAGTTCAAATCGTCGAGGAGCATCGCCATGGGTCATATTTCCCACACGTCCTTCGCTGGCTTCACGCACGCTGGCCAGCAGGCACAACAATGGGTCAAGGAGCTCGCCAAGGACCTCTGCTGGAGCGAGCCGAGCGCGTGCCGTCTCCTGAGATCTGTCCTGCACACGGTGCGGGATTGGCTGTCGCCGGCCGAAATGGCCGATCTCTCGGCGCAACTGCCTGTTTTGCTCCGCGGCATCTATTTCGAAGGCTGGAATCCGTCAACAACTGCGCATGAGCGCACGAAGCGCGACTTCATTATCAGCGTCAGAAACAGTTTCGGCTATGATGAGGAAATCGATTTCGATGTCGCGACCAGTGCCGTTTTCAAGCTTCTGGACCGTCACATTTCGCATGGTGAGATCGTGCAGGTCAGAAACTCGATGAAGAAGTCGCTGCGAACACTGTGGCCGGTGGATTGACCGATGTTCCGCGACCGGGAAGACGCTGGAGCGAAGCTTGGCCTGGAACTGAGCAGGCTTCAACTGCACCAGCCCATCGTATTGGCATTGCCGCGTGGCGGCGTGCCCGTCGCGGTGGAAGTGGCCAAAGCCCTCAACGCTCCTCTTGACCTGCTGATCGTCCGCAAGGTCGGCGCCCCGGGCAATCCCGAGCTGGCTGTTGCCGCAATCGTCGATGGCACCCCTGGGGAGGTCGTGCTGAACCGAGAGATCGTCGAGACCTATGAGCTCGGCGAAGGTGAGCTAGGTGTCTTGATAGCAAATGAGCGTCCTGAACTCGAACGCCGGCGCATTGCCTATCGAGGCAAGACCAAACCGATGTCGATCGCGGGAAAGACCGCGATCATCGTCGATGACGGCGCCGCGACCGGTACGACCATGAAAATCGCGATCCGCGCCCTCAAGCGCCGGTCACCGAGGGAAATCATCGTGGCAATTCCCGTTTCACCGCAAGAAACGATCGCAGCGCTGGAACAGGAAGCGGACCGTGTGGTCTGCCTTAGTCAGCCAGGACAGTTCCGGGCCTTGGGCCACCATTATCTGCGGTTCCCGCAGCTCTCTGACAACGACGTTGTCTGCGCTATGGACGCGGCTGCCCAGCTGTACAAAACTGGCCAGCGGCACGTTTCCGGCCTGGTTCAAAAGCCGTGAAGAAAAGGAGATCGCATTGATGCAGATCCGCACGCTTTCTGCTTTGGAATGCACCAAATTGCTGACGGCCAATCGCATTGGCCACCTGGCATGCGCGAAGGACGGGCAGCCCTATATCGTGCCCTTCCACTACGCCCATTCGGACGCTCATCTTTACGCGTTTTCCATGCCGGGGAAAAAGATCGAATGGATGCGGGCCAATCCGCTGGTGTCCGTCCAGGTCGATGAACATGGCCAGGGGCGAGGATGGAAAAGTGTCATTGCCGACGGCCGATACGAAGAGCTGCCTGACCGGATCGGCCATAAGCTTGAGCGGGATCATGCCTGGTCGGTGTTGAGCAAGCACACGGACTGGTGGGAGCCTGGCGCACTCAAGCCGGTCGTTCCTCCCACAGCCGACAGTGCACCGCACGTCTTCTTTCGGATCCTGATCGAGCAGGTATCCGGACGAGAAGCGAGCGAGTAGTCGCCCCATCAGGTCTTGCGAGAAATGAAAGGAAAGGGCCGGCGCAATCTGCACCGGCCCTTTTTCTTTACCGTTGAATTGCTATCGCGCCATCAAGACCGGCAGCGATTGACCCGCAAGCATCGATTTGGTGACCCCGCCGAAAATCCGCTCGCGCAACCGGGAATGACCGTAGGCGCCCATGACCATCAGCTCGGCCGCAACATCGCCGGCATGCTGGCGCAGCACGTCGGCAACCGAATGGTTCGAACTCGGCAGCCGGTCGACCGTAACCTTCACGCCGTGCCGGGCAAGATAGGCTGCGGCATCTGCGCCCGGCTCTTCGCCATGATGGAACTCATTCTCAATGGGATCGACGATGACAAGGCGCACATCTTCGGCGCCTTTCAGCATATCGATCGACTCGCGGACGGCGCGCGATGACTCAAGGCGAGCGTCCCATGCAACGAGGACGCGTTTCGGCTTCAGCGTCGGGCGCGAGCCCTCGGGAACGAGCAGAATGGGCTTTCCCGACGAGAACAGCGTGCCCTCGATGACTTTGTCCTTGAGCGTATGGCTTGCCAGCAAATCCGGCCCGAGAATGGTCAGATCCGCGTAGCGGGCACGCCTTCCGATGACGTCGTCTGCCCATCCCATGTCGGGATAGTCGTCGCTCAGATCGGCCGATACGGCGGTCTGGGAAAGAAAGCCGGCGACGTCGGAAATTCGTTTCTCGAGCCTCTTCAGCTCGACCTGACGTTCCTCCAGCCAGGCTGGTGAGACGACGGCGGCATACTCGCCGCCCGAGGGCGGCGCGGCAAGCTCGAGAACGAGCACGGAGAGATGGGCACCGATCTGTTCGCACAGCGAGGCGGCGAGCTTTAGATCGCCTTCACCCTGGTTCGGCCCGGTAACCGTAAGCAGTGTCCTGAAAGTCACGGCGGCAACTCCTGATTTCGATTGAAGGGTCAGTCGTGGTTTCAGTCACTAGCGAGGGCGATCGTCGTGGTCATTGCGCTGAATCAAACACCATGACCGCGGGGCATTTGATCCGCATCAACGCACCGCTAAACCAGGGCTGTAGGTTTCAACCGATCAATCGGGGAAACGCATATGAAATTCCTGGTCGCGGCGGCTCTGGCAGGATTCGTCTTCAATGCGGCCGGCGCCCAGGAACTCGGCGACGGCAAGGCCGAATACATGAACTCATGCGCGGTCTGTCATGGTCCCGAAGGCAAGGGCGATGGCCCGTTGGGCGACGAACTGCTGAAGCGTCCGAGCGACCTGACACGCATCTCCAGGCGCAATGGCGGCGAATTCCCTTACTGGCGCGTTTATGCCGTGATCGACGGTCGCGCCATGGTGCCGGCGCATGGCGAGCGTGACATGCCAGTATGGGGCAGCCAATTCCTGCCTGCCGACGTGAAGAAATATGGCCCGAACGCAGGCGAGATCGTCACCAGGGAACGCATCCATGAGTTGGCAGGTTATGTCCAGACATTGCAGCAATGAGCGCGGATCACGGAAACGAATTTCCCAAGACACACTGGGAAGGCCGGCCATGATCGTCGACGACCAGCAAGCCGCTGCCGCGTTTCTGCTTCATCCTGCTACCCATGGCGCGATTGGGCCCGTCGAGGCGATCGAGACTCACATTTCACGCATCTTCCTCGTTGGCCAGCGCGCCTACAAGATGAAGCGGGCGGTCAAGCTGCCCTATGTCGATTTCTCGACGCCAGGCCTCAGGCTGGCCGCTTGCGAGAAAGAGCTGGAACTCAACTCGAAAACCGCTCCCGGCCTCTATCTGAGGGTGCGGCGCATCACGCGGGAAGCCGACGACAAGTTGACTTTTGACGGCACCGGCCAAATGCTCGACGCGGCGATCGAGATGATCCGCTTCGATCAGTCGAAGCTTCTCGATCGAATGGCAACCGCGGGAGAACTGACGCCGGCGCTGATGACCGACGTCGCACGGATGATCGTAGGATATCACCGCACGGCGCCGGAGGTCCACAATGGCACAGGCTCGTTCAATTTGATGGGCGTGCTCGACATCAACGAGGCCGGCTTTGGCACCAGCCATGTTTTTGCGAAACAGGAGATTGAGACGTTTGCCGGCGCCTTCCGCACCGCGCTTGCCCGGCATGCCGGATTGCTGGACCGCCGGGAGGCCGCGGGCAAGATCCGCCGGTGCCATGGCGATCTGCACCTGCGCAACATCTGCCTTTTCGATGGCGAGCCTCGCCTCTTCGATTGCATCGAATTCAATGACCAGATTGCCAGCATCGATGTTCTGTACGACCTTGCCTTCTTGTTGATGGACCTTTGGCATCGCGGCTTCCCCCAGCTCGCCAATCTCGTGATGAACCGCTACCTCGACGAGGCCGACGATGAAGACGGCTTCATCCTGCTGCCCTTTTTCATGGCCGTGCGGGCTGCCGTGCGCGCCCATGTCACCGCGACACAGGTCGAGGAAGGCAGCGCCGACAGCGACAAGCTGATTGCCGAGGCGAGATCCTATTTCGAACTGGCCCTGACATTTCTCCAGGAGACAGAACCGCGGCTCGTTGCCATCGGTGGCCTCAGTGGTTCAGGCAAGACGACCATTGCCGAGGCGCTAGCTGCCTACGTTGGAGCGCCGCCGGGCGCTCGCATTGTCGAAAGCGACCGTATCCGCAAGGCAATGCACGGCGTGGCTGCCGAGACCAGGCTGCCGGACAAGGCCTATCGACCTGAGGTGTCCGAACGGGTCTACAACGAAATGGCATGGCGCGCCGGCCTGATCCTCTCCGAGGGAGGCTCGGTTGTCGCCGATGCGGTTTTCGACAGACCGGCCGATCGTGAGCGGATTGAAAAGGCGGCGCGTGACCGAGGCATCGCATTCTCCGGCTTCTGGCTGGAGGCGGATCCGCTCATCCTTTGGCAGCGGGTCAATGAACGCAAGGGCGGCCCCTCGGACGCCACGGTCGATATCCTGTCGCGTCAATTGCAGCGCAATGCCAGCCAGGCCAGTTGGCGCAGGACCGACTCCGATCGGCAGCTCGTCGACATCGTCGCCGAATTGAGGAGATGTTGCGCGCACGATGCTTCCGAGATCCTGCGCACAGCGTCCTGACTTGGTGCGGACGATCAATCTCAACCGAGTTCGAGCTTGGCCTCGACAAGGCCGGGCTCGTTCGGAAGATGCCTGATCGAGAAGCCAAACTCGCGGCACATGGCCAGCATCTTGCTGTTTTCGCTCAGCACGACGCCTTCGATGCGGCGGATCCCATCCGCTCTTGCATAGTCGACGATCTGGCTGAGCAATTCCCAACCCAGGCCATGTCCCTGCAAGTCCGTCCGCACCAACAATGCGTATTCGGCGTCGACGTGGTCGGGGTCGCAGGATAGCCGGCTGATGCCCGCAAGCGCGCCAGTGCTCGTGTCCAATGCGACGAAAGCCATGTTGCGGTCGTAATCGAGCTGGGTAAGCCGCTTCAACATCTGGTCGGAGAAGCTCTTGCGCGGCGACAGAAAACGCAGGCGCAGATCGTCAGGCGAAATCCGGGTGAGGAAATCCGGATAGAGCGCGATGTCGGCCGGCTTGATCGGCCGGATATGGTAACGCATGCCGTCGGCCGAAAACTCTTTTTCCCAATCCGACGGATAGGGCCGGATGGCAAGCGCCCGATTCGGCCCCGGCTCCTCCACGCGTTCCGGCTCGATCTCGATACGGGCATCGAGCGCGATCACGCCGGCGGAATCGGCGAGCAACGGATTGATGTCCATTGAAACAAGGCACGGAAAGTCGACGATCATCTGTGACAGGCCGTTCAGCGCCGTGATGATCGCCTGCCGATCAGCAGGCTTGCGATCGCGGAATCCGGCCAGCAGGCGGCCGATCCGCGTTTGCCCGATCAGGTCACCGGCGAGAACGTCGTCGAGCGGCGGCAATGCTATCGCCGTGTCATCCATCACCTCGACGGAGACGCCGCCTGCTCCAAACAGGATGGCGGGCCCGAAGATTGCATCCTGGCTCATGCCGAGGATGAGTTCCTGCGCCTGTTTTCGCACCACCATCGGCTGAATGGCATAGCCTTCAATATCGGCTTGCGGTGCGTGCTTGCGCACGCGCGCCTCGATGGCGCATGCGGCTTCCCCCGCGGCGGCGGCATCGGCAATGTTGAGCACCACGCCGCCAATGTCCGACTTGTGCGAGATCGCCTTGGACAACAGTTTGACGGCGACCTGCCCGGACGTCTTGAGGAGCCGGCTGGCGGCCGCCTCCGCTTCGACAGGAGATCTGGCGACGATCGTCTCGGGCACCGGTATGCCATAGGCGGAAATTGCTGCCTTGGCTTCGGGCTCGGTCAGCATTCGCCGCCCTTCCCCCGCGGCCTGCCTGAATATGGCGAGCACGGCTTCTCGGTGGCTCGTAATGTCCTCGCCGCGGCTCGACGGGGTGCGCATCAATGCCCGCTGGGCACGCGACCACTCGCTGAGGTAGGAGACGGCCGTTGCGGCATCCGCTGGCGTCTCGAAGCTGGCAATGCCGGCATCCTGAAGAACACGTCGCCCGGCGCGGGCAGTGTGTTCCCCGAGCCAGCAGGTGAGGACTGGCTTGCCGGCGATCATCCCTTCCCTTGCGAGTACCGCCACCGCACTTGCCGCGGCAAGCGGTGAGCTCAACCCGGTCGGACAGTTCATCACCAGCATGACGTCCGTGCCGGGGTCGGCGGCAACTGCTTGGACAGCGGCCCTGTAGCGCTCCGGCGGGGCGTCACCAATGATGTCGACCGGATTGGCATGCGACCATGTCGACGGCAACATGGTATTCAGGCGTTCGATGGTGGCAGGAGAAAGCGCTGCCAATTCTCCTTTACAGTCGATGAGTTGATCGATGGCCAATACCCCTGCCCCACCGCCGTTGGTGACGATGGCAACACGGGCTCTCTTGAGGGGACTGAAGCGGGCGATCGTCTCGGCGGCATCAAACAGCTCGGTCAGGCCTTTGACGCGCAGGATGCCTGCCCTCAGCAATGCCGCATCGACAACACGGTCGGCCCCCGATAGTGCGCCGGTATGGGTCGCGGCCGCTTTGGCCGATTGCTCGTGCCGACCCGATTTTATTGCGATCACCGGCTTGATCCGCGCCGCCGCCCGAGCGGCCGAGATGAATTTGCGCGGATTGGGAATTGTTTCGAGATACATGACGATAGCGCGGGTGCGCGCATCGCCCGCCAGCATGTCGAGACAATCTCCGACGTCGACATCCGCCATGTCGCCAAGGGAGACGATCTGGGAGAACCCGACATTGTTGTCGGCCGCCCAATCGATCAGCGACGTGGCAATGGCGCCGGATTGAGACAGCAGCGCGATGTTGCCGGGCTTGGCGGCCATATGCGCAAATCCGGCATTAAGCTTCATCAGCGGGATCATCAGCCCGACCGTATTCGGTCCGATGATGCGGAAGAGCGTGGGCTTGGCAGCATCGAGCATCGCCTGGCGCAGGCCATTTTCGCGCGTCAGCCCGGCTGTGATCACGACCGCCGCCCGCGTGCCCTTTTCAGCGAGGTCGCGCACGATGCCGGGAACTGTCTCAGGCGGCGTGACGATGACACCAAGGTCTGGCACATCAGGCAGATCGGCCGCTTTGGCATAGCATTGCCGATCGGCGACCTCGGAATATTTCGGGTTGACCGGCCAGATGTCGCCCTCGAAGCCACCGCTGACGATGTTGTCGAAAACGACACGGCCGACGGAGCCTTCGCGCACCGACGCACCGAAGACAGCAACGGACTTCGGGGCGAACGCATGTTCGAGATTTCGGATCGTCACCCCTCATGCCTCCTGTTCGTAGCGATGATCGCCCGTCGATCTTGCCCGTTCGTTGCGTTGGATCAAAGCGTTCTCCGGTTCTCGCTATTAGCTGTTGCCCGAGTTCGACGCGCCCCGTCAGCGCTGGTGATAATTGGCGAGCATCGATCAAATCGAAAGGCATCGCATGAACGAGTCCACCTTGCGACGCGCATTGCTGGTCATTGCCATCCTGGGTCTCGCCATTGGAATCGGAGCGTGGCGAACCGGGTTCGGCCCTCTTGACGCCAACACGATCTGGACGGTGGCGACCTTGCCCGTGGTGGCGGCTCTCGCCATCTCTATCCTCCGTGATTTCTGGATCGGCCGCTTTGGCGTCGATGCGATTGCGCTGGTGTCGATGTCCGCTGCGCTCTTGCTCGGCGAGCCTCTGGCGGCAGTGGTGGTCGCGATCATGTATGCAGGCGGCACCGTGCTTGAGGATTTCGCTCGCGGCCGCGCGGAACGGAACCTCAAGGCATTGACGGACCGATCGCCGCGTGTCGCCCACCGAACATCAACACTGGGGACAGAGACAATCTCCGTCGAAGACGTGGCTGTCGGTGACGAGCTTCTGGTCCGGGCGGGCGAGCTACTCCCAGTCGATGGCATCCTGCTCGATGCTTCGGCCGCTCTCGACGAGTCGGCGGTTAGCGGAGAACCGCTGCCGGAACGGCGGAGCGCAGGGGATATGCTGCGCAGCGGCACCGTCAACGCCGGCGAGACCTTCAACATGCGGGCTTCCGCCCTCGCGGAACAAAGCACTTATGCCGCGATCGTGCGCATGGTCGCTGCAGCGCAGACCGCTAAATCCCCGTTCATTCGCATGGCCGACCGCTTTGCCCTGTTCCTTCTGCCGGTCACATTGCTGGTTTCCGGTGCCGCCTGGTATGTTTCCGGCGACCCAATCAGAGCGCTTGCGGTGCTGGTCGTCGCAACGCCCTGCCCGCTCATCCTCGCCGCGCCCGTTGCCTTCATCGGTGGCGTATCGCGCGCCGCGCGTGCCGGCATCCTGATGAAAGGCAGCACGGCGCTGGAGGCGCTTGCGCAAGTCCGAACCGCGATCTTCGACAAGACCGGAACCTTGACCATCGGCGGCGCCGAACTCATCGAAATCGAAGCTGCGCCCGGCCGTGACGCGAACCATTTGCTGCGGCTCTTGGCATCCCTGGAACAGGCATCGCACCACGTGCTCGCCGACTCGATCATCCGGGCGGCGCGCGGCAGGCAGTTGGTGCTTTCGCATCCGCGTGATGTCCACGAGCATCGCGGTGCCGGCCTGAAGGGCCGGGTCGACGACATGGCGATCGTGGCGGGATCGCGGGCGCTCGTGCTCGCCGACAAGCCGTTGCCCGGCTGGGCGGAAAGCGGCGAAGAAAAATACCGGGATGAGCCCGTACTCAGGGTTTTTGTGGCACTCGGCGGACGGCTTGCCGGTGTGTTCACGTTCGGCGACGCCCTGCGTCTTGATGCGCACGATACACTCGGCAGACTGCGCTCTGCCGGCATAACGCGCATGGTCATGCTCACGGGCGACGACGGCGCCGCGGCCAAGCGCACCTCCGCCTTGCTCGACCTCGACGCCCTGGTCGCCGATGCGACCCCTGCCGAAAAAGTCGCGACGGTCACAGCCGAGAAAGCCTCGGCACCGACGATGATGGTCGGCGACGGCATCAACGATGCCCCCGCGCTTGCGGCGGCAACGGTCGGCGTAGCCATGGGCGCACGAGGTGCGACCGCCTCCTCCGAGGCGGCGGACGTCATTGTCCTGACCGACAGGCTGCAGCCCGTCGCCGATGCGGTCCGGATTGCACGGCGTACGCGATCGATCGCCTTGCAAAGCATCATCGCTGGGCTGGCGCTGTCCGGGCTGGCAATGATCGCGGCGGCCATGGGGCAGATCACCCCGGTTGCCGGAGCGCTGCTTCAGGAAGGGATCGACGTGGCGGTTATCCTGAACGCGTTGCGCACCCTTGGCGACGGGCATCTGTGGCGCGCATAGTGGTCCAGAACAAATCGGTGAATGGCCATGACACAGCAAGATATGGTGGTTTGCGGCAAATGTGGCGGGGTCAACCGCCTGCCGCCCGCCCGCAATGCCATTGAGGCAAAATGCGGAAAGTGCGGGACCAGGCTGTTTTCGGGGCATCCCGAAGATGTCGACGCCGCTGGTTTCGATCGTCAGATCGCACGCACCAGCCTGCCCGTTGTTGTCGACATCTGGGCACCTTGGTGCGGCCCCTGCAAGATGATGGCGCCGGCCTATGAAGCGGCGGCAAGTGAACTGGAACCGCATGTTCGCCTGATCAAACTCAACTCCGACAATGCGCAGGCCGTCGCGGCCAGGCTCGGCATCCGTGGCATCCCGACCATGATCCTGTTCCATGGCGGGCGCGAAGTCGCGCGCACATCCGGCGCAATGACGGCAGGCCAGATTGTCAGGTGGGTTCGTGACCGTCTACCAACGGTCGCCGCCTGAAGTCGTCGCGCCAATGGATCCGCTCATCACCCGGCTTGGACTGGCCCTCGCAATAGGTCTTCTTGTCGGCTTGGAGCGTGGTTGGCAGGAGCGGGATGCCCCCGATCGCAGTCGCACAGCTGGCATCCGGACATTCGGCATATCCGGCCTGCTTGGTGGCGTGCTCGCGGCGCTGGCGAATGCACTAGGCTCCGCATCGGTGCTGGTCGGCGGCTTCATCGCCTTTGCGGCAATCCTTGCCTGGTACAAGGCGCGCGAGGCCGCCCATGACGAGGATTTCAGTGTCACCGGCGTGATCGCGGGCCTGGGCGTTTTCGCCCTGGGCGCGCTTTCCGTCGCCGGCGATTATCGTGCTGCCGCCGCCGGTGGGGCGGCGCTGGCGGCAATCCTGGCCAGCCGCGAGGTCCTGCACGGTCTTTTGAAGCGACTGACCTGGGTCGAACTCCGGTCGGCGCTGATCCTTGCGGTGATGACGGCGATCGTCTTGCCCTTGCTGCCAAACCGGACAATGGACCCGTGGGGCGGTTTCAATCCTTGGGAAATCTGGTTCCTGACGGTGCTGATGGCCTCGATTTCGTTCGCCGGCTACGTGGCTGTTCGCATTCTGGGAAATACGCGAGGGCTGCTGGTCAGTTCGCTGACCGGTGCAATCGTCTCTTCCACAGCGGTGACCTTGGCGCTTGCCCGCAATGCCGCGTCGGCAAGCAATCCGCTGCCGCTCGCCGGGGCGGCATCCCTGGCCGCAGTGGTTTCGGTGCTCCGCGTCTGCGCCGTGGTTCTGATCGTCGAGCCAAGCGTGCTCGCGTCGGTCGTCATTCCGGCGATCGCCGCGGCGCTTGCCTTCGCCGTCTGCGGCGCATTGCTGCTGTTTCGTGACAGCGGGAACGGTGAAGGCAGCGCGACCGCGCGCAATCCATTCGAACTGGGCCCGTTGCTGCTCTTCGCCTTGCTCTTTGCCGTCGTCGCGACCGCAAGTGCGGGGCTGGCCGCTCAATTCGGTGGGCGCGGTCTGCTGGCGAGTTCGGCGCTGGCCGGCGCATTCGATGTCGATGTCTCGGTGCTTGGCGCGCTGCGCCTGGTCAAGCATTCCGTGTCGGTCGAGACCGTGGGCCAGGCCGTGCTCGCGGCGCTGGCAGCAAACGCGATCGGTCGCCTGTCGCTCGCGGTATTTGCTGGTCCGGTCAGGTTCTGGTTGCCACTGGCCGTCACAACACTGATCGCCGCGGCCATGGGCATCTGCGCCCTGCTGTTGCCCGGTCCTGGATAGAAGTGCTGCGCTCGGGCTTTCTTTTGATGCGGATCAAGGGCCAGGTCCCGCCACCGCTCTATGAAACTCCGTAAAGGAGTTCGCCATGACCAGTTTGAAAGACCTCACCCCGAAATTCCGCAATGTCCGGCTGCTGCTAGCCCGTGAAAAGGGCCACCCGGAAGGCGACCGCGAAGAGGGCTACGACGTGTTGGCTCCGTTGACTGGCGAAGGGCGGATCGATGCGGAAGAGTGGAAATCGCACAGAGCCTCTTGCCGCGTTCGCCGCTTTCGCACCGGCGAGGAAGATTTGATCGGCCGGTTGAGGCGCAAGCCCGGCGGGCAGTGGTATTTCGACTACGCCGAAGGCGACCGCGATGATGAAATCGGCTTTCATCTCGGCGACGAACGGTTCGTGACTGGCGAGTATGTGTCGATCGAGCGCAACGGCGCCATGCATACCTACCAGGTGGCGAGGGTGGAGCGCCCCTGAAGCGACAACCTCAGGCTCGCTGGGAGTAGACTGTGTCGCGACGCATCTTGATTGTGGTCGGCCATCCCGACCCATCCCCGGACCGGCTCTGCCGCGGTCTCGCCAGGGCCTATGGCGAGGGCGCGGAGAAGGCGGGGCACGCCGTCCGCCGGGTCGATCTGGCGGCGATCGATTTTCCAATGCTGCGAACTATGCAGGAGTTCGAGCACGGTTCGATTCCCTACGAGTTGAAGGACGCAGCCGAAGCGATTGTCTGGGCGGAGCACATTGTCTTTGTTTTTCCGCTGTGGCTTGGGACTATGCCGGCCATGCTCAAGGCATTTCTGGAACAGGTCATGCGGCCGGGAACCGCTTTTGCCTATCCGGACAAGGGCGGCGGCTTCACCAAGACATTGCTTCGCGGCCGCACCGCGCGCGTTGTGGTGACGATGGGCATGCCTTCCGCTCTTTACCGGCTATGGTTTCTTGGACACGGCATCGCCGGCATGAAGCGGAGCATCCTGCATCTTGTCGGCATCAGTCCGGTGCGTGAGACCTTGTTCGGCATGGTCGCCGGCGCCAGCGATGCGACCAGGGCGAAGTGGATCAGCCAGATCCGAGATCTCGGCGAGCGAGCCAGATAATCCTCAAGCGTCAATCACGGCACCAGGACGGCGGCGCCGTTCAATCTGCCTTGCCTCAGATCGTCCAATGCCTGATTGGCCTGTTCCAGCGGGTAGACCTTGGTGTGGGTGCGTACCTGCGCGCGCTTGGCAATGGGAAAGAACTCTTCGGCGTCGCGGCGCGTCAGGTTTGCAACCGACACCAGTTCACGCTCTCCCCAGAGCAATTCGTAGGCCATCGCCGGAACGTCGCTCATGTGGATGCCGCCACAAACCACCCGGCCGCCCTTGCGGACGGCACCAAGCGCGATCGGCACCAGGTCGCCCACAGGAGCGAAGATGATCGCGGCATCGAGCTGCCTGGGCGGAGGTTGATCCGAACCGCCCGCCCAACTCGCTCCAAGCGAGCGCGCGAAATCCTGTGCTTGCTCATCACCGGGCCGGGTGACAGCGAAAATCTCACGGCCTTGCCAGATCGCGATCTGGGCGACGATATGCGCGGCGGCGCCGAAGCCGTAGATCCCGAGCCGCTTGCCGTCACCGGCTTTCTTCAGGCATCTCCAGCCGATCAGGCCGGCGCAGAGCAACGGCGCCAGCGATACGGGATCGGCATCCTGGTCCAGATCGAAGGCGAATTGCGCGTCGGCAATGACAAGGCTGGCAAAGCCGCCATCGCGTGTGTAGCCGGTGAAATCTGGCTGATCGCAAAGATTTTCACTGTCAGCGATGCAGTAGGGACAATGTCCGCAGGTGTGTCCAAGCCAAGGGACGCCAACCCTGCGCCCGATCCTTGAACGCGCCACGCCCTTGCCCACGGAATCGACCATGCCGACGATTTCGTGACCGGGAGTCAGCGGCAGTTTTGGATGACGCAGATCGCCATCAATGACATGCAGATCGGTTCGACAGACAGCGCATGCCTCGACCTTCAACCTGATCTCGCCCACCCCCGGTAAGGGGTCGGATCTGTCGACCAGTCTCAAGCGAGTGCCTATGCTTTCGAGCACCATTGCTCTCATGACGCGCTCCATGTTGCCCCGCAAACGAACGGAGCGGATTACGATCCACTCCTTTCGCCATGCCCGACATCAGGCGATGAGATGCGATCCCGGCGGGCTTTCGAAACCTGCGACAGGTCACTGCCTCCTAGCGCTGCCTTGTTCAGGGGTTTATGGATCGACGGTGAACTCGGTCCACATGCCGGCTCCAAAGTGACCTGGCACGTTACAGATGAGCAGGTATTTTCCGGCCTTCAGTTCGACAGTCAACGTGCCCGATTTACCGGGATCAAGCTCGGAAACTTCGCCCTTGTCGCCGGCCTTGTCTTCGTCGACCCGGTTCTCGGCCTCAACGTAAGGAAGTGGCTTGCGGGGATCGGCAAGGTACATCACGATCATTTCGTGAACGGTGTCCTTGGAGTCATTCTTCACATTGAATGTGACCTCCCCGGCCTTCACCGCTCCGGGGGAAGCCTTGATGCCCATGGTGGCCTTGGAGAGATCGAGTCCTGGCATTGCATAAGCAAGACCCATCGGCATCTCCGTACTCGCGCCCTTGTCCCACAGCGAAACCTGAACAAGTTCGGCAGCCTGGGCAGCGCCAACACTGCCCGCCATCAGCGTTGCGGCCACAAGCCCAAGCGCCACTCTCCTCGATATGGTTTCCATGGTGATCCTCTTTCAGGGACGGCAGCAGAAGCGCTCTACATCCTGGCGGTCATCCTGCTCGCTGAATCACCCGCCGTCTTTGCGCCAGATCAAACCGGCCGGCGCGAGCCCGATCTGCGGCCCCGGCCCAACTGTCAGCCAGTTGTCAGGTTGAACGCGCTATTTCGACCAATGACGGTGAAATCGCCGTCTGACAAGACCGATCGAAGTCCCACCCGCAGGCGCAACTTCGGCGCCCAATCCCGAATGGAGCCATCATGTATCGCACACTCGTCCTCGCCGCTCTCGCTGGCATGATCGCGGGACCGGCGCTCGCCGCCAGCGGCAGCTGCAGCACCGCCCCGAAATCACAATTCAAGCCCAAGGCAACGCTCGAGGCGCAATTGACCGGCGAAGGCCTCACCGTCCGCCAGATCAAGGTCGAGAAGGGTTGTTACGAGGTCTACGCGGTCGACAAGGCCGGCAAGAAAGTGAATCTGGCTTACAATGCCGAGACCCTTGAAAAGCTCGACAATGCCGAAGCCGGCGAAAACTGATCCAAACATTTCCATAGCCGCGGACGCGCAAGCATCGCCGGAGATGGTGCGCGTCTGGGACCGGGTCGTGCGGAGTTTCCACTGGGCGCTTGTGCTCAGCTTCGTCACGGCCTGGCTCACCTCCCATTCCTCCGAGGGCATTCACCATTGGGCCGGCTACACCGCTGCCGCGCTGGTCGCAATGCGGCTCTTATGGGGCTTTCTGGGCACGCCCTATGCGCGGTTCTCTCAATTCGTGCGCGACCCGGCGACGGTGCTGCGCTATCTCTATGCAATACTGAGCGGTCGCGAAGCCCGCTACATCGGCCACAACCCGGCCGGCGGTGCAATGGTTGTCGTGCTGATCGCGGCGATGGGGTCAACCGCACTGACCGGTTGGCTGATGACGACGGACGCCTATTTCGGCGTCTCGTGGGTCGAAACGGCGCACAGCCTGAGCGCGCACGGCCTACTTGTGCTGGTCCTTTTTCATATAGGCGGCGTCGCGCTGGCAAGCCTTCGTCATCGCGAAAACCTGGTACGGGCCATGATCACGGGGCGAAAACGCAAAGCCGAGCCGGTGGACATCGCCTGACGACCTGCCAGTAGACCAAATCCGACTTGCGCCCCGGCCGGTTTCGGGGCGCAAGTCGGTCGGTCCTTGTTCGAGATGGCCCTGGAAGCGCGCGATGCGAGATGGGCGGAGAGGACAAGATAAGAGCAGGCATTGGTGCGGCGACCCAGATAGAGCCACGATGCCCGACGTCAAAAACATTCCGACCATGAATTGCGGAAGATACATCGCTGCCCACCGGCCTTTTCGGCGCAACGAAACGACCCCCGTTGCTATTGCCAAATCAAAGGAGGACTTAAGCGACCGGCGCGCCTGGCCACTTTATGTGGATCAACAATCCGCGCGGCTAGGTAGTTTCCCGTAGGGATATAACCGAATTTCGCGCCCCGCGGATTCGCGCGATTGCTGTGTCACGGAACAACCGGGAAAACAGCCATGCACGCTTACACCGTCTCCAGAATTTCACTGCAGTCGCATTCTGTTCAACCAAGCCTGCCGGACGCATTCGACCCGGCGCCGCTGCAGCCGGTGAGCTTTTTCCCCGCCGGCGCGGAAATCTATGCCCAGGGCGGGAAGGCCAGTGCTTTCTATCAGGTCGAGTTCGGCGCCGTGCGCATCTACCGCCTGCTTGCCGACGGTCGCCGGCAGATCAGCGCCTTTCACCTCGCCGGCGAGACTTTCGGCTTCGAAGCCGACTCGACGCATCATTTCTTCGCCGAGGCGATCAACGCCACCGGCGTCCGCGTCTTCCGCCTGGCTGCCGGGGCGGACATGTCCCGGCAGTTGCTGCCGTTGGCGCTCAAGGGTCTGACGCGCGCACAGGAGCACCTCCTGGTCCTTGGAAGACAGAACGCCATCGAACGTGTCGCCGCCTTCCTGGTCGACATGGCGGAGCGGCAGGGCGGATTGCGGCAGGTCGAGCTGCCAATGTCGCGCATGGACATCGGCGACTATCTCGGCCTGACCATCGAGACCGTGTCGCGGGTCTTCACCCGGCTGAAGGACAAGGGCGTCATCCGCCTTCTCAACCTGCGCAGCATCGAAATCGTCAAGCACGACGCGCTCCATTGCATGAGCGAATGACCAGACATCGTCGAACGGTGGCACGGAGATATCCAAAGGAAGCCATATCCACTCGGTTCCGCGGCATCTGGCCATTCAGAACAACCCAGGATTAGAGTTCAAACCATGTCCACGAACAGCGCAATTACCACACGTACTGGATTTCGTTTCGAAGTCCGCCTTGCTCGGCCCGAGGACGAGCCAACCCTGGCGGAGTTCTTCACCCATGTGACTCCGGAAGACCTGCGCTTCCGCTTCCTCGGCGGCATGAAGGAAGTTTCGCATGAACGGCTGGTGGCGATGACGCGTTCAGACGACGCGCATATCCATAATTTTCTGGCCTTCTCGACCGACGGGATGCTGATCGCCGTTGCGACGCTGGCAAGCGATCGAGCCGACCGAACCGGTGAGGTCGCGATCTGCATCCGCGCGGATCGCAAGCATCTGGGCGTTGGCTGGGAGTTACTCGCCTATATTGCGAAATATGCCGAAGACCTCGGCCTCGAAGCCATCGAGTCGATCGAGAGCCGTGAGAACCGCGCCGCGATCGAGGTCGAGCGCGACATGGGTTTCACCGTCACGACCGATCCCGACGATGCGACGCTGGTCCTGGTTAGGCGGGAGCTGGGGGCGCGATCAGCCGCTTAGCTGCCTTGGCCCCTTCCGAGCCGCGGTGGGCGTGGCAGATCGAAAGACGAGCATCTCCGCGGCCACGGCGCTTTCTTCATCCGCTGGAATGACAAGGACGTCGACGCGGGAAGTCGCGTTGCTGACCACTTCCTCGCCCTCTCGGTTTCGCTTCTCGTCGAGACCGACTCCAAGCCAGGCTGCGGCAAGGCAAATCCTTTCGCGGACCAACGGCGCGTTTTCGCCAATGCCGGCCGTCAGCACCAGCGTGTCCAGTCCTCCCATCGCAGCGGCCAGCGATCCTATCTCGCGTCCGATCCGATAAAGGAAGAGATCGACGGCCTCGGCGGCGGCGGAATCGTCCGAGTCGATCAGCGTCCGCATATCACCCGATATTCCAGACACTCCGAGCAGGCCTGATTGCTCGTAGAGAAGCGTGGCCAGTTCGTCCTGAGACAACCTCCGCTCCTGCAGCAAGTGAAGGATGACCCCTGGGTCGAGCGCGCCGCAACGTGTGCTCATCACCAGGCCGTCCAGGGTCGAAAATCCCATCGTCGTGGCGATGCTTCGTCCGGCGTCCATGGCGCACAGGCTGGCGCCGCTACCGAGATGGGCGACGATCGCCCGACCGCCGGCGCGCGCGCCGTAGCGGTCACGCAGCTTCGCAGCGATGTGGCTGTAGGACAGCCCATGAAAGCCGTAGGAAACGATGCCCGCGTCAGTCAGGGCGCGCGGCAGCCCGTAGATTTTGGCAAGCTCCGGCCTGGTCGAATGAAACGCTGTGTCAAAGCACCCGATCTGGAGGGCCCGCGGCAAGAGCTCAGCAGCCAGCGCGACAATGTCGAGATTGATCCGCTGGTGGATGGGCGCCAGCGGCTCGAGCAAGCGCAGTGCCTTGATCGTGCGTTCGTCGAGCAGCGTCGCTTCGGTGAAATCACGACCGCCATGAACGATCCTGTGCCCTACCCTGTCGATGCGGCGCGGGAGATCGTTGTCGACGAGCACGGATGCAACCGCCGCGAACGCCGTGCTCATATCGATCGGTGCTTCGCCCAAGCTCTTGTCGATCTTGGACCTGCCGGCCGCGGCATCGACACGCAGCCGCGGTTGTTGACCGATAGAGGAGACATTGCCGCGCAGCAGCAGCGGGAGCTCGTCGCGTCGCTCGAAGACGGCGAACTTGAGGCTCGAAGACCCGCCGTTCAGGACAAGGATCGCATCGGTCATGAAGCCATCCGATATGTTGCCGTTCCCATGCGCTTGCGGACGGGCGTCCGCTCAATCCGGACGCTTCGGCCCCGCATCGGCATCCTGTTCCCACTTCCAGTCAAGGATTTCCGGCATATCCTGCCCATGGGCGCGAATATAGGCGCGGTGTTCAAGCAGTTTGCTGTCCATGGCCTGCTTGATGCCGACCCGCACGCTCTTCAGTCGTGGAACCCAATCGACGACGCTTTGGACGATATGAAAGCGGTCGAGACCGTTCAGTACGATCATGTCGAAGGGCGTGGTTGTCGTGCCCTCCTCATTGTAGCCGCGCACATGGATGTTGTCGTGGTTGGTGCGTCGATAGGTCAGGCGATGGATCGTCCAGGGATAGCCATGATAGGCAAAGATGACCGGCTTGTCGGCTGTGAACAGCGCATCGAACTCGCGATCCGACAGCCCGTGCGGATGATATTCCTTTGGCTGAAGAGTCATCAGATCGACGATATTGACCACCCTGATCCTGAGATCGGGAACCAGTTGCCTGAGGATCTGCACTGCCGCCAGCGTTTCGAGGGTCGGGACATCGCCCGCACAAGCCATCACGACGTCGGGCTCAGCCCCATCGTCCGTTGACGCCCAGTCCCAGATGCCGATTCCTGCCCGGCAGTGAACGATTGCCTTGTCCATCGACAGCCACTGCCAGGATGGCGGCTTGCCGGCGACGATGACGTTGATGCGGTTCCAGGTCTGCAGCACATGCTCGGTCACGCACAGCAAGGTGTTGGCGTCCGGGGGCAGGTAGACCCGCACGATGTCGGCCTTCTTGTTGAGGGCGACGTCGATGAATCCCGGATCCTGATGGCTGAAGCCATTGTGCTCCTGATGCCAGACATGGCTGGACAACAGATAGTTCAGCGATGCGATCGGCCGCCGCCAAGGGACGGCGCGGCAGGCATCGAGCCATTTCGCATGCTGGTTGAACATGGAATCGACGATGTGGATGAACGCCTCGTAGCAGGAAAAGAGACCGTGGCGCCCGGTGAGCAGGTAGCCTTCGAGCCAACCCTGGCAGGTGTGCTCGGAGAGGATTTCGAGAACCCTGCCCTCGCGCCCGAGGTGAACGTCTTCGGGCAGAATCTTTTCCATCCAGCCGCGCTCGGTCACTTCGAACACGTCCTGAAGACGGTTCGAGGCAGTCTCATCCGGGCCCACGATCCGGAAGTTCTTCATGGCCTCGTTCAACTGCATGACATCGCGCAGGAAACTGCCCATGACCCGCGTGGACTCGGCCTTGACGGCGCCGGGGCGCTCAAGCGCAATGGCGTGATCTTGCAACCCGGGCAGTTCGAGAGACCTGCGCAGCAGGCCGCCATTGGCGTGCGGGTTTGCACTCATTCGTTTCGTCGCCTGGGGTGCCGTGGCGCGGATCGAGGCGACAGGAGCGCCGGCGGTGTCGAACAATTCTTCCGGTCGATAGCTTTTCAGCCATTCCTCAAGCATCTTCAGATGCGCTGGGTTTTCCGCGAGGCCTGACAAGGGAACCTGGTGCGAGCGCCAGAAGCCCTCGGTCTTCAGCCCGTCGACCTCTTTCGGACCGGTCCAGCCCTTGGGGCTGCGCAACACGATCATCGGCCACTTTGGTCGTAACGCCGTCGCGGCGGAGCCGTTGCGCGCGGCATGCTGGATAGCCTTGATCCGATCGAACGCATCCTCGAGCACGCTCGCCATCCGCTGATGCATCAGCGCCGGATCGTGCCCTTCCACGAACAGCGGTTCGTAGCCGTAGCCTATAAACAGCGCGCGCAATTCGTCTTCGGGAATTCGGGCAAGGATGGTTGGATTGGCGATCTTGTAGCCGTTCAGATGCAAGATCGGCAGGACCGCCCCGTCGCGCGCCGGGTTGAGGAATTTGTTGGAATGCCAGGCGGCGGAAAGCGGCCCAGTTTCAGCCTCGCCGTCACCAACGACGCAGGCGACCACAAGGTCGGGATTGTCGAAGGCGGCGCCATAGGCGTGCGAAAGCGAATAGCCCAACTCGCCGCCCTCATGGATAGAACCGGGCACATCGGGTGCTGCATGGCTCGGGATGCCGCCGGGGAACGAGAACTGTCGGAACAGTTTGCGCATCCCTTGCTCGTCCATCGCAATGTCGGGATTGGATTCGCTGTAAGTCCCCTCCAGGTAGGTGTTTGCCACCATCGCCGGACCGCCGTGTCCGGGACCGCAGATGTAGATGACATTCGTGTCCCTGAGGCGGATGACACGGTTGAGATGCGCGTAGATGAAACTCAATCCCGGCGATGTTCCCCAATGGCCGAGCAATCGCGGCTTGACGTGCTCCAGCCGCAAGGGTTCGCGCAGCAACGGATTGTCGAGCAGGTAGATCTGGCCGATCGTCAGATAGTTGGCAGCACGCCAATAGGCGTCGATGTCATGCAATTCCTGCTCGGAAAGCTGGCTGGATTGGACGACTGGAGAGGTGTGTTGGGTCATGTCTGGCTCCATTGCCTCTTGGTGCATCTCACCGTACCGCGACATGGGCCCGTGCCATCGACCTGCAGTGAATGAGCACAAACGCTTCCCGCGCTCTTTGGTTCAGGGCAATCGGCCGCACACACTGAAGGACTTGCGATAGATGTTGTTCGCGACATCTGTAGTAGCGCCGGAACGGGCACGCTTTGATCCACCGCAAACCGGATGACCAGCGGCCGGCTTAGCTCCTGGACGACATCTGACGGAGCCCAATCAAGGTTAGGGTGTGTCCAGGTGTTCCGCTCGTGCGGAGGGCTGCGCGCGCACCGCCCGCAACGCGTACCGGAGGGCATTCAGAATGCCGACGGAAGCGGGCAATTTTCAACAACAAAATCAATGGTTATGGTGGGCCCGGAGGGACTCGAACCCCCAACCAAGCGGTTATGAGCCGCCGGCTCTAACCATTGAGCTACAGGCCCCACGCCGGCTGGATTAATGTTTTTCGCATCGCAGCACAAGGCTTTCGCGACGGGCTTTCGCTGATCGCCCAAATCAACCCATAATCGCGCTCTAGGCGACGCTTGCGACCTGATCGCATACCACGGAGATTTTCATGACCAGACATCTTTTGCCCCTCGCGCTCGCCGCTGCAATCGCTTTTCCGGCGATGGCTGGAGCCGCCGATTCGCCGACGCCCGCCCGCATCATCGTGTCGGGCGAAGGCGAAGCGACCACGCCTCCCGACCTGGCGTTGCTCTCGCTCAGCGTCATGCGCGAGGCCAAGACGGCGCGCGCGGCGCTCGATGCCAACAACGACGCCATGGCCGCGGTTATCGCGGCGATGAAGGCGGCCGGCATCAAGGATCGCGACCTGCAGACCGCCGGCATCCAGATCAATCCGCGCTACAACTTCACCAACAAGCCCGACGGCAGCCAGGAGGCAGAGCTCGTCGCCTACCAGGTCACCAACACGCTGGCGGTACGGGTGCGCGACATCGACAAGACGGGCGAGATCCTCGACAAGGCGGTGTCTCTCGGTGTCAACCAGGGTGGCGGCATCTCCTTCACCAACGACAATCCTGATGCCACCATCACCGAAGCCCGCAAGAAGGCGGTTGCCAACGCCATCGCCAAGGCCAAGACGCTGGCCGAGGCCGCCGGCGTCAGCATCGGCCGGGTGCTGGAAATCTCCGACCAGAACATCGCTCCCGCGCCGATGGCCATCAACGCCAAGGCATTCGACGCGGCCCGGTCGGCGGTGCCGACCCAGGCCGGCGAAAACGCCTACAATGTCCAGGTGACCGTCACCTTCGAGCTGAAATAACAGCCGGCTGAAGCAACGGTCTGCAGCCGATACGATGCAAGGAAAAAACCCCGCGGGATCGCTCCCGCGGGGTTTTTTCGAGCCGCGCCCGTCCGATCGGACAGGGGCTCTGCCATCAAGAGGCCTCAGCGGTTGATGATCGGGCAGCCGCGCTCATTGGCGAAGACGATGACGACGCGATCGCCATACTGGCGGCCCATCACCTTCACCACGCGGCGGTTGGCGTCGACGATGCGGGCACGGCGCAGCCCCATGCGCTCGGCCTTGTCGAGGGCGCGGTCGGGCGAGCAGCCACGGCGCCAGTCGTCGCGGCGCTCGTCGCGGCGGTGGCGATAGCCGTCATCACCGGCATAGACGCCGAAACGCGGATCCTGGTTGTTGCCGAAGCCGAGATAGAGGCTGTCGGCATGGGCGGGAATGGCGGCCAGCGTGCCGAGGCCGACCAGCGCCGAAAGGGCTGCCGTCTTGATCTTGGTGTACATGGTTCTCTCTCCTTGTTGCGGGCTTGCGCCCGTCCTCGTGAAACCGATGGCGGGACAATGCACTGGCCTGTCTGAACTATTTACGAACTCGCCGTTCATCTGCGGTTCATGTGGCGGTAAGGAAACCTCCGCCGATCTTCGAACCCCCAATACCCCGCCCAGATTCCTGGCGCCTGGCGGACACCAGCCTCAAGGCTCGTCGTCGAGTATATAGTCAAAATAATCTTCGGGCTCGGCCAGTTCGGTCTCGCTCGCCTTGACCCGGCCGCGCATCGAGATACCGGCCTCGTGCACGGTCTCGGCACTGCCCGACACCAGCCGGTGCCACCAATAGAGGTCGCGGCCCTCGGCCACCAGCCGATAGGCGCAGGTGCTGGGCAGCCAGCTGATGGTGCGTACATTCTGCGGCGTCAGGCCGACGCAATCGGGAACGCGCGCCAGCCGGTTGGCATAGTCGGCGCAGCGGCAGCTCTGCGCATCGAACAGCCGGCAGCCGACACTTGTCCAGTAGATCTCGCCCGTATCCTCGTCCTCGAGCTTCGACAGGCAGCATTTGCCGCAGCCGTCGCACAGCGATTCCCACTCGGCCGGGCTCATCGCTTCCAGCGTCTTTGTTTTCCAGAATGGCGTTTCCATCTCGCGGATGTGGCCCCGCCCGCCGTCGAGGTCAAGCGCGGTAGGGACTGGAATCGGACCTTAGGCTGGCCTAATGACATGAAGTTGCCTTCAAAAGGCCGGCCAATCGCCCTGTACGGCATCTATCCCCACCAAACTGGAACCAATCGGTCCAAGATCGGTTTCGGCAAGGATGGGACCCCACAAGGAGAGCTTTCGATGAAACGCCAACCACGGATTCTGGCAGGTACCGCACTTGGCCTGCTGATGGCATCCGCGCCGTTGGGCGCGTTCCCGCTTCAGGGAAATGCCGCGTTCGACACCATGCAACGCGGTGGAACGCCGCTGATTCTGGCCCAGGACGCACCCGCCGACGAGGGACAACAGAGCGACCAGGAGCAGCGGCGCAAGAAGAAGCGCGACCAGCAGCAGACCGAGCAGGCCCCCGCCGAGAAGGCGGCACCGGCAGCCGAGCAGGCCGCTCCAGCCGCTGAGGAACAGCAGCCGCGCAGGAAGAAGCGCGATCAGCAGCAACAGACCGAGCAGGCGCCAGCCGAGCAGGCCGCTCCAGCCGCCGAGGAACAGCAGCCGCGCAGGAAGAAGCGCGACCAGCAGCAGCAGACCGAACAGGCTCCCGCCGAACAGACAGCCCCTGCCGCTGAAGAACAGCAGCCGCGCAGGAAGAAGCGCGATCAGCAGCAGACCGAGCAGGCTCCCGCCGAACAGACAGCCCCTGCCGCCCAAGAGCAGCAGCCGCGCAAGAAGAAGCGCGACCAGCAGCAACAGACCGAGCAGGCGCCGGCCGAACAGACAGCCCCTGCCGCCCAAGAACAGCAGCCGCGCAAGAAGAAGCGCGACCAGCAGCAACAGACCGAGCAGGCGCCGGCCGAACAGGCTCCCGCTGGGCAGACAGAACCCGCCAACGACAACCAGCAGACCAAGCCCGGCAGGAAACACAAGCCGGACCAGCAGAAAGAGGCTCCCGCCGCCCCGGCGGTGACGCCGGAAGCCGCTCCGACGCCGAAGCAAGCTCCCGCCGGCGAAGCGACGACGCCCAAGGCTGAAACGGCTCCGGCCGGCGAACAGCCGGCGACCCAGGGTGAGCAGCCCCAGGACAAGACGAAGAAGCACGGCAAGAAGCCGACGGGCGAACAGCCCGCGAATGGCGAGCAGCCGGTCACGGGCGCGCAGCCAGCCACCGGCGAACAGCCGGCCAATGGCGGCAAGGCCGCGCCTGTCCAGGGCGAAAATCCCGTCCAGGGCGAAGCGCCCGCCGACAAGAACGCTGCCCCCCTCCTCGACAGCCAGAAGGACGCCGAACGCAAGGGCGGCGGCCGCAGGCAGGGCGACAAGAACGGTCAGCAGAGTGGCGAGCAGCAGAATGGCGGCCAGAACGCCCAGCAAGGCGGCGATCAGGGGCAGAAGCCCGCGGTCGCTCCCGTCGACCAGGGTCCGCCTCCAACCGACGACAAGGCAGCCCAGCAGGAGATCAAGCCCGAAAAGTTTGTCCCGGTGACGGAAGAGAAGGGCAAGCGCCGCGACCGTGCGCCCGATGAGAACATCCGCGACCGCCGCCGTCCCCAGGGCGTTGACGTGCTCAAGGAGATCGGCGACCGCGTCATCATCCAGCTCGGCGGCCAGACGATCGTCCAGAGCAATGAAGGTCGGCGCATGAACCGCGGCGCCAGGGACGTCTACTACGAGGACCTGCCGCAGGGCCGTACACGCGAGACGGTCGAGCGCGACAACGGCATCCGGATCGTCACCATCCGCAACCGCTACGGCGATGTCATCCAGCGCTCACGCATCACGCCTGACGGGCGCGAATATGTGCTGAGCTATGTCGACGAGCGGGACTACCAGGGCGACTGGCGCGATCCAGGCGATGACCTGCCGCCGATGCGGCTGACCATCCCTCGCCGTGACTACATCCTCGATTCCGAGGACGTCCAAAGCCCTGACGACTACTACACCTTCCTCGAACAGCCGCCGGTGGAAAGGGTCCAGCGCCTCTATTCGATCGACGAGGTCAAGCGTTCGGCCCGTGTGCGCGACATTGCGCGCCGCGTCGACCTCGACACGCTGAACTTCGAATTCGGCTCGTCCTCGATCTCCGACACCGAGGTGCAGAAGCTCGAGGGCGTCGCCAACGCCATGGAGAAGCTGTTGAAGAAGAACCCGGCCGAGACCTTCCTGATCGAAGGCCACACCGACGCCGTCGGCACGCCGGAGGCAAACCTTGCTCTGTCCGACCGCCGCGCCGAAGCGGTTGCCGAAGCGCTGACCAATGCCTTCGGCATCCCACCGGAGAACCTGACGACGCAGGGCTATGGCGAGGAGTATCTGAAGGTAAACACCTCGGCGCCCAACCGTGAAAACCGGCGTGTCGCCATCCGCCGCATCACGTCGCTGGTGGCACCCGTTGCCAGCAACAATTAGATCATGATTTCAAAATCATGACCTGATTTGCGGACTCAACGCTGGAAGCACCCATCCCCGGCTCGGCCGGGGATGGGAAAGCTTCGGATCCGGAGCCTCGGCTCAAGAAGATTTGTCCCGGCATCAAAGCCGGCTCATTGAATCGCGAGCCTGCTCACCCCAGATTCAGGACTGGGCGTTCCCTGCCCCGTCCCGACTCCAGCGGGACGCATTGAGCCCCGCCGGCCCTCTCCGGCGGGGTTTTTTGCTGTCTTGCAAAAAGCGTTCGCGTGGTCGAAATACCGCCTGATCACCGATCAGAGAACAACTGGAACCACTCTATGAAGCGTCTCGAACTCGCCATCGAATCCATCATTCTCGCCTCGCGCTGGCTTCTTGTCGCCTTCTATATCGGTCTTGGCCTGGCATTGGCCGTCTATGCGTTGTCGTTCGCCAAGAAGCTCTACGAGTTCATCACCATGGTGTTCCTGCTCGGCGACACCGACACAATCCTGAAGATGCTCGGCCTGATCGATGCCGCCCTCGTTGCCTCGCTGGTGGTGATGGTCATCATCTCAGGCTACGAGAACTTCGTCAGCCGCTTCGACGACCCGGATGGCAGCGGCGTGCATTGGCTGGGCACGATCGATGTCGGATCGCTCAAGGTCAAAGTCGCCTCGACCATCGTTGCCATCTCCTCCATCCACCTCTTGCAGGTCTTCCTCAACTCGTCGTCCTATTCGACCGACCAGCTGATGTGGCTGACCATCATTCACCTCACCTTCGTCGTCTCGGCGCTGATGCTGGCCTATATCGACCGGCTGATGGGCCTGAGCAAAGGCAAGAAGGACGAGGCGTGAGGCTCCCTTGTGCCCGTCACTGTACGGGGACAAGGTGCCGGCAGGCGGATGAGAGGCAGCGCCGGCAGGGCGTGGTTTCCATCAGTAAATGCTTCTGACCTTCGTCTCCGAATTCGCAAACACCTCGTCCGGCACGAAAAAGTCGCCGGCCAGCGGCCCGGCCGCGTCGGGCGCATAGACCGAAAAGTCGCTGACGCCCTCGGCGCGCAGCACCTCTTCGTCGATGTAGAAATTGCCTGATGCCTCGCGCGAGGGCCGCATGAAGATGGCGTGCGCGGCGTCGGCCATGATGTCGGGCGACCGGCTCATTGCCGCCACCGTGGCGCCCCCCAGCAGATTGCGCACCGCCGCCGTGTCGATGGTCGAGATCGGCCACAGCGAATTGACCGCGATACCGTCCTTGGCGAATTCGGCGCTCATGCCCAGCGTGCACATCGACATGCCGAACTTGGCCATGGTGTAGGCGACATGGTTCTTGAACCACTTGGCCTTCATGTCGAGCGGCGGTGCCAGATTCAGGATGTGAGGATTGTTGGCCAACTTCAGGTGCGGAATGCACATTTTGGACACAAGGAAGGTGCCGCGCGTGTTGATCTGGTGCATGAGATCATAGCGCTTCATGTCGGTCTCCAGCGTGCCGGTGAGCTGGATGGCGCTGGCGTTGTTGACGCAGATGTCGATGCCGCCGAATCTCTCAACGGTCTTTGAAACCGCCTCGGCGACCTGTGCCTCCTCGCGGATGTCGCACAACACGGGCAGCGCCTTGCCGCCGGCCCGCTCGATCTCTTCGGCGGCGGTGTAGATCGTGCCAGGCAGCTTCGGATGCGGCTCTGCGGTCTTGGCCGCGATCGTCACATTGGCGCCGTCGCGCGCCGCGCGCAGCGCGATCGCCAGCCCGATGCCCCGCGATCCGCCGGAGATGAACAGCGTCTTTCCCTTGAGCGACATTCCTTGCGCCTCCCTTGCAACATGGCAGGCGCGAACCTTTGCGCGGCGGGCGACCACGGCGCAAGACCCGAGATGCCTGCATGTGGGTTACGCAGCGGAGGCTAGACCAGCACCAGCCCCTGCCGCATCGCGATCGCGATGGCATCGGTGCGGTTGGCGGCCCCCAGCTTGATCAGGATCGCGGCGACGTGGAACTTCGCCGTGTGCACCGAAATGTTGAGCCGCCGCGCGATCACCTTGTTGGGCGCGCCTTCGGCGAGCAGCGCCAGCACTTCCGCCTCGCGCGGCGACAGCGCCGGGCGAACGGCATGGTCATCGGCCGGTTCATGCTCGAATGGCGCACCCTCGCCCGTATTGAAATCCTCATCGCGTCCGTGGCCGCCATCGCTGGTGACGCGATAGCCGGCCGCCGCCAGCCGCGCCGCCGCGGCGATCAGCAGATCGTCGGCGCCCGAGGGCATGACGGCGAACACGTCGCCGCCGGGGCGCTCGCCGCCCGCACGCCCCAGCAGCACCCGTGGAACCGAGGCCGGCACGGCATCTCCGCTCCTGTCGTCGATGATGGCGACGTCGGCCCTGCCGCCGCCTGCCACCACCGGCAGCAGGTCGTCGCTGGCGGCAAGCGTCGCAGCCAGGCGCTCGGCGCGCGCGGCATCGGCAAGCGCAACCAGCACCACAAGCCGCCGCGAAGCGGCACCGTCACTCATGATCCGGTCGCTCGAGAGCGCTTCCATCAATCCTCTCAGCTCAGCGGCTTTTCGCCGATGGTCAATGTCACATCGCGCTGTTCGCCGCCACGGACCACGCCAAGCGTCACGGAAGCGCCGGCGCTGTCAGGGCCGAGCCTGCGGATCAGGTCGCGCGGGCCGTGCACGGCCTCGCCGTTCCAGGCCACGATGATATCGCCCAGCGACAGGCCAGCGGCCTTGGCCGGGCCATTGTCGTCGAGGCTCATCACCATCGCGCCCTTCGCGTCACGGTCGCGCACCGGATGCAGGCCCGCGCCGAGATAGCCACGGGCGACATGCCCCTTCTCGCGCAGCGTCGCGACCGCTCGCTCGATCGTCTCATAGGGCATGACCAACGCCCGGCCGCGCGGCCCGAACAACAGCATGCCGATCAGCCCGCCCTTGGCGTCGAGGACCGGACCGCCCTCGAAACGGCCGCCGGCGCCGACGGCCAGATTGATGCGCCGGTCGATCGTGCCGCCGCGCATCGAACGCCAGGCCGGGCCGACTTCGCCGACCGAGCCCGACACCGCAAGCGCCGAGCCCTGGCTGTTGCCGATGGCAATGGCGACATTGCCGGGCCGAACAGCGCCGGCCTTGGCCAGCGGCGCGGCATTCACGGCAGTTGCCGGCTTCAGCAGGGCAACGCCCGTCGAAGGATCGCGCCCGGTGAGCTCGGCCTTCACCGTCTCGCCCGAAGCCAGCGTCAGCTCGATCTCCTCGCCGGCCTCGACCGCCTCCTCGGCGGTGACGAAATAGCCGTCGCTCCAGTGGAAGGCGCTTGCCGTGCGGTGATGATGGGTAGTGAAGCTCGCGGTCGCCGGCGCCGCTTGTGCCGCAAGGTCGGCAACGGCTTGCGAAAACGCATTCAGATTGAAGTCACTCATGATGGTCTCCTGGGGTTCGTCATGTCCCAGATATCGCCCGACGGCGCCCCTGGAGGTACTCGCCTGACGGCTAGTTGGCGGTTTGACTGGCCATCTGGTCAGGTCGCGGCGGTTCCAGCCGCTCCGCACATATAGTGCGTGTTGCCCAAAAGTGCTCAGCCGTTTTGGGAACCACCGTACGCACAAGAGAAAAGGCATCGTCATGCCTGAAAACACGGAGCCCGCCCATGGCCCTCGCCGCCGCCAAACTCCAATCCGACGACACGCTGCTCGACGCCTATTCCATGACGGTCGCCGATGCTGTCGACCGCATCGGCCCAGCCGTCTGCCGCATCGAACGCATTGGTGGCCAGGGCGGTCATGGGTCCGGCTTCGTGATCGCGCCGGATGGGCTGGTCGTCACCAACTTCCACGTCGTGGGTGACGCGAAAACAGTGCGCGTGTCGATGCCGGACGGCGCGTCCAGCCAGGGCCGCGTGCTCGGCCGCGATCCCGACACCGATATCGCCCTGGTGCGCGCCGACGGCAGCTTTGCCGATGTCGCGCCGCTGGGCGATTCCAAGCGGCTCAGGCGCGGCCAGATAGCCATTGCCATCGGCAATCCGCTCGGCTTCGAATGGACGGTCACCTCGGGCGTGGTCTCCGCACTTGGCCGCTCGATGCGCGCCTCGACCGGCCGGCTGATCGACGACGTCATCCAGACCGATGCGGCACTCAATCCTGGCAATTCCGGCGGGCCGCTCGTGTCGTCGGCGGGCGAAGTCATCGGAGTCAACACCGCCATGATCCACGGCGCGCAAGGCATCGCCTTCGCGGTCGCCTCCAACACGGCCAATTTCGTCATCTCGGAGATCATCCGCTTCGGCCGCGTGCGCCGCGCCTTCATCGGCATCTCGGCCGACACCACCAATCTGCCGCGCCGCGCCGCCCTTCTGTCGCAGGTGTCGACCAGCACGGCAGTGCGGCTGCGCAGCGTCGAGAAGAATGGCCCGGCGGACAGTGCCGGCCTCAAGGAGGGCGACATCATCGCGGCAATAGATGGGCGCCCGGTCACAGGCGTCGACGACCTCGTGCGCATGCTCGACGCCGAGCGCATCGGCCGCGAGACGCTGTGCACGGTGGTGCGTCGCACCGGCGTCAGCCAGGTGGCGGTGACGCCGGTGGCACGGGCTGGGTGATCGCCTATCGCTGCTGGAAAACTCGCGTCAGCGCCGCCCCTCATCCGCCTGCCGGCACCTTCTCCCCGTATAGTGACGGGATAAGGTGGCTGGACGCAACCTCGGCGCTTTTCTTGCAAGGTTGATGGCTGGCGAAATCACCGATGAGGGCGTCTTTCTCCCCGTCACTATACGGGGAGAAATGCCCGGCAGGGCAATGAGGGGCGGCGCGGACTTCAGCGATAAATAAATCTGGCCACAGCCCTCCGGGAACAGTCGCTCACATCCCCGCAGCGCCCTCGGCGTACTGCGCCAGAAATTCCTCGCTGGGCGGGATCGGTTTGATGACATCGATCAGAACGCCATTGGGATCCCTGGTGATGAAATGGCGCTGGCCGAAGGGTTCGTCGCGCAGTGTTCGAAGAACCGGCAGGCCGGCGGCCAGGACCTGCTCGTAGACCGCATCGGGATCGCGGACCTCGAAGTTGATCAGCAGGCCCGAGGTGCGCCCCCGCCCCTCTTCCGGGATGGTTTCGTGGTCGCCCTGGACAATGCCCAGATTGACGCGCTTGTTCTCGATGGATTGCAGATGCACGTACCAGTCGCTTTCAAACAGCGGCTGGAAGCCGAAATGCTTGACGTAGAAGGCCGCCGTGCCGGCGACGTCGCCGGTCATCAGCACCGGGTAATAGCTGGTGGTCTTCATCTTTCCTTCTCCCTGGACATAACATACAGTCTGTATGTAAATTGAATTAACATACAGGCTGCATGTATGCAACAGGACCACGGACGCCGTTCCAACCGCGACCGCACCGAGGCAACGCGCGCCGATTTGATCGCGGCGGCGCGAAAGCTGTTCACCGAGAAATCCTATGCCGAGACCGGCACGCCGGAGATCGTCGTCGCGGCCGGCGTGACGCGCGGCGCGCTCTACCACCACTTCGCCGACAAGCAGGCGCTGTTTGCCGCCGTGGTCGAGCAGGAGGCGCAGGCGGTGGCGCAGGAGATCGACCGCGCTTCGCCACCCTCGCTCGAAGCCCGCGATGCGCTGATCGCCGGATCCGACGCCTATCTCGCCGCCATGCGCGTGCCCGGCCGCACGCGGCTGTTGCTGCTCGACGGCCCGGCCGTGCTCGGCCGCGCCGCCATGGATGCGGTCGACAACCGCCACGGCAACCGCTCGCTGCGCGAAGGCCTGGTCGCGGCGATGCGGGCCAACATGATGACGAGATTGCCGGTGGATGCACTGACCGCGCTGCTTGCCTCCGCCTTCGACCGCGCCGCACTCGCCATCGAGGCCGGCGGGTCAGTCGAGGATTATCGCGCCGTGCTCATGGCGCTGATTGACGGATTGTCTCCATCTCCTCGCCAGGCACTCCGCCCGGCTCGAACTCGTTGAAGCAGCCGAGCTCCCGCTTGAACTCCTCGATCAGCCAGGTGGCGGCCGGCTTCGGGCTGCGATCGGCGCGGTGCATGGCAAACAGCGACGAATTCACTTCCTTGTAGGGTTCCAGATCGAGTTCAACGAGGCGACCGGCGGCCAGGTCGTCGGCGATCAGCCAACGCGGCAGCCCGCCCCAGCCGAGCCCCTCGCGCATCAGCATATGTTTGGTGCGCACGTCCGTCAGCCGCCATGTCCGGTAGGCAAAGACGCCATAGTCGCGCCCCTTGGTGCGCTCGGACTGGTCAGTGACGACAAGCTGGATATGCTCGCGCACATCCTCGATCGCCACGGGCTTCGGCAACTGTGCCAGCGGGTGGCTGGGTGCGGCGGCCGGAACCAGTGTCATGAAGCCAATGCGAATGAGATGCACGTCGACCTCGCCGAGAAGGCCGCCAATGCCAAGATCGGCCTGTCCGCTGACGACATGATCTGGAATCACGCCGAGCGTGCCTATATGCAGGCGCAGCATCACGGTAGGAAACTGCGCCTCGAATGCCTTCAGCACCCGCACCAGCACCGGTGCGGGCAACGAGACATCGACCGACAGCGCGACTTCCGCCTCCAGCCCATGATGGTGGCCGTCGACCCGAGAACGCATGAGCTGCAGCACGCCGATCATGCGCCTTGCATCCTCCAGCATTGCCCGGCCGATCTCGGTCAGCTGCGGCTCGCGGGTGCCCTCGCGTTCGAAAAGCTTCAGCCCAAGCTGCGCCTCGAGATTGGCGATGCCGTAGCTGATGACCGATTGGGCGCGGTTGAGCTTGCGGCCGGCGGCCGAGAAGCTCCCGGTATCGGCAACGGCGACAAGGATCTGAAGCTGATCGAGGGTCGGGTTGGGTTGCGCCATTGTACCTACTTTGTGGATGGATTGTATAGAAAATATACCAGTTTATCTGATGGGTTGATAGCCCCATATGCAGCGGGACAATTCATTCCAATGGAGAAACCCGCTATGTCCATTCTTCTTGTAACCTCGAGCCCGCGCGGCGCTGCCTCGCACTCAACGCGCATCGCCACTGAATTCGCCGAGAAACTCCTCGCCGCCGACCCGTCGAACACGCTTGTCGTGCGCGACCTCGTCGCCAACCCCCTGCCGCATATCGATGCCGACTATTCAACCGGCATCTACACGCCTGCCGAAGCGCGCACGCCGCGCCAGGCTGAAGTCGTCGGCGTCTCAGACGTCGTGCTCGACGAGCTGTTCGCCGCCGACACCGTGATCCTGGCCACCGGCTTCATCAACTTCAACATCTCCTCGACGCTCAAGTCCTGGGTCGATCACATCGCCCGTTCCGGCAGGAGCTTTGCCTATGGCGAGAACGGCCCCAAGGGCCTCGTCACCGGCAAGAAGGTCTATATCGTGCTGGCTTCGGGCGGCATCTATTCGGAAGGTGCTGCCGTGCAGTTCGATCACGCGGTTCCCTATCTGCGCGGCGTGCTCGGCTTCCTCGGCATGACCGATGTCGACGTCATCCGCATCGAAGGCGTCGGCATGGGCCCTGACGCGGTGACATCAGCGCTCGCCAAGGCGACCGCCAAGGTCGACGCCGTGGTGGCCAGCCAGCAGGTCGCCGTCGCCGCGTAAACATGCGCGCTCACCCCACCTGAATTGAAAACGGCAGGCGCGTCAGCGCCTGCCGTTTTCGTGGCAAGCGGCGCGACAAGTTGCGCATGGAAAATGGATGTATTGCGTTGGTTGGATTGCCGCGCAACGCCATTGGTTATTCTGCTTGACTGCGTTATCGGTCTCAGATGTTCCTTTCCGTCGCCACAACACATCGTCCGGCCACAGATCTCGGCTTTTTGCTGCGCAAGCACCCCGATCGTCTGCACGAGACTGAGCTATCCTTCGGCAAGGCTTGGCTGTTCTATCCGGAAGCGACCGACGAGCGTTGCGAGGCTGTGCTTCTGCTAGACGTCGACCCGATAGGCCTCGTGCGGGGGAAGGGTCTGGCAGAAGGTTTGCTGGACCAGTATGTAAACGACCGCCCGTATGCGGCATCGTCCTTCCTGTCAGTGGCATTGAACAAAGCACTGCGGACCGCGATGACCGGCATATCAAAGGAGCGCCAGCAATTGGCCGACAGCGACCTGCCGCTCGAAGCCGTGGTAACCCCGCTGCCGATGCGCGGCGGCGAGGCTCTCGTGCGAGGTCTGTTCGAACCTCTGGGATGGACCGTCGACCTGACGCCGATCGAGACTATTGGATCTGGAGCAGGCGGCCCCCGATACGGTCGTCTGAGGCTGACTGGCACCGGCCGGCTGAGCAGCCTGCTCAACCACCTCTATGTCCTGATCCCGGTGATGGACGACGCCAAGCACTACTGGGTTGGCGAGGCCGAGATCGACAAGCTGCTGTCCAAAGGCGAGGGCTGGCTGGAAAACCATCCGGTCAAAGACCTGATCGTGCGCCGTTATCTGCGCAACCGGGGTGCGTTAGCCCGCACCGCCCTGGAGCGACTGGCCCCCGAGACGGCCGGCGAGGCCCTGCCTGCCGAAGCCCGGGTTGCGCCCGAGGAAGCGCTTGAGGCGCCCATCCGGCTGAATGACCTGCGCATGGACGCTGTTGTGAAGGCCATCCGTACGACCGGCGGGACCAGTGTTGCAGATCTGGGATGCGGCGAAGGCAAGCTGCTCTATCGGCTCGTGCGCGAGCGATGGGTTCACAAGCTGTTCGGGCTCGACCCCGCAGTTCGTGAACTGGAATGGGCTGCCAAGCGTCTCAAGCTGAACGAGTTCGGCGGACCGCCCGAGGGCCGGGTCACGCTGCTGCATGGATCGCTGACATATCGCGACAGCCGCTGGGCGGAAGCCGACGTTGCCGTGTTGGTCGAGGTCATCGAACATCTCGACGAGGACAGGCTGCCCTTGATCGAACGTGTTGTGTTCGGCGAGACGGCGCCCAAATTCGTCATCGTGACCACTCCGAACGCTGACTATAACGCCTTGTTCCCCAATCTGGCCCCCGGCGCTTTTCGCCATCCCGATCACCGTTTTGAATGGAGCCGGGATCGCTTTGAAGCCTGGGCGGCCAGGATTGGCGAGGCCTATGGCTATGGCGCGGTCTTCAGTGGCATCGGAGCCGAGGACTCCGCGCTGGGCGCGCCCACGCAAATGGCGGTTTTCACCCGATGAGAGAGCCCGACAAGACCGACCTCGCCATCCCTGACTTCGCCCTCGTCGTGCTGATCGGCTCGACCGGATCGGGCAAGTCGACCTTCGCCGGCAGGCATTTTCTGCCGACCGAAATCATCTCGTCGGATCAATGCCGCGCACTCGTCTGCGACAATGAGACTGATCAGGATGTCTCCGCCGACGCCTTCGAGCTCGTGCGCGAGATCGCCGGCAAGCGGCTCAAGCACCGCAAGCTAGCGGTCATCGACGCCACCAATGTGCGAGCAGCGGACCGCAAGGCCTGGATCGAACTGGCGCGCAAGTGGCACGCCTTGCCGGTCGCCGTAGTCATCGATCCAGGCGTCGATGTCTGCGTCGCTCGCAACGCGTTGCGACCCGACCGGCCATTCGGCGCCGGCGTGGTCCAGCGCATGACCACCGAAATTCGCAAGGGCCTCGGCGGCCTGCAACGCGAAGGTTTCCGCCAAGTCTGGAAGCTTGCCAGCGAGGCCAGTATCGACGCGGCCAAGGTCTCGCGCCAGCCCTTGTGGACCGACAAGCGCGACGACCATGGTCCGTTCGACATCATAGGCGACATCCACGGCTGCGCCGATGAACTTCAGGCCTTGCTCACTCAACTCGGTTACAGCGTCGCCTGGTCCGAGGATCAGGGCGAACGAGCCGTCACCGTGACGCCGCCGGAAGGCCGCAAGATCGTCTTTGTCGGCGACCTCGTCGATCGCGGTCCCAACGTGCCCGACGCCTTGCGCATCGCCATGAGCATGGTCGCGGCCGGCACAGCCTACTGTGTCCAGGGCAATCACGAACGCAAACTCGGCCGCTGGCTGGAAGGCCGCAAGGTGACGATCGCCCACGGCCTGCAGCAAACCATCGACCAGCTTGGCGTTCAGGATCGCGGCCTGCGAGAGGCGTTGCCGGCCTTCCTCGACAGCCTGCGCAGCCATGTCTGGCTGGACGGCGGCAGCCTCGCCGTCGCCCATGCCGGCCTCAAGGAAGAGATGATCGGACGCGGCTCCGGCGCCGTGCGCGAGTTCGCCCTCTATGGCGAAACCACGGGCGAAATCGACGAATTCGGCCTGCCCGTCCGCGCCGACTGGGCCGCCGCCTATCGCGGCAAGACCGCCGTGGTCTATGGGCACACGCCGGTTCTGTCGGCCGAGTGGGTCAACAACACCCTTTGCATCGACACCGGCTGCGTATTCGGCGGCAAGCTGACGGCCTTTCGCTGGCCGGAACGCGAACTGGTCGAGGTGCCGGCAATCCAGACCTGGTCCGAACCGGTGCGCCCGCTCGGTGGGTCCTCCGGTCTGGGCAAATCGGCACAGGCCGATGCCGACGGGGTGCTCGACTATCAGGATGTCTCGGGGCGCCGCTGGATCGAGACCGAACTGAGGGGCCGGGTCGTTGTGGCCGAGGAGAACGCGTCGGCGGCACTTGAGGTGATGAGCCGCTTCGCGCTGTCGCCACAGTGGCTGATGTATCTGCCGCCGACGATGTCGCCATCCGAGACCAGCAGCCAAAGCGGCTGGCTGGAGCGCCCCGAGGAAGCCTTCGCCCATTTCCGAGAGCGTGGCGTCACCCAAATCGTATGCGAGGAGAAGCACATGGGTTCGCGGGCAGTCATCGCGCTGTGCCGAAACGCTCAGACGGCGCGCGACCGGTTCGGAGTCCCGGGCGACGAGACCGGCGCGATCTGGACCCGGACCGGACGCTCTTTTTTCAACGATCCCGGCATGACGGAGGGCCTGCTCGCCCGCCTCCGCGCCAGGGTCGAGGCTGAGGATATATGGAGGGAATTGGACAGCGATTGGCTGCTGCTGGATGCTGAGATCATGCCCTGGTCGGCCAAGGCCGGCAGCCTGATTGAAAGCCAGTATGCCCCGGTGGCGACGTCTGCGGCCGCAGGCCTCCAAGCCAGTCGTGAAGCGCTGGCCCGTGCGATGGCGCGTGGCGTCGATGCGGCCGCGCTCGACGCGCGCCTTGAGGACAGGGCTGCGCGCGCGGCCAGATACGCCACCGCCTGGGCGCCTTACATGTGGCCGGTCTCGGGCATCGAGGACCTGAAGGTAGCGCCGTTTCACCTGCTCGCCAGTGAAGGGCGTGTCTGGTTCGACCAGGACCACGTCTGGCACATGACGCTTGCAGACCGTCTGGCTGCCGGCGATGGCGTGGTAACGCGAACACAATGGCGGGTGGTCGATCTGGCCGACGCCAGTGCTTGTGCGGAGGCTGTCGCCTGGTGGGACACGCTGACCGGCTCGGGCGGCGAAGGCATGGTGGTGAAGCCGCGCGACTTCGTCAGCCGGAACAAGAAGGGGATCATCCAGCCGGCGCTGAAGGTGCGCGGCCACGAGTACCTGCGCATCATCTATGGTCCGGAATATGATGCACCCGACAATCTGGTGCGCCTGCGGGAACGAGGCTTGAGCGGCAAGCGCAATCTGGCACTCAGGGAGTTCGCGCTCGGTCACGAGGCGCTGAAGCGGTTTGTCGCCAGGCAGCCGCTAAGACGTGTCCACGAGTGTGTTTTCGGTGTCCTGGCGCTGGAGAGCGAGCCAATCGATCCCAGGCTGTAATCTATCCGAAGATTTTGTCACCCTGCTCGTCGCCTGAATGCCGCCTTGATTGAGATGTCAACGGCATCGTCGAGCCCGGCGAAACGGTCGGCGCGCACGCCTACCCTTCTCTGTTATCAGACGTCCTTTGCCTGGCCGGTCGTGTCCGTCGCATCTTGCGTCATTTCCGACAGCGGCGGCAGCACGACAGCTGGATGGCGGCCTTCGCGCAGCATCAGCCCAAGACTGTAGTCGACGGCGAGCTTCATCGCACCAAGCGCCGTGCCGCCGTCTTCCAGCGAACTGACGGCGATCCTTGTCGGCCAGGCAAGCTCCGCCGCGACATCCGCGACCTTTTCCGTCATCAGCGGGTTTCTGCCGACGCCACCGCCAAGCACGATGAGGCCGGGATCGAGCATGCCGATGCAGCCGGCCGCCAGCCTGCCGATATCGGCGGCATGGCGCGCGACGGCCGCCACCGCGGGGGCCGAGCCCTCCAGCGCGCGTGCGAACAGATCCTTGGCCGAATCGGGCGGCGCACCCTCCCCCGCCGGCCAGTCGACACGGCAGCGCTCGATCAGCGCCCGTGAGCCGAGATAGTGTTCCAACCCCTCACGATAGGGCGTCTCGCTGGTCGACCACGGAAACGGCATGCGGCCGATTTCGCCGGCGGCACCGCCGGCGCCGCGAAACAGGCGCCCCTCGGTGATGAAGCCGAGGCCGACCCGCACGCCGACCTGCAGGAAAGCGAAGGTCTGGTGGCCTTGCGCGGCGCCAAAATGCATTTCGCCGATGGCCGCGCAGTTGACGTTGTTTTCCAGGATGATCGGCACCTCGATGCCGCGGCGCAGCAGGCCAAGCACGGCGGACGGCCCACCAGGGCGGTCAAAACGATCGTTGGACACGATGCGCGGCACGGCCACCGCAATGGCGCGCAGCGCGCGGAAGCTTTTGCCGACCTTGGCCATGGTGGCGCGCGCCACCGACAGCACGACGGCGCCGATCTCGTCGGCATCGCCGGCTATCGTTTCCGGGATGGGCTCTTCCGCCGACGCCAGCTTCTGCGCGTCCATCGAATAGGCCACAGCGCGCACTTGGGCGGCGCCGACATCGATGCCGATCGCATAACCCGCACCCGGGCCGATGCCGTAGATCGTCGCCGTGCGGCCGATGGCGCCGCGCTCCAGCCCGCGCGAGGCGACGAGGCCGAGCGCGCTCAGTTCCGAGACAGCCGCCGACATGGTCGGCTTCGACAGGTCGAGCATGGCGCCGAGCTTCGGCCGCGTCACCGGCCCCTGCGCGGCAAGTACGCGCAGCACGGCGCGGGCGCTGTCGGTCAGATTGGGGATTTCCGCAGCCGCCATCTCAGCCGTTCGACCTCTGCCTGAAATCCTGGCCCCAGCCGGAAAGCCCAATCGCCACCCGACTCGAAAGCCGCATCCTGTCCTCAATGCCTCATGGACAGGCGGTTTGGCAATTTCCGCGATATCCGGGCAAACACGTCAGACTTCCGTCGGCGACCACGGCTTCAGCTTGGTATCCGTCTGCCGGTAACGGAAAACGATGTCGGTGAGCCCGGCCGCGTCCTGCATGTCGCCGACCACAAGCTGAATGGCGATGATCTCCAGAATGGCATCGGCCATGGCGTTGCCGAGCGCCGGAATGGAGATCACCACCAGCCTGTCCGCGGAAGTCACATCCGAGCGCCGCGTCACCAGCACCGAGGGGCAGCCGAAGCCGGCGACATCCCTGGCGATCTTCACCTCGCGTCCGTCACCTACGGAAATGAGTCCGGTGGCCGCATCCTGAGATTCCATCGGCCCATGCAGGTAGTTCAGCGTATCCCATCCCGAGGCCGGCACCCGAACGGCTTCGCGGATCAGCATCGCGGCCTCGCCGGCATTGGCGAAGCCGACACCGGCGCCGACAATGTCGATTGACGTCCTGCCTTGCAGCAGCCGCGCCGCTTGCCCGGCCGCCTGTTGTGCGCCGGACAGGACGTTGGCGACAGCACCGGGCAAACGCGTCCAGTCGAAACCGTTGCCGGCAAACCTGTCGATCAGCATGCCGAGCGCCAGCAAGGTCCCTGTGTAGCCCGTCGAACTCGCACCATTGTCGGCGCCCGAATCCGTGGCCAGCACCGCGCCGGTCAGATCAGCCAGCGGATTGTCGCTGCCCCGGCAAACCGCCAGGCGTGGCGACGCTGATGCCTCGCGCATGACATCGCAGATTTCGCGGCTCTGCCCCGAGGCAGAGAGCGCGATGAAGGCATCGGCGGCTTCATCCGTGCGGCCATAGAGATCGGTCGGCGTGTAGGCGAAAGCCCTGATGCCGGAAGCGCGCAGGTACAGCGCGCCGGCCAGCGCCGCCTGATAGCTGGCGCCGATGCCTGCAAGCCCGATCGTCTTGCCGGCAAAAGCGCTGAGATCGAGACCCTCGAGCGCCGCGGCCACCGACGCCCGGCCGATCTCGAGACTTTCCGTCTGGCGCGCCACCGCCTGGCGATAACCGATACGCTGCTGCATTCAAACGGCTCCAATTTGTGAGGACAACCCTTGGCCGACGAGCAGTCGCCTGGCCAAGGCGACCGCGCCAAGCACCGGTGGCTCGCGCAGCAGCAGCACCTGGCTCGACGGCGACACTTTTGCCATGGCCTCGACGAATGCCGTCATCAGCATCGGCTGCTCCGAAATGACACCGCCACCGGCCACCACAAGGGCGGGATTGGCGCCGCGTTCGATCAACAGTTCGACCAGCGCGGCAAGCCCAGCCCCGCCTTCCCGAATGACGCGGTTTGCCAGCACCGAGCCGGCGATCGCCGCATCGAACACGGCGTTGGCATATCGGCCCCAGACCGCGGCACCGCGCGTTTCGTTGAGCAGGATGCCGAGCTTGGTCTGGTCGTCGGTGTTGAGTTCGCGCATCAGCGCTGCAATCAGCGGGTCACCCTCTTGGCCCCGGTCGAGGCTGTGGCGGATTGCCTTCGCGGCCTCGCGCACCAGGGCCGGCGCGCTGCCCTCGTCGCCGAGGATCCAGCCCCAGCCGCCGGCCGCCAGCATCTTGCCGTCAGCCGTGCGCGCCACCGCGATGGAGCCGGTGCCGGAGACGACACCGATGCCATCGACATGGCCGGCGGCCGGCACCATGAGCTCGGCGTCGTTGACCACCTGCACCGCGCCGCCGGTCCTGGCTGCCAGCAGCGCCTGGAAGTGCAGGCATTGTTCACCCGTGTCGCAGCCATGGGCGCCGACCGCCAACGCGGCGGGCGCGACGCCGCCGCACAGATTGGTGACGATGCCGGCCAATGTCGTCGCATCGGTCTCCATCTGGCGAATGCGCCAGCTCTCCGTCACCAGCACCTCGTCGGCGATCATGCGCTCGCCCAGATACGCCATGATGCGCGTCTTGGTGCCGCCGATATCCACGCCTGCAATGATTTTCTGGGTCACCGATATCCACCGCGCATGCCGGACGGAGCGGGTTGCCGCGTCCAATTCACATTAGTTAGGAAACTTTACAAACTATCTTTCCAGACGGCAAGAACTATGATTTGATAATCGTCGTAAAAAGCGCATCAAGCGCATTGGGAGATTGCAACATGAGCAGGAGAAGGATGGGTCTGGCCCTCGCGGCCGCGTCTTTCGCATGGGGATTGGCAGCCGGCGTGGCGCATGCAACCGACATCTCGTTCTGGACCTGGCGCCAGGAAGACAAGGCCGCCTACAACGAACTTTTCGCCGATTTCACCAAGGAGAACCCGGACATCCATGTGAAGTTCGAGTCGTTCCCGGATGAGAACTACCCGACCATCGTCTCGACGGCGCTGGCCGCCGGCAAGGGCGGCGACGTCATCCACACCCATGCTTACGGCTGGCTGGAGCAGTTCGTTAAATCAGGCTATTTCGAGCCGCAGGATCTCACCACCGTCCCCTCGCTCGCCAACCAGCCCGCCGATGCGCTGGTGGCCGGCACCTACCGCGCCGACAAGAAGGTCTATTCCCTGCCCTTCGCTTCGCAGACGCTCGGCCTGTTCATCAACAAGGACGTCTTTGCCAAGGCCGGGTTGACGCCGCCGACCACATGGGACGAGTTCATCACCGTCAGCAAGGCGCTGAAGGACAAGGGTATTTATCCCCTCGCCAACGGCATGGGCACCAGCTGGTTCAACGAGATGTTCGTGGCCATCTTCACCAACCCGTTCCTCGGCCAGGATTTCGTCAGCGACCTGACGTCGGGCAAGACCACCTTCAAGGACCCGCGCTATGTCGCGGCGCTCGGCAAGCTGCTCGAACTGCGCGACTACATGCCTCCCGGTTTCGAAGGCATCGACTACGACACCGCGGGCCAGCTGTTCATCAGCGGCAAGGCGGCGATGCTGGCCGGCGGCAGCTTCGACATCGCCACCTACAGGAGCCAGAACCCGGCCATCAACATGGACTTCGTCGCCCCGCCCATGGCCAAGGCCGGCGATACACCGCAGGTGACCAAGTTCTTCGACGGCGGCTATGCGGTCAACGCCAAGTCAGCCAACAAGGGGGCGGCGCTCAAGCTGGTCAACTGGATGGGCACCAAGGAGTTCGGCGACAAGTTCTCCGCCCTTCTCGGCAACATCTCGCCCATCAAGGGCGTCGTCATCAAGGACGAGCTGCTCGCCCACGTCGCCAAGTTGAACGAAACCGCCATGCCGCATATCAATGTCGTCTACTTCCGTTTCGAGAAGCCGACGGGATCGGAACTGCTGCAGGGCGACATCACCAAGATGATGTCGGGTTCGATCACCCCTGACCAGTTGGCCGCCGACCTGACCGACGGCCTCGCCAAATGGTACAAGCCTTTCCAGGGCAAGTGACATGAACATCGGCCGGCGCCACACCACAAAAGCCTTTCCGTGGCGCCGGTCACTCTGGATCGCGTCCCTGCTGACACCGGCCCTGGTGGTCATGGTGCTGTTCGTGCTGTGGCCGCTGCTCTCGGCCTTCCGCCTTGCCTTCTACGAGTTCAACGGCTTGCAACCGACCGGATTCATCGGCTTTGAAAACTTCCGCAAGGTGCTGTTTGAACAGCCTTATAGCGGCTGGACCTACAATGCGCTGAAGCACAACATCATCGCTTTCGTGGCGCTGATGGTGTTCGAGAACGGCACCGCCTTCCTGCTCGCCTATTCGCTGTTGAAAGCCCTGCCCGGTCACCGCATCCACCAGGTCATCGTCTTTCTTCCGGTCGTGCTTTCGGCGGTCATCGTCGGCTTCCTGTGGAAGCTGTTCCTGCATCCGCTGTTCGGCCTGGTGAACCAGACGCTGGCGCTTGTCGGCATCGGCGCCGTCCCCTGGCTTGGCAATGAATCGACGGCGCTGGGCAGCGTCCTGTTCGCCAACATCTGGCACTGGCTCGGCTTCCCGACACTGGTGCTGCTCGCCGGCATGCAGCGCATCAGCAAGGAAGTGATCGAGGCCGCCCGCCTCGACGGCGCCGGCGACTATGTGCTGATGACCCGCATCATCTGGCCGCTGATCGCGCCCAGCGTCACCATCGTCACCATCCTGACCTTCATCGGCAGCTTCAACTGGTTCGAGATCCCCTATGTCATGGCCGGCCTCACCGGTTCGCCCGGCGGCGCGACGGACGTGCTCGGCCTCTATTTCTACCGCACCGCCTTCGGCTCGACGACGACAGGCATCCAGGATTTCGGCCAGGGCAGCGCGCTGGCCGTGATGATGTTCATTATCGTTGCCGGCGTCACCGCAATCGCGCTTCGCTACCTGCGCCGTCGTGAGATCGAACTGTGAGCACAGCGGTCGGCACCAGGGAAACAGGCGAGCTGTTGAAGAACGGCGCCATCCAGCTGATGCTGGCGATCAACGCCGTCATCATGATCTATCCGCTGTTCGTCATGGTGATGTCGTCCTTCAAGACCAATGCCGAGATCTTCAGCTCCCCCTTCGCCCTGCCGGCGCATTTTTCGCTGGCCAATGCCGAACGTGTGTGGAGCGAAACCAATTTCGTGCGCTACCTCGCCAATTCGGTGGGCATCACCGCGGCCGCGGTGGTGCTGATCCTTCTGTTCAGCACGATGGCGGCTTACGCGATCGCCCGCTACCAGTTCCGGCTGAGCGCGCTGGTGCTGATGTTTTTCCTGAGCGGCATGACCGTGCCGCTGAAGCTGGCGATCATTCCACTGTTCATCCAGCTGGATTCGCTTGGCCTGGTCGACAGCTATGCCGGCCTGGTGCTGGTCTATGTCGCCATGGGCATTCCCTCGGCGGTGTTCATCATGACCGGCTTCCTCAGGACCTTGCCGCGCGAGCTGGAGGAGTCCGCTCGCATGGACGGCGCCAGCGAATTCCGCATCATGCGCTCCATCATGCTGCCGCTGGCGCGCCCGGCACTGGTCATCGTCGCGATCCAGAACGCGGTTCCGATCTGGAACGACTTCTTCTTCCCGCTGGTGCTGATCACCTCCGACAATCTCAAGACGCTACCACAGGGCCTCACCGTCTTCGTCGGCGAGTTCACCACCGACTGGGGCGTGCTGTTCACCGGGCTGACACTGGCGGCGCTGCCGATCACACTGCTCTATATCGTGCTGTCGAAGCAGTTCATTTCCGGCATCACCCAGGGCGCGGTGAAATAGGCGCGGGCAAACAAGCGAGGATCCTTTCAAGTGGCGAACCAGAACAAGATCATCATCACCTGCGCGGTCACCGGGTCGATCCACACGCCGTCCATGTCGCCGCATCTGCCGGTCAGCGCACAGGAGATCGCCGACGCCGCGATCGGCGCGGCCGAGGCCGGTGCGGCCATCGTTCATCTGCATGCGCGCAATCCCGCCGATGGCCGGCCCGACCAGTCGACCGAGGCCTTCGCGCCCTTCCTGAAAGTGATCAAGCAGCGCTCCGACTGCGTGGTCAACATCACCACCGGCGGCGCGGCGACGATGAGCGTCGAGGAGCGGGTCAAGCCGGCGGCGACCTTCGCGCCGGAGGTTGCCTCGCTCAACATGGGCTCGATGAATTTCGGCCTCTATCCCATGCTCGAACGCTTCAAGACCTTCGAGCACGACTGGGAACGGCCCTATCTCGAAGGCTCGCGCGACCGCATCTTCCGCAACACCTTTGGCGACATCGAACACATCCTGCGCACCTGCGCGGAAAACGGCACGCGTTTCGAGATCGAATGTTATGACATCGGCCATCTCTACACGCTGGCCCATTTCGTCGAGCGCGGCCTGGTCAAGGCGCCGTTCTTCGTCCAGAGCGTGTTCGGCATATTGGGCGGCATCGGCACGCATCCGGAGGATGTCGCGCATATGAAGCGCACCGCCGACCGCCTGTTCGGACAGGACTACCGATGGTCGGTGCTGGGCGCTGGCCGCAGTCAGTTGCCGATCGCCACCCAGGCGATTGCGCTCGGCGGCAATGTGCGTGTCGGGCTGGAGGACTCGCTGTGGATCGGCAAGGGCCAACTGGCGAAATCCAACGCCGAGCAGGTGATGAAGGTGCGCCAGATCATCGAGGGTCTCGGCGCCTCGGTCGCCACCCCCGACGAGGCGCGGCAGATCTTGCAGCTCAAGGGCGGCGACAAGGTCTCTTTCTGAGGAACGACAAATGAGTGCGGTCACCATATCCGATGTCGAGAAGGCCTATGGCAAGGCGCGGGTCATCCACGGCGTGTCGGTTGATATCGCGTCGGGCGAATTCGTCATCCTGGTCGGCCCGTCCGGCTGCGGCAAGTCGACCTTGCTCAGGATGATCGCCGGGCTGGAGGACATCAGCGCCGGCGAAATCGCGCTCGACGGCAAAATCATCAACGACGTCGCGCCGAAATCGCGCGACATCGCCATGGTGTTCCAGAACTACGCGCTCTATCCACATATGACGGTGCGCGAGAACATGGCTTTCGCGCTGACCCTGAAGAAGACCGACAAGAGCGAGACCGACGCCAAGATCGCGCGCGCCGCGACGATCCTCGGGCTGCAGGATCTGCTGGACCGCTACCCGCGCCAGCTCTCCGGCGGCCAGCGCCAGCGTGTCGCCATGGGCCGCGCCATCGTGCGCGATCCCAAGGTCTTCCTGTTCGACGAGCCGCTCTCCAACCTCGACGCCAAGCTGCGTGTGCAGATGCGCAGCGAGATCAAGGCGCTGCACCAGCGCCTGGGAACCACCATCGTCTATGTCACCCACGACCAGGTCGAAGCCATGACCATGGCCGACAAGATCGTCGTCATGAATGGCGGCATCGTCGAACAGGTCGGCGCCCCGCTCGATCTCTATGACCGGCCAGCCAATCTGTTCGTTGCCCAGTTCATCGGCTCGCCGTCGATGAACATCCTGCAGGGCCGCACGACGGCGGACGGCTTCACGGCCGGCGACGGCACCGTGTTTCCCTTGCCGGCGCTGGAACAGGGCGAAAGCGCTTCAGCCTGGGGCATCCGCCCTGAACATCTCAGGCTCGCCGACAGCGGCGTGCCGGCCGTGGTCGAAGTGGTCGAGCCGACCGGCTCTGAAACGCTGGTCATGGCCAGGGCCGGCAACAACACGCTGAGCGCGCTGTTGCGCGAGCGGATTCCCGTGATGCCTGGGCAGCAGGTTTTCCTGGCGCCGGACCTGACCCAATTGCATCTGTTCGACACCAAGGGTCGGCGCATCACGTCCACGGTCCAGTAGACGCAGGCACCATGCCGGAGTTTGCCGGGGCTAGCCTATCAAATGCCTGAGCAGACCCGCCGAAGCGACCCCGATCAACACGGTCGGCAGCATGGACAACCGCGTCGCGGCGACGAAGGTGATCGCCAGCGCCAGAAGGTCGGCTAGGTTCCGCGACACGAAGGCCGGCGCGATGACCGAGATCAGCACGCAGCCCGGTGCGGCTTCCATCACCACCGTGGCGCGCGCGCTGAGCACGCGGTTGCGCAGCACGACATAGCCGCCGATCCGCGTGAGATAGGTGACGCCGGCCATCAGCACGATGGTGAGCAGGGTTGCCATGCCGATCATGCGTCACCTGCCATCAACCAGGCAGCAAGCAGCCCCGACACCGCGCCCGCCGCGACATACCAGGCGCCGGGAACGAGGAGATAGGCAAGGGCTGCGACGACGAGGCTGACCAGCCAGGGCCGCGCCGCCGCCACGTTTTTCCACATGCCGCGCATCAGCACCAGGAAGACGGCCGGAAACGCCATGTCGAAACCATAGGTCTCGACATGGCCGAGCATCGGGCCGAGCAAGGCGCCCAGCGTGGTGAAGGCCACCCAGGTCAGATACATCGCCAGGGCCGCGCCCATGTAGTAGCGGGGGCTGAAGGCCGGAGTGATGCCCGCCGCGGCACGCCGTTTGGCGTCGGCCAGGCCCAGCGCCCAGCTTTCGTCGCACAGGAAGAACAGCGCCGGAAACACCTTGCCCCGCGGCAGGTCGCGCAGGAACGGCGCGAGCGCCGCCCCCATCAGCAGATGCCGGCTGTTGACCAGGAAGGTGATGGCGACGATGAGAAGGATATGCGGCGGTGACGTCCACAACTGGATCGCCGCGAATTCCGAGCCGCCGGCGAAATTCAGCCCGGTCATCATGGACAATTCGACCGGGCTCAGTCCTTTCTGGGTCGCCTGGGCGCCAAGCACCAGCGCATAGGGAATGGTACCGAACAGCACCGGCGCGCAGGATGCCACGCCGCGGCGGAACTCTGACCCCGAACCATCGCCCGCCGCTTCGACTGCCTGTGAAATGCTCATGGCTTGCCATCGGCCGGCCTCGCGGCCGCCGCTTCCCTGGGTTTGAACTCTCGTGATACCGGCGGCAAATGTACCCACACTTCTCCGCAATTTGGTTGCGAAGATTGTTGTATATCGTTCAATTTTGGCATCTGATGTCACGCATGGCCAATAAAATGGAATTGTAAGCCATGAAGCTGGATGACATCGACAAACGCATCCTGCGCGCGCTGCAGCGCGACGGCCGCATGGCCAACAACGATCTGGCCAACGAGGTCGGCCTGTCGCCCTCGCCTTGCCTGAGGCGCGTCAAGCTGCTGGAGGAAGCCGGCGTCATCGACCGCTATGTCGCCGTGCTCAACCCGGCCAGCATCGGCAAGGGCCTCACCTTCTTCACCCGCATCTGGCTGAAGGCACAGGACGAGGACACGATCGAGCATTTCGCCACCGAAGTGGCCAAGCTGCCCCAGGTCATGGAATGCTACCTGATGCTGGGTGACTGCGACGCCATGGTGCGCATCGTGGCGGCTAGCATCGACGACTACCGCCGCTTCCAGTCGGAGCATCTGAGCCGCATCAAGGGCGTCCAGAACGTCAAGACCGACGTCCCCAGCCAGACGATCAAATACACGCTGGAACTGCCGATCTGACAGCGCCCGCAAGGCGCGGGGGCAGCTGGAAAACAGCGCCATTCCAAACTGGATAAAAAATGCAACCAGATTGTAGGATCGGCCTCGACGGAAGCGTCCTTCGGACGCAAGCAGCGCTCGGCGCTGCGCTCTGGCATGGGAGATTTGCATGAACCTTTCCTATCGTTGGGTCATCGTCGCGGCAGGCGCGCTGATGTCCTGTGTCGCCATCGGCACGATGTTTTCGCTGGCGATCTTTCTTGAGCCGATGGCGCTCGACACGCAGTGGTCGCGCGCCGGCATATCAAGCGCCATGACGCTCAACTTCCTGGTGATGGGCCTTGGCGGCTTCGCCTGGGGTGCCCTTTCGGACCGCTTCGGCGCCCGTCTCGTCGTGTCGATCGGTGCCGTGCTGCTCGGGCTGGCGCTGGTACTGGCCAGCCGCGCCGGCTCGCTCCTGACCTTCCAGATCACCTATGGCGTCCTCGTCGGACTTGCCGCCAGCGCTTTCTTCGCGCCGATGATCGCGCTGACCACGGGCTGGTTCGACACCCACCGCGGCCTCGCGGTTTCGCTGGTCTCCGCCGGCATGGGCGTCGCCCCGATGACGATCTCGCCCTTCGCCCGCTGGCTCATCTCGGCCTATGAGTGGCGCGCCGCCATGTTCGATATCGGCATCATGGCCTGGGTGCTGTTGCTGCCGGCGGTGCTGTTGGTGCGCCAGCCGCCCAAGCCCGCTATTGCCGACGCGGCTTCCGCGCCGGTCGCCGAGGGTGCGGGCATGAGCGTCGGCCAGGCGCTGCGCTCGCCGCAGTTCATCGTGCTCGGGCTGACCTTTTTCGCCTGCTGCGCGGCCCATTCCGGCCCGATCTTCCATATGGTGAGCTATGCCATGCTGTGCGGCGTCGCGCCCATGGCGGCGGTCACGATCTACAGTGTCGAGGGTCTCGCCGGCCTGGGCGGCAGGCTTCTCTACGGCGTGCTGGCCGACCGGATGGGCGTCAAGCCGGTGCTGGTCGCCGGCCTCGCGATCCAGGCGATCGTCATCGCCGCCTATCTCTCGATCAGCCAGCTCGACCAGTTCTATATGCTGGCCGTCATCTTCGGCGCCACCTATGGCGGCGTCATGCCGCTCTATGCCGTGCTGGCGCGCGAATATTTCGGCCAGCGTATCCTCGGCACCGTGTTCGGCGCCGCCACCATGCTGTCCAGCCTCGGCATGGCCTTGGGACCGCTCGCCGGCGGAATGATATTCGACGCCTACGCCAGCTATCACTGGCTTTTCATCGGCTCGGCCCTGATCGGACTCGGAGCGGCGGGCATAGCGATAGCCTTTCCGCCGCTGCCGCGACGGGAATTGCAGGCGGCGTAGGAGCCGCTGTCTTCGAAACAACGAACGATCCCGGTTTTCAGCCGAGATCGTTCATTCGCGAAAAATGGCTTTGCAGCACGGTGCGAAACTTCTGCATCGTCTTTTCGGTCGTCTGCGCATCGGCCGCCGCGAAGCCCATGACAAGACCGTTCTGCTCCGTGCCATGGCGGTACTGGATCGACAACGCCGAGACGTTGATGCCTTGCTGGAGGGCCGCCTCGGCAACGGCCCTGTCGCTGCATCTGCCGCGGAAAATCCCGACGACCTGGATGCCGGATTCGGTCGTGTGGAAATCCAGCCATTCCCCGAGATGCCTTTGCGCGCTTTCCAGGAAGAACTGCCGCCTCTCCGCGTAGAGACGCCGCATGCGCCTGAGATGGCGGGTGAAATGCCCCTCATTCATGAAATCCGCGAGCGCGGCCTGGGTCAGCAACGGGGCGAACTGGCCGCTGACGCTCAGCGCCGAGACGATCGTGTGATCGATCGCCTTGGGCGCCACCATGAAGCCGAGGCGCATGGCCGGGAAAAGGATCTTGGCGAAGGTCCCGACATACACCACCCGGTTTGACGCGCCGATGCCTTGCAGGGCCGGGATAGGTTGTCCCTGAAACCGGTACTCGCCGTCATAGTCGTCCTCGATGATCCACGAGCGCCAGGTCTCGGCCATGTGCAACAGATTGAGCCGCTGTTCCATCGGCATGGTTATGCCGAGCGGGTGATGGCAGGAGGGTGTCACGAAAATCATGCGCGGAATGACAGGCGGCGGATCGAGGTTCCAGCCTGCATTGCTGACGCGCAGCGGCGCCAGTTTCGCCCCGGCCGAAACAAAGGCTGAACCGGCGCCATAATAGCCCGGCTCCTCCATCCACACCGTGTCGCCCTCATCGATCAGCAACCGGGCCAGCAGATCGAAGGCCGACTGGGCGCCATTGGTCACCACGATCTGCTCGGCGGTGCACTTCACCCCGCGCGAGGCGGTGAGGTAGCGTGCTATCGCCTCGCAAAGCGGCGGATAGCCTTTGACGTGATAGGTGCCGAAAAGATCGATATGCGCGAATTTGGCGCGGCGGCTGAGCAGTTTGGACCAGGTGTTGAACGGGAAATTGTCCGGATCCGGCATGCCGGGATGAAAGGCGAGCATGCCCGGCCGGCCATGATGATAGGGTTGGGCGAGCATCGTCTGCCCGCGCAGCGATAACGGATTGGCGTCCTCGACAGACACATGTTCCGCTGCCACTGAACGGGTCGGCAGGTCCATGACCACCGAAGGCCTGCGTGGCCGTATGGCCAGGTAGCCCTCCAGCGCGAGCTGGTCGCAAGCGGCAATCACCGTGTTGCGCCCCACATTCAGATCCCGTGCCATGACCCGTGTCGAGGGCAGCGCATGGCCGCTCGGCAGCACGCGCCGTTCGATCAGGCCGCGCAACTGGACATAGAGCTGCCGGTGCAGATTGACGGGACCGTCGCGATCCAGGGCGATGCCGTCGATGGGAAAACTGGTCTTCATCTGGTTCCCGAAAATCAATGGAATCTGGTTCTAACAATGGAACCAAAGGCGTCCTAGGCTCAAGAAAAAAGCGTTCGGATTCAGATGGGGCTGGCCGATGCAGCGCATGAAAGTGGGAGTGATCGGGGCGGGTGGCGTCGCCCAGGTCGAGCACATACCGAATCTGCTCAAGTTGCACCGGCAGTTCAAGATCGTTGGCGTCTACGATCCGTCGCGCAAGGTCCGTGCCTTCGTCGGCGAGGAATTCGGCCTCGAGACATTCCCTGATCTCGACGCGCTTCTCGCGATGCCGCTCGATGCCGTGGTCATCGCCTCGCCGGACGCGCTGCACCGCGAACAGACTCTCGCCGCCTTCGCCCGCGGGCTGCATGTCTTCTGCGAAAAGCCGCTTTGCTACAGCGCCGCGGACATCGACGAATTGATCGCCGCCAGGGATCGCGCCGGAAAGGTGCTCCAAGTCGGCTACATGAAGCGTTTCGACCCGAGCTACGAGGCGGCGCTGAAAATGCTGCCGGGCACGGCGCGGACGCTTCGCTACATTTCGGTCGAGGTCAACGATCCCGACGCCTGGCCCTTCATCCGGCACACCTCCACTCGCCGGGGTGACGACGTCGCGGAGGCGTTGGTTGCCTCGACCGAAGCCAAGCAGCGCGAGCAGGTGGACCGCGCGGTGCCCGGCATCGATCATCCTGACGCCTTTCGCGGCTTTGTCGGCGCCTATTGTTCCTCGATCGTCCATGACGTGAACGCCGTCCATGGGCTGCTCGATGCGCTCGGCGTCGCCGACGGCGAAATTGTCGGCGCCTCGCTTTTCGCCAGAGGCGAAGGCGGCCAGGGGACGGTCAGGCTGCTCGACGGCCAGGCGCTGTGGACCATGGCGCATGTCGCCATTCCGAGGCTGCCCGACTATCGCGAGCGCATCACGCTCTACTTCGACGACGCCTCGCTCGAGCTGGAATTCCCCTCGCCCTATCTCAACCACCAGCCGACGCGGCTGACGGTTCGCACCGGCAGCGGCCACACGCTTTCCAGCGCGGACATCCGCAGCGGCTACCAGGAGGCGTTCGTCGAGGAATTGAAAGGCTTCTGGTCGGCGATCGTCGAAGGCACGCCCGTGCGCAACACCGCCGAGCATGCCCGTCGCGACATGACGCTGCTGGCCGGCCTCGCCCGCCATCACCTTGCCCAGTCTAAGCAATCAGGAGTTCGCCCGTGAAGGTTCGCATCGGCATCAATCCGATCACCTGGACCAATGACGACGTGCCGGAACTCGGCGGCGACACGCCGCTGGAGGTGTGTCTGGCAGAAACCAGGCAGGCCGGCTATTCCGGCACCGAACTTGGCGGCAAGTTTCCGCGCCGGTCGGCCGAGCTGAAGCCGATCATGCAGCGCCATGGCCTTGCGGTGGTTTCCGGCTGGTATGATGGCCGCTGCGACGAAAAGGACGTCGGCGCGGAGATGGATGCGATCACGCCGCATCTCCAGCTTTTGAAGGATATGGGCTCGACTCATGTTGTCTATGCCGACACCTCGCGCGGGCGCCACAACGCCATCTGGGGGCCGATCTCGCAGCGCCCGGTCCTCAGCGCGGAGGAATGGCCGGCCTATGGCCGCAAGCTGACGGCGCTGGCCGAACGGATGGCGGATTTCGGCGTGCGCATGGCCTTTCACCACCATATGGGGACCATCGTCGAGACCGATGCCGAGGTGGCCCTCTTGATGCGCCACACCGGCCAAGCGGTCGGCCTGCTCTACGACACCGGCCATTCGATCTTTTCGGGCGGCGACCCGCTGGCCCTGATCAAGGCGCAGGTCAAACGCGTCGTGCATGTGCATTGCAAGGACACCCGCAAGGCCGTGCTCGAGCGTGCCCGCGCCAGGGACATGAGTTTCATGGGCGCGGTCATGGAAGGGATCTTCACCGTTCCCGGCGACGGCTCCATCGACTATCCCACTATTTTGCGGGTGCTGGCCGACAATGGTTACAGCGGCTGGCTGGTCGTCGAGGCCGAGCAGGATCCCAGCAGGGCGATCCCCCTGACCTATGCGACAATGGGCTTCCAGAACCTGTCGCGCATGGCGAAGGAAGCCGGATTTACCGTCATTGAATGATTGGGGCCGCGTGCGGCCCCCAGGGAACCAGTGCTGAGGAATGGAACTGGAATAAAGGGGCAACTGGAACCGCCGACCGTAATTGCGGCGGCGGAAAACAAACAGGAGGTTCTATGTTTTCGCTTGCGAAATTAGTAAAGCCTGCGCTTGGCCTTCTGGCCGGCTTCACGATGATGGCGGCGGCCACGACCCTTGCGGCCGCCGACGAGACGCGCGTGGTGTTCGTCACCCATGGCCAGAGCGGCGACCCCTACTGGTCGGTGGTCAAGAACGGCATGGACGATGCCGCCAAGACCCTGGGCGTGAAGGCCGAATACCTGGCGCCCGAAACCTTCGACATGGCCAAGATGGCGCAGATGATCGACGCCATCACGGCCTCGAAGCCCGACGGCATGGTTGTCTCGATCCCCGACGCCGCCGCCCTTTCAACGCCGGTCAAGAACGCGGTCGCCGCCGGCATCCCGGTGATCGTCATCGATTCCGGCGGCTCCAAGCTCACCCATGACCTTGGCGGCCTGCTGTTCATGGGGCAGGATGAATTCCAGGCGGGCGTCATGGCCGGCGAGCGCATCAAGGCGCTGGGCCTCACCAAGGCGGTCTGCGCCAACCATGAGGTCGGCAATTCGAGCCTTGACGACCGCTGCGCCGGCTTTGCCAAGGGTCTGGGCGTCGACGTTCCGGTGATGAACGGCGTCATCGACCCGACCGAAATGAAGAACCGCGTGATCGCCTACATGACCGCTCATGCCGACACACAGTTCATCCTCGCCGTCGGCGCCAGCGGCGCCGAGCCAACGCTGGCCGCCCTTGATGAAATGGGCCTCTCGGGCAAGGTGAAGACCGGCACCTTCGATCTCTCCCCCACGATCCTGCAGGCCGTCGTCGCCGGCAAGATGGAATGGGGCATCGACGCCCAGCAATATGCCATGGGCTATATCCCGGTCGCCATGTTCGACCTCTGGAAGAAGTACAAGATCATGCCGATCGCCGACTATCCGACCGGCCCCGGCTTCGTCACCAAGGACACCGCCGCCTCGGTTATCGAGCTGTCGAAACTCGGCAAGCGCTGACATTGGCGGCCGGGGCTTCGCTCCGGCCGCTTTTACTAGCTGAAGGGCAAAAGCAGCCATGGTTTCAGAGATTCGCGACGAGCGGGTCCGGTCGGTCTCACGCCTGAGCCGCCTGTTGAGCAGGCCGGAACTTGGCGCGGCGGCCGGCACCGTGCTGGTCTTCGTGTTCTTCGCCGTCACGGCGGGAAGCTCAGGACTTTTCAGTGCCAAGGGCATCGTCAACTTCCTCGAAGTCTCGGCCCAGCTTGGCATTCTCGCCGCACCCGTGGCCCTGCTGATGATCGCCGGCGAGTTCGACCTGTCGGTTGGCTCGATGATAGGCTTTGCCGGCATCCTCATCGCCATCCCTTCGGTGTTCTGGGGCTGGCCGATCTGGCTTTCGCTGCTGTTCACCTTCGCCGTCTGCGGTGGCATCGGCGCGTTGAACGGGCTCGCCGTCGTCAGGACCGGCCTCCCGTCCTTCATCGTGACGCTCGGCAGCCTGTTCATGCTGCGCGGCCTCACGCTCGGCCTCACGCGCGGCATTTCAGGGCGAACCCAGGTCTCGGGCGTGCATGAACTGGCGTTGCACGATCCGCTCAACAGCCTGTTCTCGGGGCAGGTGTTCTCCGGCCTGATCGCCTGGCTTTCCGACATCGGCCTGATCGGCAAGCGGGCGGACGGTCTGCCGTCCATATCAGGCATTCCGGTGTCGATCGTGTGGTGGATCGTGCTGACACTGGCCTGCACCTGGCTGCTGACGCGCAGCCGCTTCGGCAACTGGATCTTCGCCGCCGGCGGAGAAGCCAATGCCGCGCGCAATCTCGGCGTGCCGGTGGCGCGCACAAAGATCACGCTGTTCGTCATGACCGCACTTGCGGCAGCCCTGTTCGCGGCGATCCAGGTGCTGGTCACCGGCTCGGCCGACACGCTGCGCGGCACGCAGAAGGAATTCGAGGCCATCATCGCCGTCGTCATCGGCGGCACGCTGCTCACCGGCGGCTATGGATCGGCCATCGGCGCCATGTTCGGCGCCCTGATCTTCGGCGTGGTGCAGATGGGCATCTTCTACACCGGCATCGATACGGACTGGTTCAAGCTGTTCATGGGCGCCATGATGGTCATCGCGGTGCTGTTCAACAGCTATGTGCGCAACCGCGCCATGAGGAGCCGGTGATGGCCGAGCCCTATGTCGAACTGAAATCGGTGAGCAAATATTTCGGCTCGGTCGTCGCACTCAAGGACGTGTCTTTCGATGTCTGCCCCGGCGAGGTGCATTGCCTGCTCGGCGACAATGGCGCCGGCAAATCGACGCTGATCAAGACGCTGTCGGGCGTCTACACGCCGGACGAAGGCGAAATCCGCGTCCAGGGCAAGCCGACACGGTTCGCCTCGCCCGCCGATACCCGCGACAGCGGCATCGCCACGGTCTACCAGGACCTGGCGCTGGTGCCGCTGATGAGCGTGGCGCGCAACTTCTTCCTCGGGCGCGAACCGATGCGCAAGTTCGGGCCGATCAGCCAGTTCGACAGCGACTTCGCCAACCGCACCGCCCATGACGAGATGTCGGCCATGGGGATCCAGCTGCGTGATCCCGAACAGCCCGTCGGCACGCTGTCGGGCGGCGAACGGCAATGCCTGGCCATTGCGCGTGCCGTCTATTTCGGCGCCAAGGTGCTGATCCTCGACGAGCCGACATCGGCGCTGGGGGTCCATCAGGCATCCGTGGTCCTGAAGCTCATCGTCCAGTCCAAGGCGCGCGGCATCGGCGTCATCTTCATTTCCCACAACGTCCATCACGCCTATGTCGTGGGCGACCGCTTCACGCTCTTGAAGCGCGGCCGGAGCACCGGCACCTACGCCAAGGGCGAAATCGACCGCGATCAGCTGCTCAATCTGATGGCCGGCGGCAAGGAACTGGTGGACCTGGAACAGGAATTGGCAAAATCGGCCAAGAACGGCCCGGCTTGAGGCGCGGCGCGCCTTTGCCGGCAACGAAACGCGCCGCCAAACAAGCACTCACGCGGGCGAAGGCGCGCATGGCTGCCTTGCCGCTCGAGGCAGCCATTGGCGCCAGGCATCAGGCGCAGATGCGACGAAAAAGCGTTTCCACAATCACGTCGAAACGTTCCGGGTCATCAAGCGCCCGGGCCGCAGGCATGGCTCCGTATACGGTCGCCATGAATGCTTGTGCCTCGATGTCGGGGGATGCCTCGATATGCACCGCCCCTGCTCTGATCAGACTCCGTATGTGGCGATCGGCTGGCCGAACATGCCGGGCTCGGGCTTCACGCCCAGTCCGGGCCGCTGCGGCACGGCGATATGCCCCTCGCGGATGACAACCGGATTGCCAGGGTCGAAATGCCCGTCGATATACTCCTGGGCGATCCATGCGCCTTCCATCCGGCGCGGCTCGACGGTCGCCGCGAGATGAACGCAGGCCGCCGCGATGATGTCGCCTCCCCAGGCATCGTCGCAGCTGTGCGGCAGCGAGCGGATGGCGCAAAGGTCGCGCACGGTCGTCATCTTGGTGAGGCCGCCAAGGCGGGTGACCTTGAAGCCGAAACCATCCGCGATGCCCAGCGAGATCGCCCGCAGCACCACGTTCTGGTCCTCGGTGCTCTCGTCGAGATAGACCGGATGTGTGACGCGCCCCTTCAGCGTCGCGACCTCGTCCATGGTGTTGCAGGGCTGTTCTAGGACGAAAGGGATCGCCTGGCAGAGCCTGTCGAGATGGATTGCCGCGGCCGCCGTCAGGCCTCTGTTGCCGTCCACAGCGATGCGCGCCTTGTAGCCGACCGCCTCCCAGACCTTGTGGACAGTGGCCACGTCCTCTTCGAGATTACGCCCCGAAATCTTGACCTGCAGACGCGGATAGCCTGCCTTCACCTTGTCGGCCGCGATCCTGGCCGTTTCATCCGGCGGGCCGACGATCAGCGAATAGTAGGCCGGTACGCGGTCCGTGAGCGCGCCGCCCAGAAGCGTCGACACGGGCACGCCGAGCTTCTGGCCGAGGAGGTCGAGAAAGGCCATGTCGAACGCGGCCTTGGCGTAGCCATGCCCGTTCAGGCGCTCGTCCATCCGCTTCGCCAGAAGCCTGATCGACGCAATCTCCGCGCCGATCAGGCCTGGGGCAATTTCGGCGATCGCGGCGCGGGCGCCGAGCGCGTGATGCGGCTGGTAGATCGGTCCGATCGGGCAGGTCTCGCCCCAGCCGGTCAGGCCGTCATCCGTCACGATCTCGACCAGGGTACTGTCCAGCGACTTTACGTCGTCGCTGGCCATGCGATAGGCGCCGCCCTTGACGGGCAGCCGCGCCGTGTAGACGTTGATCCGGTCGATGCGCATCTTCTCTCGGCCCTTGCGATCAGCCGCGCGCCCTGGCCGAGCTGGGATCGTAGGGCGAGTCCGCGATCACCTCGGCGACCTTCCATTCGCCCAGGATCGCCACGTCGAGCTTGGTGCCGGGCTTGCCGAGGCGCTCGGGCAACAGCGCCAGCGCCACGTCATGCCCGAGCGTATAGCCATAGCCGCCCGATGTGATGCGCCCGAGGAGTTCGCCATCGATGTAGAGGCCCTCGTTGGCAAGCGTGCTGGCGCCGTCGGTCTCTATCCTGAGCGTCACCGACCGGCGCTGGTCGTTACGATCCTTGTATTTCAGCACCGCCTCGCGGCCGACGAAATCGCCCTTGTCGAGGCGGATGAACCGCTCGAGCCCGCTCTCCAGCGCGTTGAGCTCGGGATTCATGTCCCGGTACATGGCGCGGTAGGATTTCTCCAGCCGCAGCGATTCCAGCGCATGCAGCCCGACGAGCCGCATGCCGTGTTTCTCACCTTGCTTCAGGATCGCGTCGAGCAATTGCCGCTGGTAGGCCATCGGATGATAGAGCTCCCATCCGAGCTCGCCTTCGTAGTTGACGCGCAGCAGCCGCACGTCGCTGGCAAGCGCCACGCTGCCGGTCTTCACCCCGAACCAGGGAAAGGCGGCGTTCGACAGGTCGATCTCGGTGAGCGGCTGCAGCACATCTCGCGCGTTCGGCCCGACGACCGTGAAGCAGCCGCGCTCATTGGTGACGTTCTTCAAGCTGACACCGCCGTCGGCGGGGAGCAGTTTTGAGAGGTCGTCGTAATTCCAGCGCTCCGCGCGCGGCGTCGAGATGAGATAGAAGCCATCGTCGGCGAGGCGCGCCACCATGTATTCCGCCTGCACCCCGCCCGCGGGGGTGAGGTGATGCGCCAGAACAGCCTTGCCGACTGCTGGCAGGCGGTTGGCAAGGATCCTGTCGAGCCAGGCGGCCGCGTTTGCTCCCGAGACCTCGAACTTGGTCATCGGCGTCATCTCGACCAGGCCAACGGCATTGCGCACGGCCTGGACTTCCTCGCCGACGAAAACGCCCTTGGCGGTCCAGCGCCAGCTATACTGGTCCTTGGCCTCGACGCCCTTGGGCGCGAACCAGTTGGGCATCTCCCAGCCGTTGAGCACGCCCCAGACCGCGCCCAACTCGCTCAGCCGCGCGTAGGATGGCGCAGTCTTCTGCGGCCGGGCGGCAGGCATGTCCTGTCCGGGATATTTCTGCTCCGCATGCGTGCCCCAGGCTTCGCGGACTTTCTCGCGCGTCCAGGCCTTGTTGGCGTAGTCGCCGAAGCGGCGAGGATCCAAATCCGAGGTGTCGAGGCTGTTGCCGCCTTCGACGATCCGCTCCGACAGATAGTAGCCGATCGTGCCGCCCCACAGGATACCGCCCGGCACGCCCTCGGCCAGCCACACATTGGGCAGGCCCCAGGCCGGTCCCATCAGCGGAAGCTCGTCCGCCGTCATCTGGAAGGGGCCGCGGACATTGGCCTTGATGCCGGCTCGTCCCAGTGACGGCACAAGTTGCGTTGCCTGCTCCCAGTTCCATGATACCGCCTCGAAATCCTCTTCGACGAGGTCCGCGCCGAACCAGGTGGGAACGCCATCCTCGGCAAACAGCTTGAGGTGTTCGGTCCGCTCATAGGGCCCGAACATGAAGCCGTCGCCCTCCTCGCGCAGATAGCCCTCAAAACCCTCGTCGCGCAGGATCGGCATTTCGGGACGTCCCTGCTTTTTGCGCTCCACGACCTCCGGCACCGGCTCGGTGATCCAGTACTGGTGCAGGATCGGAATGGCGGAGATCTCGAGGCCGAGCAGCGCGCCGGTCTGGCGCGCGTAATTGCCGGTCGCGCAGACCACATGCTCGCAGGTGATGTCGCCCTTGTTCGTCTGGACCCGCCATTCGCCGCCGGCGGTCCGCTGGAAGCCGGTGACCTCCGTGTTCAGATAGATCTTGGCGCCCAGATCCCGCGCGCCCTTGGCCATGGCATGGGTCACGTCGGCCGGCGCGATATGGCCGTCGTCTGGATGATAGAGCGCGCCGAGCATGTGCTTGTTGTCGAGAAGCGGGCACAGCGCCCTCGCCTCCGCCGGCGACAGCAGATGCGCCCGCATGCCCTGAACGTCGGCGACGCTCATATAGCTCTTGTATTCGTCGAGCCGGTCCCTGGAATTGGCGATGCGCAGCTGGCCGCATTTGTGCCATCCGACTGGCTGCCCGGTCTCGGCCTCCAGCCCCTCATAGATCTCGATGGTCTTGTTGATCATCCGGCCGACATTGATGTTGCGGGCGTAGGACGGGACGAGGCCCGCCGCATGCCAGGTCGAGCCGGCCGTCAACTGGGTGCGTTCGAGCAGTGCGACGTCGGTCCAGCCGCGTTTGGCAAGACCGTACAGGATACCCGCGCCGACGCATCCGCCGCCAACAATCACCACCCGCGCATGTGTCTGCATCGATCCACCAAATCCCTGGCATTTTCAACGAACCATCGTCGAGGCTACAGGCGGCGAAAGCCCCTGTAACGTCTTCAAAAACTGGGGATCATGATAAGCTGGATTTATGCAGCTGGGCCCTTTCGGCAGCGCATATGCGCCGTCGCTAAAGTCCTCCCCCACGCGTTGCCCCTGCCGGCTGGTAACACTATAGATGGACCATCGTGCGCGAAGACATTCACACGACGGGCATTCCTGTTCTCTGCGTTTCATGCGAAGCGCGGCATCGCGGCATTTGCGGCGCCCTCAACCCCGATCAGCTTGTCGCCCTGTCCAAGTCGACGAAACGGCACAGGGCGGAGACAGGCAAGGAATTGATAAGCGACTGCGGAAGCGTCGACCGGTTCTCCAACGTTCTTTCCGGTGTCGTGAAACTCACCAAGACGCTGTCCGACGGCCGCCAGCAGATCGTCGGCCTGCAGTTCGCTCCCGATTTTCTGGGCAGGCCTTTCCAGGCCGAGAGCACATTGATCGCGGAAGCCGCGACCAATGTCGAGTTGTGCTCTTTTCCGCGCCAGACGCTGGAGCGGATGATGAAGGAGCAACCCGACCTCGAGCATCGGGTGCTCGAACAGAAATTGCGCGAACTGGACCAGGCGCGCGACTGGATGGTGGCGCTCGGCCGCAAGACCGCCGCCGAGAAGATCGCGAGCTTCCTGTTGATGATCGCGCGCAACATAGATCCGGCCGCCGGCCCGGAACACCGCGTCACCGCTTTCGACCTGCCGCTGTCGCGCGCCGAAATCGCGGATTTCCTCGGCCTGACCATCGAAACGGTGAGCCGGCAATTGACCAGGCTGCGGGGCGACAACGTCATTCGCATCGACAACAACCGTCACATTGTCGTCGGCGACCTCGCGCGCCTGGCAGCGCGTTCCGGGGACTGATCGCCAACCAGACGCGATGCGATGAAGCGCTCAGCGCTGCCCGAGAATCCCCGGCAGCACATGGTCGCGCTCGAAGGCGATATGGCGCCGCATGGATTCGAACAGCGCGCGCAGCATGTAGCCGAGCGCCTCGGGGTTCTCGATGGGCCTCCCGTGGCCATGCGCAAGCAGGATCTCACTGAGATCAGCCGCCGCGCAATCGTCCTCCAGATGCTCCATCTTGAGCCGCGCGACGATGTCTTCCCCGCCCTGGAGCCGCGCGAAGGCGGGGAAGACAGTGTCTTCCTCGAAGCGATGGCACTCTCGCAGCACCGGCAACAGATCGGCCGCCACGGCAAGGCACTGGAAGCGGTCGACGCGCGACGGCAGATCGTCGGCGATGCCTTCAAGCATGTGACAGAGCGCAAGCATCCGCACATGCGCCCGCTTCATGTCCGCCGGCCCGCGCAGCGGTCCGAGATTAGACTCGTTCATGATGCCTCCTCCGCCACGGCGGGCTCAAGGCGTGGGCAGGGCGACGGTGTCCTCGGCGGGCTCCTCGCGGACGGTGCGCAGCTCATACCAGAGCGCATTGAGGATGCCGACGGAGGCGGCCAGTCCGAGGCCGAGGATCCAGGCAAAAAACCACATGGTCAAAACTCCGGTTGAATCAGTAGGCCGACGAGCCGGCTTTCTCGACGCTCTTCTCGCCGACCTTGCCCCACAGCACGCTGTAGACCCACGCGGTGTAGGCAAGGATCAGCGGCAGGAAGATCACCGTGGCGATCAGCATGTTGCGCAGCGTGACGCGGCTCGAAGAGGCATCGAACACGGTCAGCGAATGGCTGGGATTGCTGCTCGACGGCAGAAGGATGGGGAACATGGCAAGCCCCACCGTCGCGATGATCATCGCAACGCCGAACTGCGAGGCAAGGAAGGTCCAGCCTTCACGCCGGGCCCGGAAGCCGATGGCCGCCAGCAGCGGTGCGACGACACCGAGCGCCGGCACGATCCACAGCAGCGGATGAGCATGGAAATTCGCCAGCCAGGCACCGCTGTCCGCCGACACCGTCTTGAGCAGCGGATTGGACGGCCCGTCCCACACGATCGGCGAGGTCACGCGGTAGCCGCCGAGCAGGCCGAGCCAGACCAGCACGCCACCGCCGGCAAAGAGCAGCGAAGTGATGACAGCGGACCTGGCGCCGACCGCGCGCGCTCGGTCCCCGACGATGCCTTCCGCCTTGAACGCGAGCCAGGCCGCGCCGTGGGTTATCAGCATGGCGACCGAGACGAGGCCGCAATAGAGCGCGAGCGGGTTGAGCAGGCCGAACAGGCTGCCTTCATAGATGGGGCGCAGATCCGGTGTGAAATGGAACGGCACGCCCTGCAGCGTGTTGCCGAGGGCGACGCCGAAGATGAGCGCCGGCACCGCGCCACCGACGAAGAGCGCCCAGTCCCAGCGGCCGCGCCAGGCGGGATCGGGCCGCTTCGAGCGATACTTGAACGCAACGGGGCGCAGGATCAGCGCCAGAAGCACCAGGAACATGGCAAGGTAGAAACCTGAAAAGCTCAGCGCGTAGAGGGCCGGCCACGCCGCGAAGATGGCGCCGCCGCCCAGGATGAACCACACCTGGTTGCCTTCCCAGACCGGGCCGATTGTGTTGATCGCTACACGCCGTTCGGCATCGGTCCTTGCAACGAAGGGCAGCAGCGCGCCCACGCCCATGTCGAAACCGTCGGTCGTGGCGAAACCTATCAGGAGGATGCCGAGCAGGATCCACCAGATCACGCGCAGCGTTTCATAGTCGAAGAGAAAGTCGATCATCGTCGTGATCCTTTTTCACTCTGCGGGTTGCAGTGCGGGGTCGGCGTTCGGGCGCAGGTCATCGATGACCCTGGCGATCTCGGGCCCCTTGCGGATTGCGGCCAGCATCAGCTTGACCTCGATGATGGCGAGCACGCCGTAGACGAGCGTGAAGCCGGAGATGGTGAGCGCCAGGTCGGTGACGCCAAGCTCGGATGTGGCGAGGAAGGTCGGCAGCACGCCATCGATGATCCAGGGCTGGCGTCCGAACTCCGCCACGAACCAGCCGACCTCGATGGCGATCCAGGGCAGCGGCATGGCGATGAGCGCGGCACGAAAGAGCCAGCGTGGCGCTTCGGTCTCCCGTGTGGTGTGCCACAGCGACACCGCGAACAGCGCGGCGAGCACGAAACCGCAGGCCACCATCAGCCGGAAGCCGAAGAACAGCAGCGGCACGTAAGGCACGGTCGACCAGGCGGCATCCTTGATCTGCTGCTCGCTCGCCTGCCTCGGATCCGGCAGGTACCGCTTGAGCAGCAGCGCGTAGCCGAGATCCCCGGAGCTGGCATCGAAGGCGGCGCGGGCGGCGGTATCGGTGCGATCCGACTTGATCTTCTCCAGCGCGTCATAGGCGGCGATACCGTTGCGGATGCGCATTTCGGCATGGGCGACCAGTTCGTCGATGCCGGCGATCTGCCTGTCGATCGAGCGTGTGCCGATGATGCCCATCACCCACGGGATGCGGATGGCGAAATGCGTCTCGCGGTCGCTTTGGCTGGGAATGCCGAATGCCGTGAATGACGCCGGCGCGGGCTCCGTCTCCCACATGGCCTCGATGGCCGCGAGCTTCATTTTCTGGTTGTCGGTCAGCGCATAGCCGCTTTCGTCGCCGAGCACGATCACCGAGAGTGACGAGGCCAGGCCGAAGGCCGAGGCAATGACGAAAGAGCGCTTGGCGAGCTGGACATGGCGCCCGCGCAGCAGGTACCAGGCCGAAACGCCGAGCACGAAGGTGGCCGCGCAGACATAGCCGGCCGAAACGGTGTGCACGAACTTCGCCTGCGCCACCGGATTGAAGATCACCGCCATGAAGTCGGTGACCTCCATGCGCATCGTGTCCGGGTTGAAGGCCGAGCCGACCGGATTCTGCATCCAGCCATTGGCGATCAGGATCCAGAGCGCGGAGAAATTGGTGCCAAGCGCCATCAACCAGGTCACGATCATATGCGCGCGGGCCGACAGCCTGTCCCAGCCGAAGAAGAAGAGCCCGACAAAGGTGGCTTCGAGGAAGAAAGCCATCAGGCCCTCGATGGCGAGCGGCGCGCCGAACACGTCGCCGACATAGTGCGAATAGTAGGCCCAGTTCATGCCGAACTGGAATTCCATGGTGATGCCGGTGGCGACGCCGAGGGCGAAATTGATGCCGAACAGCACGCCCCAGAACTTGGTCATGTCGCGCCAGATGGTGCGACGGGTCATGACATAGACGGTCTCCGTCATGGCGATCAGGATGGAGAGGCCAAGCGTCAGCGGCACGAACAGGAAATGGTAGAGGGCTGTCAGCGCGAACTGCAGCCGGGATAGGTCAACGAGGAGAAAGTCGGGCATGGGAGCATCCTTTTTGGACACCCGCTCATAACGCGCCGCGAACATCCGCGGCTTGATCTGGATCATTTCGTTTCATCATTGCGTGTGCGAGAGCCGGGGCATGAAAACGTCAGCTGTTCCCGCACCGGATCCGAAGGGCATCCCCTCCGGCCCCGCCCCTTTCCAGGCACTGTCGATCGCCGAACGGCTGGCAAGGCGCGGCTTGCGTCGGCTGCTCGTCCTGCAAGTCGCGCGCACCGGGCTGCGCCTCGGCTTCGCCGCGTCGGCGGCGATCGCCACCGGACGGCTGGTGATGGGCGATCCCGTCGATCCATGGCTGGCCGCGGCTGTGATCGTGCTTCTCGCTTCTCTTTGCCTCGCCGGGCTCGCCTCAGACAGGGCGCAGGCATCGGCCGAAACCGCCGTGTCGGTAGGGTTGCGCGGGGCTGCGGGCGAGCGCCTGGACGACATGCCGGCGCGACAACTGCAATCGCTGTCGGTCGGCGGCGTCATCGTCTCGATGCAGCGACATCCCGAGGCGGTGGCCGGCCTTGTCGTCGGCCATCGCGCGGCCAGCAGGATGATGGGTGCCGGACCGGTGCTTGCGGCCATCGCACTTTTCCTCGTTTCCTGGCAGGCTGCGCTGCTGGTCGTGTGCCTGACGCCGGTGATGATCCTGTTCCTCGCGCTGGTGGGCGATGCCATCCGCCGGCGCGCCGACGCCCAGGAACACGCCTTCGGCCGGTTGGCGGGCCAGTTCGCCGACCGCATCCGCACGCTGCCCACGATCCTCGCCAACCACGCGATGGCCACCGAGGACGCCAAGCTGGCCCGACGCCTCGAAACCTATGCGGACAACACCATGAGCGTGCTGCGCATCGCTTTCATCAATGCCGGCATCATCGACTTCTTCGCATCGCTGTCGATCGCCATCCTCGCCGTCTTCCTCGGCCTTGGCCATCTGAAGCTCGCGATGATTCCTGGCTTCTCCAACCTCGCGCTCTGGCAGAGCCTGTTCATCCTGATGATCGCGCCGGAATATTTCGCACCCTTCCGGCGCTTTTCGGAACAGTATCATGCCAAGGCGGAAGGCCTAGCCGCGGCGGCCGCACTTGACCGGCTGCTCGATGCCGAGCCGGTCGGGGCAAAGGCCTTGCCGGTTCTCGACCGCCTGTCCCTGGCGTTGCCGGAACAGGGCCTCGTCGCCATTGTCGGCCCGAGCGGATCAGGCAAGTCGACATTGCTGCGCCGACTGGCCGGGCTCGAACCAGGCGGAGCGCTCGACGCCGATGCACTCGCCGGCCGGGAAATCGCCTGGGTTTCCACCGACAGCTACGTGCCCGAGGGAACGCTTGCCGAGGCCCTTTCATGGAGTATCGACGTGCCGGCCGGGGACAACCTCAAGGCAGCCGCCGGCGCGATCGGCCTGGTCAACGATGCGCTGTTGCCCGGCGGCCTCGAAGCCAGGCTGGACAGGGGCGGAGCCAATCTTTCCGGTGGGCAACGACTGCGCATCGCGGTCGCCCGCGCGCAGCTTTCCGGCCGGATCGTACTGGCCGATGAACCCACGGCAAAGCTCGACCGCCAGACGGCCGAAGCGGTGCGGCGCATGCTGCTTGCGATCTCGCGATCGCGGCTTGTCGTCGTGGCCACCCATGACCGCGATCTCGCCGCCGCCGCGGACATGACGGTCGATCTCACCCCCAACGATGCCATCGAGGTGGCGGCATGAACACTCTCCTTCAATCCTCGAGCCGGAAGTCGTGGCGGCTGGCTACGGGCTTTGCCTTCTCGGCACTCTGCTGCGGCGTATTGCTCGGCGGTGTTTCCGCCTGGCTGTTGGGATCGGTGGCGATCGCCGGCCTTTCCGCCACCGCCTTCACCTTCAACTTCCACATACCGGCCGCGCTGATCAGGCTGTTCGCGGTGGGCCGCACGGCCGCCCGCTATGGCGAGCGGCTGGCCGGCCACAAGGCAGCACTCGCGGACCAGGTCGCGCATCGCGTCGAACTTTTCGCCGCGATGGCGGCGGCGCCCGCCGTGCGCCGGGCCGGGTGGCAGCTCGGCGATGACGCAAGGCTGGCCGACTATCTCGATGATGTCGAGGATCTCGACTACGCCCGGCTGCGTGCCGGCCTGCCGGCGCTGACGCTGGCCTGCGGCCTCCCCGTCCTCATCGCCGGTTCGGCGGTGCTCGTACCGCCCTCGCTTCTACCGATCCTGCTTCTGCTGCTCGCCATCCTGTTCGCGGGGAACCGGGTGGCCAAGGCTGGCGCCATGGCATGGGAGCGCGCCAGGTCGATGCGTCGCGGGGGCGCAGGCAGGCTTGGCGCGGCCATGGCGTCAGCCGTTCCGCTCAAGGCCGAGGGTGCCTGGCGCCACGAGTGTGGCGAGGCGCTTGCCGCACTCTCCCGAGCGGATGGCGAGATGCTTGCCCTTCGCCGCCTGCAGGCCGGGCTCGACACGCTCTGCGCCGCCCTCGGTCCGATCGGCGGCATAAGCGTGATGGCGGCTGCCTGGTATGCCGGCCGGCAAGGCACGGAGCTTCTCCTGCCAATGCTGCTCGCGTTCTCATGGTTGGCGCTGGGCGAAGCGCTGAACGGCGCGTCGCGAATGCTCGTGGCCGTGCTTCGCCGCAATGCCGCCCGGGCCGAGATCGGCAGGTGGACCGAGGCCGCTTCGGCGGACAGGCAAGCGCACATGCCGACCGAACCGCGCCAACTGCGCAACGGCGCCCTGCAGCGCCGCGCGCCGGACGACCGTCCCATTGGTGCACCGGTCGCGCTGACACTTGAAAGAGGTCGGCCGACGGTGTTCGTCGGCGCCAGCGGCTCGGGCAAGACCAGCCTGCTCAAGCAGGTCGCCGGCTGGATCGGCGAGGATGGATTTGCCGCCGGCGACCGCATCCTGTCGGCAGGCGAGCGGCGGGCACTCTCGGCACTGGTGCTCCATGATGCTGTCATCATGGAGGACACTGTGCGCGCCAACCTCTTCGTCGGCAACGCACCGGACGCGGCCCTGTGGCGCGCGCTGGAAATCGTCGAGATGGACCGGCGAATCCGTGAGGCAGGCGGGCTGGATACCTGGATCAGGCAAGACCGGTTTTCGCTCGGCGAGGTGCAGCGCATCAACCTCGCGCGCGCCTGGCTGTCCGCCATGCCGCTGGTGCTGCTCGACGAGCCGACGGAGCATCTCGACGACGAGCAGGGCGAGCGCATCCTGGAGCGGCTGCTCGCCCAGCTGAGCGACCGGATCGTCGTCATTTCCACCCATCGCGCGTTCCCGCTTCGCGACATGGGAACCATCGAGCTGAAACCTTGAACCCGGGTTTCGTGGCGAGGACCATCGCCTCGCATTTTCGACACCTGTCTGGCCTCGGGCAATGCGGTTTGAGTGGGACAAGGCGTTACCGAGGTTTGCTCCGCGAGCAAGCCTCGCGACAAGCTTGGCCGCGCCGGCATTTGCCGCCTCTGGTGCAATGCGGGCGGTCGCCTCGAGCAGTCCGCCTAACCGAAGATCCGGTCGCCCTGTTCATCCACCAGCTGGATGCCCTTCTTGATCGAAATGTCGACGGCGTCGTCTAGCCCGGCGAAACGGTCGGCGCGGATGAACTTGTGCTCCTTCACCACGCCGTCGACCTCCTTGGAAACGACACCGCAGGTCTGGTACTGGCCATCGGTCTTGTAGGGCGTGGCGCTGATGAGGAAACCCTTATGCTCGACCTGCTTGGCTGGCGCCGCACTTTTGGGCTCGGCCGTCTCACCGCCGCCGCCACCACCGAAAAGACGCTTCAGAAAAGACATCGCTCAAATCTCCTTGTTCGTCCTGCAAACCACGGTCTGTTCGCGATTCACGACGCTGTCGTCCCAGCATGCGCGAATGCGCCGCCGCGTTCCAGCCCCCTGATGAAGACGGCGACCAGGAGGTCGATCTGCTGGTCGATCTCGTCCGTCTGCCCGCGCACGGATCTGGCCGCATAGCCGCTGGTGACGATGCCGTGCACGCTTGACCACAAGGTGCGCGCGGCGATCCGTCGCGTGTCGGCGTCAAGGTCGAAATCGCCGCTGGCGAGCACGCCGGCAATGATCTCGAACAGCTGGTCGAGCCGCGCCTCGTAAGCATCGGGTTCGGCCAGTGTTGGACGCCGCCTGTTGAAGGCAAGCAATGCGGGCCAACTGCCCGGATGCGCTTCGACGAAGCGCACATAGGCGCCCGCCAGCGCCAGCAGGCGCTGGCGCACATCGGTGATGCCGCGCCGGGAAAGATCGGCCATCGCCGCTGCCCCCGCCGCCCCGAGTCGATCAAGCAGCCGCATGTTGACGGCACGGTGCACCCCGTCGAGATCGGAAAACAGATTGTAGACCGAACCGACCGAGATGCCCGCCTGCTCGGCGATGGTCCTCGCCTTCAGATTGTCCATGCCGCCCTCGTTGAGCAGCACTTCGGCAATCGCCAGCACCCGCTCGCCCGTCTCTTCCTTGTCCAGTGCCATATCAGTCCTTGTGGGTGCGAATGCTTTGCGCGGCACGCTGGTTCGAACCGCGATTTCCCCCTGTTTACCATATGCGAAGTTTCGTGAACAGCGTTCAAAAACGTCTTGAACAATGTTCATTTCCTGTTATGTTGGCCCCGTGAACATTGTTCACAGAACAAATCGAAGGGAGAAGAACCATGCTTAGCCTGATCAGAACATTGCTCGACGGCGCCAGCGCGCGGGCCGAGGACGGCCTGAAGGATCGCTTCGCCATCGACCTTCTGGCACAACGCATCCGCGACGCCGAGGCGGGCCTTGCCGCCGCCAAGCAGACCCTCGCCTCGCTGATCGTGCGCCAGCGTGCCGAGCAGGCCGGGCTCGACCACCTCGAACGCCGCCACGCGGATCTCGAAAGCCGCACGCTGAGCGCACTGGCCGCCGGCAACAACGGGCTTGCCGAAAGTGGTGCCGCGGCTGTCGCGGAGTTGGAAAATGAACGCGAGGTTCGCCGCGCCACCGTGCAGAGCCTTGGCGAAAAGACCTTGCGGATGCGCGTTTCGGTGGAGCGGGCGCATCGCCGCATCATCGACCTCAACCAGGGCATGATCTCGGCCCGGGCCATCGATGCCGAGCGCAAGGCGCAGTCACGCCTCGTCAGGTCGATCGGCCATTCGGCGAGCCTCAACGACGCCGAGGAGCTTTTGGCCCGCATCAAGGGAGCCGGCGACCCATTCGAGGAGGCCGGCATTCTCGACGAGATCGACGGCGAACTGCGTCACGAAGCAATCCGCGACCGCCTTGCCGACGCCGGGCACGGCGCGGCGGTGAAGGTGCGCGCCAAGGACGTACTCGAGCGCCTGAAGACCATCAACTGAAACCCGCCTTGCAGACCTGATTTCCATCAAATCCATCAAACCAACGGAGAACACCCATGAACGCCAATCAGACCTACATCATGTTCAACACCGCCTCGGTCGGTGCCGCCTATTTCATGCTCGGCCTGTCGCTGTGGCTGGCGCCGGTCGACCTGGCGACCAAGGGTTACTGGGCGATGGGCATTCTGCTGCTCACCGGCAGCCTGGTGAATCTGGTCAAGTACCGCACCGACGAGCGCCTCTCGGCCGAGATGACCGCCAAGATCGAAAAGGCCCGCAACGAAAAGCTGATCAGCGAATATGTCGGCAAGGAATGATGCCGGCCCGCCCTGACGCAAAGAAGCCCGGGTCGTCGCCCCGGGCTTTCTTGCGTCTGTCGCGACGAGATCAGCGATGCGTCAGCGCTTCCAGCGCTTCCGCCGCGGCTTCGAGGATGGCGATCGCCTCGGCCTGCTTTTCAGCCGGGGCATCGACGATGTCGCCCAGCGCCGCGCGCAGGCGATGGCGGATGGCGCGGAATTCGTCGCGCGTTTCCGAACGCTCGCCACGGCCGCCGCGACCGCCGCGCCGGTCCTCGCCATCGTCGTTCCAGCCGAACCAGTCGCGCGCCTTGGCCATCTTGCGCCCGAAGCGTTCGAGGTGGTCGAGCACGCCGTCGATCATCTCGCGATTGTCGGCGAGATGCGCCTGGCCGGCCTCGGTGATGGAAAATACCTTCTTGTTGCCTTCGCTCGACGAGACGGCATAGCCTGCCTCTTCCAGGAAGGTCAGCGTCGGGTAGACCACGCCCGGGCTCGGGCTGTAGATGCCGCTGGTGCGCTCTTCCAGCGCCTTGATGATGTCGTAGCCGTGGCGAGGCGCCTCGGCCAGCAGCGACAGCGTGATCAGCTTGAGGTCGCCGTCGGCCAGCATCCGCCCGGCGCGGAACATGTCCCCCGGCCCGCCGCGGCCGCCACTGCGGCCGCCATGGCCGAACGGGCCGAAGCCGCCGCCCCCTCTGCCACCGAACTTGCCGGCCATGTGCATGAACATGCGCTCACCGAAATGGCCGCGTCCGAAATGATTGTCCTTGTGCATTGGATTGCTCCTTGAGTTCTATCTTACGATATATCTTAATTAGGGTCGCCTTCCCATGGAGTCAAGATATATCTTACGATGTATCTGAATGTCATGGCAGACGCTTGCTTTCGCCGGCCGATAAAGCCGGCGGACAAGGGTTGGGAGACACCCTCCGGACCCTTCCGCATCACCGCGCGCTACCAGCGGCCCTTGCGGCGGTTCCAGGCGTAGAGCAGATCAGCGAACCGGTCATAGGCGAAGCGCGTCATCGGCAGGGTCAACCGGTTGCCGAGAAGCGTGGCCAGCCAGCCCTCGCCCGGCGTTATCCGCCACACGGCGATGGCGACATCGGCGCCGACCAGCAAGCGGCCATCCGCATCGGTGGCGTGCAGCCGCCGGCGGATGTCCTCCAGCGAGGCGCCATGTCCGGCCAGGGCCGCCGGCTCCAGATTGATGTCGCGAAATTTGATCCGCCCGGCCCTGACCGCTTCGATCAGCCGCCGCTTCTGCCTGGTAATGCCGCCATCGCAGACGGGGCAACGCGTGTTGTACCAAACGGTTAGTTCAGGCCTTGGCGTTTGCTTGAGCATGATTGGCATGCTCAGCCGTGGCCGTGCCTGTGGTGCAGGTCCGGATAATGCGGATGGCGGTGGCGCATCGGCGCATGCCGGTGCCAGTGCGAATGCGGCTCGCTCACCGGCCCGTCATGATCGTGCTGGTGGTGTTCGTCATGCACATGGCTGTGCTCATGTTCCAGCGCCTCGTGGTCGTGCTCATGGTCGTGGCGTTCCGACAGATGCAACCATAGGCCGATACCCATCAGAAGTCCCGCCAAGGCCAGCTTGAAGGTGACGGCATCGCCCAGGATGACGATGGCCAGCAGCGCACCGATGAACGGAGCCAGCGAGTAATAGGCGCCTGTCCGCGCGGTACCAAGATGGCGCAATGCCAGGATGAACATCACAAGGCTGACGCCGATGCCGAGGAAGCCGACGGCGGCCGTGGCCACGACAATGGATACCGCGGGAAACGACGTTCCGGCGGCAAGCGCCAACCCGACATTGGCCGCGCCCGCCACCAGCCCTTTCAGCATGGCGATCACCACCGGGTCGGTCGCCGAGATCTTGCGGGTGAAGTTGTTGTCCAGTCCCCATGCCAGGCAGGCCCCGGCGACGAGCAGCGCGCCGAGATTGAAGGCGACACCCTCGCCCTGCCATGACAACAGGACCGCGCCCGCCAGAATGGCGAAGGCGCCAACAAGCAGGCGCCGGTCGACATTCTCGCGATAGACGAGCCAGGCGATCGCCATCGTCGCCAGCCCTTCCAGATTGAGCAGCAGCGCTGAACTGGATGCGGTGTTGAGGCTGAGGCCGAACATCAACAACACCGGCGCGAGGATGCCGCCCATGCCGATCGCCAGCGCCAGCCAGGGGACATCCCTGGCGGCCAGCTGCGCTTCGCCGGCCGCGGCCTGTTTGCCGCGAAGCAGGCGATACAGGGCAAGGCCAATGCCGGCGCCGAGATAGAGCAGGCCGGCCAGCATGAAGGGGCTCACGCTGTTGAGCAGCAGCTTGGAGAGGGGCGGCGTGGCGCCAAACAATGCAGCCGAAAACAGGGCAAGCGGCACACCGGGCCACAGATGGGAATGCGGGTGCGGGTCTGACATGGTCCTATCCTTGTACCCAGGCGGCGACGTGGCTGCTATTTGTGGCGCATCGCGGCCTTTGGGCCGATGCATTTGTTGTCGCGAAACAGCGCCCATTCCTCGCACAGGCGCCCATCGGGCAAGCGGCAGAAGCCATATTCGTTGCCGGCCTTGTCTTTCCTGATCGTCAGGCGGCCGCCAATCTGACCGCAATGGACCGAGGCCGGATTGGCCATGCCGACCGGTTTTGTCGTGGCGCCGGCCTCGAGCGGCATTGATGATATCAAGGCAAAAGCGACGGCCAGTATCGAAAAATTGTTCATCGCGATCCCTCCTGGCCGCATATCTACCACGGCGAGACGTCCTGTCCCGAGACAACTGTCAAATATGTCGGAACGCGCGGCGGATCAGGTGCCATCAAGGCGGCACCTGATCCGGTTGTCCGCAAACACTAGCCGAGCGAAGTTATGATCTCGCGATAAGCGAATTCGGGGAAGGCCTTGAGCGTTCGCGTCCGGATATTGCCGCTCGCCGCCAGCATCAGCGAGAAACGCGCCAGCACCGCGTCGTCGGGGGCTTCGACCACGGCCACCATGTCGTATTCGCCCATGGTCAGATAGAACGACTTGAACGAGCCGCCCATATCTCCCAACTGCTTCCTGGCGGCGTCGAGCCGCTTGGGTGAATCGCGCACGTTTCTGGCGCCCTGCTCCGTCCAGTTCATAAGCACGATGTAGCTTGTCATGGCTCACCTCCCTCCGGGGCCACGGAGCACGGCGGCTTCGCCGGGGCGGGCATCCGGGTTGTCGCCCAGAAAATGCATCCGACGTCAAATTATCCTCCCGCGGCGAACGTCCTGCAAGGACGCATCCACGCATCATTTGCGGGCTGGAAGGGACACTCGGCGGCGACCGGCGAAAGCCGGTTTGAAAACCCGCCTGATTGCTGCAATCTCCTTCGTGGCCATGGTGGAAATCCCAGGCCGATGTCCAGGATCAATCCAGCCGCCGGAGGGCTTCATGCGCGAGACGACAGACCTGCCCCCGGCATCGATCGAAATTCCCGCCGCATGGACCGGCGAGGACGTGGCGAAGCATCCCGGCCGCTGGCTGGTCGAACTGGACCCTCGCGACGTCGCCGAGCTGGAATTGGCGGCAACCGGCTTTCTCGCCGGCTCGCGCGATATAGGCGGCCTGACCAAGGCCGATTTCCCCTTGCCCCGGCTTGCCGGCCATCTTGCCGCCCTTCGCGGAAAACTGATCGCCGGCATCGGCTTCGAGGTCCTGCGCGGCCTCCCGGTCGAGAGATATTCCGCTGAAATGGCGGCAACCATCTTCTGCGGGATTGGCGCGCATCTGGGAAGCGCACGCTCCCAGAATGCCCAGGGCCATATACTCGGCCATGTCCGCGACATCGGCGCCGACGCCAGGGACGCCACGACGCGCATCTACCAGACGGCGGAGCGCCAGACGTTTCACACCGATTCCGCCGATGTCGTCGGCCTGCTCTGCCTGCGCGATGCCATGCAAGGCGGCGAATCCCTGCTGGTCAGCACGGTTACGATCTACAATGAGATGCGCAAAAGCCGGCCCGATCTGGTCCGCCTGCTGTTCGATCCGATCGCAACCGACCGGCGCGGCGAGATCCCGGAAGGCGAAAAGCCCTATTTCGAAATCCCAGTCCTCAACTGGCATGCGGGACTGCTGACCGGCATCTACCAGCGCCAGTACATCGACAGCGCGCAGCGCTTCCCGGATGCCATGCGGCTGAGCGCCGCCCATGTCGAAGCGCTGGATCTCTTCGACAGTCTTGCCAATGATCCGAAGCTGAACCTGTCGATGCGGCTTCGGCCCGGCGACATGCAGTTCGTCTACAATCATTCGCTGCTTCACGACCGCATGGGGTTTCGCGACTGGCCGGACCCGGACAAGCGGCGCCATATGCTGCGCCTGTGGTTGTCCATCCCCGGCGACCGTCCGCTGCCCGAATGTTTCAGGCAGCGTTATGGCTCGATCGAGATCGGCGACCGGGGCGGCATCATCGTCAAGGGAACACGGCTGAACGTGCCGTTGTAACGCAATTCCCGGAAGGTCCGAAAACGACTTTCCATTGATGTGAAAACGAAAAAGGGCGCCAGTTGGCGCCCTCAATTCTTCGCGTCGGATAAAACTCAGCTGTCGAGGAAGCTGCGCAGCTTGCGGCTCCTGCTCGGGTGCTTGAGCTTGCGCAGCGCCTTGGCTTCGATCTGGCGGATACGCTCGCGGGTGACCGAGAACTGCTGACCGACTTCTTCCAGCGTGTGGTCGGTGTTCATGCCGATGCCGAAGCGCATGCGCAGGACACGCTCCTCGCGCGGCGTCAGCGAGGCGAGAACCCGCGTGGTGGTCTCGCGCAGATTGGCCTGGATCGCCGCGTCGATCGGCAGGATCGCCATCTTGTCCTCGATGAAATCGCCCAGATGCGAATCCTCCTCGTCGCCGACCGGCGTTTCGAGCGAGATCGGCTCCTTGGCGATCTTCAAGACCTTGCGCACTTTTTCGAGCGGCATTGCGAGCTTTTCGGCCAGTTCTTCCGGCGTTGGCTCGCGGCCGATCTCGTGCAGCATCTGGCGCGAGGTGCGTACGATCTTGTTGATCGTCTCGATCATGTGCACCGGGATGCGGATGGTGCGCGCCTGGTCGGCGATCGAACGCGTGATCGCCTGCCGGATCCACCATGTCGCGTAGGTCGAGAACTTGTAGCCGCGGCGGTATTCGAACTTATCGACCGCCTTCATCAGGCCGATATTGCCTTCCTGGATCAGGTCGAGGAACTGCAGGCCGCGATTGGTGTATTTCTTGGCGATGGAGATGACGAGGCGCAGGTTGGCCTCGACCATTTCCTTCTTGGCGATCGCGGCTTCGCGCTCGCCCTTCTGCACCTGGTTGACGATCTTGCGGAATTCCAGGATCGAGATCGCCGTTTCGGTGGCCAGGTGCTGGATCTCGGCGCGCAGGTCCTTGATCGCATCCTTCTCGTTCTTGGTGAATTCCTTCCAGCCGCGCGAGGTCAGGTTGGCGATCGAGCGCGTCCAGTTTGGGTCGAGCTCCGAGCCCTGATATTCCTTCAGGAATTCCTCGCGGCGCACGCCGTAGCTTTCGGCCAGCCGCAACAGCTTGCCCTCGTTTTGCACCAGGCGCTTGTTGATGTCGTAGAGCTGCTCGACCAGCGCCTCGATGCGCGCCGTGTTGAGCGACAGCGACTTCACCGCCTTGATCAGCTGGTCCTTCAGCTCCTTCAGCCGGCGGTCCTGGCTGGGCGACAGCGTGCCGGCGGCGGCCAGACGGTTCTCGACCTGCTGGTCCTGCAGCTTGCGCAGCTTCTTGTAGGTGTCGGCGATGACGTCGAGCGTCTCCATCACCTGCGGACGCAGTTCGGCTTCCATCGCCGCCAGCGACAGGCTGGCCTCGTCCTCGTCTTCCTCGTCGTCGTCCCCGATGCCGCGCGTATCGGCGCCGACATTGGTGATGTCGTCTTCATCGTCGCGCCCGCGGCGCGGCTTTTCCTCGGCCTTGGGCGCTTCCTCGATGCGCTCGACCACCGGCGCCTGCTTGGCTTCGGGGCCGGCATAGGTGGCTTCGAGATCGATGATCTCGCGCAGCAGGATCTTGGATTCGTTGAGTTCGTCGCGCCAGATGATGATGGCCTGGAAGGTCAGCGGGCTTTCGCACAGGCCCGCGATCATCGTCTCGCGGCCGGCTTCGATGCGCTTGGCGATGGCGATTTCGCCCTCGCGCGACAGCAGCTCGACCGAGCCCATCTCACGCAGATACATGCGCACGGGATCGTCGGTGCGGTCGGTCGGCTCTTTCTTGGTGGTGGTGGCGGCGACCGCCGTACCGGTCTGTTCGGCCAGTTCGTTGGCGTCTTCCTCGGCGTCCGCCGCGGTGTCGCCGGCCTCGGCCTCTTCGCCCTGCTCGTCATCCTCGACGACATTGATGCCCATGTCGGACAGCATTGCCATCGTGTCCTCGATCTGCTCGGAGGTCACTTCCTCGGAAGGCAGCACCGAATTCAGCTCGTCCATCGTGACATAGCCGCGCTTCTTGGCGGCCTTGATCATCTTCTTGACAGCATCATCGGAAAGGTCGAGCAGAGGGCCATCGGTGGCGCCTTCGCGTTCGGTCTCGACCTCTTCCTTTTCCTTAGTCGCCATAATTTTTATCTTCTCCTAGCGGCCAAACTTTGGGGCCGCGTAAGCTGTCGGACCAGTCAAATCGGATACGCTCGTTTTTTGAAACGCGCCTCACCGGGCCACTAACCGCATCATCTCTTTTGTTTGGTGCATGCCATCACCCCAAAACCGGTTCCACTCTTGGCTGACCACTCTTGGGCGACATGCATTAAGTCCAGATTAACCCTGATATCTGTGGCAGGCGGCCTGCCTGTCCAGTGACCAGTACCTCACATCGCTCATTTCCCGTCGGCGCGGGTGCGGGTTAACGTTTCGAATCGTCCTGATTCCGCCATTCTGTCGGAAGGTCAAGCGCCTCTGGCATGATTCGCATGAAAAAAGCGAATCAATTACCCGACTTAGCGCGCCCTGCTCCTTGGGGAAGCCCGGCCACGCTCTCATTCCTGTTCTCAGCTGCACTTAGGCTCGCCCGGCCCTGCCCGACGAAACGCCAAATCCTTCGATCAGCGCTTCCGTCGCCTGTACATCCTGAAATTGCGCCTGAATTTCGATCAGATGGCGGAAGTTTTCGTCCGAAGGATCCGCTTCGAGAGCCGCTTCCGCCTGTTTCAGCTCCTTATGTAAGGTGCGCGCGCTGCGCTGCAAGTGCAGGGCCTGGTTCAGGGCATCGCGGGCATCGTCGAGCGCGGCCGTCTCCAGCGCCGGCCATTGCCGCGCCCGCCGGATCAGGCCGACGGCGCGCTCCCAGATCTCCGCGCAGCCGGCGCGTTCGATCGTCGCCACCACGGCATGGCGGTCATTGGCCATGTCATGCGCCATCGCGTCGAGGATGGCGGCGTGCAGCCGCTGCAGCTCGGAATTGGCGAGGTCGAGAAATTCTACATGGGCGAAATTCTCGTCGATCAGCGCCGGATGGTTGACCAGCGCCACGATGATCGTCGCCTCGCGCACCGACATGCCCTCGCTGCCGCGCTTGACCAGCGCCGACTGGCCGAGGCTTTCGGTGATCGCCATGCGGCCGCCACCAGGCTTGGCGAATTGCCCGCCGGGCGCGGCTGCCTTGCCCTGTCCCGGTTTCCAGTCCTGGCGCCCTTGCCGCGCATCGCGCTGCGAGCCGAAGAAGCTCTTTTCCCGCTCACGCATTTCCTGCTGGTAGTGATAGCGCGTGCTTTCGTCGCGGATGCGGCTGGTCAACTCCCGCAGCGTCTTTCCCAGTTCCGCCCGCCGTTCCGGCGTGTCGAAGACACCGCCGGCTGTCTCGCGCATCCACAACAGGTCGACCAGCGGCCGCGCATCGGCAAGCACCGCGCGGAAAGCGTCAGGCCCCTCGGCCTTGACGAGGTCGTCGGGATCCTTGCCTTCCGGCAGCAGCGCGAAGCGCGCCGAACGGCCGGCCTGCACCGAGGGCAATGCCAGATCCGCGGCACGCCATGCCGCCTTCAGCCCGGCCTTGTCGCCGTCGAAGCACAGCATCGGCTCCGGCGCCATGCGCCACAACAGCTCGAGCTGGTTCTCGGTGAGCGCGGTGCCGAGCGGCGCCACGACATTCTCGAAGCCGGCCTGTGCCAGCGCGATCACGTCCATGTAGCCTTCGACGGCAATCACCGTGCCGCCCTTGGCCAGAGCCTTGCGGGCACGGGCGAAATTGTAGAGCACATTGCCCTTGTGGAAGAGCTCCGTGTCGGGCGAGTTCATGTATTTGGCCAGCGCATCGGGCGCCAGCGCCCGGCCACCAAAGGCGATGATCTTGCCGCGCGAATCCGGGATCGGGAACATGATGCGGTCGCGGAACCAGTCATAGGAGACCGGAATGTCGTCGCCGTGGCGCACCAGCCCGCACGCCTCGATATCGGCTTTCGGCACGCCCTTTGCGGCGAGATGCTCCTTCAAGGCATTGCGGCTATCGGGCGCGAAGCCGAGCCGGAACGAATGCTGCGTCGCCGGCGTCAGCCCGCGGTCCCGCAGATACGCGCGGGCCTTGGCGCCCTCGGGTCCCTGAAGCCGTTCCTGGAAGAAGGCGGTCGCCATTTCCATGACGTCGGTCAGGCTGGCGCGTTCCTTCTCGCGCCGTTCCTCCTGGACGTCGCGGACTGGCATCGGGACACCGGCCATGTCGGCGATCTTCTCGACCGCTTCGGGGAAGCTCATTCCGTCGAGTTCGGTGAGGAATTTGAAATGGTCGCCCGAGACCGAGCAGCCGAAGCAATGGTAGCGGCCCTTCTTGTCCTCGCAATGGAAGGACGGGCTCTTCTCGCCATGGAAGGGACAGCAGGCCCAATAGTCGCCGCGCGACGTATTGGTCTTCTTGCGATCCCACGCGACGCGCTGGCCGATAACAGATGAAATCGGCACGCGGTCGCGGATCTCGTCGAGAAAGGCGGGCGGAAAGCGCATTGAGGGAACTCGTTTCCCCTCCATATAAGCATACCCGCGAAATCCGACGACCCCCAATGCGGACGATGCCCGGTTTCCACAGGGCAAAAAGAAAGGCGGCCCTTTGCGGACCGCCCTTCCCAGCTCAATCCAGCGATCGAACCTTACCGCGCGGCAAGCGCGCCGAAGACGACGCCGGAGAGGATGCCGACCAGCACGTAGTCGTTGCCGACGCGGATCCATTCCTGGCCGCGGCCGGGACGATGCAGGCCGTAGCGGCCATAGTCGCGGATCGGCTGGTGTTGCCTCCAGCCGGAATACTTCTGGCCGTTGCGCCAGTTGTTGCGCTTCACGACGACCTTCTTCTTGTAGACGCGCTTCCTCACGTCGTTGTGGTGGCCTGGCTTCTGCCAGTCGACCTTGGTGTAATTCGACTGCGGCGCGACCGGGGCGTTCATCGGCGCGGCCTGACCGGTCATGGAGGTGGCGGCCAGCATCGTGACAGCGAGAGCGGAAAGGACAATGCGTTTCATAGGAGGTCTCCTTGGTTGTCGATGCCCGAGGAATAGCGGCCGGGGATGAACTGAAACTGAACGGCGGCATTACAATTGTGTAATGAAATCCTCCGCTTATTTCGAATATTTGAACATCATCGCAAAGACAGCCGCCACAAGCACGCCAACCGGCCGCTTCCCTGTCCCACCGCGACCCGGCGATGCAACCATTTGCGCACCCGTCCATTTCCCGACACCGCCTGTCGCCTTGCGGCGGCCCCTTGAAATCGACAAGATTTTATTATCCGGCTAAAATATTCCAGCTATATATGACGACTGCCATGATCATGATTCGTACCCTCGCTTCCCTTCCTGACCGCAGCGCCGTCCGCACCGCGCGCCCCGCCCGCATGCAGGCGCCGCAATGAGCGGTTCCGTCGTCCTTCTGCATCTGGCCGGCGCTGTCGCGCTGATGCTGTTTGCCACCCGCATGGTCAAGACCGGCGTCGAACGTGCTTATGGTGATGTGCTGCGCCATCGTCTGCGCGCCACCATGCGCAATCCGATCATGGCGGTGCTGGCCGGCACCGGCCTTGCGATCGCGCTGCAAAGCTCGACCGCCGTGACGCTTCTGGTGGGCTCCTTCGCCGGCTCCGGCATCGTTTCGGGTGCCGCAGGCCAATTGGCCGTGCGTGGCGCCGAGATCGGCTCGGCGCTGGTGGTCAAGCTGCTGACCTTCGACCTCACGCTTTTGGTGCCGCTCTGCCTGATCACCGGCACGGTGATGTTCATGGCCACCGAACGGCGCGACTGGCGCCAGACCGGCCGCATCCTGGTCGGCATCGGCCTTTTGATCCTGTCGCTGGAAATGATCGGCCAGGCATCGGAGCCGCTGCGCAACAGCCAGCTCATGCCGGTCATCATCAATTACTTCTCCACCGATTCCATCACCGCCTACCTGCTGGCGGCGCTGATCACCTGGCTGTTCCAGTCGAGCATCGCGGCGGTTCTGCTGATGGCGACGCTGGCCGGCCGTGGCCTGATCAGCCCGGAACTCGGCGTCGTCCTCATCCTCGGCGTCAATCTCGGCTCCTCCATCATCGCACCGATGCTGACCCGCTCGGCCGGGCCCGCCGTGCGCGTCGTGCCGATCGGCAATCTCCTGATGCGCGGGCTTGGCTCGCTGGTCATGCTGATCCTGTTCATGATCTTCCGGCCGCATGTCGGCTTCCTCGGCGCGACGGCCGCGGATCAGATCGTCAACGCCCACATCCTGTTCAACGTCATCATCCTGCTGGCAGGCCTGCCGCTGGCCGGTTTCGTCTACCGCGCTTCGGAGAAGATCGTGGCGCTTGGCACCAAGCCGGAGCCAACGGCCTCGCTCGACGTCGTCGAGTTGTCCGCGCTCAACGAGAGCGCGCTCGACGTGCCGAGCCAGGCGCTGGCCAACGCCACGCGCGAGGTGGTGCGGGTCTGCGAGACGGTCGAGATCATGCTGAAACGCATCATCGAGCTCTATGAGAGCGCCGACGCCGACAAGATCAAGGCGCTGGCCGCCCTCGACGACCGCGTCGACCGGAAGCATGCCGCCATCAAACTCTACCTCGCCAAGGTCACCAAGAACCCGCTGACCGAGGACGAGGCGCTGCGTTGCCAGGAGTTGATCGGCGCCTGCGTCAAGCTCGAGCAGGTCGGCGACATCATCGTGCGCAACATGCTGGTGCATGTGAAGAAGAAGTTCGATCGCGGGCTGGAATTCACCGACGAAGGCTGGAGCGAGTTGTGCGCCTTCCACAGCTCGGTGCTGGCCAATGCAAGGCTCGCCTTCAACGTGCTGGTCTCCCGCGACCCTGAAACCGCCCGCCAGCTGGTGCTGGAAAAGGACCAGTTGCGCGACCGCGAGAAGGAAACCAGCGCCAGCCATTTCCTGCGGCTGCGCGAAGGCACCGCCAAGAGCGTCGAGACCAGCTCGATCCATCTCGATACCATCCGCGACCTGAAGCAGATCAACTCGCTGCTGGCGTCGATGGCCTATCCGGTGCTCGAAGAGCGCGGCCTGCTGACGGGGTCAAGGTTGAAGGCGAGCTGAAGCCACCCCACCGGCTGCGGTGCTCACTTGACGGCAAAATACCTTTGCTCCGCTTCCGGCAGACAGGATAAGGATCGGCTACCCAGGCTTTCGGAGGAATCGATGGACACCCATTCGCGCAGTTTTGCCAAGGCGCTGTCCTGGCGCGTGACCGGCACCATCGACACGCTGATCATTTCCCTGGTCGTCACAGGAAGCGTCAAACTCGCCGCGGCCATCGGCATAACCGAGGTCTTCACCAAGTCCCTGCTCTACTATTTCCACGAGCGGGCGTGGCTGAAGATTCCCTATGGCCGCAAGAACACGGCCTGAAGCTGCCGGTCAAGAAAACCTAAAGTCGCGACAAAAATTTCTGGATTGCCCCCGCGGTCCATCCGTGGTTTGAGGCCATTCCAGCCAAGGCTTCCCCATGTCGCTTCCGCTTATCGCCCTGTTCATCGCCGCTTTCGCCTTCGGCACCACCGAATTCGTCATTGCAGGCGTGCTGCCGCAGGTGGCGCAAGGGCTTGGCGTCTCTGTCCCATCCGCCGGCTATCTCGTTTCCGGCTATGCTTGCGGCATCGCCATAGGCGGCCCGCTGCTGGCGCTCGCGACCAAGTCCTTGCCGCGCAAGACCTTGCTGCTCGGGCTCGCCGTCGCCTTCACCATCGGCCAGGCGGCCTGCGCGCTGGCGCCCGACTTCACCTCGATGCTGCTGCTGCGCGTTGCCGTCGCGGTCGCGCACGGCGCCTATTTCGGTGTCGCCATGGTGGTCGCTGTCGGGCTCGTTCCCGAAGACAAGCGCGGCATGGCGGTGGCGGTCATCCTGTCCGGCCTCACCGTCTCCAACGTCATCGGCGTGCCGGCCGGCACGGCGATCGGCAACATCTGGGGCTGGCGCGCCACCTTCTGGGTGATGTGCGGGTTGGGCGTGGCGGCGACTCTTGCCATGGCCGCCCTGTTGCCGCGCACCACCGGCTCATCGGCCAAGCCAGCCGGCCTTGCCCGTGAGGTCCGCGTGCTGGCACGCCAGCAGGTCTGGACCTCGTTGATCCTGATGCTGATGCTGATGCTCGGCCAGTTCTGCCTGTTCACCTACATCACGCCGACCCTGCTGGAAGTCACCGGGCTCGACGAGAACCTGGTGCCCTGGGTGCTGCTGCTCAACGGCGTCGGCGCCACGCTTGGCGTCTTCCTCGGCGGCAAGCTGTCGGACTGGAAGCTGATGCCGTCGCTGATCACCATGCTTGGCCTACAGGCGGCGACGCTGGCGGTGATCTACGCCGTCAGCCCCTACCCCGTGCCGATGGTCATCGCGATCGTCATCTGGGGAGGCCTCAATTTCGCCATCGGCACGCCGATCCAGACCCGCATCCTGGCGTGGACGGCGGATGCCGCCAACCTCGCCTCCTCGCTGATCCCGTCCGGCTTCAATGTCGGCATCGCGCTTGCCGCGTCGCTGGGCGCCGCCATGCTCAATGCCGGCTACGGCTACCGCAGCCTGCCGGTGGTCGGAGCTTTGGCGATGCTGGTCGCCGTGGTGGTCGCAATTGTTTCCCAGGTCTGGGAAGGGCGCAGCAACGCCACGCCGCCGCTGACGGCTCCAGCCGAGTAGCGGCTTCAGCTTTCGGTCTCCTTCAGCACGTCGATGAAGGCGCGCAGCGCCGGCGGCACCAGCCGACGGCCCGGATAATAGAGGAACAGGCCGGGAATGGGCGGACACCAATCGTCCAGCACGGTGACAAGCGCTCCCCGGTCGAGGTGAGCCTTGGCGGATTTGTCAGAGATGTAAGCGATCCCCATGCCGCCGGCGGCGGCCTCGGCCATCAACTCCATATTGTCGAGTGTCAGCGCGCCAGGGACATCGATCGCGATCTCCTGGCCATGTTTCTCGAACTCCCATCGGTAGGGTTTGCCACTCGGCAACCGAAACCGGATGCAGGTTTGATCCCTGAGATCATCCGGGACGCGCGGAACCGGGCGACCTGCCAGATAGGCCGGCGATGCAACGGCAATGAAGCGTGTCGGCCCGCCGAAGCGCACCGCAACCATGTCTTGCGGCACGGCCTCGCCCAGACGGATACCGGCATCAAAGCCTTCAGCGACGACATCGACCAGTCTTCCCTCGGTGACGAGATCGAGCGAGACTTGGGGGTAGCGCTGAAGAAAGACCGGCACCACGGATCCGAGCAACAGTCGCGCACCGATCTCGCTGGTGTTGATCCGCAGCGTCCCTGATGCAAGACCACGGAAGTCGTCGACCTCTGCCAATGCGGCGTCGATATCCGACAGAAGCGGCCGCAGGCGCGTAACGAGCCGCTCGCCCGCCTCGGTCGGCGCGACGCTGCGCGTGGTGCGATTGAGCAGGCGTACACCCATGCCCCGTTCCAGCGTCCGCATCATGTGGCTGAGCGTGGACGGCGAAAGGCCGAGATCGTCGGCCGCCTTGCGGAAGCTGCGGTGCGAGACAATCGCGGCGAGCGCAGTCAATTCCGGAAGTCCGGGCTTACCACTCATGGGAAATCTTCATCAGGCTATATCAAATTGAACGGATAGTATCATGAATTGGATCGAGTAGTCTTGGCTGAAGTCAACATGAGAGGACATTTTCCATGACCAGGACATGGTTCATCACCGGCACCTCATCCGGTTTCGGGCGACTTTTGACAGAAAGGCTTCTGGCCCGTGGCGACCGTGTCGCCGCGACTGTACGAAAGCCACGGACGCTCGCCGATTTGAAGACGCAACATGGCGATCGGCTCTGGATCGCGTCGCTCGAAATAACCGACACCGATGCTATCCGGGCGACGATCGGCAGGGCCTTTGGCGAACTGGGACGCATCGATGTCATCGTCAGCAACGCCGGCTATGGCCTCTTCGGCGCCGCCGAGGAACTGGAAGACGGCCAGATCCGCGACCTGATCGACACAAACCTCATCGGCTCGATCCAGCTGATCCGGGCAGCACTGCCGCATCTGAGGAAACAGCAGGGCGGCCGCATCCTGCAATTCTCCTCGGAGGGCGGACAGATGGCCTATCCCGGCTTCAGCCTCTATCACGCCACCAAATGGGGCATCGAAGGCTTCGTCGAATCCGTTCGCCAGGAAGTTGAGCCGTTCGGCATCGGGCTGACGCTGGTCGAGCCCGGGCCGACACGCACGAACTTCGGTGCCAGCCTGGTCAGTTCCGGGTCCACGGATGCCTACGAGAACACCCCGGTCGCGGACTTACGCCGGGCTTTTTCCGAGGGTTCGTTCGACATCAAGGGCGATCCCTGCAAGATGGTCGAGGCGATGATCGCCTCGGTGGAGCAGGATCCCGCGCCTCGACGATTGACCTTCGGCGCCACCGCCTACGCCTCGATCCATAGCGCGCTCCAGGGCAGGCTTGCGGAGTTGGAGAACCGGAAGGACGTGGCACTCGCCATGGATATCGACCCCTGACCCAAACGGTAGCGTGCGGTCACCCGCGCCAGCGCAAGAGGCGCATGGCGTTGGCGGTGACCAGCACCGTGGCGCCGGTGTCGGCCAGGATCGCCGGCCAGAGGCCGGTGATGCCCAGGATGGTCGTGACCAGGAAGACCGCCTTCAGCCCCAGCGCCACGGTGATATTCTGGCCGATATTGGCCATCACCGCACGCGACAGCCGCACCATCCGGACAACGTCCGTGACGCGGCCATGCAGGATCGCCGCATCCGCCGTTTCCAGCGCCACATCGGTGCCGCCGCCCATGGCGATGCCGATGTCGGCGGCGGCGAGCGCCGGCGCGTCGTTGATGCCGTCACCGACCTTGGCCACCGTCAGCCCTTCGCGCTGCAACTCGCCGATCATCCGCTGCTTGTCCTGCGGCAGCAGTTCCGCCCGCGCCTCGATGCCGAGCGAGGCGGCGATGGCTTCCGCGGTGCGGCGATTGTCGCCGGTCAGCATCACCGCGCGGATACCCTCGGCCTTCAGCGCCGCGATGCCCGCCGCCGCGTCCGGCCGCGGCTCGTCACGCATGGCGATCAGCCCGGCCAGCACACCATCGGCCACCAGCACAGACACGGTCTTGCCCTGGCCGTTGAGGCTGTCGATGGCAAGGCGCTGCGCTTGCGTCATGTCAGTGCGTTCGTCCGCCGCCGGGCCCGAACCGAGGAAGATGGAGACGCCGCCGACGCTGCCCTCGACTCCCTTGCCGGAGATCGCCTTGGCCGAGAGCGCCGGCGGCACCGGTGCCTTGTCCGCCTTTGCCCTGTCCAGGATCGCCACCGCCAGCGGATGGCTGGAGCCCTGCTCGAGTGCCGCCGCCAACGCCAGTACGCTGCGTTCGTCGCGGCCATAGGCCACGATGTCGGTCACCACAGGCTTGCCCCCGGTCAGCGTGCCGGTCTTGTCGAAGGCGACCGCGGTGATCCGGCGAAAGCGCTCCAGGACCGCACCGCCCTTCATCAGCAGCCCGCGCCGGGCGCCTGTCGCCAGACCCGCCGCGATTGCCGCCGGCGTCGAGATGACCAGAGCGCAGGGACAGCCGATCAAAAGGATCGCCAGGCCCTTGTAGATCCATTGGTTCCAGTCGCCGCCGGCGACAAGCGGCGGCAGCACTGCCACCAGCGTGCCGACTGCCAGCACACCGGGCGTATAGTATCGTGAAAAGCGGTCGATGAAGCGCTCGGTCGGCGCCTTGGCCTCCTGCGCTTCCTCCACCAGCCGCACCACGCGGGCGATGGTGTTGTCGGAAGCGGCCGCTGTCACCCGCACCTTCAGCACGCCGTCGCTGTTGATCGTGCCGGCGAACACAGGCTCTCCAACGCTCTTGCGCTTCGGCGTGCTCTCGCCGGTCACGGGCGCCTCGTCAATGTCGCTCGAACCCTCCGTGATCTCGCCATCGGCCGGGATGCGGTCGCCCGGCCGCACCGTGATGACGTCGCCGACCGCAAGGTCTTCGGCGAGAACCTCAACCGTGCCGCCTCCCCGCTCGACCAGCGCCGTCTTCGGCACCAGATCGGCAAGGCCCTGGATGCTGGCCCGCGCACGGCCGGCGGCGACACCCTCGAGAAGCTCCCCGATCAGGAACAGCACCACGACGGCTGCCGCTTCTTCCGTGGCGCCGATCATCACGGCCCCAACAGCGGCGATGGTCATCAGCATCTCGATCGAGAACGGCGTGCCGGCGAGTGCCGCCATCAGCGCACGCCGCGCGATCGGAACGAGACCGACCAGCAAGGCGGCCAGGAAGACCCAGCGCTCGGTCGCGGGATACAGATGACCGATGCCATAGGCGGCCAGAAGCGCTGCCGCGCAGGCCAGCGTCAGCGCCGCGCGACGGCCGCGCCACCACGCCTGCCCAGGCTCGGCATGGCTGTGGAGATGGGATGACCCCGCGGCCTCCTTGGTGATTTGTTGGCCGCCGACATGGTCGTGGCCTTCGTGTCCGTGACCTTCATGGTCATGGCCTTCACGGTCAGGGCCTTCATGGTCAGGGCCTTCGTGGTCATGAGCGGCATGATCGTGCGCCTTGGCCGTTGGCCTGCCGGCAAGAGCCTCCGCCTTGACGATGCCGTAGCCCAGCCGCGCCACCTGCCGCAGCACCTTGTCATCGTTGAGCGGACCGCCATGGCTGACGGTCATCGAGGCGCCGGTCACCGAAACCGAGACATCGGCCACACCGTCGAGGCGGCGCACCGCCGTATCGATCTTGGCCGCGCAGGAGGCGCAATCCATGCCGCCGATCCTGAACCGTGTCTGCTTTAGAAGAGCCGTCATCACATCACCTGTCTGCTCTTTCACCGGCTGCCGCGCCGGACCTTGCACCTTGATGTCAGCCAATGTAATTGCTCTAGTCACTAGAGCTTCAAGAGGCAAAATGCATGTTTTCGATCGGTGATCTCTCGCGCCGCACCGGGGTCAAGGTGCCGACCATCCGTTATTACGAACAGATGGGCCTGGTCGCCGCGCCCGAACGCTCGGAAGGCAACCAGCGCCGCTACTCCAGGCAGGAGCTGGAACGGCTGGCCTTCATCCGCCACGCCCGCGACCTGGGCTTCGCCGTCGAGGACATCCGTTCGCTGATCGAGCTCAGCTTCCATCCCGAGCAGCCTTGCGGCCATGCCGACAAGATCGCGCAGGAGCAGCTGGTTTCCGTGCGCGAAAAGATCGCCCAGCTGAAGCGGCTGGAAACCGAGCTGGAGCGCATCGCCTCTTGCTGCGACGGCAAGACGGTCGGCGACTGCTACGTCATCCGCGCGCTGTCCGACCACGCGCTCTGCGCCGACGAGCACAAGTGAGACTTTGATTTCAGCGAGGAGATTCATTTTCGCGGCGAAAGGAGTTAATCGGCGGAAAAGAATCGAACAGCGGCAAGGCAGGGACAACGGATGAAAGTGTTTATCAGCGCCGACATAGAGGGTACCGCCGGCATAGCGGACTGGGACGAGGCGCTGAAGGAAAGACCGGATTACCAGGAATTCCGCGAACTGATGACCGCCGAGGTCGCCGCCGCCTGCGAAGGCGCCAAGGCCGCCGGCGCCAAAGAGATCCTGATCAAGGACGCGCACCAGACCGGGCGCAACCTCATTGTTTCGAAACTGCCCGACCATGCCAGCATCGTGCGTGGCTGGAGCGGCCACCCCCATGTCATGATGTTCGGCCTCGACAAGAGTTTCGACGCGGCACTTTTCACCGGCTATCACGCCAAGGCCGGCGTCGAGGCGAACCCGCTTGCCCACACCATGAACGACAGGATTTCGCGGCTGATCATCAATGGCGAGGTCGCCTCGGAGTTCACCGTCAACGCCTATACCGCGGCCCCGCTCGGCGTCCCGCCAGTGTTTCTGTCGGGCGATCGCGGCATATGCGATGACGCCCGCGCGCTCGTGCCGGAAATCGGCACGGTAGCGGTGAGCGAAGGCTTCGGACGCGCCGCGCTGTCCATGTCGCCGGCGCGAGCGATCGACCGGATTCGCGAGGGGGTGGAAAAGGCGCTGTCGCGTGACCTGACGGCGTGCCGCCTCGATCTGCCCAGGCATTTCGACGTGGAGATCGAGTTCAACAATCCGACCGACGCCTACCGCGCCAGCTGGTATCCGGGAGCGGAGCATCCGCGCGAGCGCACCTTGCGCTTCGTCTCCGACGATTATTTCGAGGTGCTGCGCGCGCTGCGCTTCCTCACCGTGTGACGCCACTGGCCGAGCTGGCCGCCGCTTCCCAGAAACGGTTGGCGATCGGGCGCGCGCCATCGGCGTGGCGATAGAGGCGGATCTCGGTGGTCAGCTCCCAGTCGGGATCGACGGACGCCGGCACAAGTGCTCCCTGGGCCAGTTCGCCGGCGATCAGACGTTCCGGCAGCCACGACACGCCCCAGCCGGCGAGCGCCATCGCCTTGTGGCCGATGCAGATGGTGTTCTCATGCGTTGTGTTGCGCACGAAGGGCGCACGCTTGGCGAACAGCTTGTTCAGCGCCATGCCGAAAAACGAGAAGTCGCCATAATCGATATAGGGCAGCGGCGTGTGTGTCCTCAGCGCATGGTCGAGCAGCGGTCCCTCCGGATGCGGCGCCGCCACCGGCTTCACCTTCTCCGTACCCAGCACGAGGAAGGAAAAGCGCGAACTGTCGAGCAAGAACGGCACCGAGGGATGGAAATAGGTCAGCAGGAAATCGCAATTGCCGTCGAGCAGCGTGTCGATGTTCTCCTCGATGCCGCCCTTGTCCGGGCTGACATGCGAACTGAAGCGCGGCAGGTGCGCGCGCATGTCGTCCAGCCATGCGGGCAGGAAGGTGACAGTTAGCGTGTGCAGCGCCGAAAACGTCACCCTGTGCTTTTCCGCCTCGTTGCGCGGGCGCAGTGAATCGCGATTGCGATGCATAGTGCGTATGGCGTCCTCGGCCATCGGCAGGAAGCGCGCGCCCTCCGCCGTCAGCGTTATGGGAAAGGTCGCCCGGTTGACGAGGGTGGCGCCCATCCAGCCTTCGAGCTGCTTGATGCGCCGGCTGAAGGCCGGCTGCGTCACGCCGCGCAAATAGGCAGCCCTGGAAAAACTCAGGCAGCCGGCCAGGCAGCAGAAATCCTCCAGCCATTTCAGTTCCATGCAATCCAGTCTCCCGCGTCTTGCGCAGCTCCGTATAGCGGCCTTTCCTCACGCCGCGCAAATCCCATGCAAAAAATGCATAAGCACGAAGAAACATGGCATTGGCCACGGTCCAGCGATGCCACTAGCGTCCGCCCACTTCATCAAAACGGGAATGATCGTGGCGCGCGAAGTCTATGTGGAAGGCAGTTTCGTCAGCGAGCACGAGGCGAGGATTTCGGTCTTCGACAGGGGGCTGCTGTTCGGAGACAGCATCTATGAGGTGACCGCGGTCATCGAGGGACGCCTGATCGACAATGATCTCCACCTGGCGAGGCTCGAACGGTCGCTTGGCGAACTCGAAATCCCGATGCCGCTCTCGAAGGAAGCAATCGTCGAAGTCCAGACCCAGTTGATTGCCCGCAACAAGCTGCGGGAAGGTGTCATCTACCTGCAGATCAGCCGTGGCATCGCCGACCGCAACTTCGGCTATGCCGAAGACATCAAGCCGACCTTCTTCGCCTTCACCCAGGCCAGGGATATCAGCGACACGGCGGCATTGCGCGACGGTATCCGCGTCGCCGTCGTCGACGACCAGCGCTGGGCACGACGCGATATCAAGACCACCATGCTGCTTGCGCAGGTCCAGGCCAAGCATGTCGCCTCTCAACGCGGCTGCAAGGAGGCCTGGCTCGTAGAGGACGGCTTCGTCACCGAGGGCGCCTCCTCCACCGCCTATATCGTCACCGCCGACAACCGCATCGTCACCCGTGCCAACTCGCGCGCCATCCTGCCGGGCTGCACGCGCCGTGCCGTGATCAAGGTGGCCGATCAGTTGAACCTGGTCGTCGACCAGTCACGCTTCACCGTCGAAGAAGCGCAGAACGCCCGCGAGGCCTTCCTCACCAGCGCATCGAGCCTGGTGACCCCGGTGATCGAAATTGCGGGACGAGCGATCGGCGACGGCAAGTCCGGGCCGGTCACGCGGCTCCTGCAGAAGACCTATCTGGACCTGGCATTGGGGAGCCCTGCACAGGTTCAGTAGGAGAAGACCCGCAACGACAATCAACAATGGGGAATTGAAAATGAAATCCTTGAAATACGCATTATGCGCCTCCGTCCTGACATTGGCCTGCGCCACCTCGGCCGTGGCCGAGACCCAGGGCTATGGCGACTGCCAGGTGACCGGCGAGCGCGGCACCGACAAGATCACTCCGGCGGTTGCCGGCCAGTTCACCGTCATCATCAATCTGCCGGCGGTCGGCCAGTTCAATGGCGATACGCCCGACACGATCAAGGACGGCTACGAGTTCTGCATGGCGGTCAACATCGCGCATCGGCTCGGCCTCGATACGGTGAAGCTGGTCAACGCCTCGTTCGATTCCATCGTCGCCGGCCAGAACAAGGATTACGACATCGCGCTGGCGCTGATCTCGGTGACGGAACCGCGCAAGAAGGTCGTCGACTTCTCGGTGCCTTACATACAGTCGGACAATGGCGTGGCGGTGAAGGCCGGCAACACGGTCACCGAAGAAACCATCAAGACCAGCCGCGTCGGCGTCCAGGCGGGCACGACGCTGGTGCAGTTCGCGCAAGAGACCCTCAAGGCCAAGAGCGTCGATGTGTTCGACGACACGGCCTCGATGTTCACCGCGGCAGCCGCCGGCAAGGTGGACGCCGTGATGACCGATCTCGGCATCGTGCTCGGCCAGGTGGCGAATTCCAACGGCAAGCTTGCCGTCGTCGGCAAATACGCCACCGACCGGCCGACCGCCGGCATCTATCCGAAGGGCTCGCCGAACGGAGCGGTCATCGACAAGGTCATGACCGACCTCAAGAACGACGGCACGCTGAAGAAGCTGGAGGCCGCTTATCTGCTGCCGTCCTGGGGTGGCCTCTCCCCCGACAGCGTGCCGACCTGGAAGTACTGATGTCGACACCGACAGCCGAATCGGGAAACGAGCGCGCCAGCCAATGGCGTGCTCGCAGCAAGGTCCGCACGCATGGCAGGCGGGCCTGGGTCGTGCTCGGCGTGGCTGTCGCGACGTTCCTCGCCATTGCCTGCACGTCCCTGCACATCGCCGCCTATGTACTGCGGCAGGGCTGGCCGAACGTGCCTGTCCAGATCATGTCGGCACTCGCCTGCGTGCCGCCGCTATGGGTCATCGGGATTGCCTGGCGCGCTGTCAGGCTGTCCGCGCGCGCGGCATCCTCGGATGATGTGCATGCCGGCCGCGAACTCGGGTCCATATCCTCGGATGCATCCTGGAATGCCCTTTCCTATTCGGTGGCGCTCCTGATCATCTGCGCCTTCGCCTGGTTCCTGGTGGTCAACGATGCCGCCGTCAGCCGGACGTTCTTCGATCTCGACCTGATCTGGAAGTCGGCCTGGACCATTCTCAAGGCATTCGGCACCAACATCTCGATCTTCTTCTTTTCCGCGATCCTCATCCTGGTCTGGGCGCTGGTCGTCGCCATCGCCCGCACCTTGCCCGGCAAGGCCGGCCGGCCGATCCGCACGCTTGCGATCGTCTATGGCGACCTGTTCCGCGGCCTGCCGGCCATCATCACCATCTATCTCATCGGCTTCGGCCTGCCGCTGACCGGACTGCCCATCCTGAAGGACCTGTCCTCCAACGCCTATGCGATCATCGCGCTCACACTGACCTACGGCGCCTACACCTCGGAAGTCTATCGCGCCGGCATCGAAAGCGTGCATCCGAGCCAGATCGCGGCGGCGCGTTCGCTGGGCCTCTCCTATTTCAGGACGATGCGCTATGTGGTCGTTCCGCAGGCGGTACGCGGCATCATTCCGCCGTTGATGAACAACTGCATCAGCCTGCAGAAAGACACCGCGCTGGTCGCCATCATCGGCACCATCGATGCCTTCAACCAGTCGAAGATCGTCGCCAGCAATAACTTCAACCTGTCGGCGGTGACGACTGTGGCGCTCCTCTTCATCCTCATCACCATCCCGCAGGCCCGGTTCGTCGATCGGCTGATCGAGCGGGACCGCCGCAAAATGCGCTCGGGATCCTGACGAGCGGGGAGTAACCACCATGGCATTGGTCGAAATCGACAAGGCCTACAAGCGATATGGCGCGGTCGAGGTGCTGAAGGGCATTTCGCTGGACATCGAGGAACACCAGGTGGTCTGCCTGATCGGCCCTTCGGGTTGCGGCAAGTCCACGCTGCTGCGCTGCATCAACTGTCTCGAGCCCATCCAGGGCGGCGAGATCAGGCTGCATGGCGACCGCGTCACCGGTCCGGGCGTCGACCTCGACCTGCTCCGGCGCGAGATCGGCATCGTCTTCCAGAGCTACAACCTGTTTCCGCACATGAGCGTCATCGAGAACATCACGCTCGGCCCGGTCAAGGTGCTGGGCACGCCGCGCAAGGCGGCCGAAGACAAGGGCATGGCGCTGCTCGAACGGGTCGGCCTCGCCGCCAAGGCACGGGAATATCCTGACCGCCTGTCCGGCGGCCAGCAACAGCGTGTGGCGATCGTGCGCGCGCTGATGATGGACCCTGCCCTCCTGCTGCTCGACGAGATCACCTCGGCGCTCGATCCCGAGCTCGTCTCGGAAGTCCTGGACATCGTGCGCGACCTGGCGACCAAGGGCATGACCATGGTGCTGGCGACGCACGAAATGGGATTTGCGCGCGAGGTTGCCGACAAGGTCTGTTTCCTGCAGGAAGGGCTGGTCTATGAGGAAGGCCCGCCTTCGCGGATTTTCGGCAACCCGCAGGGCGAACGCACCCGCGCCTTCCTGAAACGGATCATCGACGCGGGACGTTTGTAAGGAGCAAGGATGATCAGGACTGTCGGTGACTTCGGCCTGACCTGCGGCACCTTGCCGGCGGGCGCAATGAATTCCATCACCGACGTGCCCGGCGTGCGGGTCGGCCATTCCACCCTGCGCGATGGGCACATCAACACCGGCGTGACCGCGATCTTGCCGCATGGCGGAAATCTGTTCCGCAAGAAGGTGACGGCGGCAAGCCATGTCATCAATGGTTTCGGCAAGACGGTCGGCCTGACGCAGGTGCAGGAACTCGGCACCATCGAAACACCTGTTCTCTTGACCAACACGCTCTCGGTCGGCACCTGCGCCACGGCCCTGATCCGCGACGCCATCCGCCAGAATCCGGATATCGGCCGCACCACCGGAACCGTCAATCCGGTGGTCGGCGAGTGCAATGACGGTCCGCTGAACGACATCCAGGCCCTGGCCGTGACCGAAGAACACGCCCTTGCCGCACTGGCGGACGCTCGTGAAGGCGCGGTCGAACAGGGCAATGTCGGCGCCGGAACGGGAATGAGTTGCTTCGGCTTCAAGGGCGGCATCGGCTCGGCGTCCAGGAGAATCGCGCTTGGCGGCGAACATCACCTTGGTGTTCTCGTGCTCTCGAATTTCGGCAGGCCGGGCGACCTCATTCTGCCCGATGGGCGCCGGCCCGACCCCAGGCGGCCGGCCGAGGCCGAACGCGGTTCGATCATGGTCGTGCTGGCAACCGACGTGCCGCTCGAACACCGCCAGCTCGAGAGAGTAGCACGCCGCGCCGGGGCAGGCATCGCGACACTTGGCTCCTTCTGGGGCCATGGGAGCGGCGACATCGCCATTGCCTTCAGCACCGGCAATCTGGTCGACCACGATGAAAGCCGCGATCTCGTACCGCTGCTGGCGCTCAACGAAGCGCGCATCGACATCCTTTTTCGGGCGGCGGCGGAAGCCACGCAGGAGGCCGTGCTGAACTCCATGCTGTCGGCCGAAGCCTTCACCGGCAGGGCCGGCAAGCATCGCGCATCGCTGGCCGACTGGCTGCGCGGTCAGGCGTAGCGACGAGGCGGCCTACAAGTCGATCCGGAACCGCAGACTCTCCACCCCGCCATAGGCTGCGTCCTCGAGGAAGCGCTCGACGAGCTTGCCGCCATTGGCCAGGATCACCTTGTGTGATGCCGGATTGCCCGGCTTGGCGGTGATCTCGACATAGGGAAGGCCGACCGCCCTCGCCTCGTCGAGCATCAGCCGCAGGGCCTCGGTGGCGTAGCCGCGCCGCTGCTTCCAGGGCACCACCGCATAGCCGATATGGCCAAGCACATGCGACGGCAGCATCGCCGTTCCCTTCTGCCAGCGAAAGCCGATCGAGCCTGACGCCTCGCCATCCCAGATCCAGCGGCGAAATCCCGGCAGGCGCGGCACTTGTGTGCCATCGGGCAAGGTGATCGGGCCGCCCCTGGCTTCAGGATCATCCAGGCTGGCCAGGAAGGCCACCGGAGCCTGCTCTATCGCCGCGAGCTGCTCGCGCGTTGCCTCCACGGGCCGAACATTGTCCGGCGACCAGCCGCGCTCAAGCGCGGCCTTGTAGGACGGCAGATGTTCAAGCGCCGGTTTGACGATCTCGACCATGATCCATGCTCTCCCAGTGACGCTGGGATAGCCTTGGCCGCTGGAGCGCTCAAGCCGCCTGGAAGCGGATCTCGCCCTCGTTCAGGAAGCAGGCCTTGTCGAAGAGGGACAAATCAAGCGGGTTGGGCAGGCGAACATCACTGATATCCGGGACCGGCTTCTTCGCGGGATCGTAGGACCGGTCGATCTGCGAGATGAAGACCAGGATCACGCCGCTATCGCGCGCGAAAGCCTTCAGCGTGCGGACCTGGTCCATCAGGCCTGGATTCTCTCGTTTCTGATCGAGCAGTTGCAGGTAATCGATGACCGCCAGCGTGCCACGCGGCGCCGACCCCAACACCCTGACGATATAGCCGGCGCTGATGGCATCGGAAGTGTCGAACTCGAACAGCCGGTCGAACCGGGCCGGCTCGACGCCGATGGCGCGGAGCCGCTCCAGTACATCGCGTTGCGTATATTCCAGCGTGAAGAACACACTGCGGTGGCCCGACTTCATCGCTTCGACCGCCAGTTCGAGGCTCATCAGCGTCTTGCCATGGCCCGGCCGCGCGCCGACCAGAACCAGGTCACCAGGTGTGAGTTGCGCGAACAACCTGCTGGCGGGCGCCGTCTCGGACAGCTTCGCCGCAAGCAGGCTCCAACTGGCAAATCCCTCTTGCGCGGCAATCCGGTCAAGCGCCTGGTGGAGCGGGATTTTTGCCTCGCGCGACAACAGCCTGGCTTGACGCTTCAGATGGTAGACAGGCGCGGATAAAATCATCTCAAAAACCTCCTGGTGCGAGCAGTTTTCGCAACCCCTCCTTATGCCTGGTGCTCGAACAGTCGGTTCGATGATGAGAGTGCCCCGCACGAACGAATGCTTTCCCGGTGGAGGGAGGAGGCGTGGGCCACGCCAGAATCGGATGATAGCTCAATCCGAACGGACGTAGAATTGGCGGGACGACAATCGTTGCACCCCGGGAGACTTCAGCCAGCGTTTGCCAGGGCGACCGCATCCTGGCCTGCCGGAAAACGGAGTTTGCCCGAAGTGTCGTGGACAGCGGCCCAGATAGCTTCGGCAACGTCGCTTTCCTTGGTGGTCAGCGCGGGCTGGGCGAAGGCCGCGAAGATCGGGGCCGCGAAATCGGCATAGGCTTCAGGGATCATGTCTTCGATGCGCACTGAAGTATTATGCGAAAAACGCGTTGTTGGCGCATATCCGGGCTCGACCAGCTTTGCGCGGATACCGAAATAGGCAAGTTCGTGCGCGAGCGATCCGGTGAAGCCCTCGATGGCCTGCTTGCTGGCGGTGTAGGCGGCCGCCAAGGGCATTGCGGCGAGGGTGGCGCTTGAGGTGACGTTGACGATCACGCCGGACCGGCGCTCGCGCATCTGCGGAATCACGGCCTGCGCCATGGCCATCACGCCAAGCGTATTGGTCTCGAAGACCTTTCGGATGTGCGACATCGTCGTCGCTTCAAAGGCGCCGACCACGCCGATGCCTGCATTGTTGACGAGAACATCGATCGGACCCGCGGCTTTGACGGTCGCCGAGATACTGGCCTCGCTGGTGACGTCCAGCGGCAGGATCCTCAGGCGCTCCGAGCGCGGCAGTATGTCCTCCCGCGGTGTCCGCATGGTGGCGATGACGTTCCACCCGTTGACGAGAAAATGGCGGGCTGTCTCGAGGCCATAGCCAGATGAACAGCCGGTGATGAGGATCGTTTGCATGCTTGGCTCCGTCGGTTTCAATGCCCCTTTCGTAGGCTTGCCAACGCAGACGATCCATAATCAATAGTCCTATTTTTATTTCCAACTGTCCAAAAATGGCTCATACCGGGCGAGCAAGTGACCTTGAAGAGGCTACGCCGCGCGAGGCACTGCCCTATGCGGTCACGCGGGCGTCGCGGGCGAACTTGCCCGGTGAGCAACCAAGCCGTTTCCTGAAAGCAGTGCTGAAGGCGCTGGCGGACTCGTAGCCGATCTCACCGGCTATTTTGTCCAGGGTTTTCGAGCCTCGGATGAGAGCATCCTTCGCCAGCGCCATGCGCCAGCGGGCCAGGTACTCGATCGGGCCGCAACCGAGCACGTCCACGAAGCGAGCCGCGAAGGCCGACCGCGAAAGTCCCGCGATCCTGGCGAGCTCCGCGACCGTCCAACCCGCCCGGACATCCCCGTGCATGGCGCGGAGCACGCGCGCCAGCGCCGGATCCCGCATCCCGCCGAGCAGGCCGGCCGCGCCGGAACCGATGCCACGCCATCGCAGCGCTTCGACGAGCAGAATCTCGAGCAATCGCTGCAAGACCATTTCCTTGCCCGGATCTTCGTTCTCGCACTCCTCCATGATGAGGCTAATGACCCTGCCAAGCCTGGAGGAACGCCCCTGCGATCCCGGCACGTGGATGACGCTCGGAAGCAGAGCGAGCAGAAGCGCGGCATTGACCGGCTCGATTCGAAACGTTCCGCCGAGCGCGACAAAATCCGGGTCTCCATCTTGCTCGCCATGCTGGACGGCAACGTCCATTGGCGTCCGGAGCTCACAGTCGATGCCTGGATGGCTGCTGAGCGAGAAGGCCGGCGTGGAAGGCAGCAGGAGGAAGTCTCCCTTCTCGAACTTGACTGGATCCTGGCCCGCAAAGGCGATCCAGCACGTGCCCTCCACGATTATTGTAAAGCCAGGCGCATCATAGGCGGCGTAACGCACGCCCCATCGGCCACGCCCCTTGATGGGCTTGGAAATCGCCGTGCTGGGTTGCAAAAGAGCAATGATGTCACTGAGAGGATCCATTCCAGACGATCCATAATTATTTTGCGCTCGGTAATTATAGATCGTCCTCCCGGCCTGTCCAGTTTGGCTGGGAGCGCGGCAGGCGTCCCTGCAGTGCGTCATCCGCAGGCTGATCGCAAAACGATCGCTGCGGGCAAGCTAAACAAGATGTGTCTCGCCGATGGGCGCGGGACATTTTATGATTGGTTGCGGATATGACGCCGCAAGGATTCGCATGGCTTCGGCAGGAGAATTGATCCGGTGCGGTTGAGATCTGTCCCATTGGGTGTGGTCGTCACCCTCAGCCTCCTTGTCATGGTCATTGCCTTGACGGCGACGGCCCGATCCTTCGCCGCATTGCAGCCATCAGGTGTTCCGGCCTGGCTGCAGGCCCATGTCGGCGACAGCGACGGCCAGATCTCGGCCGTGGTGCTGGAGCGGGCGCGAGCGCTCTACCTGAAAAAGGTGGCGCAAGGCGCGGTCAGGAATCCCTGTTACTTCGCCATGGACGCTACACGTCCCGGCGATCTCGGCAATGGCGTGCTGGGGCGCCGGTACTATGTCATCTGCGAGGCCAGCCAATCGTTTCGCGCCATCGCGTCAGGCCACGGCGGCGGAAAAGATCTGAAAGGCACGGCCGATTTTTCAAATGGCAGGCGCTGTTCCAAGAACTTCGGCAATGCCATGGATTCGGAGCTGACCGCTGGCGGCGCCTATGTCACCCGCGAGGCGAAGACCTCCTTCAAGGGCTTCTACAGCACCGGCGCGAAACAGGATGCCGCCTTCCTGCGCACCTTCATCCAGTTCGACGGCGAAGGCGAAGCCGACAATGCGAGACAAAGAGTGATCGGCGGCCATGCGGCGCAGGTGCTGCGCGCCATGTGCATGCGCAAAAGCCCGAACAGCTCCTATGCCGACCATGATGGCCTGGTGCCGTTCGGCAAACTGGTCGAGTATGCCGGCGGCCGCAGCAATGGCTGCACCAGCTGGTCGCCGGCGGACGCGCGGCAGATCATCGCGATGGTGAAGGACAATCCGACGACACTCTACATCTATCCGGAATCGCGCGACATCGCCGCCGTCGCGCAGGCGGCCAAAGGCCATTCGCCATCCGGCGAGGCGCCCTATTGGAACGCATCATGCCTTAAGGAAATCGGCGCGCCGAAATTCTGGCCGCGAAAAGCCCTCGAGCCGATGATCGCCCAGTACAAGAAGGATCACCCCGCCCCACCCGTGCAGCCGCTGCCGATGTGCAAGGGGCCGTGAACCGGCAGGACGGCTTGGCGGCCACCATCAGGTCGAGCCGGGCAACGAGTGCCCGCCAGCCCTTGAACCATCCAGGGCGGAAATGCCGGATGAGATCGGCGAAAAGAACCGTCCGGCTCTGGCGGTGAAAGAAGACAATCTCGGTCGCAACCTCGGCCAGCGGCAGGCCCCTACTGCAGCAGCCCTTTGACGATGCCACTCGCCTTGCCGAAATCCATCTGGCCGGCATATTTCTGCTTCAGCGCGGCAATCACCTTGCCCATGTCCTTCTGGCTGGCGGCACCGGTCTCGGCAATCGCCTCGCGCGCCGCGGCGGTGATCGCGGCATCATCGAGCTGGGTCGGCAGGAAGCCGCGGATGATCTCCATCTCGCCGCGCTCCTGCGCCGCCAGTTCCGGCCGCTTGCCGTCTTCGAACGCCTTGGCCGATTCCTCGCGCTGCTTCACCATCTTGGCCAGGATCTGCAGGATTTCCTCGTCGCTGGCGGGGTCCTTGCCCGAACCGCGATTGGCGATGTCGCGATCGTGGATGGCGGCCTGGATCAGCCGCAATGTCGGTAGCCTGTGCTTGTCCTGCGCCTTCATCGCGCTCTTCAGGGATTCGGCGATTTTTCCGCGCATGATGTTTTCTCCTTCGGTCGGCGCGGACAATAGCGCCGGGGCCCAGCCAAGGCAAACCCAGATATTGTGGACCAAGCCTCTGATATTGCTTGATGAAATAAATCATGGCGGCATTTCGCATGATCATTGACCGCCCTGCCCCCTTCCCCTATGTACTGGGCCTTGCATGAACTGAAGCTTGAATGCGTGGAGGCCGCGAATTCGCCGCTCCGCGCCGTTTGCTGCGCGGATGGCCCGCCGGGCCTTTTGCAGCGCGCAGCCTGATAGGAGTGCCGCCATGGCCGAGACGACGCCCGCGCTGACCCCACCTTGGGCCACCGAAAAGCCGACCGCCCTTCTGGTGCTGGCCGACGGGACCGTCATCGAGGGCCGCGGCCTCGGTGCCACCGGCTCCGCCGTCGCCGAAGTCTGCTTCAACACCGCGCTCACCGGCTATCAGGAAATCCTCACCGACCCCTCCTATGCCGGCCAGATCGTCACCTTCACCTTCCCGCACATCGGCAACATCGGCACCAATGGCGAGGACATCGAGGATCTCAACCCCGCCGCCCGCGCCGGCGCCGTCGGCGCCGTGTTCAAGGCCGATGTCACCAACCCGTCCAACTACCGCGCCGCCGGCGATCTCGACCAGTGGCTGAAGAAGCGCGGCATCGTGGCGCTGTCGGGCATCGACACCCGTGCGCTGACCGCGCTGATCCGCGAAAAGGGCATGCCCAACGCCGTCATCGCGCATGCGCCGGACGGCGTCTTCGACCTGGACGATTTGAAGCAGCGCGCCGCCGCATGGTCGGGTCTGATCGGGCTCGACCTCGCCAAGGAAGTCACCTCGGGCCAGTCCTCGGTCTGGCGCGAGACGCCCTGGGTGTGGAACGAAGGTTTTGGCGAACAGACTGATCCGTCGCTGCACGTCGTGGCCATCGACTACGGCGTCAAGCGCAACATTTTGCGCCTGCTCGCCGGCCTCGGCGCCAAGGTCACCGTGGTGCCGGCCAAGACAGGCGCCGAAGAAATCCTCGCCATGCGGCCCGACGGCATCTTCCTCTCCAACGGCCCTGGCGATCCGGAAGCCACCGGCGACTATGCCGTGCCCGTCATCCAGGATCTGCTGAAGACCGACATCCCGGTGTTCGGCATCTGCCTCGGTCACCAGATGCTGGCGCTGGCGCTCGGCGGCAGGACCGCCAAGATGCATCAGGGCCATCATGGCGCCAACCATCCGGTCAAGGACCACACCACCGGCAAGGTCGAGATCGTGTCGATGAATCACGGCTTCGCCGTCGATGCCGACTCGCTGCCCGAGGGTGTCGAGGAAACCCATGTCTCGCTGTTCGATGGTTCGAACTGCGGCATTGCGCTGACCGGCCGGCCGGTGTTCTCGGTCCAGCACCACCCCGAGGCCTCGCCGGGCCCGCAGGATTCGCACTATCTGTTCCGCCGTTTCGTCAACCTGATCCGGCAAAAGCGCGGCGAGGAATTGCTGGCGGAGCGGGCTTAATTCGATCCGTCAGCGCGGCCCCTCATCTGCCTGCCGGCACCTTCTCCCCGTGAACGGGGAGAGGAAGCTGTGGCCACCTCAGCGCTCCTATTGCAACGTCGACGATTTGCGAAAGCGGCGCTGGCTGCATCTTTCTCCCCGTCACTATACGGGGAGAAATGCCCGGCAGGGCAATGAGGGGCAGCGCCAACATCTCGCAGCCCTGCACCGCAAATGCCCCACCCTTACGCCACCGGCCGGCCTTCACTCGCCTCCAGTATGGCGAACCATTGCTGGCGGTCGAGGCTGATCTCCAGCGCCTTGACCATGGCCGCCAGCCGTTCCGGCTTCATCGACCCCAACACCGGCACCAGCCGGGCCGGATGGCGCAGCAGCCAGGCGATGGCAACAGTGGCGAGATCACCGGCGCCGACTTCGGCGGCAACCGCCGCGAGTGCTGCCCGCACCCGAGCCTCCCGGGCTTCCTTGCCGGTGAACAGCGAGCCGCCGCCAAGCGGCGACCAGATCATCGGCGCGTAGCCCAGGCGCTGCGCGTGGTCGAGACTGCCATCGGTCAATGCGGATGTCTTCAGCACCGACATCTCGATCTGGTTGGTGACCAGGGCAAACGGCAGCCGCGAGGCCAGCAGATCGAACTGTGATGGCGTGAAATTCGAGACGCCGACCGCTCTCACCTTGCCGGCCTTGACCAACCCGGCCAGTGCCGCCGCCGTCTCGTCGGCATCCATCAGCGGATCCGGCCGATGCAACAGCAACAGGTCGAGATAATCGGTGCCGAGATTGCCGAGCGAGCGGTCGACCGAGGCGGTTATGTGGGCGGCGCTGGTATCATAGTGCTTCAGCCGGCTCCGCGGCCGGTTGGCCGAGGCCAGCATGATGTCGCATTTCGAGATCAGCTCGATCTCCTCGCGCTTGCCTTTCCAGCGCGACAGCCCCGCGCCGAAGGCCGCCTCCACCTCGTAATTCCCGTAGATATCGGCGTGGTCGAAACTGGTCAGGCCGAGATCGACAGCGGCGCCGATCAGCCTTCCGACCTGATCGGCATCAGGGCGGGCGTCGCCGTCGAGCAGGCGCCAGGCACCGAAGACCAATCGCGACAGCGACACCCCGTTCCTGGTCAGCACCATGCGGCTGTCACGGCTCATATCCGCGCTCCGTCTTCCGCCACGTTGGCGGTGATAGTCCCGACCACGGCCGGTCTCGCCACCCTGGTGACGAAGACGATGAGCGCCAGCACCAGGAAGCAGGCACCGACCAGATAGGGTGCCCCGCCGAAGGCCACCGGCGCGCCAGGCCCCGTGAACCAGGAAAAGATCGCCGTGTAGAGCAGCGGCGTGATGATGGAAGTGATCGAGAAGATCGAGGTCATCGCGCCCTGCAGTTCGCCTTGTGCGGAAGGTGGCACCTTGGCGGCGGCGAGGCTCCTCAACGGCGGATCGGCCAAGGCCTCCAGGCAACCCACGACGATCACCGCGTAGACCATCCAGCCCTGCGTGGCGAAGGCATAGCCGAAGGCGCTGGCCGCCGTGAAGGTCAGCCCGATTGCCGCCGTCTTCCATTCACCGAGCCTCGTGACCACGCGCGGCAGCACCGTTGCCATGACGATCGCGCCGCACAGGCCGAAGGCGCCGAGCGAGAAGCCGATCTGCTGCTGGCTCCAGCCATAACGGTAGTTGGATACGAAAGACCACACCGCCGGATACATCATGTGGCCGAGCGTCATCAGGAAGAAGACGAGCCCGATCCAGCCAATGCCTTGATATTGGCGCATCTGCAGAAGCGTGCCGACCGGGTTGGCGCGTTTCCATTCGAAGCGGCGGCGATGCTTTTCATCGAGCGTTTCCGGCAGGAGGACCATCGCGATCAGGAAATTCACGAAGGCGAGCCCGGCGGCGAAATAGAACGGCACGCGCGGTCCGAACGTGCCGAGCAATCCGCCCAGCACCGGTCCGATGACGAACCCGACGCCGAAGGCGATGCCAAGCAGGCCGAAATTCTTTGCTCGGTTCTCGTCGTTCGAGATGTCGGCGATGAAGGCCGATGTCGTCGAATAGCTGGCGCCCGAAATGCCGGCCAGCACACGCCCGATGAACAGCATCGGATAGGACCAGGCGATAGCGCAGATCAGATTGTCGATGGAAAAGGTCAGCACCGAGGCCAGCAGGATCGGCCGCCGCCCGAAGCGGTCGCTCAGGCCGCCCATGATGGGTGCGAAGAAGAACTGCATGGCCGCGTAGACGAAGAACAGCCAGCCGCCCTCGATGGCCGCCTCGCTGACGCCGACACCGGTCAATTCCTGCAAATAGGCCGGCAGCACCGGCATGATGATGCCGAACCCGATAATATCGAGCAGCAGCGTGGTGAAAACCAGCGCGAGGCCCCGCCTGGCGGTTTTGGGATCGATCATGATGGGTCAAGCTCCTCCAGCCGCCCCGGGGGCACGGGCGGACGCACCTTATAGGCGAGCCGGCGAAAAGGAACAATGAGGGAACAGGCAGGAATACGCGTTCCTGACACTCCCTGACGGCGACTTTGCCGTCAGGTCGGCGCCTGGAAAGGAGTGTTCAGAGAGGCCCGCTCATCGTGTTGCAGTCTGAAAGCTTGCCGCTCTTGTAGCCGCGCGCCAGCCAGGTCTGCCGCTGCTGCGAGGTGCCGTGGTTGAAGCTTTCCGGCACCACATAACCCTGCATCTTCTTCTGCAGCGTGTCGTCGCCGATCTGCTTGGCGGCGTTCAGCGCGCTTTCGATGTCGCCCTGCTCCAATATGCCCTTCTGGGCCGTGTAATGCGCCCACACGCCTGCGAAACAGTCGGCCTGCAGCTCGATGCGCACCGACAGCTGGTTGGCATCGGCCTCGCTCATGCCCTGCCGCATCTGGTTGAACTTGGACATGATGCCGGTCAGGTTCTGCACGTGGTGGCCGACCTCATGGGCGACCACATAGGCGCGGGCGAACTCGCCGGAAGCGCCGAACTGCTGGTCGAGCTGCTGGAAAAAGGTCATGTCGAGATAGACCTTGTGGTCCCCTGGACAATAGAACGGCCCGGCCGCCGCCGACGCAAAGCCGCAGGCGGAGCGGACCTGGCCGGAAAACAGCACCAGCTTGGGATCCTCATAGGTCAGGCCCTGTGACTTGAAGATGCCGGTCCAAGTGTCTTCCGTCTCGGCGAGCACGGTCGCGACGAACTGCTTCATCTCGTCATTGGCGGGCGCCGAGCCGCTGTTCTGGCCGCCGCTGTTGTCCGATATCTGCCCGCCGCCGCCCGGCAGCAAGGCGCCGCCGTCACCGTTGAGCAATTGCAGCGGATTGATGCCGAAGACACCCCAGGCGATCAACGCCACGACCGCGAAGATGATGAGGCCCGAAAGCGACATGCCGCCACCGCCGGAACTGCCGCCGATGGGAATGCGGAACTGGCCGGGGCTGCCGCCCAATCCTCCGCCGGAGCCGCTGTCGCTGCGGTCGTCCTCGATATTGTCACTCTGACGACGGCCTCTCCAGAGCATGGCAACTCCTCGCGCTGCAAACTTTTCCGTTGCTCCGGCAGGCCGGCTCAACCCAACAAACAATTAGCCCAATGGTTGCGCCAAGTCACAGTATTTTTCGAGACCGCCGGGGTGCCGGCATGGTGCTCTGGCCGAGAGCCAGCAGGGCCTGTAGCTTGCCCGCAAACCGGGGGCGTGCGAGACTTGATGGGTGCAGGATGTGCGGGAGTGAACAGGCGGGCGCCTTGACGTCGACCCGACCTCAGCCCTTCTGCTTGGCGCCGGCGCTCTTGCCGTCGGAGCTTTTCGAGCGCTCCTCGAACCGCGCGGCGCCCTTTTTCAGCGGGCGGCCGGTCTCCGCCTCGGTCTTGCGCTCGTCCTTCGCGGCCGCCTGTTTCAACCCTTTGGCGGCTTGCTTGCCCTTGGCGGTCGGTGCTTGTTCAACGCCCATTGCTTCCTCCCTTGCGACATCAGCGCGATGTCAGGAGCAACGTGCGTAAGGTGCGGTGGTTCCGGCGGCCGTCCGAGAACGGCTTAGCGGCCTAACGCGGCGCGGTCATGGCCTTGCGAAATGCTTCCAGCGTCTCGGCGCTGACATGGTGTTCGATGCCCTCGGCATCGATGCGCGCCGTTTCGGCGCTGACGCCCAATGAACGCAGGAAAGCTTCCACCGTCTGGTGGCGGATGCGGCTTTCTTCCGCGACCTTGCGGCCGGCATCGGTCAGGAACACACCGCGATAGGGTTTTCTCGAAACGAGCCCGTCGGCGCACAGTCGCGTCAGCATCTTGGCCACCGTCGGCTGGGCGACGCCGAGCCGTGCGGCGATGTCGACCTGGCGCGCCTCGTTGCCGTCCTCGATCAGGTCGGCGATCAGCTCGACATAGTCCTCGACCAGCGCGCTGCGGCGCGCTTCGCGCGTCTGCCTGAACCCTTCCGAATGGACATCGGCATCGGGCAATGGCTCGCGCGGAACCGGTCTGTTCTTCAGCGCCAATGCGCGCTCCTCCTCGGGAGTTTGGCCGTCGGCGCTTTTATAGCACGGGCTCTGATTCTTCAGGCCGTTTATTTGCATTCCCCCACAGGCGCAACCGGCGTTTCCGATTGGCGCCTGCACACGCTGTTCGGACCATCCGGTAAAAAGCACCGACAATGAAATATAGCATGTTGCATAATGTTGAGCCATGGCATAGGTTACGGATATCCCCGGAAGTCGCGGAAAGCCTTTCCATGTCAGAATCAGACATTACAGCCACCCGGTCCGAATGGCGGTTCGCCGGACGGGACGAGGACGACCAGCCCAGCCTGCGCGAGGTCAATTCCTCGGTCGCGGTGCCGAGTTCCGGCGTCTGGTTCCGCCGCCTGTTCGCCTTCATGGGCCCCGGCTACATGGTTTCGGTCGGCTATATGGACCCCGGCAACTGGGCGACCGACCTCGCCGGCGGCGCCCAGTTCGGCTACACGCTTTTGTTCGTCATCATGCTGTCCAACCTGATGGCGATCCTGCTGCAGGCGCTGGCCGCACGCCTCGGCATCGCCACCGGCCGCGATCTCGCCCAGGCCTGCCGCGCCTATTACCCGCGCCCGGTCAATTTCGTGCTGTGGATCGCCTGCGAACTCGCCATCATCGCCTGTGACCTCGCCGAAGTCATCGGCACGGCGATCGCATTGCAGCTGCTGTTCGGCATTCCGCTGGTCGGGGGCGCCATGCTCACCGCGCTCGACGCCTTCCTGGTGCTGCTCCTGATGAACAAGGGGTTTCGCTATCTCGAAGCCTTCGTCATCGCGCTTTTGATCATCATCTTCAGCTGCTTTGCCATCCAAATCTTCGTCGCCGCCCCACCGGCCGGCACAATCCTGCATTCGATGTTCGTGCCGTCACCGGAGATCGTCACCAATCCGGCGATGCTCTACATCGCGATCGGCATCATCGGCGCCACCGTCATGCCGCACAATCTCTATTTGCACTCCTCGATCGTGCAGACCCGGGCCTATGAGCGCACGGAGAAAGGCAAGCGCGACGCCGTCAAATGGGCGACGATGGATTCCACCATCGCCCTGATGCTGGCGCTGTTCGTCAACGCCGCCATCCTGATCGTGTCGGCTGTCGCCTTCCACAATACGGGCCACCAGGATGTCGCGGAGATCGGCCAGGCCTTCGAGTTGCTGTCGCCGCTCCTGGGCTTGGGCATCGCCTCGATCCTGTTCGCCGTGGCGCTGCTTGCCTCCGGCCTCAACTCGACGGTGACGGCGACGCTCGCCGGCCAGATCATCATGGAAGGGTTCCTGCGCCTGCGCATCCCCAACTGGGCCCGGCGGCTTCTGACGCGCGGCCTCGCCATCATCCCGGTGGTGGTCGTCACCGCGCTCTACGGCGAAAAGGGCACTGGCCAGCTGCTGGTATTCAGCCAGGTCATCCTGTCCATGCAACTGCCCTTCGCGGTCATTCCGCTGGTGCAGTTCGTCTCCGACCGCAAGAAGATGGGCGGCCTCGCCATCCCGCGCGCCGTGGCGGCCCTTGCCTGGGTGGTCGCCGCGATCATCCTCGTGCTCAATTTCAAGCTGCTCTACGACACGATGTTCGGAGTCGGCTAAGGCTCCGCCGGATCGCGAGACAAGCCGACAAATCGCGCTATCTTGGCGTCATGGGCACGATAGAAGATACTAGGAGATTCTACGCGCGGCTGATGGCGGCCAATGCCGCCTCGTCGGATCCACGCCTGGAGGAGGTTTTCGCCAGCGTGCCGCGCGAGGCCTTCCTCGGCCCCGGACCGTGGACGATCGTCGCCGGCAACGGCAGGGTCACGACGCCTAGTGCCGACCCCTCCCATATTTACCAGAACGTGCTGGTGGCGCTCGATGCCGACAAGGGCATCAACAATGGCGAGCCGTTCCTGCACGCCATGTGGATTGGAAAACTGGCACCGAAACTCGGTGAGACCGTCACCCATATCGGTGCCGGCACCGGCTACTACACAGCCTTGCTCGCCAGGCTGGTGTCGCCCGGCACCGTCACCGCTTTCGAACTCGACGACAAGTTGGCCGATCTGGCACGCGGAAATCTCAAGGCTTACGGCAACGCGACTGTCGTCCATGGCGATGCCGTGACCATGCCCTTGCCGCCATCCGACATCATCTATGTCAACGCCGGGGTCGTCGCCCCTCCGGCCGGATGGCTGAAGGCATTGCGCCCCGGTGGCCGCATGATCTTCCCCTGGCGCCCGGCCGAGCGCGTCCCGCTGGCGGTGATGGTGACCCGCACCCAAAAGGGCTTCGCCTGCGACCCCTTCATGCGCTCCTGGTTCATCCCATGCTTCGGTGCCTCGGTTGCGGATCTCGCGGCGAAGATCCCGACGCGGGAGCAAGCCGCGCGCAGCCGCTCGATATGGCTGACGAGCGACAAGGCGCCGGACCGCACCGCCACCGCCATCTTCGGCGACGTCTGGTTCTCATCGAAAAATCTCCGCGCCAGACCCGGCAACTGACGGATCGATGGGCAGGCTTGTCCAAAATTTCGCGAACCCTGTCGGGATGGTCGCGGGCGATCCGTCCTTGGGCCATGGTCCGGCCGCGACGGCGGATGGAACGGAACAAGGGAGAGTACCATGAGGAAGATCATCGCCGCCACTTTCGTCAGCCTGGACGGCGTCATGCAGGCGCCGGGCGGCCCGGAGGAAGATCCGGTCGGCGGCTTCAAGTTCGGCGGCTGGACCTTCCATTATTTCGACGAGGTGGGAGGCGCGGCAATGGAGGAACTTTTCTCCAAACCCTTCGCCCTGCTGCTCGGCCGCAGGACCTATGACATCTTCGCCGCGTACTGGCCGTATCAGAAAGATCCGATCGCGGATGCCTTCAACCCGGCGACCAAATATGTGGCGACGCACCGGCCTGACACCCTCACCTGGCAGAACACGCAATCGCTTGGGCCCGACATCGTCGCGACACTGCGCCGTCTCAAGCAGGAGGATGGACCTGACCTACTCATCCAGGGATCGGGCAACCTGATCCAGACCTTGCTCGCCAACGGGCTGATCGACGAGATCCGGCTGATGATCTTCCCGCTGCTGCTTGGCAAGGGCAAGCGGCTGTTCGGCGATGACACCACGCCGGTCGCCTTCAGGCTTGCCAAGTCGCAGACCTCCAGCACCGGCGTCATCATCGCGACCTACGAGCGCTCAGGCGAAATCGAGGTCGGCTCCTTTGTCACCGGGGAGCCGTCCGACGCCGAACTCGAACGGCGCAGGAACTGGAAATAGCGGGACGCGGCCCTGGCACCTTTCCTCTTCCCTGATCGACCGGGGAAAGGAGCCCAAGTGCTGCTTGGTCTCAAGCCGCGACAGGCCGTCGCGCCAGTCCATCGCGTATATGCCGCGCGAATTCCTGCGCCGCCGGCCCGACGCCGTGCCTTGGCAAATGCAGGTTGATCGAAAAATTCGGCAGCGGCGGCAGGCCGGTCTCGAACGGCAGGATGTCGAGATCGGCCGGCACGGTCGAAGCGAGCCACGTGGTGACGGCAAGGTCGGAGCGCACCGTCGCCGTCGTTGCGTCGATATTGCCGTTCTCGAACACGGTACGCCATTCCAGTCCATGCTCGTTGAGCGCCGCCAGCACCACCGGCCGGAAGGCGCAGGTGTCGGCAACGATCGACACCGGCAGCGGCCGCTTGGCACGCGCGGTGCCGCCTCTGGCGCCGACCCAGACCAGCCGGTCGATGGCCAGGCATTCGCCTGATGTCGGGCCGACCCGCTCCTCGATCACCGCAAGGTCGATGGTTCCGGCCGCGAGCGCTGACGCCAGTTCCGGCGACGAGGCGCAGACCAGCGAGATCTCGACCTGCGGATAGGTCTCGGCATAGGCCTTCAGCACCGGCGCGAGCAAGGTTCCGACCAGATCGTAGGGCACGCCGAGCCGCACCTGCCCGGCAACCGCCGAGCCAGTCATCTCCGCCCAGATCTCGTCGTTGAGGCTGAGCAGGCGCTTTGCCTTGTCGAACAGGCGCTCGCCCGACCGCGTCAGGCGCAGGCCGCGCCGGTCGCGCTCGAACAGCCCGCAGCCAAGCGTCTCCTCCAGCCGCCTCACCTGCTGGCTGACGGCGCCCTGCGTCAGGTGCAGCGCATTGGCGGCCGCCGTCATGCTGGCCTTGTCGGCGACGGTGACGAAGGTGCGCATCAGTGCGGTATCGAGATTGCGGATCATATCCGCATTATAGATGCTAATGCCTGACATCACAAACATTGCATTTACTGATGCTAACCCAAGTCTACCATGGGGCCTCCGAAAAGGACGTCCCATGCTCCAGCCCATCCTGCCGCTCATCCTGTTTGCCTTCGTGGCCACGGCCACGCCAGGCATCGCCACCACCTTGTCCACCGCTTCGGGCGCGCGGTTCGGCTTTCGCCGGTCCGTTCCGCTGATGGCCGGCAGTGCCGCCGGCCTCGCCACCGTGACAGGCGCGGCCGCCGCTGGGCTCGCCGGCCTGCTGCTTGCGGTCCCTTCGCTGCAACTGGCGATGAAGATCGCCGGCTCGCTCTATCTCCTTTGGCTGGCGGTCAAGATCGGCCGCGCCGGGCCGCCCAATCTCGACGTGACCATGGCCAGGCCGAACAGCTTCCTCGGCGGTGCCGGTATCCAGTGGATGAACCCCAAGGGCTGGGCGATGGGGCTGGGCGCGGCGGCCTCGTTCGCCGCCCTGGCCGACGGACCGGGACATCTGGCCTTGCTGCTCGGCTCGACCTTCGGCCTCACCGCCGCCATCTCGCTGTCCGTCTGGTGCCTCGCCGGCATGGTGCTGGCCCGGCTGCTCAAGACCGAATGGCAATGGCGCGCGCTCAACATCGTGCTGGCGCTGGTGCTGGCGGCGTCGATCATTCCGATGTGGCGGTCGGCTTAGAGACGCTCAAGCCAGGTCTGCACCAGCACCCCCAACCGGACCTTCGGTCCGACCTCCCCACAAGGGGGAGGTAGGGAGTCCAACTTCTTCGCACCTCCACGAGACCATTATCGCGTAGGCGGAACAGGCGCTTCCTCACCCTCCCCCTTGTGGGGAGGGTCGCTGCGAAGCAGCGGGGTGGGGGTGCTGGTTCGCAAAGGCGAACCAGCCCTTGGCTCTTCAAACCCCGTAGCGGGCCGCCGGCTTGTCGGCGTGCAGGCTGCCGTAGAAGGCTTGCCGGGCACCGAGGAAGGTGTCCAGCTTGCCGGTGTCGGCAAGAGCGGGCACGGTGACGGCCTCGCCACTGGCCAGGCCGACGAGCGCCGCATCGACCATATCGTCGGCGGACATGATGATTTCCTTCGGGAGCTGGTCGATATCACTGCCGGCAAGGTCCCAGAAATCGGTCCGGGTCGCGCCAGGCAGCACCACCTGCACCTTCACATTGGTGCCCGCGACCTCGCGGTGCAGGGCCTCGGTGAAGTTGACGACATAGGCCTTGGTGCCGCTGTAGATACCGCCGAACGAGGTCTCATAGGCAAGCACCGATGCGATGTTGACGATGGCGCCGCGGTTGCGCGCCAGAAGACCCGGCAGCACGGCCCGGGTCAAACGGGTCAAGGCGATGACGTTGACCTTGATCATGCGTTCGGCGGCGTCGGCGTCGGCGGTCGCCACCACCTGCTGGCCGCCAAGGCCGGCATTGTTGACGAGCAGCGTCACGCTGTCGTCGGCCGATATCAGCCGCTCTACGCGGCGCAAATCGTCGTCATCGGACAGGTCGGCTGTAATGAAGCTGACCTTGCGATCGTAGGCGTAGCGCAGCTTCTCAGCCAGTTCCTCGAGCCGGTCGGCGCGGCGCGCCACCAGAACGAGATCATAACCCTGCCCGGCCAGCCGGTCCGCATAGACCGCTCCGATGCCCGATGATGCACCGGTGACGACCGCCGTGCCCTTGTTTGCCTGTCCACTCATTGTCCTGTTCCTTCTATCTCGAATTGTCCGCTTCGACCTGGCCACCGGCACCGTGGACGTCAGCCCTCACCTTGCCGGCAAGCCGCCTGATTGATTTAGTGGTATATGCCACTATCGTCGAAATAGGCATATGCCACTATCTTGTCAATGAGCGGATCCGGGATTATTTGTCAGGCAGCAGCCGGGCATCATGTCCGCGCCGCCGAGGGAATCGCCATGTCGAAAGAGGCCCTGCCCGGACTGTCGCTCTGCAACAACGCCATGCTGCGTCGCGCGACGCGCAAGATTGGTCAGTACTACGACGATGTGCTGGCGCCCTCGGGCCTGAAAGCCACGCAGCAGGGCCTGCTCTACCAGATCCACATCTCCAACGAACCGGCGATGGGCGCCATTGCGTCTGCCCTGATCATGGACCTGTCGGCGCTCGGCCACACGCTGAAGCCGCTGATCCGCGACGGCTATGTCGAGACCTTCGCCGATCCGGTCGACCGCCGCATCAAGCGGGTGCGGCTGACGCCTCGAGGGTTGGTCAAGCTCGATGAGGCGATGAAGCTGTGGCAGGTGGCCCAGCAGCGTTTCGAAGACATGGTCGGCAAGGAGAAGGCGGCGAAGCTGCGCGCGGCGCTGGATGATATTTCCGCGCTGGATTTTGATCTTCCGCCGGCCAGCTGAGCTGGCCGGCGGGTTCAAGACAGGTCCTACTCAGCTGGCATCGCGACCGGCCGTGCCGCCCAGCGGCCGGCCAGCACGATGCCCAGCCCGATCAGCGGGAAGGCGGCGGCGACCAGGCCGAGGTCGGCCGGCGCGCCGTAGCGCAGCACGCCACCGCCAACCACCGCCCCCAGCGCCACGCCGAGATAGAGCGCCGAACCATTGAGCGACAGCACGATCGGGGCCGCATCGGGCGCCAGCTTGATGATGCGGCTGGCCTGCGCCGGCGGGAAAGCCCAGCCGACGATGCCCCACGGCACCATCATCGCCATCAGCGCCGGGCCGGCAATATGCTGCGGCAGGAAGGTCGGCACGACCGACAGCATCACCAGCATGGCCGCGCTCAGCGTCAACGACCAGCCGACGGTGCGCGTGGCGCCGAAGCGGTCGGCCGCCTGGCCGCCGGCGATGTTGCCGATGACCGCGCCGACGCCGAAGGCGAGCAGCATGCCGGGCAGCGCGATCTGGCTGAGCCCGGCGCCTTCGATGGCAAGCGGCGCGACATAGGCAAAGACGGTGAAGGCGCCGGTCAGTGCCAGCAATGTCGTCACAAGGATTGGCATCACGCCGGGCCGCATCGCCGCCGCCAGACGGCGCCTGAGCGGCAGCCTGGTACCGACGATGCCGCGCGGCAGCCGGTACCACAGGATCGCGCCGGCGAGCGCGCCAAGCCCGGCAATGGCATAGAAAGTGCCGCGCCAGCCAGCGACCGCCGCGACCAGCGCGCCAAGCGGCGCCCCGACGGCAACGGCCACGGTGGTGCCGCCGACGACGACGGCGATGGCACGCGCCCGGTGATGGTCATCGACCAGCGCCACCGCCGTGCCCTGCGCTGTCGCGGCGAACAGGCCGGAAGACAACGCCATGATGATGCGCGCCGCCAACAGCACTTCGAAGGATGAGCTCAAGGCGGCGGCAACGTTGCCGATGACGAAGAACACCAGCGTCCACAGGATGACGCGGCGTCGGTCCCATTCGCCGGTCAGCGTCGCCAGGATCGGCGTGCCGACCGCGTAGGCGAGCGCGAAAGCGGTGATCAGCGAGCCGGCGAGCGGGATGGAAATGCCGGCATCCCTGGCGATGTCGGGAAGAAGGCTGGAGATGACGAAGCCTTCGGTCGAGATCGTGAACGATCCGAGCGCGAGCCAGAAGAGCCGCTTATCCATGGCAGGGTGTCCTTAGTTCAAAAGTTATTGAACAATTGGACATAACAGGCCATGATGTCAATGAAGCCAGGGGAAAATAGCTGAACCATCCTGACAGCCCTGTGTCAGCACGGATCCCGGAACGGAGAAACAGTGTGCACGGCCACGGCGGGACGGACGCGTTGAAATCGGCCCGAACTGTGCTTAGGTTCCAGCCATGACGTTACCTCATCCCAATACGGACCAGATCAGCCTGCCCATCGTGCTCGGCGTGCTCGGCGACCCGACGCGGCTTGCCATCGTGCGCTATCTCGCCAGCAAGGAAGGCGTGCCGCTGAACTGCAGCCAGTTCCTTGATCTCGGCTCCAAGACCAATCTCAGCTACCACCTCGCCAAGCTGCGCGAGGCCGGCGTTACCCGCGCCGAAGTGGTCGGTACCAACCGCATGATCACGCTGCGCCGCGCCGACCTCGACGCCCGCTTCCCCGGCCTGCTCGACAGTGTCATTGCCGCCGCCGGCGACGATCCCGCACTGCCCGCGGTCGGCGGCCACGACATCGAAGTGCTGGCTTAGGCTCACGCCTTCGAGCCAGGAGTAAGCGATGCGTAGCTTTCAAATGGAAAAATACGTCTGGGCGTCGGTCCTATATTACACTGTGGCCGTGGCGGCATCTGCGCTTCTTGTAGCCGCTTGTATGAGCGGCCTTGGCATCCTGTGGACCCTGATTGCAATATTTGGATACGTTGCGCTGATTGTATCTCTTGAGATGTGGCAACGCAGAAGGCACCCACGAAGCGTCCATCAGATAGAATTGGCCAAATGGCGATTGGACAGCTAGTCGCCAACGCAACCCGCGACGCAGTCGGATACTTTTGGAGAACTCACCGCTTCTCGCCCCTAGCGCTGCCAGAAACCGATATGCGGGGCGAGAAGGTCCTCGTCCATCTCGGGAAAGGGGCCGTGGACCTCGACCGGCCTCTGCCCGGAGGCGAGAACCGTGCGCGACGAGAGATTCATCGTCGGATTCTCGGCGTGGTCGCCGGTCAGCGCCAGAAGCTGGGTCTCCTCGAAGCCGTAGACCAGCCGGCCGATATTGGCCCAGTAGAGCGTTCCGGTGCACATCGCACAGGGCTCGCCGGTCGAGACCAGCGTGCAGGACCACAGGAATTCCGGCGGATAGGCGTCCGCGGCACGCCGGCTAAGCTCGGTTTCGGCGTGGCGCACGGTGTTGATGTTGCCTTGCCGCATGAGGATGCGATCGTCGGGGCCGACGAGCACACAGCCGAAAGGATGGTGCCCATGCGCGGCAGCCTCGCGCGCCACGTCATTGGCGGCGCGGAGGTGGGCGAACATCTGGTCGCGGGTCATCGCCTGGTGCCTTTCGAGGCTGTCTAAGCGGATATTCCCATATGGACTTCGGGATGGCGTGGACGCTAGCAGATGGAGGGCTTCCGCGATAGCCACGGGCGCGCGGTGCTTCCCAACTGGCCCGAACAATCTCAAGGGTTGATAACGAAGGCGGGGGCTTGATAACGAAGATGGGCCGGAGCCGCCAATGGGGCTGCACCAAGGAGCCCGCCGCATGCGCATTGCCGTCCTCGCCGATATCCATGGCAACGTCCTGGCGCTGGACGCCGTGCTCGAGGATCTGCGCCGGCGTGGCGGTGCTGATCTCACCGTCAATCTCGGCGACAGCGTTTCCGGCCCGCTCTGGCCGCGCGAGACGTTTGCCCGGCTTGAGGCGCTGAACCTGCCGACGGTGCGCGGCAACCACGACCGCCGCGTCGCCGCCGATCCCGCGGACGAGACCATGTGGGCGTCCGACGTCTACGCAAAGGAGCGGCTGACCGAGGCGCAGCGCCAGGCCCTCTTCGCCCAGCCGCTGACGCTGGAGATCGCGCCAGGCATTGTCGCCTTCCACGCCCGGCCCGACCATGACGAGAAATATCTGCTCGACGCCATCGTCGATGGCCAACTGGTGCGGGCGCCGCTGGCGGCGATCCGGCGGCGGCTGAAGACACTCGACCCCGCCTGCCGCATCGCACTCTGCGGCCACAGCCACCGCCCGGAGCTGATCCGCGTCCCCGGCGGTCCCGTCATCTTCAATCCGGGCAGCATAGGCTGCCCCGCCTATGATGATTCCATCCCGCCGGCGCATGTTTCCGAACAGGGCTCGCCGCATGCGCGCTACGGCATCGTCACATTGGGCGGCGAAGGCCGGCCCGACCGTTTCGAAGCCATCGCCGTCGACTACGACCACGCGGCGGCGGCGCGACAGGCCGAACAGGCGGGGCGCCCGGAATGGGCCCACGCGCTCAGGACAGGCTTCATGCCGTAGGCATCCCCGCACGGCCAGATCCGCGATCCCGACCCCTGAATCTGCACCGCCGCCGGGGCTTTGGAGGCAACGGCAGGGCGCCTCCCGCCCGACCGGCACCATGGCCCGCTTGAATTTTCGGACTTACATGGCGGCGCTTCGTCCCTTATAAAACCGGCCGGGCACGCGGCGGAACCGCCACGGCATGGTGATTTGAGTATCGGCGCACGGCCAAATGAAGAGGCGCACAGTTACGCTCCGAAAAAGTTTGCATGCGCTGATTGCGGCTCCGTTGCTGATGGCGGCGTGGCCGGCTGTCGTGCCTGCACTGGCCGAAGAGGCGCCGTTCATCTCCATCGTCACCGGCCTCGCCCCCGACGATTTGCTCAATATCCGCGCCAAGCCATCGGCGATCGGCAAGACCGAAACCCGCCTGGCTGCAGGTGCAAGCGTCAGGAACCTTGGCTGCAACGACATTGACGGGCACCCATGGTGCAAGGTTGTATCAGACAATCCCAAGGCCACCGGCTGGGCGCCGGCGCGCTACCTCGTTCCCGTCAATCCGGCAACCGTGCCCGACCCCGACCAGGCGGCGGATGCGCCAACCGCCGCGAGCGCCGCAGCCGATCCGGCCATGCCCGCCGACGGGGACCCAGCGGCGGTGGCACCTCCCGCCGCCCAGGCATCGAGCAGCGCCACGCCGCCGCCCGACCTGACGGCAAGGCTGGGCGGTGCGGCCCAACCTGTTGCTCCCGAAGCTCCGGTGAAATCCGCCGCCACCATCGCCATGCAGGATGCCTACGGCCTGGCCCTGGTGGCGAGCGAAACGCCGTCGACCGGAGAAATCCCGGGGCCCGACGGCGAAGCCGGCACGGCCGCGGACAGCGGCTCGGCGGGAGGATCCCTTCCCGTTCCCACGCCGCGGCCGGAATCCGCCGATGCCGCGCCCACCGTCGACACGCAGACCGTTGCCGAACTGCCGCCACCGCCCGCCGCCCTTGCCACCGGCGGCACTCTCGAGATTCCCTGCGCCCGCTATGTCGGCCAGCCGATGACGCCCTGCGCGGCAACCGTCGTGCACAAGGGCGCCGACAAGGCCGACGTCACCGTGACATGGCCCGACGGCGGCACCCGCGTCATCTCCTTCTATGCCGGCCTGCCGGCCGGCTCGAACGCCAAGAGCGAATTCCGCTTCACCCGCGAGGGCAGCCTCAGCATGATCCGCATCGGCGTCTCCGAACGCTTCGAGATCACCGACACGGTGGCGTTCGGGCACTAGGTGCCAGGGGAGTAAGGCAGCAGGGCAGCAGGGCAATATGTTAAAAGGCGCTCAAGCCTCCCCTACTGCCCTGGTCCCTCATTTTCGGGGTTACATCTCCCAAAACTCTTCCCTATAAGGCCCACCTAGCCTGATACCAGAATCGCGAGCACAACCGGCCGGGTCTTCCCGTCCCGGTTTTTTGTGCAAGCCGCCCGCCGAACGGACCTATGACATGCCAAGACGCACCGACATCAAGTCGATCCTGATCATCGGGGCCGGCCCCATCGTCATCGGCCAGGCCTGCGAGTTCGACTATTCCGGCACCCAGGCCTGCAAGGCGCTGAAGGAAGAGGGCTTCCGCGTCATCCTGGTCAATTCCAACCCGGCCACCATCATGACCGACCCGGAACTGGCCGACGCCACCTATATCGAGCCGATCACGCCCGAGGTGGTCGCCAAGATCATCGCCAAGGAGCGGCCCGACGCGCTGCTGCCGACCATGGGCGGCCAGACCGCGCTCAACACCGCGCTGTCGCTGCGCCGCATGGGCGTGCTCGAGCGCTACAATGTCGAGATGATCGGCGCCGACGCCACGGCCATCGACAAGGCCGAGGACCGCGCGCTGTTCCGCGAGGCGATGAGCAAGATCGGCCTGGAAACGCCGAAGTCGATGCTGGCCAACGCCACCGACGTCAAGAACGCCGACCGCAAGACGCATGAGGCCGAGCGCGCCGCGCTCAAGGCCGAGAAGCCCGACAATCTCGACGCCGCGCTCGACGCGCTGGAAACCCGCTGGAACCTCGGCGAAGGCGACCGCAAGCAGCGCTACATCAGCCACGCCATGGCGATCGCCGCCCAGGCGCTCGACCATGTCGGCCTGCCCGCCATCATCCGCCCCTCCTTCACCATGGGCGGCACCGGCGGCGGCATCGCCTACAACAGGGCCGAATTCTACGAGATCGTCCAGTCCGGCCTCGACGCCTCGCCGACCACCGAAGTGCTGATCGAGGAAAGCGTGCTCGGCTGGAAGGAGTACGAGATGGAGGTCGTCCGCGACAAAGCGGACAATTGCATCATCGTCTGCTCGATCGAGAACATCGACCCGATGGGCGTGCATACGGGTGACTCGATCACCGTCGCCCCTGCCCTGACGCTCACCGACAAAGAATACCAGATGATGCGCAACGCCTCGATCGCGGTGCTGCGCGAGATCGGCGTCGAGACCGGCGGTTCCAACGTGCAGTTCGCCGTCAACCCGGCCGACGGCCGCCTCGTCGTCATCGAGATGAACCCGCGCGTCTCGCGCAGCTCCGCCCTGGCCTCGAAGGCGACCGGCTTCCCCATCGCCAAGATCGCCGCCAAGCTCGCCGTCGGCTACACGCTGGACGAGCTTGAGAACGACATCACCGGCGGCGCCACGCCCGCCTCCTTCGAGCCGTCGATCGATTACGTCGTCACCAAGATCCCGCGCTTTGCCTTCGAGAAATTCCCCGGCGCCGAGCCGGTGCTGACGACCGCCATGAAGTCGGTCGGCGAAGTCATGGCCATCGGCCGCACCTTCCAGGAATCGCTGCAGAAGGCGCTGCGCGGCCTCGAAACCGGTCTCACCGGTCTCGACGAGATCGAGATCCCCGGTCTCGGTTCCGCCAACCATGCCGACGACCGCAACGCCATCCGCGCCGCCCTTGGCACGCCGACACCCGACCGGCTGCGCATGGTGGCGCAGGCGATCCGCATGGGCACCTCGCTGGAAGACGTGCACGCCATGTGCAAGATCGACCCGTGGTTCCTCGAGCAGATATCGGGCATCCTGGCCATGGAAGCCCGCATCCGCGAGCACGGCATCCCGCAGGATGCGGTCAACCTGCGCATGCTGAAGGCCATGGGCTTCTCCGATGCGCGCCTCGCCTCGCTGACGAAGACCGACGCGGAAGTGATTCAGAAGATTCGCGAAAAGCTCGACGTTCATCCAGTTTATAAACGCATCGACACCTGCGCGGCCGAGTTCGCCTCGCCCACCGCCTACATGTACTCGACCTATGAAGTGCCCTTCGCCGGCGCGCTCGCCAACGAGGCGCAGGTCTCGTCGCGCAAGAAGGTCGTCATCCTCGGCGGCGGCCCGAACCGCATCGGCCAGGGCATCGAGTTCGACTATTGCTGCTGCCATGCCGCCTTTGCCCTGCGCGACGCCGGCTATGAGGCGATCATGATCAACTGCAACCCGGAGACGGTTTCGACCGACTACGACACGTCGGACCGGCTCTATTTCGATCCGCTGACGGCGGAAGACGTGCTGGAGATCCTGCGCGCCGAGCAGGCCTCGGGCGAACTGGTCGGCGTCATCGTCCAGTTCGGCGGCCAGACGCCGCTGAAGCTCGCCGACGCCCTGGAGAAGGCCGGCATCCCGATCCTCGGCACCTCGCCCGACATGATCGATCTGGCGGAGGACCGCGACCGCTTCCAGAAGCTGTTGCACAAGCTCAACCTCAGCCAGCCCAAGAACGGCATCGCCTATTCGGTCGAGCAGGCCCGCCTGGTCGCCGGCGAGCTCGGCTTCCCGCTGGTGGTGCGCCCGTCCTATGTGCTCGGCGGCCGCGCCATGCAGATCATCCATGACGAGGGCATGCTGCAATCCTACCTGCTCGACACCGTGCCCGGCCTGGTGCCGGAGGACATCAAGCAGAAATACCCCAACGACAAGACCGGCCAGATCAACACGCTGCTCGGCAAGAACCCGCTTTTGTTCGACACCTATCTCAGTGGCGCCATCGAGGTCGATGTCGACTGCCTCTGCGACGGCAAGGCGACCTTCGTCTCCGGCATTCTCGAACACATCGAGGAGGCCGGCATCCATTCGGGCGACTCGGCCTGCTCGCTGCCGGTGCACTCGCTGCCTTCGGACCTCGTCGACGAACTGGAGCGCCAGACGGCGGCGCTGGCCCGCGCGCTCAATGTCGGCGGCCTGATGAACGTGCAGTACGCGATCAAGGACGGCACGGTCTATGTGCTGGAGGTCAACCCGCGCGCCTCGCGCACCGTGCCCTTCGTCGCCAAGACCATCGGGCGTCCCGTTGCCAAGATCGCCGCCCGCATCATGGCCGGCGAGACACTGGAAGACGCCTTTGCCCATTATGGCGCCATGCCCGATCCGAGGAACCCTGGCCACATCGCGGTCAAGGAAGCTGTCTTCCCCTTCGCCCGCTTCCCCGGCGTCGACATATTGCTCGGACCGGAAATGCGCTCGACCGGCGAGGTCATGGGCCTCGACCGCGACTTCGCGCTCGCCTTCGCCAAGAGCCAGCTCGGCGCCGGCGTCGACCTGCCGCGCTCCGGCACGCTGTTCGTCTCGGTGCGCGACGAGGACAAGAAGGGCATCTTGCCGGCGGTGAAGCGCCTGGCCGGCCTCGGCTTCAAGGTGCTGGCCACCTCGGGCACCGCCCGCTTCCTCGCCGAAAACGGCGTCGACGCGCAAAAGATCAACAAGGTGCTGGAAGGCCGCCCTCACATCGAGGACGCCATCCGCAACCGCCAGGTGCAGATCGTGTTCAACACGACCGATGGCCAGAAGGCGGTGTCGGACTCCAAATCGCTGCGTCGCGCCACGCTGATGCAGAAGGTGCCGTATTACACGACGCTGTCAGGCGCGGCGGCGGTGGCGGAAGCGATCGCGGCGCTGAAGGCAGGGAGCCTGGAGGTCAGGCCGCTGCAGGAGTATTTTGCGTGAGGGGCATCTGCTTCCGTCCGACAGGAGAGTCGCCGGAGTATCTGAGTTCATCGGTCGAATCAGATAGCCGCCTTAGCTGCGGGAACACATATTGACAGGTTAATATCACTGTCCTGCGATTCCGCTTCGATTCGATCAATAAGATTCTTCAGAGTAGATATAGCAACGCCCTCTTTCAGAAGTCTGACCTTGTATTTTGCAATAAAGGATAAAAATGTAGCACGCGGCGCAGCGTACGGGTGCCTAAGGATAACTTCTATATCTTTTCTGAGCTCCATCCCAATGTTCCCGTAGAGGAGATACTTTTTTAGCAGCTGACTTTCGTTAAGAGTTGATAAAAATTCATATTGGTGCAGCCTCTCGCGTAAGTAATTCATTACGAATAGGGATCTAGCTTTTGGTTCGGCCGACAGAAAATTAAGAGATGCCTTGACCACCGTGTCAATTCTGCCGCCTTTTTCTGGGTATCGCATTGCAAATCTCCTCAGATCCCTATCGAACCCAGCTATATTTTTCTTTGAGACGGCGCTGAGTAACGAGAGCGCGCGATACTCTTGAAACTCACGCCTTGAGAAATGTTTGGTCTTGGACGCATTAAAATTTAAACCCAGATTCAGAAGCAGACGAGAAGCCTGATGCATGGTATTTTCAAGGTGGATCCTCGATTTCCCAAATAAAACTATATCATCAGCCCATCTTAAGTATAATACTTTTTCTTTTTTGCAATATTCAATAAATCTTCTATCGAATTCATTTAAATAGAAATTCGAGACAATTCGAGACGCGTCTGAAATTATTTCTTGAGGTATGCCCTTGGACGACGGACTGTATCCCTTTATGCGCCTATCCCAGTAATTTAGAAAATACCCAAGCAGAGAAACAATTTCGTCGTTTCCGGGGACCTTACTTCTAATGTTGTTAATTAGACGACCTATGTCGATCGTATCATAAAAATTGGCAACGTCAGACACAAGCACGTAATTTCCGACAGTAGAATCATTGCACGTTTCAATGAGAAGATCGGTAAATTGCGACCAATCCTTAAACCACGCTTTCCTAGCAAACGTATCGCGGAAATAGGGGTCGATTATATCATCTTCTTTCTGTGGATCTTTCGCTTTTCTGGCTAATTTGGGAACGGATCGGTATGCGCCGTACACACCCTCGAAATCCTCAATTAAGTACTCTTGGATCGAAAGCACAATCAGGTAATATACTGTCATGTCTTCAGCGGTTAAAATCGGGACAAACCGGGTGCAGCCCGCAGATTTCAGGTATCCCAAATAGCCATGCCCGATCGACGGGATGTACTTATTTTGCTTTATATCCGCCTTTAACTGATCTATCGACGAAACAATTCCTTTCAGCTCCTTCGCACCAATGATCGGAACGATGCTCTCGCTAAGTTTCTTCCAGATCGGTCGCGCATTTTTGGCGGTAATTATTGTGTCAAAGGCACTCATACTTATCCTGAGTAATTGGAAGACATTTGGCATCGGTACGGACAAAGTTCGCAGTCGAGCGGCTTGAGACGCCCGCAATGATGTTAGAATCCAGCCGCAACGTCACATTTCGACATTAGCAGCAATTGGCTTCGCGGCCTTCGCCTTCGCCCTCTCCAATTTGCTCGCGGCTTTTCGCATCCTCGCGACCGCTTCCTTTGCCTTATCGCCTTCGATCGTGTCTCGCTTGATCACCTCATTTTCGACCAACTGCGACAAGTTCTCGTTGCCGACCTTAATGTCTGGAAAGAGCCTCCGGATTTCGCGACGCACCACCGAAATTACCGCTTCGGATCGGATGATCGCGGAAACCGTAAACTTGTTGAACAACTGGGCCTGTTGGTGGAAGGCATCCATCGCATCGGTTGTCAGCCCTTCCTTGGCGAACAGGAAGAGGCACTGCAGATGATCCTCATTCTTGGGATTCATATCTGAAAGTACGATGCGGCAAACTTCTTCGTGGCTGATCTGATTTGCCACATAGATGCGGACCAGCCGCCATTCGACTGCATTGGTCAGGATCACCCAGTGAATGCCTTGGTGAGCCCCATAGTCAATCACCTGCCTCAAGTGATTATCGGCCAAGCTGCTACCTGCTGATTTCACTTCGACGAGCAATCTAAGTTTTCCCGCGATCTTGATCGCGAGATCGCAGTATGTCGCCTTAATCTGGTGTTCCGATGTCAGTTCGTCATATTTATCGTAGCCAAAGACATCAGCCAGAATGTCCTTAACCAAGGTAACCGTGTCGGCCTCCGCGACATCGGATTTTTGCTGAGCCAGCGTGATCCGCTGATACTTCTTGAGATTCGACGCAACTCGCTCGATGAATTTCTTCGGTAATTTGTTCACAGACTCGCCCTCCCTATCCCCGAAGAGAGTTGAGAGCGAGTTTACTTGAAAGACAAGCAAAAACTTATGCTAGGACCCACCGGCCCTTCGCAGGCTCAGGGCGTTCGAAGCTCGAAAAGCCAAGCAATTGGCTTTTCGTCCGCTGCGCGCACTGCCTCTGACCTCACGCCACCGCCACACACTCAATCTCAATATCAAACTCCATCGGCCAAGACGCCACCGGCACAAAACTCCGCGCTGGCGGGTTGACGCTGAAATACCGGGCATAGACCCGGTTGATGGCGTTGTAGAACCCGGAATTGACCGCGTAGATGCGCACCATCACGACATTCTCCATCGAGGTGCCGGCCGCTTCCAGGCAATGTTTCAGCGCCTTGAGCGATGCCTCGGTCTGCGTTTCGATGTCGCCGCGCACCATCTCGCCGGTCACCATGTCCACCGGCGGCGTCGCCGAGATGAACACGAAGCCATTGGCTTTCACCGCCGTCGAACAGGGCAGGCCGAGCGCCCGCACCTTGGCCGACATGACCGGCACTTCGATGACTTCCTTCTTCATGGCAATCTCCCCGTTTGCGGGGAGCTTATAGCGCTACCGGCGGAACGCCAGCGCCGAGGCATGGGCCAGGCCTCAAGCCACCGCCACGCACTCGATCTCGATGTCGAACTCCATGGGCCATGACGCCACCGGCACGAAGGTCCGCGACGGCGGGTTTTCGGGAAAATACTTGGCATAGACGCGGTTGATGGCGTTGTAGAAACCGGAGTTGACGGCATAGACGCGCACCATCAACACATTGTCGAGCGAGGTACCGGCGGCTTCCAGGCAATGCTTCAGCGCCTTGAGCGAGGCCTCGGTCTGCACCTCGATGTCGCCCTTGACCAGCCTGCCGGTCGAGATATCGAGCGGCGGCGTGCCGGACACGAAGACCAGCCCCGCGCCCCTGGTCACCAGCGACAGCGGCACGCCGAGCGCACGCACGGCCGCCGACAGCACCGGCACTTCGACAACTTCCTTCTTCATGGCAATCCTCCCCTTGGTTTGCGGGGCAGCTTATCCCGATGCCGGCCGAACGCCAGCGCAGTTCCTCCCTTCTCCCCTTGCGGGAGAAGGTGGATCGGCGCGATAGCGCCGAGACGGATGAGGGGTGTTCCAGCGGAGTGAGGCGTTGGTGTTCCCTGGAACACCCCTCATCCGACCTGGCTTCGCGAGGCCACCGCCCTGGGGCGAGCCACGGGTCTCGCCCCGTCCTTCGGACCCCACAAGGGGAGAAGGAAAAGCCAGCGCCGTCCAGCGCTCACCCCTGCCCCGGATACGGCGTGCCGTCCTTGTGCAGGAAGCGGCCGTCCGAACTCGGGCTCATCATGTCGATGTCGGAGCACGTGATGACATCGTCCGGGTTGCGCGAGCCGACTTCGAGGTAGCGGGCTGTAACCGATGACCGGTTGATCATGTGGTGGCCGTTGCCGCTGTTCTTGGGAAAGGTCGCGCAGTCTCCCGCCCTGAGCAGCGTCTCGCCGCCATCCTCGACCAGCGTCAACTCGCCTTCCAGCACATAGACAAGCTCATCCTCATGGCTGTGCCAGTGGCGCTGGCTCGACCAGCCGCCGGGTGGGAGTGCCATCAGGTTGACGCCGAAATCGGTAAGGCCGCCGGCGTCCCCCAGGCGCCGGCGCGTGCGGGTGGCACAAGCGGCGTCGAAGGGCGCGGGATAGCCTGAGCCCTTGCGGATGGGGACGGATGAGAGGTCGATCTTGGGCATGGGTGCGTCCATGGGTTGGTGGGGGAGTGTATTCCACTGCGGGCGTGAGCACAGAGCCACCTTGCGATGCTCTGTTCGCCAAAGGAGAAACATCTACCGTAGAGCGCCGACCTCGTTCTCTAATCCACCGCCACCAGATCCAATCCACCGCGACCAGAAAGGAAAAAACAGCCTCACGACTGCAGCGTCACCTCGCCCTCATCCTCGCCGTCCCAGTAATGGGCGCGCGTGGCCTCTATCTTGATCATGGCCAGCCCAGGTGTATCGGTGCCCTGCTCGAACCATTCGTCGATGTCCTCGTTCCAGTGTTCCTCGAACGCCGCCTTGTCGCGGATGATCTCGGCCTTGCCCGCGACGGCAACCCAGAAGCCGTCATCGCCCTTGAAGGCCAGCGAGACATTGGCGTCGCGCTCGATCTCGGCCACCACCTCCGATTTCTCCCAGGTGAAGTAGTAGGACGAGCCGTCATAATCGACGTCCTGGTTGTTGCTCATCGGCCGGCCGGCGATGGCGCCGCCTTCGGAATGGGTGGACAGCATGGCGACATCGATGTCGCGCATCTTCTCGGCGATTTGGGCAAGGCTGCGGTTGGGCATGGTGGGCTCCTGTCAAAGGGGTTGGCTAGGGCAACGTGCGATCTCCCCTTTGGTTCTCAGGAATATCTGGAGCGCCGAGCATTCATCCACCGACAATCATCGGCACAGGGATGCGACATGCGGAGGCAGCGCGCCTCTCACGCATGGCCTTCTTGATGCTATGGGCGACGAGGCCCCAGCAGAAAGGTTGTCATCATCGCACTGACGCATGCCACCGCCAACAACGCAACGGCGCCCGACGGGCTGGCCTCTTGGCGAATTGAAACAGTTCCTGAAGTGGGCGCGTTTTGAACCAGCCCGTCCAGGTCGGACCTGCTGCCATGTCGGACGGAATAGGCGCGGGTCAGCTCAGCGCCGAGCAGAAAGATTTCCGATGAATAGTAGACCCAGAGCAATATGACGAGCAGCCCTCCGGCCGCGCCATATGACGATGCGATCGCACTTGTGCCGATATACCAGCCTATAAGCGACTTCCCCAATGTGAACAGTGCGGCGGTCACGACAGCACCGATCCCGACATCCCGCCATTCCAAGGCACGATCCGGCAGGACTTTGTAGATAGCGGCAAACATCACGGAGATCAGGGCAAAGGAAATCAAGGTGTTGATCGCGCTCAGAACAAATTCGCCGAATGGCAGTTGAGCGCTGATCATGCCGCCCAGGGCCGAGATCGCGGCGCTCGCCACCAGGGATACCAGCAACATGAAGCCGAGTGCGGCGACCAGGCCGAGACTTGCCGCACGCGCACGCAAGAGACGCGACAGCGAGCTCCCTTTCGTTTCAACCTTCCATATCGCATTCAGGGCCTGCTGCATCTCGCCAAAGACCGCGGAGGCTGTGACGAGCAAGGTGGCCACGCCAACGATGGCCGCCAGGGTTCCCGAGGATTTGCTGGATGCTCCTTCGAGCGCTGTCTGAAGGAGCGCCGCGCTTTCTGAACCCATCAGCCCCGATATCTGGGCAGACAAAGCCAACTGCGCTGCGTCATGACCAAATGCGATGCCAGCTATCGCAACGACAATTATCAGGACCGGGGCCAGCGACGTGGCGGCATAAAAGGCCATCGCCGCGCCGTGACTGAGGGCATTGTCGTTGACAAAGCCGACCACGCTTTCGCGCAGCAAGTCCCATGCGTTTCCAGTTGTGAGTCGCACTTCGAATCCATGAAGAGGGTCGCAAACCGTCCACTATCAATGCGGCGCACCCTCCGATGTTCCGGCCGACTTGAGCGGGAGCTTCACCCGCGATGTGAAGCGCACGATCAATGGTACCGAAACCGCGCGCAAGGCGAGCAGGTAAGGACCCCCTTCTCCCACAAGGGGAGAAGGGAGGCTGCACCACCCTCAATGGCAACACTCCACCCCATACTGCAGCTGCTCGTGCCAATCCGGCCTTCCCTGCGGCGTGAAATCCATCAGGTTCCACAGGATCTCGCAGGTGCCGATGGCGCGCGGGTCCTGGCCGGGCTCCGTCGGCGCGAAGCCGAGCTCCGACGACCAGAAATGGCGGATGCCGTCACCCTCCCGATGGAACACCGACAGCAGCGGGATCTGCGCGCCGTCGGCATCCTCGGCATTGTAGTCGCGCTTGAAACTGTTGGCGGCCGACGACACCAGCCGCATGTTGCGCCAGCCGCGATCGCGGCCGAGCGTGACGAGGTTTTCCAGCGTGGTCTTGGCCACCACGGCGAAGTTGAAGCCGGCCGCGTCGAGATGGCCGACCGCACCGTCGAACTGGTCGAGCAGCGCCGTGCAGGACGGGCATGGCTGGTCCGGCCGGGCGAGCCTGGCCGTGCCACCCGATATCGCCACATCGCGCGTTTCCCGCGGGTGGCGCGGAAACATCATGTTGTACAGGATGAGCGAAGCCCTGCCGGGCGCGAACAGCTCCGACAGTTTCACCTTCGCCGGCCTGCCGTCGGCATCGAGCGCATCGAAGACATAGTCCTGGCGGATCAGTCCGCCCGGTGGCAGCGCACGCCGAGCCTCGGCCACGGCTTCCATGGCACGGCGCAGCTCAATTTCCTTCTTCAAGAGTTTTTCGCGTGCGGTGCGGTATCTGGCGGATTCGTTGGGAAAGGTGATCATGATCGGCTCCTTGGGTCCGCGCGCCGGCGTCCCGGCGCGGTTGCTCTGCGACCCAAGGACGTCTGGTCGCGATCGGTTCCGACATTTTTGCGCGGCGGCGATGAGATGATCGCCAACCCCGGAAAGAGCGGATGATGGCTACTGTGCCGCCGGCACCGGGCAGTCCAGGTCGCCTTCCTCGCAATGGAGATAGCTCTGGAGCTCCTTCAGCCGGTTCTCGGTGAGCCCCGCCTGGCAGTTGGCGACGACCATGGGATAGACGCTGCCGGCGGTTTCGCGCGGTCCGCCCTGGAAGGCACATTCGGAATCGCGGAAGGCGACCCAGGCGCGTTGCGCGTCGACCAGCAATTTCTTCGAAGGCGCATTGTCCTTCAGCCGACCCATGATCTGCTTGTAGGCCTCGTTGAGTTTCTTGTCGGCCGCATCGAAATCCTTGCCGGCGCATTGGTCCATCGTCGCCTGGTCCTGCGCATTGGCGCAGTCGTCGGCGGCCCGCGCGGCGCCGGCAACGAGCGGGGCCGCAAGGACCAGGGTGGCAAGGCTGGAGAGCAGAAGCCGCATCATGTTTCCTCCGGTTTCAGTCGAGACCGGAGCTTAACCGTCAAGCCACTTCGGGCAAGATGCGACGTGCCACCTTGGTGGATAGTTTCTTTCGCGTGTTGGAACCCCTCCGCCTTTCCCGCATTGCCTCCATCGGCTACGGCTTGCGGGACCGGGGAGAAGAATGCACGACGCCGACGAGATCGACCTGCGCTGTCCGCAAGTGGTGGCCGACAATGCCGCCAGGGGGCTCAGGCTGCGCGAGCGGTTCGGCCGTGGCGGCACCGAGATCGGTGTCGCGCGGGCGACCGAGCTGAAGAATCGCGAGAAGCTCGCCCCGTCCACCATCCGCCGCATGGTCAGCTATTTCGCGCGCCACGAGGTCGACAAGCGCGGGAAAAACTTCGGCAATGAGGACAACCCCTCATCGCCGCCCCACATCGCCTGGCTGCTGTGGGGCGGCGATGAGGGCCGCGCCTGGGCGCTCGAGCCCAAGAAGAAGATCGGCAATGCGCCGGATATCTAGAGAGAAGATCGCGCAGGACGGCAGGCCCCGGAACCCCCGCCCCGGGACCTGCCGTGGAGGGGCCGGCACATGCCGGTGCGGCCTTCCTCCTGTGCGCGGCTGATCGACGATCCCGGATCAGCTGAAGGCGTCATCACGCTTCGTTAGCATGGGCCGGCGGCCGCCTCTGTGAAGCAGTTCACAGAGCGCTGGGTTTTCCGGGAAAATCGGCCGGCAGGAAGCGATTGGCGGCGGCAATTCCAGGAAAGCGTGAACGGTTTTTCCCGGGAAAAGCGCGCGCTTTCCCCATGGAATTGCCTCAAAACAAAAGAGTCACGAAGAGGTTCGCCGTTTCCGTGAAACGGTGAACTGTTCTAGCCTTCCCAGGCGACCGGCGTCATCCCCAGCCGCTCGTAGAGCCGTACCGCGGCTGGGTTCTCGACCGTATTGGTCTTCAGGTCGACACGGTCAGCGCCCCGGTCGCGAAAACTGGCAAAGGCATGCCACATCAGCGCTTCGCCGATGCCCCTGCCGCGCGCCTCGGGATGAACCGCGAGGTCCTTGACGAAGGCCGACGTCCAGCACAGTGCCGCCGCCGCCAGCCGGCCTTTGGCGTCGATGACGAGGAAACACAATTCCGGATCGAATTCGGGGTCGCCGGAGATGCGCGGCCACCATTCCTCGAATGGGCCGTCGGTGCCGTCGGCGAACACCTCGCTCAGCAGCGCATGGAGAGGCGGCGCGTCGCCGGGCTCGAAGCTGCGCATCACAAAACCGTCCGGCCAGTGCGGTGCAACGAGGGTCTCGTCGAGGATCTTGCGCAACCGGATGTCGTTGAGGGCCGGCGGGCGCGGCTCGGGCATCGCGCTCAGGCGTCTGGCTGCAGGCGGCGCCGCTTGCGGTCGACACCGAGGCCGGTCGCCTCGAGCAGGCCCTTGCGCTTGGCGTCGAAATAATAGCCGGTCTGGTAGAGCCAGTCGGCCTTCTTGGCGTTGCCATCCGCCACCAGCCAGGCGCCACGCAGATATTTGACCGCGTATTTGAGGTTGGTCTCGGCGTCGAACAGGCCCTTGGCCGGCCCGTCATAGCCCATGCCGCGCGCCGTAGCGTGCTTGATCTGCATCAGTCCCCAATGGCCGTTGTTGTAGGCCTTGGGGTTGTAGGTGCTTTCGCGGTTGACGACATGGCGCACCAGATCCACCGGCACCTGGTAGAGCGCGGCGTATTTGACGATCAGCCGGTCGACATCGCCGCGCATGCCTGTGTGCTCTTCCGGGGCGGCGGGGCTGAGCGGCGCCGACGGGAACTGCACGAGGGAAGCCGGGTTCTGCGGCACCACATAGGCCACCTGCTGCACGCCGGGCATGGCTTTCTGGCCGCCAGCGACCGCCGGCACGACGAGGCCGGCTGTCGTATAGGTTTCGGCGGACTTGATCACGGGCTGCGCGGCCTTCACCGGCTGGCCTGCCTTGGAGGGCGGCGGCGCCTGCCAGGCACTGGGGCTGGCGATCATGATGGCGGGCACGGCCGGAGCCGTCGGCGTCGCGCCGGCAAAGGCCGCGGTCGCGGCGGTCGGCTGGCTGGCTGGCGCGACTGCGGCCTCACCTTCCGAAATGACGGCGCCAGGGGCGAGTTCGGCGGTCTGGATGGGGGCGATGCCCGAGGATTGCGGCAGCACCGAAACCGTGTCCGGCAGCGGTATGGTGAAGCCGGCATCGGCACCGGCGACAGTCGCGGTCTCGGTCAGGGACGGCGCGGCCTTCATCTGCGAGGTCGAGGTGCAGCCGCTCATGCTGGCCGCCGCCATGATCACGCCGATCGCGATAAGGGTATGTTTTGCTGGCAAGCCGCGCTCTGGTCCGGTTTGTCGGGTCGTTAAGATTTCCCTTACACCAGCGATTCCTGGGGGGCAATCGGGGCCATATGGTGGTTTTCGGGTGGCGGGACACGGGCACGGATGCCATATTGTTCCTGATATGTACTGCATGGAATCCCGGATTTCGCCGCTTTGCGGAAAGGAGCGCATCATGGAAACGACATCTTCGATCACAGCCGGCCACGCAGTGTTAGAAACAGTGATCGGTTTCATGGGCATTGCCTGGAGCGAAAAGGGCCTGATCCGGCTCTGCCTGCCCGAACGCAGCCGCGAAGCAGTGGAGCGGCGGCTGATGCGCCATGCCGGCGTTTCCGCCTCCACCGCCCAGCCGTCATGGGTGGTCGACCTGATCGCCTCGATCAAGGCTTACGCCGCCGGCGAGGACGTCGATTTCTCCGGCGTCCCGGTCGATCTCGACGGTGTCGACGAGTTCCGCCTCGCCATCTACGACGCGGCACGCAAACTCAGCTATGGCGAGACCACCACCTATGGCGAACTGGCCAAGCGCGCCGGACATGCTGGCCTGCCGCGCGAAACGGGTGCCGCCCTTGGTGCCAATCCGGTGCCGTTGGTCATTCCTTGCCACCGCATCCTTGCGGCCGGCGGCAAGATCGGCGGCTTCTCCGCGCCCGGCGGCTCGGTCACCAAGGAGAAGATGCTGGCCATGGAAGGCGTGCGCGTCGGCCCGCCGCCCCCGGCGCAGGTGTCCTTCGGGTTCTAGGGCTTGGTCTTGAGGCGCGTCGAGATTCAGGTCAGGCCGAGCCGGGATCGTTCGCAGGCGGCATCACCTGCGAGCGGCTTTCCGTCCGGCAATGCGTCAAAAACAAAGCTCTAGTGACGGCGCGGGAAACGGCGGCGGAAATGGTCATTGTCCGGACGCTTGCAGTTGTAGACCGGGCAGGACTTGGTGTCGGCGCTCGGCACATAGGCCCGCGTCCTCACCTCGCCCATGGTGCAGAACTGCTGGCTCTGCACATAGCGGTCGTAAAGCGGCAGCCCCGGCACGCGTGTCGACTGGTAGCGCAGGATGACCGCGCCCTGGCGCGCGATAGTCGACTGCACCTTGCCGCAGCTCATATGCGTCGGGTCGTAGCGCGAGATCGCCCGCGCCTCGGCGGCCACCAGCGTCAGGCAGGCGGCAAGCAGAATGGTTTTCATGGTCCTCTCCCCTGATCCGCGACCCACGGACAGCGCGATCCGTGGCAACGGTTTCACCAGATTGGGGCGGCCGTTGGGCAGTCCCGCGATCACGGCTTTCTCACACAGTCTTGTTTTTGGTGCGAAAGCAGCCTATATCAGCCCCATTGATATTTCGGCCGATCGATCCGGGCCTCGCGATCTTCGCGTTTGCTGACGTCTATCTCCAAAATCTCGATGCACACCGGCTGGACTTCGGTCTGGTCAAACCAAAGCAAATGCAAGGACTATTTTTATGGCAACTGGAACGGTCAAGTGGTTCAACGCCACCAAGGGCTTCGGCTTCATCCAGCCTGACGCGGGCGGCGCGGACGTTTTCGTTCACATCTCCGCTGTCGAGCGCGCTGGACTGTCGACCCTGGTCGAAGGCCAGAAGATCAACTTCGAGATCGAGCAGGACCGCCGCACTGGCAAGTCGTCCGCTGGATCTCTGAGCAAGGCAGCCTGATTTTGCGAATGGCGCGCGCCGGGCGATAGCTCGGGGCGCGCGGCAAGTCACGGATGTACTGACGGTCGCGCGAGAAGCGCGCCCGGAGCGGAAAGACCCGATACGCTGGAACAGCAGATAGCTGCCAGCCCGGACAGGACGCTCCCGATCAGGCTACCAAGCATGGGAAGGCGGGATTTATCCCGCCTTTTTGTTTATCTGGGGTTAGGTGCCGCAACCGGCGCGATGGTCCCACCGATGGTATTTTTAGCCCAATAGTGGTACCATTCGGCCATGACCAAACTCGAGCAAATCGAAAAATCCGTCGCCGAATTGAGCCCCGAGGAACTGAAGGCGTTTGCCGCCTGGTTCGAGGCGCTTCGATCAGACATGTGGGATCGGCAGATGGAGGCTGACGCGAAGGCGGGTCGGCTGGACAAGCTTGCCGAACAGGCACTGGCTGATCATCGCGCTGGCCGGACCCGGCCTCTGTGAATCACGTCGCCTCTCCATCATTCTGAGAGGCTTACGAAAAACTGCGATCGTCGATCAGAGCAAAAGCGGACAGGCGTTTTGCCAGACTGCGTGCTGATCCTTTTCATCCATCACTGCATTTCAAACAGGTGGGACGTTATTGGTCGGCGCGGGTCGACGATAGTTACCGAGCCGTTGCCATCCGTGACAATGATGATGTGATCTGGTTCTGGATCGGCAGCCATGCGGGCTATGACCATTTGTTGAAATAGCCCCCGCTTTGCTTTTCGGCCGAAGGCCGCAAGCCCGACCGGGCGTCGCGCCTGTTGGCGCGCCCCGTCCGGAGCGAGCCGCGGAGCGGCTACGAGCGTGAGGACAAGGATATCCTATCCAACCCACTCGATTGGCACATGCCCCGGATCCGCCTCGACGCGGCCAAGCCAGGCCATGACAGCCGGATAGGCGTCGAGCTGGAAGCCACCCTGCTCAGCCGTATGCGTGTAGGCATAGAGCGCGATGTCGGCCACGCTGAAGGCGTTGCCGGCGAAGAAGGCGTTGTTCTCCAGATACTTGTTCATCACGCCCAGTGCCTTGTTGCCGCGCTCCAGCGTCACGGCCAGCCGCTCGGGCGTGGCATCCCTGGCGCGCTCGGGAAAGGTCAGCAGCGCCTTGCGCACGGCGATATAGGGTTCGTGGCTGTACTGCTCGAAGAACAGCCATTGGTAGGCGAGCCCGCGCTCATATCTGTCCGCCGGCAGGAAGCGCGTGCCTTCGGCGAGATAGAGCAGGATGGCGTTGGATTCGGCCAGCCGGCGACCATCGTCGAGTTCGAGCAGCGGCACCATGGCGTTGGGGTTCTTGGCGACGAAGTCGGCTTTTCGCGTGTCGCCGGTATGCGAACTCACCTCGATCGTGGTGAAGGCGAGGCCAAGCTTGGCCATCAGCAGGCGCGGCTTGTAGCAATTGCCGCTGTCGATCATGCTGTAGAGTATCATGGACGATCCCCGGAGCTGCCTTGGCCAGGCGATTATCGCAGCCGCCGTGCCTTCAACCAATGATTTGTTTTGGCGCGACCATCAGCGGCGCTGATATGTGAAAGCGTTCTCTCTAGGCATTGTCGAGATTCAGGTCAGGCCGAGCCATGAACGGTGGTCTTCGAGAACCGGAACTCGGCATGCCCTAGCCGAACAGCGGCACGACATTGTTCTCCTTGCCCAGCAGCGCATCGATGGCGATCGGCTTTTCGTCGAAGATGGTGCCGGCCAGCGCCGGCCGGGCCAGGAGGAAACCCTGCAGCAGGTCAACGCCGCCGTCGAGCGCGACGCGCAGATGGGCGGGCTGCTCGATGCCTTCGACCAACACCCTGGCGCCGCGATCGTGCAGGCTGGACACCAGCGGCCTGAAAAAGCGTTCGGCGGCGGCGTGGCGACAGAACTCTCCAAACCAGCCGCCATCGATCTTCACGATATCGGGCTGGAGCAGGCTCACCCGCTCCTCGGTCGAGTGGCCGGTGCCGAAATCGTCGATGGCGATGCGGATGCCGTCGCGCCGCATTTCGCGCACCAGCCGGATCAGAAGCGCGTCGTCCGCCGCCTGTTCGGTGATTTCGCAGACCAGCATGCCGGGGGCGAGGCCGAGCTCGCCGAGATGCCGGCTCATCAACCGGATCTCGGCCAGCGCCCGCCCGGGATGGTCGTTGACCATCGGATTGTAGTTGAAGAACAGGTCGAGCCCGTCGACACCGATGTTTTGGAAATTCCTGAGATGCAGAACCCGGCACATGGTCTCGACAAACAGCCGGTCCGAGACCGCAATGCTCTCGAAGAACGCCCGCGGCGACCCTACCCGGCCGCCACGGTGCGGCTCGATCAGCCCTTCGACCGCCACCGCGTGCAGCATGCCGCCGAGCGGCGCGAAAATCGGCTGGTAGGCGCTGCGCAGGCGGAAATCGCCATGGACGCCGTATTCGATGCCGACCTCGTCGACGAAGATCGCATCGCCGACATTGCGCCGCCGCTCGAGCCTCATGGCGTTACCCGGCGCCCGAAGGTTTTCGTCGATCGCGCCGTACGTGGGGCGACGGTGCGGGCAGTGGGCGCATCACTCGCGGCGGCAACCGGGTCTGGATTGCTTTTTGCGAAAACACGGAAACTCGTCGGCGCCAGTTCGGGCCGCGCCAGCACGAAGCCCTGCACCATCGAGGCGCCGGACTTCTCGGCGAGTTCCAGTTGCCACCCCTCCTCGATACCCTCGAACACCGTGCGGATGCCTTGCTCCTCGAAGCTCTTCACCATGGAGGTCAGCAGGGCGAAACCGGCGCCGGATTCCATCAGCTGCGTGATCCAGAGGGCATCGAACTTGACGATGTCGGGCCTCAACTCCTTGATGCGGTTGATGTCGGAATCGTCGGCGCCATAGTCGTCGACGGCGATGCGAAAACCGTTGCCCCGCAGCGCCGCGACGAAACCGTGCAGCGTCTCCTGCGATGCCGATCTCTGCTCGGTCACCTCGCACACGACGCGGCCCGGATCGATGCCGGCCTCGTGCAGCACCAGCCGCATTTCACGCAAGGCATTGTCGGCGACCGCCCGCTCGGTGAACACCGACGGGTCGAAATTGACGAAGATCGATGCCTCCCGCGGCAGGCAGGCGCCGGCATTAAGAAGATGCAGCGTCCTGGTCAGCGCCTCGATATGCAAACGGTCGGCGGCCGGACAGGTCGAAAAGAAGGTCATCGGCGATTGCGCCTCGCCATCACGGAACGGCCGGATCAGTCCTTCGAAGGCGGCAACCGACAGCTTGCCCTCCTTGAAGGCGAAGATCGGCTGGAAGGCACTTTGCAGCGTGTAGAGACCCCAGACACCTGACGTGGTGCCGTCATCATGACGGATGATGTGGGCAAGCCCGATGCTGCGCGACACGGTTCCTCGCTCCGCGGATTGGCGGAATGGATTGCGATCCTGCCATGCAAGCCTCTACCGCCCGTTAATGAATTTAGTGTTGCCGATCACGCCTCATTGACCTCGCCGTCGCACCTGGCCCAGCCGAGAAGGCTTGCACTGGCGGGAATGATGCGACATGAGAAGCGCCGCGGCCGCTCCTGGCCGCGCCGATCTTCTCAGGAGAGATAAAAGGTCATGGCCTTTCTTGCCGACACCCTTTCCCGCGTAAAGCCTTCCGCCACCATCGCGGTGACGCAGAAAGCGCGCGAGCTGAAAAATGCCGGCCGTGACATTATCGGCCTTGGCGCCGGCGAACCGGATTTCGACACGCCCGACAACATCAAGAACGCGGCGATCGAGGCAATCCGGCGTGGCGAGACCAAGTACCCGCCCGTGTCGGGTATCGTGCCACTGCGCGAGGCGATCGCGAAGAAGTTCAAGCGCGAGAACAATCTCGATTACAAGCCCGAGCAGACCATTGTCGGCACCGGCGGCAAGCAGATCCTGTTCAACGCTTTCATGGCGACGCTGAACCCTGGCGACGAGGTCATCATCCCCCGCCCCTACTGGGTCAGCTACCCTGAAATGGTGGCGATCTGCGGCGGTACGTCAGTGTTCGCCGACACTTCGATCGACAACGGTTTCAAATTGACGGCCGAGGTGCTGGAGAAGGCGATCACGCCGAAGACCAAATGGCTGCTGATGAACTCGCCGTCCAACCCCTCGGGCGCCGCCTACACCGAGGCCGAACTGCGCGCGCTGGCCGACGTGTTGCTCAGGCATCCGCATGTCTGGACGCTGACCGACGACATGTACGAGCACCTGACCTATGGCGACTTCGTCTTCAAGACCATCGCCGAGGTCGAACCGAAGCTCTACGAGCGTACGCTGACCATGAACGGCGTGTCGAAAGCCTATGCCATGACCGGCTGGCGCATCGGCTATGCGGCTGGTCCCGTTCAGTTGATTAAGGCGATGGACATGATCCAGGGCCAGCAGACGTCGGGCGCCTGCACCATCGCGCAATGGGCTTCGGTCGAGGCGCTCAACGGCCCGCAGGACTTCATCGCCAGGAACAAGGCGATCTTCCAGGGCCGGCGCGATCTGGTCGTGTCGATGCTCAACCAGGCGCGCGGCATCACGTGCCCATCGCCGGAAGGCGCCTTCTATGTCTATCCGTCCTGCGCCCAGCTGATCGGCAAGAAGACCAAGGCCGGCAAGGTGATCGACACCGACGAAGCCTTCTGCTCGGAATTGCTCGAGGCCGAGGGTGTGGCGGTGGTGTTCGGCTCGGCCTTCGGCCTCGGACCCAACTTCCGCATCTCCTACGCTACCTCCGACGCGCTGCTGGAGGAAGCCTGCACGCGCATCCAGCGTTTTACGGCATCGCTGACCTGATCAACCCCACCTGAACACAACGGAAACCCGGCGATGACGCCGGGTTTCCGCAAGCTCGGCCTCGGCGCTCAGCTGCCGTACTGCTCGCCCGAAACCGCCTCCAGCCAGTCCACGGCGACGCCGTCGAGCGCTTCCTGCATGGCGATATGCGTCATCGCCGATTTCGGCGCCGCACCATGCCAGTGCTTCTCACCAGGGGCGAACCAGATGGTGTCGCCGGCCCTGATCTCCAGCATCGGGCCACCCCATGTCTGGGCAAGGCCGGCGCCAGAGGTGACGTGGAGCGTCTGGCCGAACGGATGCGTGTGCCAGTGGGTGCGCGCGCCCGGCTCGAAGCTCACCAGCGTCGCCCTCAGCCGCGCCGGGGTCTCCGTCTCGATGATCGGCGTCTGCAGAACCCGGCCGGTGAAGTATCTGTCCGGCGCTATGATGGTCGGCACGCTGCCGCAAGCAATGATCTTCATCGTATGATCCTGAAACTGGTGGTGAAACGACCCGCTTATCGGGGCAAAACGCATTCTCGGCCGATATCATCCAGGGCGCAACCGGCCGTTCGGCCCGCCATCGCGAAGACGCGGTTTTCTCTCCTTAACCATGAACCTTCCCCGCATGGCGCAACAGGGCGAAACAGGGGCGAATTCAATGTCTTCTTAACAGCTGCGCACTAGCCGTGAGCCTGCATTGCAGGGGGCGATGAGATGAGCATACTGGCGACGATCAAGGACCATAGCGGCCGGATCTACCGTGCCATCCAGGCGCTGCTTTTGATCAGCATCGGCGCCGCGTTGCTTGGCACCCTCGAGATGTCGGAAAACCTGCCCTCCAACAGCGCCTATGCGGTCTCGATCCTCGCCACGGGGTTGGCCCTGCTGGCGCTGATGTACATGCGCAGCAGCGTCGTTCACAGCCTGAGATCCGCCGCCGCCGCCGAGGCGGAAAAGCATCATTTCCTGACCAGGGACGCGATGACCGGGGCGATGACCCGCCGCTATTTCCTGGAAGCGCTGGGCAACAGCCTGGGCACAATGCGCGACCGGCGCGATGCGGCCTTGCTTTTGATCGACCTCGACCATTTCAAGCAGCTCAACGACACATTCGGTCATCAGTTCGGCGACCGCACCCTGTCGCATCTCGTCAAGACCACCGAGCGCATCTTTTCCGGCTGCATGGTCGGTCGGCTCGGCGGCGACGAATTCGGCGTCATCATCCCGCACGGCGATCTCACCGCCATCAACAAGGACATCAGGCAATTGCTGGATGCCATGCGGGCCGGCAAATCGCACGAAGGCAAGACCATTCCGCTCTCCATCTCGATTGGCGTGGCACTGGCGCCGGCCCATGCCTCGAACACGACAGAACTGATGCTGGTTGCCGACCTGGCGCTCTATGAGAGCAAGGCGGCGGGCCGTGGCCGCGTCACCGTGTTCGACGAGGAGATGCTGTCCGACAAGCGCTACCGCCGCCTGGTCGAGCGGGAATTGCGCGCCGCGGTCTATCTCGGCGAGCTCGAGCTGCACTACCAGCCGATCGTCAACCCGGACGGATCCACCTGTGCGTTCGAGGGCCTGATCCGCTGGCGCCATCCGGTTCGCGGCCTGATCTCCCCGGCCGAGTTCATCCCGATCGCCGAACGCTCGACCCTGGTCGACATGCTTGGCGAATGGGTGTTCAAGCGAGCTTGCGCCGATATCGGCCATTTCCCCGGACGCCGCATCTCGATCAATGTCTCTGGCGAGCAGCTGAAGCGCGACGAGATCGTCACCATGTGCGACCGCGTGCTGAAGGAAACCGGACGTTCGGCGACACAATTCATCATCGAGATCACCGAGACGGTGGCAACCGCCGCCACGCCCGAGACCCTGCGGCGCCTCGAAGCCTTGCGCGGTCTCGGCTTCCACATCGCGCTCGACGATTTCGGCACCGGCCATTGCGGCTTCAACTATCTGAAGACCTTGCCCATCGACAGCATCAAGATCGATCGCTCCTACATCCGCAGCCTTGCCCATGACCAGGTGGCGCAGATCTTCGTTTCGGCGCTGGCGCAGATCGCGCGCATCCAGGACGTCACCATCGTGGCGGAGGGTGTCGAGACACAAGAAGAGTTCAAGCTGGCCAAGGCCGCCGGCTGCAATCGTTTCCAAGGCTATTTCTTCGGCAGGCCGGCGCCACGCGACAAGGTGGGGCCCTTGCTCGCCATCGATGATGCCGAACCCATGGCGCTGAGCGCCTGAGGTCACGCACGGGCACCGATTTCTATTTCCCTTGCCCTGCCGGCAAACAAGTGGGACGATGCGTCAGGGCAGGTGGCGACAAGAAAAGAACCCCGCCCGCGACGGTCGAACAGGCCGGCCGCCGCTCAGGACCGATTGACCACGCCTGAACCATGCATGCCAGTCGGTCCCTAGGGAAACGCCTGAGTGGAGGTCAGCCATGGGTACTCGCGCCGGAGGACGACGCACGGGACCGAAATGCATTGCCATAGTCGGTCCCTTTGCAAGCGGTAAGACGACACTTCTCGAAGCCATATTGGCCCGTACGGGCGCCATTCCCCGCCAGAACCCGGTTTCCTCGGGCAGTACTGTCTCAGATCATTCGCCGGAAGCACGCGCCCACGCCATGAGCGTCGAGGCGACCGTCGCAACCACCGATTTCATGGGCGAGCAGATCACCTTCGTCGATTGTCCCGGCTCGATCGAATTCTCCTTCGAGGCCGAGCCGGTGCTGGCCGCCTGCGACCTCGCGGTGGTCGTGGCCGAGGCCGACGAAAAGAAGATTCCCGCCCTGCAGCTCATCATGCGCAAGCTCGATGATCTCGGCGTGCCGCGCATCCTGTTCCTCAACAAGGTCGACAAGGCGATAGCAGGCGTTCGCGACACGCTGAAGATGCTGCAGCCGGCAAGCTCTGTGCCGCTTCTGCTGCGCCAGATTCCACTTCGCAAGGACGGCGTCGTCATCGGTTCGATCGATCTGGCGCTGGAGCGTGCCTACATCTACCGCGAGTACGCCGAAAGCGAGGTGGCCCAGATACCCGGCGACGACAAGGCGCGCGAACTGGAAGCACGCTTCTCCATGCTGGAGACTCTGGCCGACCATGACGACCAGCTGATGGAACAGCTGCTCGAGGAGATCGAGCCGCCGAAGGACGCCATCTTCGACGACCTTGCCGCCGATCTGCGCGATGGCGTGGTGACGCCGGTGCTGATCGGTACCGCCGAGAAGGGCAATGGCGTGCTGCGCCTCTTGAAGACGATCCGCCACGACGCACCCGACATCGAGGCGACCCGCAAGCGGCTTGGCGCCCCCGACGGCGGCGCCACCGTGGTCCAGGTGATGAAGACGATCCACACACCGCATGGCGGCAAGCTGTCGGTGTCGCGCATCCTGTCCGGCCAGGTCGCCGACGGTTCCGAACTCTGGCTGCCCGGCGGTGAGACGGCGAAGGTTTCCGGCATCTACAAGATGCTCGGCAAGGACCAGTTCAAGCTCACCGCCGCCAAGCTTGGCGACACCGTGGCGCTGGGCAAGCTGGACGAGGTCAAGACCGGCCAGACGCTGACTTCGGCCAGGGGCGGCACCAAACAGCTGTTCGCATTCGAGCCACCGCAGCCGGTATTCGCTTTCGCGCTGCGGCCGAAGGAGCGCAAGGACGAGGTCAAGATGTCGGCCGCCATCCAGCGGCTGGCGGAGGAAGATCCCTCGCTCAGCCTGCGTCACAACCAGGACTCGGCCGAGACGGTGCTGTCTGGCCATGGCGAGATGCATCTGCGCGTCGTGCGCGAGCGGCTGGAGGGCAAGAACCAGATCCCGGTCGAAGGCCATGCCCCGGCCGTGCCCTATCGCGAGACGATCCGCAAATCGGCGCAGCAGCGTGGCCGCCACAAGAAGCAGTCGGGCGGCCATGGCCAGTTCGGCGACGTGGTGATCGAGATCAAGCCGTTGCCGCGCGGCTCCGGCTTCCAGTTCACCGACACCATCACCGGCGGCGTCGTGCCCAAGACCTACATCCAGTCGGTCGAAACAGGCATACGCGATTACCTGAAGAGCGGCCCGCTCGGCTTCCCCGTGGTCGACGTCGCCGTCAACCTGTCGGACGGCTCCTATCATGCGGTCGATTCCTCCGACATGGCCTTCCAGATGGCCGCGAAGCTCGCCATGAAGGAAGGCATGGCCGCCTGCTCACCGGTGCTTCTGGAGCCGGTGATGAAAGTCGAGATCGTCACGCCCTCGGACGCGACCTCGAAGATCATCGCGCTCATCCCGCAGCGGCGCGGCCAGATCCTCGGCTATGACGCCCGGCCCGGCTGGCCGGGGTGGGATGTCGTCGAGGCGACCATGCCGCAAGCCGAGATCGGCGACCTGATCATTGAGCTGCGCTCGGCAACGGCGGGCGTCGCCAGCTATCGCGCCGCCTTCGACCACATGGCCGAACTCACCGGCCGTCTCGCCGACGAAGCGATGAACACCAACGGCAAGGCCGCCTGATTTCGCCGCAATCCACCACTTCTCGCCGTTAGCGGTGAGAGGTGGCTGGCAGGACAGAGGGCGGCATCAACGTTTGGGAGGTTCATGACCAGCGGGACCGGCGCATGGCCTCCAGATGCGAGCCCCGCCGCCTCGCGACAGCAACATGCATGAAACCAAAAACGACGCCCGGGGGGCCGGACGCCGTTTTGTTTGCGGACCGTTTTCTTGGGAGGAGAAACGGTAGGTCCGCCGCATGTGCCGTCGCCGGGTTTCGGCGAAAAAAGGTTCGGACGCGGTAGCCGCCTGAGCCCGGGCCGTACGAGTGATGCCCCCATCTCTCGTCCGAACCACACCGCGTCCTAGCATGTACATAGCATCGGAAGGCATCGTTGTCATGTTACCAGAGGTTACATGACACTGTTACGCGGCAATTCTGGTGAATTCCTGGTCCGCCCCGGTAAGGTCCGGGCAACAAAAAAGCCGGATCAACGAAGATCCGGCTGAGTTTGATTGGAAGTGCCTGTTAAGGCTAACCTCCAGAGGGGAACACTCGAGGGCGCTAATGGGAGGAGAACGCGCCCAGGAGATGATCTATATATCTGCTCATCATGCCCAAGAAACAAGCATCTATTTTGCAACACACGCATGCAAAAAGACGCAGGCTGTGGTCTAACCCATTCCGAAAGCCAATAGGACCAGCAGAATCCCCAAAACGGAGCGCGCCGCGGGCCATTTGTCGTTGTGAAAACGCCAATCCAGGCCGATCTTGCTCCAAAATGCCGAAAACTCCTGATGACCTGGAATCAGGCAGTGGCCGTTCAATTCTGAGGCAACCAGGCGGAAAGCAGCCAATGCGTCCTTTTTCAGCCATTGCCGGCAGCGGCGTTTTCCTTGGGGCTTGCCGTGGTCCACCGTACCGGGCTTTGTTCTTGCCGGCGGCATCCTCATCGTTGCCGCGGCCGCCGTGCTGCTGCATGCCTTCTCCCGCTTCGCGCTGGAGGGGTTGGGCACGCCGGCCCCCATCGCGCCGACCGAAAAGCTGGTGATCGGCGGCGTCTATCGCCATGTCCGCAATCCCATGTATGTCGCCGTGCTGTCGATCATCCTTGGCCAGGCACTGCTGTTCTCCAGCTGGACGCTTCTCGCCTATGCCGCCATCGGCGCCATTGTCATGGGCTCCTTCGTCAGGTTCTACGAGGAGCCGACGCTCGCAAGCCGCTACGGCGCCGACTATGAAACCTACCGCCGCAACGTCCCTGGCTGGCTGCCGCGCCTGACACCCTGGCGGGATTGACGAGCAGCGAGCAGCGCCGCCCAAGGCATGTCGAGGTTCAGGTCAGGCCGAATGCCCTCAGAAGGACCAGCTGCGCGCCTTGGCAATGATGAAGTCGCGGAACACGTGCAGCTTGGCCTGGTTCTTCATCGCGTCGGGATAGGCGAAATAGGTGTCGAAGGACGGCACCTCGGTTTCCGGCAGCAACTGCACCAGGCCGGAGTCCTTGCTGATCACATAGTCCGGCAACATGGCGATGCCGGCGCCGCCCTGCACGGCGCGCTTGATCGACAATATGTCGTTGATCTGCAGCGACGGCACGCGCTGGCCGCCCTCGAAATCACCGACTGTCTCCAGCCAGTTCAACTCCGACAGATGCGACGGAACCGGCAGGCCGAAGGTGACGATGCGATGGTTTCTGAGTTCGGCGACCGAGGCCGGCTTGCCATGCTTGGCGACATAGGATGGCGCCGCGTACAAGTGGAAATGCACGGTGAACAGGCGGCGCTGGATCAGGTCCGGCTGCTGCGGCTGGCGCAGCCGGATGGCGCAGTCGGCCTGGCGCATGGTGAGGTCGAGTTCCTCGTTGGCCAGGATCAGCTGCAGGCTGATTTCGGGATAGAGCTCGATGAACTCCTGCACCCGCTCGGTCAGCCAGCCCGCGCCAAGGCCGACGGTCGTCGTCACGCGGAGCACGCCGGAAGGCCGATCCTTGGTCTCGGTCAGGCGCGACTTGATGGTCTCAAGCTTCATCAGCACGTCATGCGCCGTGCGGAACAGCATCTCGCCCTGCTCGGTCAGCACCAGGCCGCGCGCATGGCGATTGAACAGCGGCACGCCGACATCATGCTCGAGCGCACTGACCTGCCTCGATATCGCCGATTGCGACAGGTGCAATGTCTCGGCCGCGTGCGTAAACGACCCCGCTTCCGCCGCAGCGTGAAACACGCGTAGCTTGTCCCAGTCCAACGCCATGATTCCCCTCGTTCTGTTTGGCGTCTGAATGAAAAATCAGGCTTTTACACGGCGTCTCTAAGCCGTTTTTTTAACAGTCCGACAGCCGCTCTTATTCCGCTGCTTCGCGATGCACCTCGATGCCGGCCAGATACTTTTCCGCCTCGAGCGCGGCCATGCAGCCAAGCCCCGCCGCCGTCACCGCCTGGCGATAGACATCGTCGGTCACGTCGCCGGCGGCGAACACGCCGGGCACGTCGGTGCGGGTCGAATCCGGTGCCGTCCAGAGGTAGCCGTTCGGCTTCTGCTTCAGCTTGCCGACGAACAGTTCGACGGCCGGTGCGTGGCCGATCGCCACGAACACACCATCCACCTTGAGGTGGCTTTCGGCGCCTGTCACCGCATGCTTGAGCTTCAGCCCCTCGACCGAAGGCGGCAGCGGCGCCTTGCCGGGACGGCCGGTGATCTCGTCGACGATCGTGTCCCAGATGACGCGGACATTCTCCTTCTGCAACAGCCGCTCGCGCAGGATGCGCTCGGCGCGGAAGTCGCTGCGCCGATGGATGACCGTCACGCTCTTGGCGAGGTTCGACAGATAGAGCGCTTCCTCCACCGCCGAATTGCCGCCACCGACCACAGCGACATCCTTGCCGCGATAGAAGAAGCCATCGCAGGTGGCACAGGCCGAGACGCCGAAGCCCATGAAATCCTGCTCGGTCGGAATGCCCAGCCACTTGGCCTGCGCGCCGGTGGCGATGATCAGCGCGTCGGCGGTGTAGGTCGTGCCGGAATCGCCCTTGGCGCGGAACGGCCGCACGTTGAGGTCGACCTCGGTGATGATGTCGTTGATGATGTCGGTGCCGACATGCTCGGCCTGCTTGAGCATCTGTTCCATCAGCCACGGGCCCTGGATCGGGTCGGCGAAACCGGGATAGTTCTCGACATCGGTGGTGATCATCAGCTGGCCGCCCTGCTGCAGGCCGGCGACGAGCATCGGCTTCAGCATGGCGCGCGCGGCGTAGACAGCCGCGGTATAGCCGGCAGGGCCGGAACCGATGATGAGAACAGGCGCGTGCTTGGTGGTCATTTAAAGCCTCAGCGGGGCGGACAATCGGGGGTGCCTTGGAAAAAGACGTGGAATTCGCGCTTAATGTAAGGGTTGCCAACCACGCCAGCAAGACGAACGGGCCGTCGTCCCCGGAAAGGTTCGGCCCACGCGGTTATTCGCACGATCGCCGCTTTCGTTACGCTTCAAAAATCGCGTTGATGAGGGCTGGCGCCATCACAAAAGTCGTTTAATTACAAAATCGCGAAAGATTCTTGCGCCGAGCAGAGACAACCATGCCCCTGAAAGCCGACCTCGACGCCATCGACTGGAAGATCCTGCGCGAATTGCAGGCCGACGGACGCATGACCAATGTCGAGTTGTCGAACCGCGTTGGCATTTCCGCCCCGCCCTGCCTGCGCCGGGTCAAGCGGCTGGAGGAAGCTGGCATCATCCGCGGCTACCGCGCGCTGCTCAACGCCCCGGCGCTCGGCCTCGACGTCGTCGCCTTCTGCCTAGTCGGACTGCATCATCAGGCCGATGCCGAACTGCGCACCTTCGCCGAGCGCACGCGCGGCTGGCCGATCGTGCGCGATGCCTGGATGGTTTCGGGCGAATCCGATTTCCTGCTGCACTGCGTGGCAAGCGACCTCGGTGCCTTCCAGACGTTCGTCATCGAGGAACTGACCTCGACGCCGAATGTCGACACGGTGCGCACCGCGCTCACCATCCGCCGTGTCAAGGATGAAGGCCTGGTCTCCTTCGAGCGCCCCTGAACCGGCAACCGCCTTCGCGCCCGCGAATTCCTGGTCTCCGCCACACCGGTGCCGCGTTGGTATTCGACAGAGGCTGATGTACAAGGCTGGACGGCTCCGCCGGACTTCGCCGCCGAACTGACCGCCTGATTGGTTTCTCAAGCAATTGCTGGAAAAATGTGTAACGGTTTTCCGCCCGGGATTGCGTAAGAACAGATGGCACAAGCAGCGTTTGCTCCGGGGACGGCCCGCCATGGGAAGGGGACCATGACTCGATTTGCAAGCCCGGTCTCGGCGCTTATCATTTGCGTGGACGAAGCCGACATGATCGGCCCGTGTCTGGAAAGCATCGATTTCTGCGCCGAGATCATCGTCGTCGATTCCGGCTCGACCGACGGCACTGTCGAATGCGTGAAAGGCTATATCGCCAAGGGCTACCCGATAAAGCTGCTGCACAATGACTGGCCGGGCTTTCCCCGTCAGCGGCAATTCTCGCTCGACCATGCTACGCAGCCCTGGTGTCTTTCGATCGACCCGGACGAGCGCGTCGATGACCAGCTGCGACAGTCGATCGTGGCCATCACGCAGGCGGCCGACAACAAGGTCAGCGGCTGGTACATCCGCCGCCGCGATTGGCTGAAGGGCTACGGCTATGCGCACCGCTGGGTACTGCACAACAGGCTGATGCGGCTTTTCCGCCGGGAAGGCGCCACCATGGATCTCACCGCGCGGGTGCATGAAGCCTTCCACGTGCCGGGCGAGACCGGCACGATCGAAAAGGGTGTCCTGCTGCATCGCCGCGAAATATCGGTCGAGGAGGATCTCGCCCGGGCCAACGCCTATTCCGGCCTCAAGGCCGTCACGCTGGTCGAGAAGGGCAAGAAGCCCGGCCTGGTGCGGCTGGTGCTGTCGCCGTTCGGCAACTTCCTGAAATTCTACCTGGCCAAGCGCTACTTCCTGTGCGGTCGGCACGGTTTCGTCTACTCGATGTCGGTGATGATCTATTCCTTCGCCACCGAAGCCAAGCTTTACGAAGCCTCGGAACGCAACGATCCTGTATGAACTGCCTGTCCTGGATCAGGACCTGTTGTCCCGGCCGAGCATTTCGATGGCTGCGAGCAGGCCACCGAGGTCGCTGCCGTCGCGCAGGGGCCTGATGGCGAAACCGGCCTGAGCCGCCGCCTCGCCGTCGACCAGCCAGCCTTGCGACAGGCCAGCACGCTTTCCCGCCTGCATGTCGGCCAGCTTGTCGCCGACGATCAGGGACCGCTCAAGATCAATGCCGAGGCGCTTGGCAGCCTCGACCAGCATGCCCGGATTGGGCTTGCGCATCGGATGATCCGATACGCCCAATGGCCCGACACCCGCCTCGTGGTAGGCGCAGGCAAGCACCATGTCGACGAACACGCCCCGGTCGTGCAGCAGATCGAGGACGCGGCCGTTCACCGCGGCAAAGACGCTCCAGCCGAAATAGCCGCGCGCTATGCCGGACTGGTTGGTGACCACGACAACTGGAATCCCGGCCTCGTTCGCGGCTGCGATCGCCGGCAGCATCTGCCGCCTGAGCTCGATCTCGCCCGGATCGCTGGGATAGTCGGTATCGATGTTGATGGTGCCATCGCGGTCGAGGAACAGCGCCGGCACGTGCCGCGGAAAAAACCGGTCGCCGATCCGCTCGATCCACACACCCGGCTCGACCAGCGGGTGCGATACCCCGTCAGCCATTGTGCAGGCGCGTTTCGACCACCTCGCACAGATGGTGGTAGAGGCACAGATGCCCCTGCTGGATGATCGGCGTCGAGGTCGAGGGCACGTTGAGCAGTATATCGCACAGCGGCTTGAGCTTGCCGCCGGTGTCGCCGGTCAGGCCGATCACCGTCATGTCCATCATCCGCGCCTGTTCGGCGGCGGCGAGAATGCTCGGAGAATTGCCGCTGGTCGAGATCGCCAGAAGCACGCCACCGGCCGAGCCATGCGCCTCGACCTGGCGCGAAAACACCGTGTCGAAGCCGTAATCATTGCCCCATGCGGTCAGCACCGCCGCGTTGGCCGGCAGTGCTATGACATTGTAGGCCTTGCGCTCCTTCAGGAAACGGCCGACGAGTTCGCCGGCTATGTGGATGGCATCGCTGGCCGACCCGCCATTGCCGGCGATCAGGAAGGCCTTGCCCGACGAAAGCGCCGTCACCACGGCGCTCGCCGCGCGTTCCATCTCGCCTGTCAGGTCACGCTCGACCATCGCCGTGATCGCGGCCGCCGAGCGGACCAGATAGTCATTCAGTTCAGACATGAAACCCTCAGTTGGTGCTGCCGCCCGCGCGCAGTTTTCCGATGGTGCCGGTCGTGCTCTTGCCGGCGACGAGATCGACCAGCACGACGCGTCCGCCGGCCTTCTGCACCACATCGGCGCCCACCACCGTCTCGATCGTGTAGTCCGCGCCCTTGACCAGTATGTCGGGCAAGAGCGCCTCGATCAGCGCCAGCGGCGTATCCTCCTCGAACACCACGACAGCATCGACCGAAGCCAGGGCCGCGAGCACGCAGGCGCGGTCATGCTGGTCGTTGACCGGACGGCCCGGCCCCTTCAGCCGCCGCACCGAGGCATCGCTGTTCAAGCCAAGCACCAGCCGGTCGCACTGGCTGCGCGCCGCGTGCAAGAGGCTGACATGGCCGGCATGCAGGATGTCGAAACAGCCATTGGTGAAGCCGACGCTCAGGCCCTCTTCCTTCCAGGCCGCCACCATGCGCGCGGCCGACGCGGCATCGAGGATGGCGTCCTTGTGGGCGGTCGGTCCATGCGAGCGCAACAGCGCGCCGGTGAGCTCCTCGACCGTCAGCCGCGCGGTGCCGCGTTTTCCCACAACAACCCCGCCGGCGGCATTGGCGATCGAGGCCGCCGCGACGGGATCGGCACCCGAAGCGAGCGCCAGCGCGAACGTTGCAATGACCGTATCGCCCGCGCCCGAGACGTCGAACACTTCGCGCGCCTGGGTGGCGATGTGGCTGGCCTCATCCGGGCCGACGACGCTCATGCCTTTTTCGCTGCGTGTGGCGACGACAAAGTCGAAGCCGTGCGCCGAGATCAGCTCACGGGCCGCCGCGACGATCTCGTCATCGGCGAACACCGGATGGCCGACGGCCTCGCCAAGCTCCTTGCGATTGGGGGTGATGGCGGTCGCGCCCGCATAGCGCGCATAGTCCCTGCCCTTCGGGTCGACCAGTACCGGTTTGCCCGCCTCGCGGCAGATGGCGATCAGTTCGGCGGCGACGCCATCAAGCAGGATGCCCTTGCCGTAATCGGACAGGATGACGATGTCGGCCGCCGCGAGCGCGGCGCGAAAATGCCGGATCAAACCGGCCCGCTCCGTTTCGCCGAGCGGCTTGATCTCTTCTTCGTCGAAACGCAGCACCTGCTGGTTGAGTGCGCTGAAACGGCTTTTCGACGAGGTCATGCGGCCACCCTGCTGCGCCAGGCCCGCCGTGTCGGCGCCAAGCTCGCCAAGCATCCGCAACAGGCTGTCGCCGGCCGTGTCGGTGCCCATCACCGAAACCGGAATGGCGCGCGCGCCGAGCGAGATGATGTTGGCCACGACATTGCCGGCGCCGCCCATCGCCGAGGTCTCGCCGCGCCCGTGCAGCACCGGGATCGGCGCTTCCGGAGAAATGCGCTCGATGACGCCGTTGACGAAGCGGTCGAGGATGATGTCGCCGACCACCAGCACGGCGACGTCGCCAAAGCGCGCAATGGCGCGGTGCAGGGGTTCGGGTGAAGGCGGATTGTGCTTGATCATGTCACTGGCAACGCGCTGGGAAAACCGTCTCTGGAATATAGGGGGCGGCTGGCGGCCGTTCATGCCTGCCGATATACCGCAATTCGAGCCGGCGCAACGGCGATGCCCGTCAGCTCTTCTGCAGGGCGACGTGGACGCCGAGCCCGACCAGCACCGCACCACCGGCCCGCTGCATCAGGCGCTGCGCCCGGCTCGAACGCCGCAGCCGGCCGATCACGAGGCCGGCCAGGAACACGCAGACAATGTCGGCCGACGAGAACATCAGGTTGACGATAGTACCCAGTATGACGAATTGCAGCCAGACCGGGAAGGCCGACGAGGCGTCGATGAACTGCGGCAGGAACGCCATGAAGAAGATCGCGGTCTTCGGATTGAGCACCTCGACGGTGATGCTTTCGAAAAAAGCCCGGCGCGCCGATTTGCGCTCGATGGCGGGCAGTGCCACGTCGCCCTCGACGCGCTTGCGGAATAGCGAGACACCGAGCCAGATCAGATAGAGCGCGCCGACGAGCTTGACCGCCATGTAGAGCGGCGGCACGGCGTGGAACAGCACCGACAGGCCGGCGGCGGCGGCAAAGACATGCACGTAGCCGCCAAGATGAATGCCGAGTGCGGCCGTCAGGCCTGACCAGCGCCCACGCGCCATCGTCTGCGCCGCGGCATAAAGCATGGCCGGACCTGGGATATAGGCGAAGATCGCCGTCGTGGCGAAAAATGCGATGAGCAATTCGGTCGACGGCATTTTTGTCCCTTGTGATCTTGACCTGCCCCCGTTGCAGACCGTTCAGTCAGCCCGTGGGATGGCTTTGGATCGGCCTGCGCGAACAGCCGCAATGAAAGCCGACATGACTTTTTTGTGGAATGACGGACTGAAGGCGCCGATGCGCGCACCCGGTTCGAAATAGGCCGACGATTCCAGGATATCGTGGTTGTACTCGTCGACTATGACCCAAAGGGGGATAGGGTCAAGGCCGGCACGGTGGCGTTCAATTTCCGGAACCCCAACGGCTGAGCGATCACGGCCCGGCTGCGCGGAGGTGATTGCAAGGATGAAAAGGTTCGTGCCTCCGGCCTTCCCCGGGAGAACGGCGACGAATGCGACAGGCCTCGTCTTGCGGCCTTCGGTCTCGCCATCTCCGTGTTGGCGATGCCATAGATATGGATATCGCCACACATCCGCGGCAACAGGTTTAATCACGGTCCAGTTCCGCGGCGTACTCTTCGAGTATCTCGACATGTTCGGATGGTGCATCCTCCGACGCATAAGCGCGCCGGCTGTCGTTGGCGAATCGAGCTTCGTAAGCCTCGATGCTCATCAGGACGTATCTCGGCTTGTTGTGACGAGTGATGGAGACGGGCTGCTGGCTGGCGGCCGCAAGCACGTCGCCGAGATTCTGTTTCAGATCGGTCGATGGATAGTGTTTCATTGGACACTCCGTTTTGCCCATAATAGACAAAATGGACAAAACAGACAACCACCTGCTTTGTCGACAGCCCGGCTGGCCTCCCTTATAAGGACCGGAATCGCAAGCAACCAGAGGCCTTCATGATCATCGTCACGGGCGGCGCCGGCATGATCGGCTCCAACATCGTCGCCGCGCTCAACGCCGAGGGCCATGACGACATCCTCGTCGTCGACGATCTCACCGACGGCCACAAGATCGCCAACCTCGCCGATCTCAGCATAGCCGACTACCTCGACAAGGATGACTTCCTGCCACGCCTGGAGTCCGGCGGGCTCGGCCGCATCGAGGCCGTCTTCCATCAGGGTGCCTGTTCGACCACCACGGAGTGGAACGGCAAATTCATGATGGAGGTGAACTACGCCTACTCGAAGCGGCTGCTGCATCAGTGTCTCGCGCTGCGCGTGCCCTTCCTCTACGCCTCTTCCGCATCCGTCTACGGTGGCGGGTCCGAGTTTCGCGAGGAAGCCGAGCTTGAGCGGCCGCTCAATGTCTACGCCTATTCCAAGAAACTGTTCGACGACTATGTCAGGCGCACCGTCTTCGACACGGATCATTCGCCTGTGGCCGGCTTGCGCTACTTCAACGTCTACGGACCGCGCGAGGCGCACAAGGGCGCGATGGCATCGGTTGCCTTCCATCTGTTCAACCAGGTCGAGCAAGGCCAGAACCCGAAACTGTTCGGCGCCTATGATGGCTTCGGACCCGGCGAGCAAAGCCGCGACTTCATCCATGTCGGCGATGTCGCGGACGTGAATCTGTGGCTTTGGAAACGCGGTTCGAGTGGCATTTTCAATTGCGGAACCGGCCGAGCCCAGCCTTTCCGTGCCATCGCGGAGACGGTCATCGACACGCTGGGCAACGGCGAGATCGAGTTCATCCCCTTCCCCGACCACCTCAAGGGCAGCTACCAGAGCTTTACGCAAGCTGATATGTCCCGTTTGCGCGCGGCCGGTTATAATGGCCAGTTCCGGACAGTGGAAACCGGTGTCAGAGACTATGTCGAATGGCTGAAAGCCCAACGATCCTCGTGATCGGCCCACGCTGGGTTGGCGACATGGTGATGGCGCAGTGCCTGTTCTCGGCGCTGAAGGAACTCCATCCCAACGCCGCGATCGACGTGCTGGCGCCGGCCTGGGCCGCGCCGCTGGTCAAGCGCATGCCTGAGATCCGCCAGCAGATCGACTTTCCGCTGAAGCCCGGCGCGCTCGAATTCACCCATCGCCGCCGCTTCGGCCGCCTGCTGCGCGGCCGCTACGACATGGCCTATGTCCTGCCCGGCAGCTGGAAGTCGGCGCTGATCCCATTCTTTGCCCGCATCCCGCGCCGTTTCGGCCATCTGCGCGAAATGCGCTACGGCCTTTTGACCGACGTCGTGCCGCTGCCGGAGGCCCTGAAACGGCGCACCGCGCAGGCCTATTTCAGCCTCGCCAGGGGCGGCAGTTTTCGCGCGCCTCATCTGACAGTGGATGCGGGCAACCAGGCCACTTTGCTCCACCGTTTCGGGCTGACCCGACAGGGATTTGTGGCCCTGATGCCTGGCGCCGAATTCGGCCCGGCCAAGCGTTGGCCGAGCGAAAACTATGCCGGCCTGGCCCGCGAGTTCATGGGCAAGGGCTTGAAGGTCGCCCTGTTCGGCTCGAAGAACGACCGCGCCGTCACGGCGGAGATCGCGGCCCTGGCTCCCGGCGCCGTCGACCTCGCCGGCCAGACGCGGCTGGAGGACGCCATCGACCTGATCGCGGCGGCAAGGCTCGCCGTCTCCAACGACAGCGGGCTGATGCATGTCGCGGCGGGCGTCGGCACGCCGATCGTCGCCGTCTACGGCTCGACCTCGCCCGACAATACGCCACCGCTGGCGGAACGCCGCGAACTGGTCTGGCTTCACCTCTCCTGTTCGCCCTGCCACCAGAAGGTCTGTCCGCTCGGTCATCTCAACTGCCTGAAGACATTGGGAGTCGGCCAGGTCGCTGCGGCGGCGGACCGGCTGCTGGAACTTCCGACAGCGGCATGAAGGTCCTGATCGTCAAGACATCGTCGATGGGCGATGTCATCCACACCTTTCCGGCCGTCGAGGATGCCAGCCTGAACCGGCCGGACGTGTCCTTCGACTGGTGCGTCGAGGAGGCGTTCGCCGGCATCGTGGGGCTGCACCCGGCGATCGCGCGGATTCACACGGTCGCCATCCGGCGCTGGCGCAAGGCGCTGTTCAGTGGCGGCACCTGGCGCGAGGCAGCCGCGTTGCGCCGCACGTTGCGCGAATGCCGCTACGATCTGGTCATCGACGCGCAGGGCCTGCTGAAATCGGCCCTGGTGGCACGGCAGGCCGGCGCGCCGATCGCCGGCTTCGACCGTTCGAGCGCGCGCGAACCCTCGGCGACGCTGTTTTATGACGTCACCTACGCCGTGCCGCGCGAGCTGCACGCCATCGAGCGGACAAGGCGGCTGTTTGGGCTGGCGCTCGGCTATCAGCCCGATCTGTCGACGCTCGACTCCGGCATCGTGCCACCACTCGGCACTCTACCCGGCACCATCGGAAAAACCGCCTTCCTGCTGCACGGCACCAGCCGCGAGGACAAGAAATGGCCCGTCGAGGACTGGATCGGAACGGCCCGCCTGCTGGTCGAGCGCGGCATGATTCCGGTCACCACCTGGTCGAACGAACGTGAGAAGTCCGTGGCTGAAGCGATCGCCAGGGCCGTGCCGTCCACCGTCGTGGTGCCGAAATCGCCGCTGGCCGACATCGCCGGCATCCTCGGCCACTCGACGCTGGTCATCGGCGCCGACACCGGCCTGACCCACCTGGCCAGCGCCTTCGGCCTGCCGACGGTTGCCGTTTTTTTGGCGACGGAACCGGGTTTGACGGGTCCACGTGGGCCCTGTGCGTCGACGCTGCTGGCCGCTGCAGGAGGGCGTGTGACGCCGGCGGAAGTGGTGGCTGAGGCGGACAGGCTACTGGAGCTTGGCCAGGCCACCAGTAGAGGTTGATTTACTCAATCAATTCAATCGCAAAGGTCAGCGCCGCCCCTCATCCGCCTGCCGGCACCTTGTCCCCGTATAGTGACGGGGAGAAGGGAACTGCGCGTTGCGTCAGCGTCCTCTTGCACCGCTAAGGTTTGGCGAAACCATCCGTGACATCGTCTTTCTCCCCGTCACTATACGGGGAGAAATGCCCGGCAGGGCAATGAGGGGCAGCGCAACTTCGCTTGAATAGGCGCCTGCCCCCAATTCCTTAGATGAACTGCACCTGGACGATTTCATAGCCCCTGGCACCGCCAGGCGCATTGACCTCGATGGCGTCGCCGACTTCCTTGCCGATCAGCGCACGCGCGATCGGCGAGGAGATCGAGATACGGCCGGACTTCACGTCGGCTTCCTGGTCGCCGACGATCTGGTAGGTCTTCTTTTCCTCGGTGTCCTCGTCGACCAGCACCACCGTGGCGCCGAACTTGACCTTGTCGCCGCTGAGCTTGGTGACGTCGATGACTTCGGCGCGCGCGATCAGGTCCTCGAGTTCGTTGACGCGGCCCTCATTGAGGCTCTGCGCCTCTTTCGCGGCATGATATTCGGCATTTTCGGACAGGTCGCCGTGCGAGCGCGCTTCCGAGATCGCCTCGATGATGCGCGGCCGCTCTTCCTGCTGGCGCCAACGCAGTTCTTCCTTCAATGACGCGAACCCCTCGCCTGTCATCGGGACCTTGTTCATGATGCCTGACCTTTCCTGCCGCCACCCCCGCGTTTCGGGGAAAGCCTTGTCGATGGGTACAAAAAGAAAACGGTCCGGCAGCCTCGGGCTAACGGAACCGTTTCACCACAATTTCCCCCAATATAGCAATGTCAGCGGGTTTTTCACGCCCAAAAATCGGTTTTGCAAAAATCATCCCCGCTTTCACCAAGAGGAGGCAGACAATGGGGCTGGAGACAAACAAAAAACGGCCGCGATCGCTCGCGGCCGCTTCGACAAGCCCTGGGAGCCTGATCAGCTCCGCATGAAATGCTCGATCTGCTCGGACAGCATGCCGTATTCGCGCGATCCCTTGCCGGTGCGCTTCTCGATTTCCATCAGCTGCTGCTGTGCGCCGGCGAGATCGCCGATCTGCAGGTGCGCCTCGCCGAGATATTCACGCACCAGCGTGTAGTTCGGGTCGATGCGCAACGCTTCCTCGTAATAGCCGAGGCCCACGGTGACACGTCCGGAATGGCGGTGCGAATAGCCGAGATAGTTGAGAATGCGCGGATCCTGCTTGTTGGCGGCAAGGGTGAGCACCGAGATCGCCTCGTCATAGCGCCCGGCCATCGCCAGCGCATGGCCTGCATCATAGATGCTGTCGTCGTCCAGCATGCCTTCCTGGGGGGCGACGCATTTTTTCTTCTTCTTGTCCCACACCTCTCCCTTCTTGCACTGGGTGACGGTCTGGTCGCTGCCACCACTGCTGCTGCCCGCCGCGAACACCGGGACAGCGAAGAACTGCAGCGCGACAAGGGCAGTCGCGGCCTGGATCAGCATTCTTTTGTGCATCGAAGCCTCCTTGAGGGGTGAGAATGTAACACTAACGCCAAGCGCCCCGCGTTTCATCCCGGAAAAAAATTCGAGTGGAGAACATCAGGTGACGGATGCCGCAAATCCGTTATCATCCGGCAAACGACTGACGGAGGCGGCCCGTGCAGCGGCGGCTTGAAAAGGACTGGGAACTCTCGATCGGCCCCGATACCGTGCGCCTGTTCATCCTCAAGGCCAAGGCGCTGAGTGCCGCGGTCAACGAGGATTATGTCGATGGCGCCGAACACGAGATCGAGTTCGATGGCGACACGCGCGACAACCATCATCATGACGGCCTTGCCGAGGAAAGTTCGGAAAACCTGACCGAGGAGGAGTTGCGCGAACTGATCAACGACCTCAACGTCGACGAAGCCGCCGAGCTGATTGCACTGGCCTGGGTCGGGCGCGGCGACTACGACGCCTCGGAATGGTCCGACGCGGTGACCGCGGCGCGCGAACGCGCCAACAGGCGCACGGCAAAATACCTGCTTGGCATGCCGCTGCTCGCCGATTGGCTGGAGGAAGGCCTCGAAGCGATCGGCGCGTAACGGCGTGGTTACCGTTCGTGATGGGCTGAAGGCAACCTCCGGGCGCGCGCGCCGTTGACGGCGATGGGGTCGTCTGTCTTTTCCCGAATATACAGGATCGCACTGGCTACGGCCGTCACCGCCTTGCTCGTGATGCCTGCCGATGCCAAACATCGTCACAAGCATCACAGGCCGCTGACACCGAGGGTGGAGCAGCCGTTAACACCGCGGGTCGACCAGCCGTTGAAGCCGCGTGGCCGCCATAAGGCGAAATTGCGAGTGGAGCAGCAGTCCACGCCGAAACCGGCTCCGCAGAAAAAGCAAAATCCCCCGCCGCGAAATCCCCTGCCATCGTCTCTGACGCCGCCGCCTCCAACATCATCCCCAATGCTACCATCGCCTGCCAATGCGCCGGTGCCTGAACCACGTCCCGCCGCCGCTCCAAAGACGGAAGAGCAGAAGACCGACCCTCCCAAGACAGACGGCCCCAAGGCAGACGGCCCCAAGGCGGACGGCCCCAAGGCGGACGGCCCCAAGGCGGACGGCCCCAAGACAGGCACAACGTCCGACCAGTTCAATGAAGAAGAATCACGTCGGAAGAAGCAGGCGCGGCCCGAACCTTCAGCCCGGGAGCCATCAGCCGAAACGGAAAGCGAGCCGGAGCCGCCACCCGAGGTGCCGATCCCGACACACAGGCCCGACAACACCGCTGAACCTCAGGCTGAGCCGCCTGATGTAGAGCCGCAACCGCCTGAAAAACCGGCTGAAACCGGCGACAGGAAGATGCTTCCCGACCCGCGCTCGGCCGATCGGCCCGGCGAAGAGATGCCTGCCGAGGAAGTCGCTTGCCGCGAGCGGCTGAAGGCGCTTGGCGTCGAATTCGAGGAGCACAAGGCTGAAAGCGATCCCGAGATCGGTTGCTCGATCCCCTATCCGATCGTCATCAAGACACTCAACAAGTCGGTCGCCATCGGTCCCGGCACCGAGTTGAATTGCTCGATGGCCGAGGCGGCCGCCCGCTTCACCGCCGATGTTGTTCAGCCGGCAGCCAAGGCGGAGTTCGGCACGGAGGTGAAGTCGATCAGCCAGGCCTCGGCCTTCGTCTGCCGGCCGCGCCACGGCACCCGGAAACTGTCGGAGCATGCCTTCGGCAACGCGCTCGACATCGCCGGCTTTACCTTGTCGGACGGCAGGAAAATCGACATCAGCCCGTCACCGCCGGAGAAGGACGCCAAATTCCTCAACGCCGTGCGCAAGGCCGCCTGCGGTCCGTTCAAGACGGTGCTCGGGCCGGGCGCCGATGCCGATCACGCCTTGCACTTCCATCTCGATCTCGAGCCACGCAGGCACGGCGGCACGTTCTGCCAATAGGCGCATCAGCAGCCCGCCGCAATTCAGCCTCAGGAATGAACGCGGGCGCTGAGTTTTCCTTTACCCTTGATCGTTAAAATGCCGGATATCCACTATTGGGATTCCGCCAATGACCGGCAAAACTCGCGCCGTGTTTCTCGCCACTGCGCGTCACTCGAAACCTGCAATGCTACTGGCCGCCGGCCTCACGCTTGCGGCCGTTTCGGCCTGCAACACCGGTAGTGTGCTGTCATTGCAGCCGGCGGTCGATGTCGGCGCGCAAACGTCGGCGGTACCGCAATATACGGGCATGCAACGGCTTGTCCCCTCCAACCCCTACATGACCCAGGCCGCCTATCCGCGCATGGATGAGCCGATGTCGCCGGTCGAGCAGATACCGGCCAGCGAAACCGATTGCCGCCAGCAGCTCAAGCGCCTCGACGTCGCCTATACCGACCTGGCGCCGATCCACGAAGGCCAGTGCGGCATCGACTATCCCGTAAAAGTCACGGCTATCGGCAGCATCCAGATGAAACCCGCCGCGACGCTGACCTGCGACATGGCCGCTACCTTCGCCGCCTGGACGAAGAACGAACTCGTTCCCTCCGCCCGCTGGCGTTATTTCTCCGGCGTCAGGACCATCCACCAGGGCTCCAGCTATTCCTGCCGCAACATCGCCGGCGAAGGCGTGCTGTCCGAGCACGGCAAGGGCAACGCGCTCGACGTCATGAGCATCGAGCTCAACAATGGCGACGACATCGACGTGCGCAAGCCCGGCCTCTTCGCCTTCCGCACCCGCGGCTTCCTCAACAATGTACGCGCCGACGGCTGCCAGTATTTCACCACGGTGCTCGGCCCCGGCTACAATTACGATCACCGCAACCATTTCCACTTCGACATCAAGAACCGCAAGAACGGCTATCGCGCCTGCCGCTAGCACAGCAATCAAAGACGACGGAGTTTGGCCGGAACCCTCACTTCGTCATCCTAGGGCGAAGCAGTCGCGAAGCGACGTCGCGGAGACCCTAGGATCCATGCCGTGACCTGTGGGCGGGTGCGACGGTGAGATGCTGTCGGAAGAACGCGTGCCATCTCTCCGGCAGTTCCGCCCATTCTGAACTGCTGTATTCTTTGGCCGATGCCGCGGCATGGATCCTAGGGTCTGCGCCGCGTCGCTTCGCTCCTTGCTCCGGCCTAGGATGACGAACGCATGGTGGCCGCAACACGAGACAATGAGTAGATGAGCCAGCGGAGTATTCGGCGACGCATAGCAATCTGGGTGGCGGCCTTTTTGGCCGCCTGGCTCGCGCTTGCCTATTTCGCTGCGCCGGAGTTCTGGACGTTCCGGGAGCGCGGCTTTCGCGACCAGCGCTTCGAGATGGTGACGCACACGCAGCAAGGCATTCCCGGCGACCCGATCAATGTCGGCCTTGTCGGCACCGAGAAGGAGGTGGTTCATGCCCTCGCCGTCGCCGGTTGGGACACCGCCGATGCCGTCACCCTGAGAACCGCCATCGATATCGGCGAAAGCGTCCTGTTTTCGCGTCCCTATCCCGATGCGCCGATGAGCCGCCTGCTGTTCGAAGGCCGCGCCCAGGACCTCGCTTTCGAAAAGCCGGCCGGCGACAGTGCGGACCGACGCCACCACGTCCGTTTCTGGCAGACGGAAACGGTCGGCGACGACGGCCGTCCGCTCTGGTTGGGAGCCGCCAGCTTCGATCGCGGCGTCGGTCTCAGCCACGACACTGGCGCGATCACCCATCACATCAGTCCCGACATCGATGCCGAGCGCGACTTCCTGATCGGCGACCTGAACGCGGCAGGCCTGCTGGCATCGACCAGCGATATGGCGGGCATCGGCGCCACCAGGACCGGCCGCAACGGCGGCGGCGACCCCTATTTCACCGACGGCAAGGCAATCATCGGCGTGCTGAAGGACCTGAAGTGAATGGAATGGGCCTTGCGACACGGCCGCGATCGCAAACAGTCGAAAGAGCCAGCGTCTGCGCGCCGCATGGTCGTGTCGCCTTATCAGCCAGCACTGTCATTTTCCAAAAATGCTGGCGGACTATTTTCGAAGGCCGCGCCGCAATGCTATTGAGCCCTCATGCTATACGTTGAAATTGCTATCGTGGTCGTCCTCATCTGTGTGAACGGCCTTTTGTCGATGTCCGAGCTCGCCATCGTTTCATCGCGCCCGGCACGGCTCAAGGCGATGATCGACCGCGGCGTCAACGGCGCCGGGCGGGCGCTGGACCTTGGCTCTAACCCCGGCAAGTTCCTGTCCTCGGTGCAGATCGGCATCACGCTGGTCGGCGTGCTTTCCGGCGCCTTCTCCGGCGCCACGCTCGGCGACCGTTTGTCCGTCTTCCTGGCCTCGGCGGGCATGCGCGAAAGCGTCGCCGATCCGCTCGGCGTCGGCATCGTCGTTGCCATCATCACCTATTTCTCGCTGATCGTCGGCGAACTGGTGCCCAAGCAGATCGCGCTGCGCGACCCGGAGCGGGTTGCCGCCCGCGCGGCACCGGCCATGACCATCCTTGCCACCATCTCGGCACCGCTGGTCTTCCTGCTTGACATTTCCGGCCGCGCCATATTGTGGCTGCTTGGCCAGCGCGGCGAAAGCGAGGAAAAGGTCACCGACGAGGAGATCAAGATGCTGGTCGCCGAAGCCGAGCATCACGGCACCATCGAATCCGACGAACGGCGCATGATCGCCGGTGTCATGCGGCTTGGCGACCGTGCGGTGCGCGCGGTCATGACGCCGCGCACCGAGGTCGACTGGATCAATCTGCAGTCCGACGACACGACGATCCGCAAGCTGCTGATGGAAACCCAGCATTCGCGCCTGCCGGCGGGCGATGGCGGCGTCGATGTGATGGTCGGCGTCGTCCAGACGCGCGACGTGCTGGCCGCGATCCTTGCCGGCCGTACGCTCGACCCGCGCAAGCATGTGCGCGCCGCCCCCATCGTCTACGACCAGGCCGACGCGCTGGACGTGCTGCATAAACTCAAGGAATCCGATGTGCCGATGGCGCTGGTGCATGACGAGTACGGCCATTTCGAAGGCATCGTCACGCCCGCCGATATTCTCGAAGCCATCACCGGCGTGTTCCGTGCCGACCTCGATGCCGGCGACGAGGAAAACGCCGTCAAGCGCGAGGACGGCTCATGGCTGCTCGCCGGCTATATGCAGGCCGACGAGATGGCCGAGCTTCTGGGCTTCGACCTTCCCGAAAACCGCGACTACGAGACCGTCGCCGGTTATGTGCTGTCGCACATGCATCATCTGCCGGCGACCGGCGAATGCGTCGACGCCCAAGGCTGGCGCTTCGAGGTGGTCGACCTCGACGGCCGCCGCATCGACAAGCTCATCGCCACCCGCCTGCCCGGCACCCACCGCGAGGCGGTGCGGTGACGATCACGAGTATGCATTCGGCTTGATCAAACCGCGGCTTCGATCGGCTCGGCCAGCCTGGGGTTCGAGCGCGCGGCGATCAGGCAGCTTGCCACGATGAGGCCGGCTCCGGCCAGCGTGGTCCAGGTCACCGCCTCGTCGAAGAAGAACCACCCAAGCGCGATCGCCCAGATGAAGGCTGAATATTCGGTCGGGATCAGATATTGCGCCTCGGCACGCGCATAGGCCCAGCTCATCAGGAACTGGCCGGCGAGCGACAGTGCCGTCACCCCGGCGAGCGGAAGCCAGAGATTGCCGGGCAGCGCAATGGCGAGCCAGGGTGCTGCAAGACCAAGGGTGACCGCAACGCCAAGGTTCTGGAACAGCATGATCTCGACCGGCTTGGCCAACTGCGCCTGTTGCCGGGCGAGGATCAGATTGTAGGCATAGAACACCGTCGACGCGAGCACCGCAGCGGTGCCGAGCAGCGCATCCCCGGCATAGGTTTTCTGCCCGAACTGGCCGGCCACGATGATCACGACACCGGCAATGCCGGCAAGCGAGGCCCAGATCGCCTTGCGCTGTATCCTTTCGCCCAGAAGCAGTGCGGCCAGCAGCAGCGCGAACAGCGGCGCCACGAAACTGAGCCCGATCGCCTCCGCCAGCGGCAGCCTCGCGAGCCCCCAGAAGAAGCACAGCAGGACAAAGCTGACGACCACCGCACGCAGCGCATGCAGCCTCAGCACCGAGGGAGTTGGAAGCGAGCGCGGCCCCGCCAGCCAGGCCGCGCCGGCGACCAAGGTCGCCAGCATGCTACGCCACAGCACTGTGTTGTAGACCCCGACCGCGATGACCAGCACCTTCATCGCCGCGTCCATGCCGGACAGGAGAAAGATGCCAAGCGCGCAGACGAGCACCGGGATCATGGGGGAAGCGGTGCCGGCCAGGTTGGGTGATTTCACGCGGGTTTACTCAAGGTGATGGATGCAAGCTGACATATCAGGGCAAACTGGCAGGGCCAGATGGCAGCCTCGCCCATGTGGCGGTCCAACGCTGTCGGTCCTTGGCGCGACCGGGGATTTGAACTTTTTTGCCATTCCTGTCGATTTCGCCATCCCCCGTTCGTCGTATCATCGAACCAACCCCACGAAGGAGAAAGACCATGCGGTTCATGATGCTGATGATCCCCGGCGGCTACGCGGAGGCGGCGCCCGATGTCAGGCCTGGCGCCGAGGCGGTGGAAGGGATGATGCGATACAACGAGGAGCTCAAGAAGGCCGGCGTGCTGCTAGCGCTCGACGGACTGCATCCGCCGTCCGAGGGAGCGCGGGTCAGCTTCAAGGGCGGAAAGCCTGTTGTCACCGATGGCCCCTTCGCGGAGGTCAAGGAAGTGCTGGGCGGCTATTGGGTGATCGACGTGCGCTCGCGTGAAGAGGCCATAGAATGGGCCCGCCGCTGCCCCGCCGGCGCGAATGACCTGATCGAGGTTCGACGCGTCTTCGAGATGAGCGATTTCCCCGAGGACGTCCAGAAGGTAGCTGAAGGTTTTGGCGAGCTGAAGAGTTGACGCCCAACAGCACCATTGAAGCGGTCTGGCGGATCGAGCAGCCGAAGCTCACCGCCAGGCTTGCCCGCTATCTCAGGGATATCGGACTGGCCGAGGAGATCGCGGGGGATGCCTTTCTGCTGGCGTTGGAGCGCTGGCCCCGGGACGGCATTCCACGCAACCCGGCCGCCTGGTTGACCAAAGTCGCTGGGAATCGGGCGCTCGACCGGCTGCGCCGCACCACCATGATCGACGGCAAACATCGTGAACTCGCCATCAACCTCGCTCAACTGGAGCGCGAGATGCCCGACATCGAGGCAGCGCTCGACGAGGATATCGATGATGACCTTTTGCGGCTGATCTTCACCGCTTGCCATCCCCTGTTGCCGGCCGAGCAGCGCGCCTCACTCGCCTTGCGGCTGCTGGGCGGGTTGTCGACGCCGGAGATCGCCCGCGCTTTCCTGGTGCCCGAAGCCACAATCGCCCAGCGCATCGTGCGCGCCAAGCGGACGCTTCGTGATGCCGCCATCCCGTTCGAGACGCCGCGCGGCGATGAGCGTCGCGAACGCCTCGCCGCCGTGCTGGAGGTGGTCTATCTCACCTTCAACGAGGGCTATGTGGCGACCGCCGGGCCGGCCTGGCTGCGCGCCGATCTCTGCGGCGAAGCCCAGCGACTCGGCCGTTCGCTGGCGGCACTGATGCCTGATGAGCCTGAGGTGCAGGGGCTGGTGTCGCTGATGGACCTCAATGCCTCGCGCTTCCCCGCCCGCACCGGCAAGGCGGGCGAGCCGATCCTGCTGCTCGACCAGGACCGCACCCGATGGAACTGGTCGCTCATCCAACGCGGCCTCGACGGCCTGAACCGCGCCATGACCCTGACGACCACGCCCGGCCCTTATCTCCTGCAGGCGATGATCGCCGCCTGCCATAGCCGCGCGGCAACGGCCGCCGACACCGACTGGATTGCAATATCAGCCTATTATCAGGCCCTGGCCTTGGCGGCCCCTTCGCCCATCGTCGAAATCAACCGCGCGGTGGCCGTCGGCATGGCGTTCGGACCCGCGCAGGGGCTCGCTATCGTCGAGGCGCTGAAGGACGAGCCGCGATTGAAGGACTCGCATCTCCTGCCGACGGTGCGCGGCGATCTCCTGGAGAAACTGGGATATCAGGCGGAAGCCCGCGCCGCGTTCCGCCAGGCCGCGGAATTGACCGGCAACGACAGGGAACGCGCGCTGCTGCTTACCCGCGCGGGCGACTAGCCCAAATGCCCGCACTCTGCCGGCGCGGTGGCGAGTTTGATCTCAATGGGCGTCCGGCGGCGGCGCCTTCGGCGCGACATTGCGCAGGAACGGAACCAGCGCTGTCGCGATGACGAAGGCGACCATGATCACCAGGAACGCATCCGCGTAAGCCATGGTCGAGGCCTCGCGGTAGGCCAGCGCCCAGAGTTGCTTCAGCGAGGCGGTGTGACCGTCGGCGACGGCGCCTGGCAACTGTCCGTAGCGCTGCGCGACATTGTCGACGAGCCGCATCGCGGCCTCGTTCTGTGGCGTCAGATGCGAGGCGATCGTCAGGAAGTGGAAGTTGGTGCGGTCGTTCAGGATCGCGCCGCAAATGGCGATACCGACGGCGCCGCCGAGATTGCGCATCGTGTTGAACAGGCCGCTGGCATATTTCAGCCGTTCGGGCGGCAGGCTGCCGAGGCCGAGATTGACGCTCGGCGCCACCGCGAAGACCTGTGGGAAGCCGCGGAACAGTTGCGGGATCAGCAGTTCGGCCGCACCCCACTGGCTGGTGATGGCGCTGAAGCTCCACATCGACGCGCCGAAGGAGGCCAGGCCGAACATCATCAGCCAGCGCGTGTCGAAGCGCTTGGCGAGAAAGATGTAGACCGGAACGCCGATCATCGAAGCGACGCCGGTGGAAAACACCGCCACCCCGGTCTGGAACGCGTCGTAGCCGCGGACATAGCCGAGGAACAGCGGTGTCAGGTAGATCGTGGCGAAGATGCCGATGCCGGTGACGAAGGACAGGAAGCAGCCAATGGCGAAATTGCGGTTGCCGAAGGCACGGAAGTCGACCACCGGCTGGGAGTAGGTCAGGCTGCGGATGACAAAAAGAACCATGGTTGCGCTGGCGACGATGGCGCCGTTGCGGATCGTCGCATCGTCGAACCAGTTCCAGCGCGTGCCCTCCTCCAGAACGTATTCCGCCGTGCCGAGACTGACGGCCATCAGAACCATGCCGATATAGTCGGCGCCCTTCAGCAGCGACGGGTCGGCCTTGTCGATCTTGACCAGCCACGCGACGAGCACTGTGATGATGGTGCCGGGAATCACGTTGACATAGAACAGCCAGTGCCAGCTCAGCGTGTCGGTGATCCAGCCGCCGATGACGGGCCCGAGCGTTGGTGCGATCGAAGCGATGCTGCCGACCACCGCGGCCGCGTAGACCCGCCTCGGACCCTGGAAATAGTGGAACGACGAGGTGAAGACCGTCGGGATCATCGACGCGCCGAGCAGCCCTTGCAGCGCGCGGAACACGATCATGCTTTCGATGCTCCAGGCGAAGCCGCACAGCATGCTGGCGAGCGTGAAGCCGGCCGCCGAGATGGTGAACAGCCAGCGTGTCGAGAACACCCGGGTGAGCCAGCCCGACAGCGGGATGACGATGATTTCCGCCACCAGATAGGAGGTCTGCACCCAGCCGATCTGGTCCTGCGCCGCCGACAGGCCGCCGCCTATGTCCTGCAGCGAGGACGCGACGATTTGGATGTCGAGCAGCGCGATGAACATCCCCACGCACATCACCATGAACGGCAGGATGCTGGCGATGAAGGATTGTGGTTCGGCGCGCTCGGCCATGGCGTCCTCAGCGCGAGCCGGTATCGACCGTCACGACGGTGGACAGGCCCGGCCGCAGCTCCACCTTGTGCGCCTGATCCGGGTCGATGGTGATCCGGACGGGAACGCGCTGGACGATCTTGGTGAAATTGCCGGTCGCGTTCTGCGCCGGGATGACGCTGAAGATCGCCCCGGTCGCCGGTCCCAGGCTGCTGACATGGCCCTTGAGAGGCGCGTCGGGGGCAATGTCGGTATAGACCGTCGCCGCCTGGCCGTCTGCCATGCGGCGCAGCTGGTCTTCCTTGAAATTGGCATCGACCCACAGACCCGTCTGCGGGACGATCGTCAGGAGATAGCTGCCCGGCGAGACATAGGTGCCGACCTGCGCCAGCCGGTTGCCGACGAGGCCGTCGATGGGCGAGCGGATCTGCGTGAAGCCGAGATCGAGCTCAGCCGTATCGAGATCGGCCTTGGCGGCCGCCACGGCGGCGGTCGCCTCCGTAATCTGCGTGTTGAGCACATTGAGCTGTTGCTTGGCGGCTGCAAGCCCGGCGCGCGAGGCGGCGACGGAAGCCTTGGCCTGGCCGTCGGCGGCGAGACTCCTCTGCGCATCCTGTTGCGAGCCGGTCTTGGTGCTGGCCAGCACCGCATAGCGTTGAGCGTCCTGTGTGGTGAACGTAGCGGCGGCACTTTTGGCTTCGAGATCGGCCTGCGCTTGTTCGATCAGCGAATTCTGCAGCGAGACCTGGGCACGGAGATTGTCGAGCGCCGACTGCTGCTGCTGGACGGATGCCTGCGCACGCTCCACCGCCGCCTTGAAAGGCCGGTCGTCGATGCGGATGATGAGCTGGCCAGCGGCGACATGCTGGTTGTCCTCGACGAGGATCTGATCGATGTGCCCGGCGACCCGTGGCGCCAGCGGCGTGACGTTGCCGCCGACATAGGCATCGTCGGTCGACATGAGGAAACGGCCGGCCAGCCACCACTGAAAGCCATACCAGCCGGCGACGCCGATCGCGATCGCGGCGCCCAGCATGGCGAACGGCTTGCGCCGGTTCTTGGCGGGCGCGGGAAGCTGGACGGCCGACGGCTGCGCCGGCTGCAACTCGGCGGCTGAGAGAACCTTGTTCATTTGCTCCGCGCCTCTTCGCGGCTTGGATCGAAATTGTCGATGAGCGGCAGGCCGGAGGCCTCGCTGCTGAAGCGGTAGCGCCGCCGCATGCGATCGGTGGCCTTGGGTGCCGTCGCCATGGTGAAGCCCTCGCCGTCGACTTCCTTGCCGCTCTCGCGGTCGACCAGCACGGGTTCGGCCCAGCGCCCGTCGGCCTTGTCCACCACCACCAGGCTCGGGCCTTCGGGGGCGAGGTGCTTGTTGCCCCAGGCCAGCAGGGAGAGCAGTACCGGACGGAAATCACGCGCCTTGGCGGTCAGCACATACTCATGGCGAAGCGGCCGCTCGCAGTAAGCGCGCTTTTCGAACAGCCCACGCTCGACAAGGCTGTTCAGACGGCGCGTCAGAATGTTGGGCGCGATCTCAAGGCTCTTTTGAAACTGATCGAAGCGCGTCAGCCCCTGGAACGCGTCCCTGAGCAACAAGATGCTCCACCACTCGCCAACCTCGTCGAGGCTGCGCGCTATGGGGCACGGGCGTGTTTCGAAGCTTGTTCTTGCAACCATTGCCGGAGTCTCTTTCAATATGAAAGTGACTATTAGCCAAGTTAGTTGCATTATGCAAGTCACTCAGCCGTGATCGGAAACAAGGATGCCGTTCTTCGTTGGAGATCGTGGACGGAGCTCGATCCGACCCATTGTGTGAAACAGGTGTTAACGGTCGCCCGTCAAGGCACCAGCACCACCTTCCCTGTCGCGCGGCGCTCCTCCAGCAATCGGTGCGCCTCGCCGGCCCGGTCGAGTGGGAAGCGGCCGCCGATCGCGACCCGCAGCCGCCCGCTCGCCGCCAGCTGGAACAGCTCGGACAGGCCGGCTCGCAGCACATCCGCCGGCAATAGCGGCAGCAGCGCGAAACCCCTGAGCGACTGGTTGCGGCCGATCATGGCTTCCAGATCGGACGCCGCGAGCCCGTAGCGGCCGAGCGCCGCGAACACCAGTTCTCCGCCCGCAGCCAACGCCTGCAAAGAGGCCGCCGTCAGCGCGCCGCCGACGGTGTCGTAGATGATGTCGACGCCGTCGCCGCCCGTAAGGTCGCGGACACGGGCCGGCCAATCCGGCTGGCTGTAGTCGACCACGCTATCGGCGCCGAGCGACAAGGCAAAATCCAACTTTGCCCTGTCGCTGGCGGCCGCGATCACCTGGCTTGCCCCCTTTTGTCCGGCAAGCTGGACAAGCAGCGATCCGACGCCGCCCGACGCGGCCGGCACCAGCACGGACTTGGCCCCCGGCGGGCTTTGGCGCAGCAGATGCAGGGCCGTCAGCCCCTGCACCATGAGGGCTGTCGCCTCTTCGAACGGGACGGCATCCGGCAGCGGCACAACGAGAGCGGCCGGCATCGTCACCTGCTCGGCATAGCCGCCATGCGGACGCTGCGAGACGAACAGCGGCACCGCCACGCGGCGTCCGAGCAGCCCCTCATCCACCTCTTGGCCAATCGCCTCGACCACCCCCGCCACTTCCACGCCGGGAAACATCGGCAGTTGCGGCGTTACGGCGTAGCGGTCCGCGCGCATCAGCACCTCGAAGAAGTTTATGCCCGCCGCCTTCACCCGGACCAGCACCTCGCCAGCCTGCGGCACCGGCGCGGGCAGCTCGGCGACCTCCAGCACCTCGGGACCGCCGAAACGGCTGAATTGAACGGCTTTCATGGCAAACTCCAATCGCACTGGCATCGGCGATGGTTTGCCACTATCTGCGAGGCCGCGACTACACACTCATTAGTCCGCTGCTGACCAGGAGGTGACCATGGCCGGTTCAGCCAGGAAGACGCCGATCAAGAGACTGCCGATGCTGCCGGCCGAACGGGCGCTGAAGGTGATCGCCGGGCGCTGGAAGGCGGTCATCCTCTATCATCTCTTCGATGGCCCCCGGCGGCTGTCGGCGTTGAAGGCGATGATGCCTGGCATCACCCAGAAAGTGCTGATCCAGCAGCTGCGCGAAATGGAGGAGCACGGTCTCGTCAGCCGCGCGATCTTCGCCGAGGTACCCGCCCGCGTCGAATATTCGGCGACCAGCCTCGGCCTCAGCCTCGAGCCGATCCTGCTGGCGCTCTGTCAGTGGGGCCAGCACCACGCCGACGAGCTGAACGAGAAGCATCGCCTCGCTGACTGCATCATCCGGCCAAGGCGGGCGCAGCACGCACACATGGCCTGAACCGGATTGACGGGGTTGCCGACGCCGGTTGCCCATCGCAGACTATTTGCAGAACGGATCGGCAAATGCATCGCATAGCTTCGGGCAAACTTCACTCCACCTACACTCTTGGTGACCTGCGCGTCACCGCCTTGCGTGACGGCTATGTCGACATGCCGGTCGGTCGGCTCCGGCAACGCGGCGACCAGCCATTTGGCGATGACTTGCCGGAACAGGTCGCATTGGTTGGCGGTCAGCTCAGGCTCTCCGTCAACGCCTTCGCGATTGACGATGGGAACGAGACAATACTCATCGATACCGGCGCCGCGAATGCCTGGCACCCGACCATGGGCCGGCTTCCCCAGGCGCTGGACGAAGCCGGCATCGATGTCGAAAAAATCCGCACCGTCTGCTTCACCCATACACATCTCGACCACATCCATGGCCTTGTGCTTGCCGACGGCCGGGACGCCTTCCCGCGCCTGGCACGCCTGCTCGTTCCCAGGCAGGAACTCGGCCTCTTCCGCGCCGTAGCGCGGCTCGAGCGATTCCACGAGATGGCGCAATTTTTCGAAGCCGGAGACCATCTCGGAGCCCATGTCGACATTATCGGCGCCCATGGCCACGAGGTCGGTCACAGCTGCTTTCGCGTTTCGAGCGGCGGCGAATGCATTTTGATCTGGGGCGACACCGTCCACGTCCCGTCGCTTCAGTTCGATCGGCCTGACGTGACGTGGGAATTCGATGGGGATCAGGACCAGGCGCGCGAGAGCCGGTTGCGGCTGCTGGCGCTTGCGGCGGACGATCACTGCTTCGTTGCGGGCGCGCATCTGGACTCGCCCGGCATTGGCCGTGTCGTGCGGTCCGGCGGCGGCTTTCGATTTGAGCCGCTATAACCGCTTTAATGAAAAGGGCGGCGCAAGCGCCGCCCCATATCCCTTGGGAGGATAATCTCAAAAGGCGATCAGGCCGCCTCGATTTCTTCGTCGACCACGTCGGCGTCGCGTGCCTTCTTCAGAGCCTTGGCCCACCAGGCGACGTCGTTGACCAGTGCGGTGGCGGCCTGGTTCAGGTGCTCGAGGTCCTCGAGTTTCTTCTCGCCCTGGCGCACGGCGAGGAAGTCGCCCCAGGCGATATGGACAGCCGACTTGACCGGCGCCATCTGCAACTCGACGGCATGGAGACGGAGCTGCTCGACGGCGCGGGCACCACCAACGCTGCCATAACCGACGAAGCCGGCCGGCTTCTTGTTCCATTCGTTGGCGGCGTAGTCGATGGCGTTCTTCAGCACGGCCGTCGGGCCGTGATTGTACTCGGCGGCGGTGAAGATGAAGCCGTCATATTCGGCGACCTTCTTCTGCCAGCGCTGCGCCACCTCGTTGGTCGACGGCACCCAGGCGGAAGAGGCCACTTCGTCGAAGAAGGGCAGCGGGAAGTCACGCAAGTCGACGATCTCGACATCGATGTCGGCATGCGACTTGGCGATCTTTGCGATCCATTGTGTGGGCACATCGGCGAAGCGCGCGGCGCGCGTCGAACCGACGATGATGGCGATTTTCGGCTTTGACATGGGGGGCTCTCCATTCCAGTAAAAAGCTGGTATCGTTTAGATACCGGAGCTATATGAGATACTGTCAACTGCAGGCGCAAGGAGGCACCGTTTTGTTACTGAGGCACCCGCATAACACCGAGGACTGCCGCGCCGTCTCGGAAATCCTGCAGCGCGTCGGCGACAAATGGACCGTGCTTGTGGTCGGCAAACTTGGCGACGGACCGTTGCGTTTCAACGAGCTGCGCGCCGCTGTCGGCGGCATCTCGCAAAAGATGCTGACCACGACCTTGCGCGGGCTGGAACGCGACGGCTTCGTCACCCGCACCGTGTTCCCGACCATCCCACCGCGCGTCGACTACGAGCTGACGGAACTCGGCCACGAACTGCTGATCCCGGTCAGCGCGCTTGGCGAATGGGCGCGCAGGAATACGCAGCGTGTGCGGGCGGCACGTGAAAAATTCGACGGCATGCACGGCTGAAACCCTTGCATGGCAAGGTGTCGGGCGTTTCGCGTTGCGTGAAGTCGCCTGCTGGCTGGAAATTCGTGGCTCTCTAAACGAGGCCTCGCAAGCTTGTCCGATGGCGCTTCAGGCCGGCCAACGCTCGGCGCTGCTTCCACGAAGACAATCGTAAATCCAGGATGACCCTTCAGCTTCCTGTCGCCAGGCTCTCGCAAGGCGCCGGGCTGCAGATCGCGCATGTCGCGGCTGGCTGCCTGACGCCCTTGCCGGCACGCAGGCACGAGGTGCGCGGAAGGTCCTCCTTGACTGCTGCATAGGCGGTGACGCCAAGCAGGCAGATCACGGCCACAAGGGCTGCCACCAGCCAGCTGTTCAGTATGTGTTGACGCATTGTCGCCCCTCCAACGCCGGCACAATCAGGCGTGAAGGCAACCATTGGATGTCGCGGAGCGCATCGCCCGCGCGGATGATGTTACAATTGCTCCTGGACTGGGAGAACGGGGCTTGCGGGAATGGCTTTCATCAACTCTCGGCCGGCACGGCCTTCGGCTTGCCCTCGCCGTCCAGCGCCACCATGACGAAATCGGCGTGCGTCACCTTTTCCATCAGGTCGGAGAGATAGCGCTGCGCCCAGGCCTCGACCTTCAGCGTCATCGAGGTGCGGCCGACGCGTTCGACATGGGTGTAGATGCACAGCGTGTCGCCGATCTTCATCGGCTTGGCGAAGGACATCTCCTTGACCGCCGCCGTCACCACGCGGCCCCTGGCGCGCTCGGCGGCGCGGATGCCGCAGGCAAGGTCCATCTGCGCCATCACCCAGCCGCCGAAAATGTCGCCGGCCGCATTGGCGTCCGAAGGCATGGCCAGCGTGCGCAGCGTCAGGTCTCCGATCGGCCGTCCTTCCGCGTAGTGCACCATGGGCAGAATCCTTGTGAGGTGATGGTCATCGATCCCGTATCGCCGCTGCACGAACAGGTCAACGCGCAGCAGCTGCTGTTTCCTCGCCCCCACGGGCCATGGTCTAACATTGGCATTCGCCCGGCGGTGTCTGATTTTCAGCGGCTCCGGGCTTTGGAGTGGGGGTCGACTGCGCGGCGTAAGACCAGGCGCTGGCTGAAAGGCGCACCTCTCAAAAATAACCTGCCAGGTTCGCCCGGATGCGATCGAGAACCGTGGCGCCGGAAACGTCGGGGATGAACGCCTTGCCCGTGATCGCCTCATAGGCCTGCCTATAGACGTTGGAGGCCTGCTCGACGATCTCGTCCGGAATCCTCGGGATCGGGTCCTTGTAGGGATCGCAGCGCGCCGCCACCCACGAGCGGATGAAATCCTTGTCGAAGCTGTCCGGCCGGGTGCCGCTTGCCAGCGCCTGTTCGTAGCTCGCCGCGATCCAGTACCGGCTGCTGTCGGGCGTATGGATCTCGTCGGCCAGGATGATCTTCCCGTTCTTGTCGGTGCCGAATTCGTATTTCGTGTCGGCCAGGATCAGGCCGCGCTCGGCCGCGCGCGCCTGGCCGCGGGCGAACAGCCGCAAGGCGTAATCCGAGACGGTGTCCCATTGCGCCTGGGTGAGAAGACCTTGTTCGAGGATCTCGGCCCGCGACAGCGGCTCGTCATGGGCGCCATCCGCGGCCTTGCTGGTTGGCGTGATCACCGGCTCGGCCAGCTTCTCATTGTCGCGCAGGCCGTCCGGCAGCCGCATTCCATACATGTCGCGTTCGCCACGACGATAGCGGGTCAGGATCGAGGTGCTGGTGGTTCCCGCCAGATAGCCGCGCACGACGATCTCGACCGGCAGGATGTCAAGCCTCGTGCCTACGACCACGTTCGGGTCGGGATATTCGAGCACATGGTTCGGGCAGATATCGGCGGTTTCCTCGAACCAGTAGCGCGCCGTCTGGGTGAGGATCTCGCCCTTGAACGGTATCGAGGTCAGGATGATGTCGAAGGCGCTGAGACGGTCGGTGGCGATGATGATGCGCCGCCCATCCGCGAGGTCGTAGTTTTCGCGGACCTTGCCCTTGTAGTGGCCCGGCAGTTCGGGAATGAAGGCATCCGGCAGCGTACGCATATGATTTCCAGACTTCCTCGGATTGGCTGATGCCATCGCATAAGCTGTCGACCCCATGCATATCAAGCGCGATTGTCGGGATTCCCCGCAACCCGACCCGGCATCCCAGTCGCTTTTTTCACAACGCATGCCGGAAGGCGCGGCGACGCGGCGAACCCGTCACGTCTAGGCTGCTGCCAGTTTTCCGGAGCCACCCATTTCCATCATGCAGACTTTTGACTTCATCATCGTCGGCTCCGGCTCGGCCGGGTCGGTGCTCGCCGACAAACTGTCGGCCTCGGGCCGTTTCTCGGTGCTGGTTCTGGAGGCCGGCGGCACGGACCGCCGTTTCTACGTGCAGATGCCGCTCGGTTACGGCAAGACCTTCTTCGACCCCGCCGTCAACTGGAACTACAAGACCGAGGCTGATCCCGGCCTCGGCGGCAATGTCGACCATTGGCCGCGCGGCAAGCTGCTCGGCGGGTCGAGCTCGATCAACGCCATGGTCTGGATCCGCGGCGCGCGCGAGGATTTCGACGACTGGCGCGCCGCTGGCAATCCCGGCTGGGGTTATGACGATTTGCTGCCCGTCTTCAAGGCGCTCGAGGACAATGAGGCGGGCGCCGACAGATGGCGCGGTACCGGCGGCCCCCTGCATATCAGCAACACGACCAACGCCGTCCACCCGCTGACCAAGCGCTATCTCGCCGCCGGCCAGCAGGCCGGCCTGCCGCTCAACCCCGATTTCAATGGTGCTGCCCAGGAAGGTGTCGGCACCTACCAGATATCGACCAGGAACGGCCGCCGCATGTCCGCCGCCCGCGCCTTCCTGCGCCCGGCCATGAAGCGTGCAAACCTCCGCGTCGAAACCAACGCGCTGGCGAGCCGCATCCTGTTCGAGGGCAAGCGCGCCGTCGGCGTCGAATATCTGCGGAACGGTCAGACGAAAACGGCACGCGCCGGCCGCGAAGTCATCCTTTCCGCCGGCTCGATCAACTCGCCGCAGCTCATGCAACTCTCCGGCATCGGTCCTTCGGCTTTGCTCAAGGGGCTGGGCATCCCGGTCGTCCATGCCAACGAGAATGTCGGCGCCAATCTGCAGGACCATGTCGGCATCAACTACACCTTCAAGGGCAATGTGCCGACACTAAACCAGATCCTGCGCCCCTGGTGGGGCAAGCTGCTGGTCGGCATGCAGTACATCCTGACCCGTTCCGGGCCGCTGTCGCTGTCGATGAACCATGGCGGCGGCTTCTTCCGCACCGACCCGACATTTACGCGCCCCAACATGCAGCTTTATTTCCAGGCGTTCTCGACCGTCATCCCGAAGAGCGGCGAGCGGCCGATCCTGACGCCTGACCCCTGGCCGGGCTTCTCCATCGGCCTGTCCAACTGCCGTCCGTCGAGCCGGGGCGAGATCATGATCCGCTCCAGCAATCCGCTGGAATATCCAAGGATCGTCGCCAACGCCTATTCCACCAACGCCGATGTCGAGGAGATGCTGGCGGCGGTGAAGTTCGTGCGCAAGATCGCCTCGATGCCGGCGATGGCGGAAATCATCAGGGAAGAAGTCCTGCCCGGCCCGTCGGTCCAGTCGGACGCCGACCTGATCACCGATTTCAGGAAACGCTCCGGCACCGTCTATCACCCGGTTTCGACCTGCCGCATGGGGCCCGATCCCTCTCGCTCCGTCGTCGATCCGCGCCTCAAGGTACATGGGCTCGAAGGCCTGCGCGTCATCGACGCCTCGATCTTTCCCGACAACATCACCGGCAACACCAACGCCGCCTCGGTCATGACCGGATGGAAAGGCGCCGAACTGGTTCTGGAGGACCAAAAATGAAGATCACCGACGTCAAGACCTGGGTTGTCGGCAACCCCCCGCCCGGCATCGGCGGCAAGTATTTCATCTTCGTCAAGCTGACCACCGACGGCGGCGTGGTCGGCTATGGCGAGGCCTACAACGCCACCTTCTCCGCCCACGTCACCGCCAGGCTGGTCGAGGACATGGCCGAACGCTATCTGATCGGCCACGATCCGCACGACATCGAGAACTTCTTCCGCCGCGCCTATTCCTCCGGCTTCACCCAGCGTCCCGACGTGACCGGCATGGGTTGTTTCTCGGCACTCGAAATGGCCTGCTGGGACATCGTCGGCAAGGAGGCCGGCAAGCCGGTCTACAAATTGCTCGGCGGCCAGGTGCACGAGACGCTGCGCTCCTACACCTATCTCTACCCGCACACCGGCAGCGTCCACTCCGAGGACGCGCCGGACGGCAGGAACGTCTACAACGACCCCGAAATGGCGGCCGCCTGCGCGCTCGAATATGTCGAGCAGGGGTTCAATGCCGTCAAGCTCGACCCGGCCGGTCCCTACACCGCCTTCGACGGCCACCAGCCGCGCCTGCTCGACATCGATGTCGCCACCCGCATGATCAAGGCGATCCGCGAAGCGGTGGGAAACCGCGCCGACATCCTCTTCGGCACGCACGGCCAATTCACCGCATCCGGCGCGCTGCGCATGGCCCGCGCCATCGAGCCCTATGATCCCCTGTGGTTCGAGGAGCCGGTGCCGCCCGACATGCCCGAGGTGATGGCGCAGGTCGCGCGCGGCACGTCCATCCCGATCGCCACCGGCGAGCGGTTGACGACCAAGTTCGAATTCGCCCGCGTCATCGAGAACCGCGCCGCGACCATCCTGCAGCCGGATCTTGGCCGCTCCGGCGGCATTCTCGAAACCAAGAAGATCGCCGCCATGGCCGAGGCCTACCACATCCAGATCGCGCCGCACTGTTATTGCGGGCCGATCGTGGGTGCGGCCAACATCCAGCTGGCGGTGACGCTGCCCAATTTCCTGATCCTGGAATCGCTGAAGCAGTGGGACGGCTTCCACGCCACGTTGCTGAAGAAGAAGATCGAGTGGCAGGACGGCAATGTCATCCCGTCGAAGGAACCGGGGCTGGGCGTCGAGCTCAACGAAGCGGTCTGCGACGCCCATCCGTACACCGGCAAGGACCTGCATCTGCAGATGATGCAGACGCCGCTGATGCCGTGAGCGAAAGCTACGCCTTCATCGGCCTCGGCCATCTCGGCGGCAACCTTGCCGCCAGCTTGGTCCGCAACGGCTTTGCGGTCACGGTCTTCGACCGCGACCCGGCGGCGGTCGAGCGCCTCGTTGCGCTCGGCGCCACCGCCGCGAGCAGGCCCGCGGAAGCGGCCGCCCGCGCCGGCAACGCCATCTCTTGCCTGCCCTCGCCAAAGGTCAGCGAAGCGGTGCTGGCCGGCCCAGGCGGGTTGCTCGAAGGCCTGCCTGCAGGCGGCACCTGGATCGAGATGTCGACCAATGGCCGCGACGAGATCGTGCGGCTTGCCGCCCTCGCCTTGGCCAGGGGCGTCGAGACGCTGGAGTGCCCGGTTACCGGCGGCGTGCATCTGGCGGCGGTCGGAAAAATCACCGCGCTGGTCGGCGGCGATGCCGCGCTCTACGAACGCCATCGCGCGGCGATCGAGGCGATGTGCGCGCGGTCCTTCCTGATGGGGCCGATCGGTTCGGCGGCGGTGATCAAGGTCATCACCAACATGCTGGCCTTCATCCATCTCGTCGCCGCCGGCGAAGCGCTGATGCTGGCCAGGCAGGGCGGGCTCGACCTCGCCCAGTCCTATCACGCCATCGTTGCCTCCTCCGGCAACAGCTTCGTCCACGAGACCGAAAGCCAGCTCGTCCTCAACGGCTCCTACGACATCGGCTTCACCATGGACCTGGCGCTGAAGGACCTTGGCTTCGCGCTGGGCATGGGCAAGGATTTTGGCGTGCCGCTCGAACTGGCGTCCCGCGTCAACGCGATTTTCCAGCAAGGCAAGGAAGCCTATGGCGGCGGCGCCTGGTCGACCCAGATCGTCAAATTGCTTGAGGATGCCGTCGGTGCCGACCTGCGCGCGCCCGGTTTCCCGGCCAAATTGGAAATCTGAGCCGAAGCCAGAAAACCAAGCGATTTCATCAGCTTGAATCGGTAGCCGGATTCAGTTTCGAAAACACCTGAATCAATCTGGCAACGCCTTGATTCAATATCTGAGCGTCAGCGCCCCGGGCAGGATCTCGAAGGTCGCCGGTATGCGCCCGGGCGACTCGCCGTCTATGTCGACCAACGCGCCGTTCTTTTCCACATCACCCAGCGGTTCGACAACCACTTTCTTGCCGCGCAGGATCGTGATCGCCGGATGGTTGCGATGCCGGCCGCCATAGAGCAGGCGGAGGTCCCAGATCAGCCTCAGCTTGCCCGCCGCGCGCAGGATGACGATGTCGAATTGCCCGTCGGTCAGTTCGGCATCCGGCGCGATCATCATGCCGCCGCCGAAGAACTTTCCGTTCGCCACCGCCACCAGCGCCACGCGCGCTTCGACAGGGGTGCCGTCGTCCACCGTGATCCGGACATCCTGGAAGCGGTAGCGGGCGAACTCGACCACGGTGCGCCACAGGAACAGCGTCTTGGCCGACATCTTGCCCTTGCGCTTGTCGGCATTGACGGCGCGGTCGGTAGCGCCTGACAGACCCAGGCTGGCGATGTTGATGAAGTGGCGGCTCGCCAGCGCCCCATGATCGTCGATGTAGCAGATGCGGCCGGCATCGATGGCCCTGGCCTTCGCCTCCGCGATCCGCTTCAGGGTCGCGTCCACCGCCTTCGGCAGACCGAGCCCGCGCGCGAAATCGATCCCGGTGCCGCATGGCAGAAGGCCGAGTTCAGTCGTCCTGCCGCTCTCCTGGAATGCCTGCAGCAACCCGTCGGCCACCTCGCTTGCCGTGCCGTCGCCGCCGGCAGCGATCACCAGGTCAAAGCCACTTGCCGCGAGGTCGATCGCCAGGCGTTCGGCATCTCCTTCGGCCTGCGTCTCGCGCAGTTCGAAATCGCCGAAATGCTTGTTCAGCGAGGCGGCAACGTCAGGCCAATGACGCTTCAGCCAGCCGCCACCGGCAATCGGATTGAGAACCACCCCGACCTTCAACGCGTATCCTCCCCCGGAAGGCGCCTTGCAGGCGGCGCCCGATCCTTTGCCGGCATTGAAACCCGCTCCCGCCGGCGGAGCAAGGGGCGCTGTCATTGCGAGCATTGAAAAGCGGGCAGGCTGTCTAAGGCAGCCAGCGCCGGAATTCCGGGCTTGCGGCAAACGGTCCCCGATAATCCCGCTATCCACAGGCTCGTGGCCATTTCCCGAGACCCTTACCCGGCGTACGTTAAACCCATCTCAGGCGGCTACCGATCGCCAAGCCGAAAGGCGGAAGTGAAAGGCGGATTTCCTGAGGCCCGTACGGCCCGAAGCGAGAGCAGGCTTGCCTGTTTTGAGGGACGGTAGCCGAGACCTACGGGGCCGCGGAAAGCGTGCCAACGCCGACGGCGGACCGATGCTGCCATGAAGGACGGCAAAAACCTTCGATGGCACGCAGGGCAAGGCCTGCAAGGGCCAAGACCGGCGTGGTCTGGAACGGACGCTGCCTTCGGGTGGCGGCTGGCAGGACCGTCAAAATCAAGGCCGGCATGGCGCGACGACTTAACGGAAGTTGCTGCCGCGACCGTGTCCTGATCTGACAGGGAGGCGCTGGGAGAAATCCCGGCGCCGACTGTCCTTGAAATCTGTTTCCCACAATTTTTACGGTGTTTTCGGCTGGGGCTGCAACCGGCGGCAAAATCGGCTAACGTTCGATGTCGTCAGAGTCCGTTTGAAAACGAGCTCGTAGAAGGGGGAGACTTCATGACGCTCATCCAGAAGCTTGCCGTTGGCTATGCCTTCCTGTTCTTCGCCGTCGTCGCCATCGGCTACATACCGGCGTTCAACGATGCCAACGGCAATCTGTTCGGCCTGTTTTCACTGCAATGGTACGATGACCTGCTGCACGCCTTCTCGGGCGTCTGGGCGCTGGCCGCTGCCTTCATCTCGCATCGCCAGGCGGTGTTCTATTTCAAGCTGTTCGGCTCGGTCTATCTGTTCGACGGCGTACTCGGGCTGATCACCGGTTCCGGCTGTCTCGACGCCGGCATCTTCATCAACGGCTTCCGCTCCCTCAACGACATCGAATTCCCTGCCCGCTTCTTCGCCAACCTGCCGCACATCGTCATTGGCGGCTTCGCCGTCTATGTCGGTTTCTGGCTGTCGAAGCGCATACACGACCACTTCGCCACGGCCTGACCGGCCATGCTCCTGTTCCGCTGGCTGAAGCGCCTCATCAAGACGGTCCTCTGGCTGATCGTCATCGTCATCCTGATCCCGATCGCGGGGCTCGCCTACGGCTTCCTGACGACGCCGTCGCTCGACAAGACGCCGCTGCCCGGCATTGCCGATGGCGCGCCACCCAAGGCGCTGGCCGACAAGGTCCGCGCTGAGATCCCCGGCTACCAGCGGCCCGAGGAATCGACCTTCCTCACCTATCCGGAATGGGCGATCGTCTACGCCGCGCGCGAATATGCCGGCTTCGTCGCCAAGGACCAGCCGAGCGGCTTTCCCTACTGGTCCTATGTCGGCCGCTTCTGGCAGGACTACGCGACCGTGATCCGCGCCAGTTCTCCCTACAAGTTCAACTACGCCAACCACCAGATGCTGGTCATCATCGGCACCAGCCACTCGATCGAGCATATATTGCAATGGGCTTATGAGAACACGGTCGGCCGCATCACCGAGGCGACATCGGCCAAGCGCACCGCCGCCGACATCTACCAGGCCAAGGTGGCGGCCGAATACGCCGCCTTCCTGGACCAAGTGCCGTGGTACCAGTTTCCCTATGGCGAGAAACGCGCCGGCCTGTTTGCCGTGCGGCCGGCGCCGGGAGACAGTTCCGTCCGCACAAGCGAGCGCAAGCTCGCCTTCGGTCTCGCCGACACCATCAAGCAGGGCTATGCCGGCCTGATAAAGCAGGCGCTCGCCGCCACCTCCGACCCGGCTTTCCTCGACATCCATGTCTGGGCCAAGGGACCGGTCGGCGAAGCCACCCGCAACGAGCCCGACACCTTGCTGGAACGAGACATGGGAGCCGACGGCACCATCTTCGTCACCAAGCGCTATCAGGTCTTCACCGACATGATCCCGCGGCTGATCGACAAGGGTGTCTCCTTCGTCGAGATCGGCGGCAATGACGAGATCATGGTCACGATGCTCTCGACCGACTCGATCGCCGTTCCCGAAGGCATGCGCATCCTGTTCAGCTATCCGCTGCCGGCCGACACCGCGACACGCCGCACCGGCATGGTCGTTGCCGTACGCAAGCTGCATCTGGTGCTGCCGTCACTGATCAAGGCCGGCGCCAGGCTCGAACATGTCTACGACTACTGAGGCGACAGCCCAATGCATGTCGCCCAAAAGTGACCTCGGTTTTGGGAGAACGACATGCATAAAAACAAAGACCTAAAGAGCGTCGCATGAATCCGTTTCAACGCGACGCGCTTTAGCCATGCGTCGATTGATCCGGATTGTCGGCTGGCTCGCACTCACGCTGGTCGTGCTGATCGTTGTCGTGCCCATCGGCTTTCGCGGCGCCGCGGCCTTGCGCGAAACGCGGTCACCCCAGGAGGCCGCTCCGCCGGGATCCTTGTTCGCGACCGTCGACGGGCTGAAGATGCACTATCAGGTCTGGGGCCCGCAGGACGGGCCACCCCTGCTTCTATTCCATGGCACGGCCTCCTGGGCCGAAACCTACCGCGATATCGCCGCTCCGCTGGGCGAGCAGGGCTTTCGCGTTATCGCGGTCGACATGCCGCCCTTCGGCTATTCGGAAAGACCTGCCAACCAGGACTATTCGCGCGCCGCCCACGCAAAGCGCGTCCTCGGCTTCGCCGATGCGCTCGGCCTTCGCCATTTCAGCGTCGGCGTCCACTCCTATGGTGGCGGCGGTGTGATCGAGGCCGCTTTCTCCGCCCCGGATCGTATCGACGCGCTGATCCTGCTCGACGCGGCGCTTGGCCTCGGCCAGACCGAGGCGCCGGCCTTGCCGTTCGCATCCCTGCTCGACAGGGACTGGCCGCGCCAGCTCCTGACCGCCTCGACCTTCACCAATCCGTTCATGACCGGGTTCGGTTTGCGCCAGTTCATCGAGAATGACGATCTCGTCACGGCGGAGCGCATTGCGATCTACACGCGCCCTTTGAACGTCAAGGGCACCACCAATGCCGTTGGCCACTGGCTGCTCAGCGGCCTCTACAATGACGAGCGGAAATCGCTTGCCGCCAATCGGGCGAATTATCGCGCCTTCACGCCGCCGGTTCTCGTCATCTGGGGCCGAGATGACACGACCACGCCGCTGGCACAGGGCCAGGAGATCGCCTCGCTGTTTCCACATGCCGAGCTGGCCGTTCTCGATGGCGTCAACCACATCCCTCAGGTCGAGCGCCCGCAAGACGTGGTCCGGCTGATCGCCAGTTTTCTCAAACGGACCTTGCCGGCAGCCCAATAGGCACGCGCCGCCATGCTCATTCCACAATCGCGGCAAAATCCCGCCTTGTTCGCGCGCGATGGAGGGTGCAAGCCGCCTGAAAGCCCGGCATGCACCGAATGGGCGCTGGGGCACCTCGAAGGGACAAGACCGTGATCAAGACCGCCCTTGTCGCCATGACCATTGTCGGCTGCGACTGCGACGCCAAACTGTGCGAATATATCGGCGAGACGCCCGCCAAATGGTCGAGCATCGCCGAGTGCGAAGCCGCGATGAAGAGCCAGATCCTGCACGAGCGCAACTTCGACTATCCGCTGGTCTCCGGCATCTGCCGCACCAAGGGCTCGTCGTCATCCTCGCATCTGGCCGCGATTGCATCCCAGCCGGAACTGAAGCCGGCCGACAGGGTCGTTCGCAGCGAAAGCCCGCTGCCGCCGGAATTGAGCCATCGGCCAAGCGTCCCGGTCGGCTCGCCGACAACGGCGGTCGAAGCGGACGCTGCTCGGCCCGTCGCCTATGAGCAGGTCGTCGATGGCGGAACCGGCGTGCTCTACCGCACCAAGAACGGCTATGCCGTGGTCAAGACCGATCTCGGCAGCGCGGCTTCCGCCACCGCCGACGCGGCAAAGCGTTCCGTGAACTGGCTGGCCGGCCTGGTGCCGACGGGACTGTAGCCCCTACATCTTCAGCTTCAGGCTCTCCCAGAACTTGTCGATCAGCGGCTGTTCCGTGGCCGCGTCCTCGCCGGCAACGCGCGTGATGAACAACAGCCCCTGATCGGCGAGGCCGAAGCCGACGATCTCGAAATGAGCGGTATCGGTGCGCGTCTTCACCTCGGCGCGGATGCCGGTCAGTTCCTTGCCGTCGGCAAGTTTGCGCGTCGTCGGCTGCTGCGTCAGCTCCGCGCCGGCCTGCACCGATTCCCTGGTCATCTCCTGCAGCATCAGCTGGTTGAGCGACACCGGGTTCATCTTGCCGTATTCCTGCACCACGACGATCGTGCCCAGCGCCGAGGCCATCAGATATTGCGTGATGTTTTCGCCCAGATCAGTCTTGGTCACCGAAATGCCGCTCGGATGGACGAAGGAGAAACTGTCGCCGGAAAAGGTGGCGAAGTCGTTGCGCTCGAGCGTCACCTTGCTCTGCTTGCCGCCGGGCAGCGTAATGGTCGTGCTCTCACCGGGATCGATATCGACCGCCACGCCGTCGATGGTCAGCTTGAACGCCTTGAGGTCCTCGGCCCCTGCCGGCCCAGCGCACAGCGCGATAAGAGTGAGGGCCGCCGCTGATACCATACGCATTGATTGTTCTCCTGCTCTATTCCTGAGCAGTTCCCTGGGGAAAGCGCTGCGCGGTTTCCCGGAAAAACCACTTCACGCTTTTCCTGGAACTGCTCCTACGCCATCCCGCTCAGCGCCTTGATGGCACGATAGAAGGTCGAGGAAAACAGTTCCGTCGGGTCATGTTGCCGCTTCGCGGCCAGGAAGGCCGGCAGTTCGGGATAGGAGGCCAGCAACTCCCTGGCCGTGTAATGCAACTGGTAGGGCAGGAAGAAGCGCCCGCCATGCTTGATCGTCACATCGATCAGCGCCCGTGTCAGCGCCCGCATCCTGGCATTGCCGTCGGCATCGGTGGGCTGGTTGATGTAGAGCACCAGCGAATAGGCGGGCTCCGGCGCGTAGGTCAGCGCCACATCCTCCTTGTGGACGATGCGCACCGAGGCGTTGAGCACCGGCAAAGACTGGTTGCGCAGGATCTCGCGGGCTTCGTTGATGAACCCGACATAGGCGGCGCGTGGAATAAAATATTCGTGCAGGATATCGGTTTCGTCAGCCAAATCGTTGAACAGATACGGCACCGAATCATGCATCGGATTGTTGCGGGTGACGAGGCAGGCCTCGCCTTGCGCCATGGCGGAGGTACGCGCCACCGTGCAGCTTTCGAACTTCGGCTCCAGCGTCTTTTCGGTGAACCACTTCAGCTCCTGGAACACGCTGCCCCATTTCGCCAGGTTGATGATGACCCGCTTCAGTCCGACGCCCTCCGGTTCGCCGATTTCAGGCTGGTCGGCCGGCGGCTGGTCGGCCACCTTGTCGTAGCGATAGACGATCATGTCCTCGAGGAAATTGCCGGGTGCCGTCGACAGGTGGCCGTAGAACAGGCCGATATCCTTGTTCGGCTCCAGCACATCGGCGAAGAATCTCGGGAAATCGTCGGATCTGATGATCTCGCGCGAGGTGCGGTAGACCACGTTGTCGACGATATCGAGCGTCGCCTCCAGCACCGCGCCGAACAGGCCGTAGCCGCCGACGACGTGGCGGAACAGGTCCGTGTTCTCGCTCGGCGAGCACGTGGACACCGACCCGTCGGCCAGCATCACCCGCATGGAGCGGATCGAGCCGGCCACCGAGCCCGCCTGATGGTCCATGCCGTGCGCGTTGACCGACAACGAGCCGCCGACTGAAAAGATGTCGGTCGATTGCATCGCCTTCACCGCGAAGCGCGGATGCAGCAGGTTCTGGATATCATGCCAGCGCGCGCCCGGCTGCAAGGTCATGGTCATGGCCGCCGCGTCGACGGTGACCTTGTTGAATTTCCTGAGGTCGAGCACCAGGGCGTTGTCGTCGAAGGCATGCCCCCCCATCGAATGGCGGATTGCGGCCAGCGATACTTTCAGCCCGTTGGCGCGTGCGAAGGCCAACGCCTTGGCGATATGATCTTCCTCGCTGACCTCGACCACGCCATAGACCGGTGTCCGCGACAGGCCGCTGGCATCGTTGATATCGCCGCCCCTGGCCGACCAGGGCAGCGAGGGATCGAAGGCTGGGACATTCTCCGGTGGCTTCAGCGGCAGGGCTATGCCGTCGATATCAGCGATACGTCCGGCATTCTTCGGCCCCGAAGGCCCGCGCGCCAGCCGTGCCATGGTGGTGCCGCCCCACAGCATCGCGCCACCGACCACCGCCGCGCCGAGCACCAACCGGCGCGACAGGCGAAACCCTTTCCGTTCGTCAGCCATGCGGATCCCCCGTTGCCCAAGGGATAGCGCGGCTCTTTGGCGAAAACCATAGGGGGGCTGGGCAGAGCCGTGGCGCCACTTCGGCATCACGGTGGCTGATGTTCCGACATCACGGGGCTAGTCTCGCTGGGTTGCGCTGCCCCTCATCCGCCTGCCGGCCCTTCTCCCCGTGGGGAGAAGGGCGAAGCCTCTACGAAGCCTTGATCGACGTCACCATGCCGGTCTTGTCGTCGACAGTTACCGCCACCTTGGCGCCGACCTTCAATTTGCCGATCTTCGCTTCCGGCGACAACTGGTAGATCTTGCCGTCGTCGAGCGTGATCGACTTGGTCGTCGGATCGACCGCCTGGATGGTGCCCTGGACGGACGCGGCATAGGCCGTGCCGAGGAAGGCGAGCAGAGCGGCTGTGGTTGCGAGGGTCTTCTTCATCGATAGCACTCCGTGCTGTTTCAATTTTCCGGGCCGTCGCCTTGGGCAACGACGACAGCACCGAACGAGCCGACACTGGCCGCAAAGCCTGCTGGCTGCAAATCACGTTGGATGAATTTTTGCAAACAAAATCAGAGGCTTAATTCTGACACATTGCTTGCGGCCGGTGTGACATCCAAGCGTCTCGGTTTCCCCGATGAGCGCACTTCATTCCATGAATAGAGTCCTTTAACCGGATTGCGGCGGACGGCCTCCAACCATCACGCCACTGCCGCAATCCGCATCCCCGACATCACGAAACAGCCTGATGGGAGTCCATCGGGACAAATTTTGTTTCATGGATCGGTGAAACGCCGGACGAACACCATCCGTCGGTTGAAAACCCGAAACCGATGCACGATGGTGTCGACTATTGTGGAAAGGGAAGCTCATGAAGCTCGCGGTTCGCACCATGCTGTCCCTGATGTTGGCCTTGGCTCCGATTTCGGCCAGGGCGCAAGATTCCCAGCAGGGCGACGACAAGGTCGTTAACGTCGCCAGGGATGACCCGGATATGACGGCGGCCATTGCCCAGGCGCGCGCCAGCCTCGATCAATTCCTGGCATTGTCGGACGCACCACCAGCTGGAACGTCAGACTACAAATTGAAAGTCGAGGTCAGGGACGGCGACACCTCGGAACATTTCTGGATCATCCCCTTCCATCGGACCGCGACCGGGTTTGCCGGAACATTGGCGAATGAACCGCAGGCCGTCCACAACGTCGTGGCCGGCCAGGAGCTCGAATTCACCCGCAACGATGTTTCCGACTGGGGCTATACCAAAAACGGCCGCCAAGTCGGCAGCTTCACCGTCTGTGTGTTGTTCAAGACAATGGCGAAGGAAGACGTCGACTATTATCGTGAGAATTATGGCTTCGACTGCTGACGACGAGTCGGCAGATCAACCTGCCTCGTCCTTCACACCGATCTTGCGCACCAGTGCGGCCGTCGCCAGCATGGCGCCCATGTCGGAGATCATCGGCGCCACATGCCTGGTGTAGTCGAGCGGCACCGAAATCTCAGGCAGCTCGAAGAAATTCTTCGCCTGCGGCAACAGCAGGAAACCGTCCCCGCCATTGAGGGCGACGCGGGCCGGATCGTCCGGCCAGGTTTCACCGAGCCATTTCAGCGCCTGCGCCAACCGGCCGGTCACCAGCGGCCGTGCCGCCTCGATATTGTCGGTGCGGAATTCATAAGCCGCGTCGATCAACGGCTCACCCGACGACAGTTCCTGCAGCTTGGACCCGAACAGGCCGCGGAAGAAGCCGACGACAGCGTTGGTGCGCCGCGTCGCCACCAGGATTCCCGGGAACGGCTCGACAGCCTCGAAGGCGACGATGACGCCCTTGAAGGCGGTCGATGAGCCCTTGCCGGTCCCTTCCCGCAGTTCGGCTTCGTAAAGCTCGAATGGAAACTCTTCGTAGCGCCCGGAAACGACATCGTCGAAGGCTTGCCGGTTGAAAGGCCCGACCGCCTCACGCGGCAGCCGGTCGAACGAGTTCGGCCTGCCGCCATGCTGGTAACGCACCTCGCGGATGAAGCCGAAGATGATCGGCAGCAGCGTGTCGCGGAACGATTGCTGCAGCCGCGTCGCCGGCTTGATGGCCTGGAAGTAGAGCAGGATCGAGGCGGCGAAGCCGATGAAATAGAGGAACACATGCGGCGTCGAGAACCATTGCTCGTTGGGGTCCGCGACCTTGTTGAACAGCCAGGCGATCACCACCACCGCCGCCAATGTCAGGCCGACGAACAGCGGCACCCGCCAGCGCACCTGCCGCGCCGCCGAGGCCCGCGCCGCCTCATAGGCCTCGATATTCTTCCGGATGCCGGCGATGACAGTTTCATCAGGCATGAAATCCGCTGTTTCCACCGCCGCCCCCGCTGTCTCGACATATTCATGATAGCTGGTTTTGCAGGAGCGGCGCCAGACGGATGGCGCTTCTTCCTTCTCCCCTTGTGGGAGAAGGTGGATCGGCGCGTCAGCGCCGAGACGGATGAGGGGTGTTCCAGCGGAGTGAGACGCTGGCATTCCCTGGAGCACCCCTCATCCGTCGCCTTCGGCGACACCTTCTCCCACAAGGGGAGAAGGAAAGATCGCCCTCAGCCGCTGCTCGAACTTTCCCCGCATCCCACCGTCCAACTCCTCGACCGGCACCAGCCGCTCATGGCCCTTGCCCCGCAGCCGCACGAACGGATGCATCCGGTAAGCCGCTACAGCACCACGCGTCCCCTCCTCCGCGCTGACATCGACCACGAAAATCCCGCCAATGCGCCCCGGCCACGGCTGGCGGGCAAGCGCGGTGCCAAGGAAATCGCCGAGCCCGTAGGCGACGATCGCGTTGCGCATTCGTTCCACCGGCTGCACCACATGCGCATGATGGCCGGCGATCAGCCCGACGCCCTGCCCGGCCAGGCGCCTGGCCAAAGCCCGCGTCCCGGCGCGCGGAAAATGCCGGAACTCCCAGTCCCAATGCGGCACCGCGCAGAGAAGATCGACGCGCGGCCAGCTTTCTGGATCGCTGGCCATCGAAACGCGCCCGGCAAACAGGTGTTCGTCGGTATTGCGCCACAGTGTGAAGGCCGCCAGGCCGACATCCAGCGGCCCCACCTTGACCATCTGCACCGGGCCATTGGCGGCCAGGCCGATGGTGCGGATGCCGAGCCGCTTCAGTGCCGCCACCGTCTCGTCGAAACCCGCGACGCCCTGGTCGAGCACATGATTGTTGGCCAGCGAAAGCACGAGCCTTTCGCGCGCAAGACCGGTCGCGGCGAGCGCCTCGGCCAGAAAGCGCTCGCTCATCGCGTGGTGCGTGCCGAGCCTGGTGCCCAGCACCGCGCTTGGCCTGTCCACGACAGGGCTTTCGCAATTGCCGATCACAAGGTCGGCGCCGCCAAGCAGCGCCTTGATCGCCGGGTCGCAGTCCGGCGCACCGCGGTTGGCCACCGCCGAGATGTCGCCGACGAAGGCCAGCCGCACGGTCTGTGCGGGTAGCGGCTCCATGAGCGTTCCCGACGCTGGCGCAAACCCATCGGCGCCACCGCCAAGCGACGGTTTCAGGAAACGCGGCAGCCAGGACAATTTGTAGGAAAGCGGATAGTTCGACACGCAATGTCCAATCGTTTGCCTTGTGTAGACGGTCTGCCGGACAGGTTGAAGCGTGTCGGTCGACAATCGCACATCTTCGACGATGACCGGCTGGGCCACACCGACACCGGCGGGCGCGACGCCGCAAATGGTGTATATTTGCTCGGCGCGACACATAGTTTTGGGGGAAAAGATGAACCGAATTTCGAGCCTGCTGGCATCCGCCCTCATTGTGCTTTTGCCCTTGTCTTCCGCCGGCGCGGCCATGCCCGAAGCGGCAACCGCACTGTTCCAGGCCAAGACCGTGGCGGCGCGCGACAGCGCCCTGTCGACGCTGGAGGCGGCCGCACCGAAAGATCCGGCATCGGCCTATGCCGCCGGCGCCGGCGAATTCTTCACGGCGCTTGAATTGCTCGCCAGCGGTTTGCACCGGCACGGTTTCGAAAGCCCGCAATCCTTCATGCTGCCGCTGATGCAGTTGCCGGTGCCGCCCAATCCGAACCCCGAGCCGCTGACCTACGAACAGTTCCGCGCCATATTGGTCACCTTCCGCGACCGGCTGGAAAAATCCGCCACCACGCTGGGCTCGGTGCCGGCCGATGCCGATATCGGCATGGTCATCGACCTCACCCATGTCGGCATCGACCTCAACGAGGACGGCACCATCGCCCCGGATGAGAGCATGGCGGCGATCATGGCCGCGCTGTCGCGTGGCAGCATCTCGCAAGGCGATAGCGCACCCGCGCTCACCTTCCGCTTCGACCGCGCCGACGGCTATTGGCTGCAGGGCTATGCCGAGTTCCTGATGGCGCAGGCCGATTTCTGGCTGGCGCATGATTTCAAAAACACTTTCGACGGCTCCTTCCACATGCTGTTCCCGCGCGCCAGGCTGCCGTTGCAGGATATTCTCGTGCCGCCGCCGAGCGAGATGGGCTCGAACATCTTCTCCTCGGAATGGCGCATCGCCGATTTCATCTCGATGGTGCACATGATCAACTGGCCGGTGGTCGAGCCGGAACGCCGCAAGGCGGCGCGCCAGGAATTGCTCGAGATGATCCGGCTGTCGCGCGAGGACTGGAAGGCGATCCGCGCCGAGACCGACAATGACCGCGAATGGCTGCCCGGCCCGCAGCAGAAGGGTGCAAACCCGCTGACGGGCCTCGAAGTCGGCGAGGAACAGGTTCAAGCCTGGCTCGCCGCCTTGACCATGGCCGAGGATTTGCTCGAGGGCCGTGCGCTGCTGCCGCACTTCCGCATCACCGGCAAAGGCATCAACATGAAACGCTTCTTCGACGAACCCAAGCCCTTCGACCTGGTGCTGTCGATCACCGGCCCGGGGATTGCGCCCTATCTCGAGACCGGCAGGATCCTGACCAGCGAGGATTTCGACCAGATCCAGCGCGAGTTCGGCGGCGGCGGGTTTTTGACGTTCGCGCTGTGGTTCAATTGAGCGGCCTGTCAGAACTTGGGTTCCTCGCCCCCGCAAAGCGGGGGAGAGGTGGCCGCGAAGCGGTCGGAGAGGGGGCTGCGGCGCCGGCAAGTTCGCTCTGATTATTCAACGCCGCGCCGCCCCCTCTGCGTCTCGGCTTCGCCGAGCCACCTCTCCCCCACTCTCGTGGGGGCGAGGAGCCCTCATCTTGTGAGCCCTCAGAAAATCGCCCCCTGATACAGCACCGCCTCGGCCTCCTCCGGCGCAAACCGCCGCGCCAACGTCCGAAACGCGCTGTGCACACCATCCCGGTCGATGTTGCAGCTTCTGAGATGCCGCACTGCAAGCGTTGGATCAAAGGCGCTTCGGCCATGCAGGACGCGCTGGTTGTCGAAGACCAGCACTTCGCCCGGCTGCAACTGGTGCTGGAACTGGTTCTGGGGATCGCGGATCAGCCGCGTCAGTTCGGCAAGCGCTTCGATCAGCCCATCGATCCGGTCAAGGGGCGCCCATTGCGGCGCCAGGCAGCGGTCATTGTAGCGGATGCCGGTGACCGCGCCTGCGGCATCTAGGCTGATGACATGCGCCTCGGCGCTGAAGAACACCTCGCCTTCATGTTCGCGGTGGAAGGTAACGCCGTGCCGCGCCAGGAGATCGAACAGGTCGGGGGTGCGCGTCCGCATCAGTTCGGCGACATGAAAGCCGTCGACCATCAGCGAGGCCGGTGCCGGCGCCCGTGCGGATGGCGTGGAAGAAGATGAAGCCCGGCGGCGCGTAGCGGAACGGCTCGTCCGTGTGCGGGATCTGCGCCCGCGCCGTCTCGCCCGCCACCCGCGCATCGGGCCGCGAGATGAGATCGAACACCTTGCCGTAGCTGGTCTCGCGGATCGGCCCGTAGCGGCCCGCGACCCGCGCCGTTGCTTCCGTCTCGGCCGGAACGCCGGTCAGCATCGCGATGCCATGGTCCCTTAGCGCCCGGAGCGACTGGAACAGCGCTTCGTCATTCGCGACCACCGCGTCGAAGGCGAAGCGACCGAGCCGTGCGGTGAGATCGTCATTCCAAAGTTGCGGCCGGAAACGGGCCGGACCCGAGCCGCCGGCATGACCCGCCAGGACGGTCGAATCGTAATGCGACACATGCCCGTCCTGCCAGATGGCCGTGACCAGCCCCGGCACGGAGACATCGAAACTTTCCGCATGGATTGCCTTGTCGACATCAGCCGGCGTCAGCCACCTCTTGCCCGAGGCGGTGTCGCCGCATTGCCCGCATTCGCAGGCCAACCGCAGCCAGCGCGTCGAGAGTTTTGCCGATCGGCCGTCCGCCAGTTCGACGGCAATGCGTGCGCCTTCCGCGCGCATGGCGCGGATCGGCGCGACGGCATGTCTTTGCTGTTGCTTTGGCGTGTCGAGCATCTGGCGTCCCCTGCGGTTGAATTCCTTCGACCAGCCTAGGCAAGGAAAATCCCGTAATCAAACGAGTTTCCTTCTCCAAGCTTTGAGCTAAATTCAAAACATGACGACGCTTAGGGATTTACCGCTATCGGGGTTGCGGGCGCTGGTGGCCGCCGCCAGAGCCGGCAGCTTGACGCGCGCGGCCGAGGATCTGGGCGTCACGCCCGGCGCTATTGGCCACCAGATCCGGCAGTTGGAAGAACGGCTGGGCGTCAAGCTGGTCCGGCGCGAGGGCAACGGCATCGTGCTCACCCGTACCGCCGAGGCCGTCTTGCCCGATATCGATCGCGGCTTCGATGCGCTGGCCTCCGGCATGCGCCGGCTGCGCTTCGAACGACAGGCCGAAACCTTCACCATCTCGGCCGATCCGTCTTTCGCCTCGCTTTGGCTGGCGCCGCGCCTGGCCATGGTGCGGCCGGCCTTGGGGCGGCTCGAGGTTCGCATCGTCGCTTCCGTTGCGCTCGATGCCATGGCCGAGGAAGGTGTGGACCTTGCCATCAGCTATCGCAAGGGATCGGCATCTGATATCGCCGCACTCGACCTCTTCACCGAGCGGGTCATCCCCGCCTGCGCACCGACGCTGGTCCAGGATCGTGCCGGGCCGGACAGGGCCGAAGTGCTGGACAGGATGCCGCTGCTGCATATCGACCCGATGATGGGCGACGATGTCTACCCCAACTGGCGGGACTGGTTCGTTGCTGCGGCGCGGCAAAGGAAGGACATCGACCAGGGTCCGAGCTTCGGATTGACCATCATCGCCGCGCAAGCGGCGATTGCAGGCATGGGTGCGCTGCTGGCCAGCGAACTGGTGCTGCGCCGCCATCTGGACGCTGGCCATCTCATCGAGATCGCGCGCGAAGTACCGGCCCTGACCATCAGGCGCCGCCTCGCCTGGCCCGAACACGGCCCGAAAGCACGCAGCGCCGCGACGGTGGCGGCGGCGCTTCTGGCGGCGGCCGGCGCCGGCATCGATGGCGCCCTGCCGCGGTGAAACTCTATCGCCCGACGCCCTTTAGAAAAACAGCCGCTGTAGCCGTAGAAGCCCGGCCACCGCGCCGGCAATGAGCGCGTTCGAGATCACGCCGATCGCAGCGGTCGTCCAGGCGATGTCGCCGGACTGGCCGAATATCACGAACGGAAATCCGGCGGCGATGACGACAATCGCCACGAGCAACCCAAGCCAGCCGACATTTGGCCGCTTGGCCACCCGGCTGAGGAAATAGGCGATCCCGACCAGCAGAATCCTGAGCGGGTCCAATATCTGGGCAATGACGATGGCGGTCAGAAGCATGGCCGGGAACTGAAACCTCCAAATCTAGCGCTGGAATCCAGACAGCCGGGCAAGCAGCCATTGCACCGGATTGCCGACGAAGGCGCGGGTGACGAACGTATCGTGGGCGGCGTCCGAGGCAAGGAAGACAACCGTCCCGGCTTCGAGGCGGCGTGGCGGATCGGAACTGGCGTTGATGCCCTGGCCCGCCAGCAACTGCCTGATCTCGGCATTGCCGGAGGCCGAGGATTTGCCATAGGCGCTGACGAAGAAACGCTTCCGGTGCCGCGCGACCCAGTTGGCGAAGATGTCGGCCTCGTCGAAGACGGCGTCGAGCAGGATGACGCCGAGCAACCGGTCGCCGACGTCACCATTCCTGAGAATAAAGGCGGCGGGATTGTAGCCGCCACTATAGGCGACCAGCACCACCGGCATGGCGTCGAATTTCGCCACCTTGGCGCCGGTCAGCTTGGCCAGGCCTTGCGCCGCCTCGGCCATGAACTCCGCAAAATAGCCCGGCGTCCAGAAATTGCCGGCGCTGGAATCCTGCGCGTTGCTGGCGAATTGCGGCGCCACCAGCACGGCGTTGAGGCCGGAGGCCTCGACCTGCGCGACGACACGCTGGCGACCGACCACATCGCGCTGCAAGGTGGCGCCATTGCCGTGGAAGAACACGACAATGACCGCCGGCTTGGCCGGATCGAAGCCTTTTGGCACGGCGAGCAGCGTCGAGCGGTCGGAATAGGTCTCGTTCTCCCAATAGATGCCGCCGCGCGGCGAGGTGTGACCGCGCCTTCCGTCCGCCGCCGTCACGTCGAGAAACGGCGCGGAGCCGTCGGGCAGCTTGCCCCGGTAGGGAAAGGGTGACGCCTTGAACGGCACGATGGTCGAGATGGCCTTGTGCAAGCGCGCCCCCTGGCTTGCCACAGGAAACGCCGCCGTGGCCAGCAGTCCGGCAACGATGGCGCGCCGGTCCGGCATCAGGCCGCCACCAGCCGCACATCAGGCGCCTTCGACGGCAACAGCACGGCGAAGAAGGCCGGGATGGCGATGAGATAGGCGATCGCCGACCATTGCAGCACGGCGCTCAGCCCGAAGCTGGTGGCGATGATAGGCACAGCGGCCGAACCGATGACCGAGAAGCAGCCATTGATGCCCCAGGCCCAGACGAACAGATGCTCCTTGCCGAGCCGCGCCAGCCAGGTCATGGCGATGGCCATCGGCATGCCCATCAGGAAGGCCGGCGGCGACACCAGCAGGAAGCAGAGCAGCAGCCGCACCGCATAGGGATAGGCGCCGATCCGGTCGAGCACCGGCGACAGATAGAAGCCATAGGCGAAGAGCAGCACGCAGACCGCCAGCAGCACGACGGGCAGCAGCGTCCTGGCGCGGTCGAAGATGCGCTCGGCGAACAGGCTGCCGAGCCCGGAAAACACCAGCATCGAGGAGATCAGCACCGAGGCCGACACGGTCGGATTGGCGAGCGCCACGGTGAAGCGGCTGATCAGCCCGACCTCGACCATGATGTAGCCGAGGCCGAGACAGGCGAAATAGAGGATGGTGCCGAGCTTGCCGCGCGAGCGCGAGAACACGATGCGCCAGCCGAAGATGACCGGCAGCAGCACCAGCGATGCGGCCGTGATGCAGGTGATGCCGAGCGTCGCCCAGATCAGCAGGTAGCCCCAATCGTCCTGGAACAGGTCGAGCCGGTCCAGCGTGCGCGGCAGGTCGGCGACCTTCACATAGGCCGCGAAATAGGGCTGGTCGTTGCTCAGCGCTCGTGCGTCGAAGACATAATCGTTGGCAAGCTTCTGCCAGCCACCGGTCAAGAGCGCATGCCAGGTCATGCGTTGCAGTTCCGTCGCCGGCAACACCTGCGGGCCGGCCTCGCCGCCGGCGCCCGCGCAGGCATCGAGCGTCGGATCGGCGGGTGCCGTCGGATCGCAGTCGGGGTTTGCAGGCCCGGTAGCGTCGGCTGGCGCGGTCGCATCGGCGGCGGGCAGCGTCAGCGTCGCGTCCTGTCCGCTGCCGAAGATCGAGGCACGGTAATCATCGAGCACCTTTTGCGCGCCCGAACCGTCATAAGCCATTCCCGGATAATAGACTTCCTCCCAGGACATCGACCTCGTGTAGTCCCGCAGCGTCTTGATCTCGGCCTCGGTGAAGCCGCCGCGCTTGAACAGCACCGTTGTCGTCGACAGGTAGCTCGACACGGCGAAGATGTCGTTGGCCGCGCCTTGGCTGTCGAACGTCCTGGCGGCCTCGGCGATGGTCGCATAGAGCTTCAGCACCGACTTCGGCGGCTCTTCCTTGTTCCACAAGGTCACCGACAGCACGCCGCCATCGGCCAGGGCGTGCATGTAGCTCAGCATCGCCTCATGCGTGTAGGCGTATTTCTCCGAAATGGCGAAGCCGCCGGGATTGGACAGGCCGACGCTGTCGGCGAGGCTGAGGTCGATGACGTCGTAGCGCTCTGTCGTGTTGGCGAGGAACAGCCGCCCGTCATAGTCGATCACCTTGAGCCGAGGCTCGGCCAGGATGTCGCCGGTCACGTCCTTCAGCACCGGATCGCGGAACGCCCGCAACGTCATCGGGTTGCTCTCGGCGACGGTCACCGAGGTCGATCCGGCATTGAGCGCGGCCTGCGTCGAGATACCGCCGCCGAATTGCACGACGAATGTCTTGGGCTTGTCCTTGATGACATAGGGATAGTGCATCGGCAGGTAGCGGAAATAGACCTGCTCGGCCGGCGCCAGATTGCGCATGATACCTTCCGGCCCCTCGCCGTCGCGATACATGCCGACATAGGTGTTGGCCGGAACCTCGGGCATGCCGAAGGCGGCGTTGTCGCTCAGGCCCGGCGCGAAATGCATGTAGGAGCTGGCATAGACCTGCAGGTCGCCGAAGGGCGAGACGCTGCGGTAGATACGCTTGCCGTCCGGGAAGTTGCGGGCATAGGCGACACCCTTGTACTGCGACACGGCGATGTCGGGGATGCCGAGCAGGCCGGGCAGCATGAGATAGCCTGATATCGACAGCGCCGCGACGACCACGCCGGCGACGACACTCTTCCAGGCACCGAACGCGAGGAACCACAGCAGCGCCCCGGCTGCCCACAAAAGCAGCGGCACGACGATGATGGTCTCCGGCGCGAAAAGATAAAGCGACACCAGAACCACGAGGCCGGCCAGCCCCGAACCGGTAAGGTCGGCGAAATAGACGCGGCCGAAGGCGGTGCGGCTTTTCAGGAAGACGATGCCGAGAAAGAAGGCACCGGCCAGGAACGGCAGGAGATAGAGCAGGAAATTCGCCAGGAGTCGCCACTTCTGCTCGGGGTCGGAAACCAGGAAGATGGCGTTGAACGGCACTGTCTGGGCAATGAGGTTGGAGCCGACCGCGAGCGGGCCGATCAGCAGCAGGGCCGCCGTGGCGGCAACTTGCCAATGGCGATCGAACCAGCCCTTGCCGGCGAAGATGACGACGCTGGACAGCGAGAAGCCGAGCATGGCGAGGCTGACCACCAGCGAGCCGAAATGCGACCAGCTGCCGACAGCGAAGACGCGCATCACCGCGATCTGCAGCGCGATGATGGCGCCGGCGATCAGCCCGACCGCCAAATAGTGCGCGAACCGCGGCGCCTCGAGCGAGGCGATGCTTGGCCGGGAGGTCGATACGACAGCCGTCATTCAAGCCCCTTGATGCGGCGGTTCAGCCCAACAGGCTTGGACCGGCGCGGCAACTCATCCGTTGTGCGTGCCGACGATCTGGTCGCCTTCCAGCTTGGTGAACGGCACGAACGGCACCACCTTGCCATTGTAGATGTCCGAGCGGACGATGTTGAACGTGCCGTCGGCGAGTTGCTGCTTGATCACCTTCAGCACGTGCTGGGCGCCCGGCGGACCGACCGGAATGACCATGACGCCGTTGGGCTTGAGCTGCTGCAGCAGCGAAGGCGGGATGTGGTCGATGCCGCAGGTGACGATTATCTTGTCGAACGGGCCGACGCTCTCCCAGCCATAATAGCCGTCGGCACTGCGGCTGGTGACGGAGCCGAACACGCTGTAGCCGCGATCGATCAGCGCGTCATAGGTGCGGCGGGTGCGCTGCGCCAGCGGATGGATGATCTCGATCGTGTGTACCTTGTCAGTGAGATTGGCCAGATAGGCCGACTGGTAGCCGGAGCCGGTGCCGACCTCGAGCACGGCTTCGCCAAACTGCACATCGATAGCCGTCGTCATGCGCCCGACGAGATGCGGGCCGGAAATGGTCACGCCGTAGCCGATGTCGAGGAAGGCATGATCATAGGCTCGCGCCAGATTCTGCGGCAGCACGAATTCCTCGCGCGGAGTGGCGAGGAAAGCACGCTTGTTGCGGTCGTCCAGCACGTCCTTGTTGTAGACCATGACCTGGAAGCGATCGAATCGCTCGGCCAGGAACTTCGGATCCTCGCCCCGATTGGCCACCATCCAGTCGATGAACGATTTTTTGTCATTGAATGGGAGTTCGGCGTTGCGGTCGTAGGGAACCGGCACATTGGCCCTGACCGAGGCCGGAAGAATGGAAAACGCCGCAGCACCCGCCGACAGCGCCAAGAAGTCGCGACGCTTCATGGAAAAAGCCTCCAAAAGTGGCCTTTGCCACCCCAAAACCAAGCACTTTAATCCGATTGCACCGCCTCCCAAAACGAGTCAATGGCCGCCGGAAGGCAGCCGCCGGGCTCAGGATTTTGTGGCAGGAGGGCAACAGTTCGGCCGATCGACAGGGTCTTTTTCGGCCGAAACGATCGGCAACCACCCCTCACCCAGCATGATCCCGGGTGGCTTTTTGCTGATTTGGCGCAGGCTGTTTCGCTTGACTCGGCCGTCAAAAACAGGCAGCAAACTTGCTTCGGAAGGGCTGCAATACCGCGTGCATGATCGTGGACGAGCCTTTTTTGGCACAAAGTCCACGTCTCTTGGTTGGTTTTGAGAGGGATTGGTTAACCAACTTTGTCCATATTTTGAAGCAATCGGCAACCAACGACAGGCGCGGCAAACGCGTCGGGGACCACCTGGGATCACTCGCAGAATGGTCGTCGCGGCTGACAAGGCCACGTACGGGGAAAACCGATTGGAGCAAGATTGGTTGCATGGCGTTGTCGAGTAAACGAAAAATAATCCGGGACCAGCGCGAGGGCGGCGAGTTCGTCGATGCGCCTCGCACCCCTTCCTTCAACCCGCAACGGCTCGTCCGCTGGGTCGCGGTGCCCGGTGTCAGCGCTGCCGTCGGCCTCTGGCTGGTCGGCACCATGGCCGGCCTCAGTTCCGTGGGCGCCTCGTTGTCGGCGACATCGGGCGGCCTGCCGCAGACGCTGTCCATGCCTGGCTCGCTGGCGCTGGCCGATCCGCTGAAGCAGCATTTCCTCATATCCTCGGCGCCTTTCGTGCTCGCCAATGCCCATGGCGGCGCGCAGGCGCTGCACGATCATGCCGTGCAATGCGGCGCCAGTTGCTTCAAGCTGGCCCGCGTGAGCCCGCTGGCGAAGAAATCCGCACGCCTGGTGGCGCAGGCAGAACCGGAACAGCCAATTGTGAAGTCGAAAGCGCAGGAGCGTTTCGAACGCGTGGAAGCGTCGCTGTCGCCGACCAAGCTTGCCGCCGCCCTTGCCGGTGCCGGCAAGCCTGTTGCCACGGCCGACGCCCGCCCGGTGATTTCCAAGGCCGCGCCGCGGATTACCGAGGCCTCGCTGGTGCCTTCCGTTCAGGTCATGGCCAGCCTGTCCGATGACATGCCGGCTCCAGCGGCGGAACGCTTCGCTCCTGCCGATACCGGTTCGGTTGTCGTGCAGACCGCGCCCGCGCCGATGGGCTTTGCCCAGTCGGAGACGCCTGACAATGCGCAACTGGCGCTGGCCCTCGTGCAGTCGATGCCCGTCGAGGACGAAGCATTCGCCTCGCCGCTGCCGATGACCGAATCCTCCGCCGATGTCGCGGTTGCGCCTGTCGAGACCCAGCAGGAACAGCCCGGTGATGCCGCCTCCTTGCCGGATGCGCTGACCGACGACGTGCCGCTGCCGACCCGTCGTCCGCAATATGACGCGCCGCAACCCAAGGCCGTGGAGCAGGATGAGCCGGCGCCGCAGCCCAGGATTGCCCAGCCCAAACTCGCCCAGCAGAAGCCGGCGCCGCAGGCAAGGCCGGGCCAGCAAGCCCAGCCGGCAAGGCCAGCCCGCGCCGGCCGGTCTGGCGAAGGCGGCGACGTGCTGGCCTATGCCAGGCCGGATACGCCCTCTGGCGGCCTCGGCCAGGCGTTCAGGAACCTGTTCAACGGGCCGAGCGCCGGAAGCGGAGCCGGCCACGGCGTCGCCGTCTATGACATCAGCGCCAAGACCGTCTACATGCCCGACGGCCAGCGGCTCGAGGCACATTCGGGTCTCGGCGCCATGGTCGACCAACCGCGCTATGTCGACGTCAAGGATCGCGGCCCGACGCCGCCCAACACCTACAATCTGTCGCTGCGCGAATCCCGCTTCCATGGTGTCGAGGCCATACGCCTGACACCGGTGAATGGCGGCAACAAGTACAACCGCAACGGCCTGCTCGCCCACACCTACATGCTGCGCGGCGGCCGCGCCGAGTCCAATGGCTGTGTCGTCTTCAGGGACTATGCCCGCTTCCTCGCCGCCTTCAAGAAGGGCAAGGTCACGCGGCTCGTCGTGGTGCCGCGCCTGAACGGATCGGCGACCCGCGTGGCGGCGGACAACGCACGCGGCGCCTGACCGCGACAGGCAGGCAATCCTGGCACTGCCTCCTCCTGACAGCCTTCTGTCAGGAGCTGCGTCGGGGCATGCGGCTTGCCACATCGCGCTCTTTCCATTTTCACCAAGACCTCCCATATTCGGGTCATGGCCAAATCCCCCGAAAAAAGAACGCCGCCGACGGCGGACGACCGCGCCGCGCCGAAGCGGCGCAGCCCACTGACAGATTTCCTCGACGCCTCGGAGCCGCTGCACAGGGGCGGCTTCGCCGAGATGCCTCAGCCCGAACTGTCGGGTACGCCGCTGACTGGTTCGATCGCCGACTGGGCCGAGCAGATCGAACAGGAGGCGGAACGCGAAGGCCGCCCCTTAATCTCCCCCCTCGAGGGGGAGATGTCGCCAAAGGCGACAGAGGGGGTCGCCGCGGAAGGCACCGCTGAAGCGCCGAGCCCGGTCGAACCGACCCCACCCGGCGGCTCTGCCGCCACCCTCCCCTCGAGGGGGAGGGAAAGCGCCAAGTCGAAGAAGATCCCCCAACGCTCCGCCGCGCCCGGACGCACCGCCCGCGGCACCTCGATGGGCGGCGCGGCCACCGCCCGCGAACGCGCGGCGGCGGGCCTCAATCCGGTCGCCGGCCTCGATGTTTCGCTGGAAGAAGCCGAGACGATGACGTCGAGCGGCGTCACGGCGACGGTCGCCGCTCTGTCGGCACTGATCGAATCCGGCAATCCGCTGCACAAGGACGGTGTGTTGTGGACACCGCACCGTCCCGCCCGGCCGGAAAAGTCCGAGGGCGGCATCACCATCAAGATGGTGTCGGATTTCGAACCGGCCGGCGACCAGCCGACCGCGATCAAGGATCTTGTCGAAGGCGTCGAAAACAACGACCGCACCCAGGTGCTGCTTGGCGTCACCGGCTCCGGCAAGACCTTCACCATGGCCAAGGTGATCGAGGAGACGCAGCGCCCCGCCCTGATCCTGGCGCCCAACAAGACGCTGGCCGCGCAGCTCTATTCCGAGTTCAAGAAATTCTTTCCCGACAACGCGGTGGAGTATTTCGTCTCCTATTACGACTACTACCAGCCGGAAGCCTACGTCCCGCGCACCGACACCTTCATCGAGAAGGAATCCTCGATCAACGAGCAGATCGACCGCATGCGCCATTCGGCGACGCGGTCTCTGCTCGAGCGCGATGACGTAATCATCGTCGCCTCGGTGTCCTGCATCTACGGTATCGGCTCGGTCGAGACCTATACGGCGATGACCTTCCAGATGCAGATCGGCGACCGGCTCGACCAGCGCGCTTTGCTCGCCGATCTCGTCGCCCAGCAATACAAGCGCCAGGACATCAATTTCGTGCGCGGCTCGTTTCGCGTGCGCGGCGACACGATCGAGATCTTTCCGGCCCACTTGGAAGACCGCGCCTGGCGCATCTCTATGTTCGGCGACGAGATCGAGCAGATCACCGAGTTCGACCCGCTGACCGGCCAGAAGACCGGCGAGCTGAAGAGCGTCAAGATCTACGCCAATTCGCACTATGTGACGCCGCGCCCGACGCTGAACCAGGCGATCAAGTCGATCAAGGAAGAACTCAAGCACCGGCTGGTGGAACTGGAGCGGGCCGGCCGCCTGCTCGAAGCACAGCGGCTGGAGCAGCGCACCCGTTTCGACCTCGAAATGCTGGAAGCCACCGGCTCCTGCGCCGGCATCGAGAACTATTCGCGCTACCTCACTGGCCGCCAGCCGGGCGATCCACCGCCGACCCTGTTCGAATACATTCCCGACAATGCGCTGGTCTTCATCGACGAAAGCCACGTCACCGTGCCGCAGATCGGCGGCATGTATCGCGGCGACTTCAGGCGCAAGGCGACGCTGGCCGAATATGGCTTCCGCCTGCCCTCCTGCATGGACAACCGGCCGCTGCGCTTCGAGGAATGGGACGCCATGCGCCCGCTCTCCGTCGCTGTTTCGGCGACACCTGGCAGCTGGGAAATGGAACAATCCGGCGGCGTCTTCGCCGAGCAGGTCATTCGCCCGACCGGCCTGATCGATCCGCCGGTCGAGGTGCGCCCGGCGAAAAGCCAGGTCGACGATGTCGTCGGCGAGATCCGCGAGACCACGGCCGCCGGTTATCGCACGCTGGTCACGGTGCTGACCAAGCGCATGGCCGAGGATTTGACGGAATACCTGCACGAGCAGGGCGTGCGCGTGCGCTACATGCACTCCGACATCGACACGCTCGAGCGCATCGAGATCCTGCGCGATTTGCGCCTCGGTGCCTTCGACGTGCTGGTCGGCATCAACCTTCTGCGCGAGGGCCTCGACATTCCCGAATGCGGCTTCGTCGCCATTCTCGACGCCGACAAGGAAGGATTCCTGCGTTCGGAGACCTCGCTGATCCAGACCATCGGCCGCGCCGCCCGCAACGTCGACGGCAAGGTCATCCTCTATGCGGACCAGGTCACCGGCTCGATGGAGCGAGCGATGGCCGAGACCAACCGCCGCCGCGAAAAGCAGATGGAATGGAACGCGGCCAACGGCATCACGCCGGAATCGGTCAAGTCGCGCATCTCGGACATTCTCGACTCGGTCTACGAAAAAGACCACGTCCGCGCCGACATCTCGCAGTTCACCGACAGCGCCGGCGCCATGATGGGCAACAACCTCAAGGCCCATCTCGACGCCATGGAAAAGCAGATGCGCGACGCCGCCGCCAATCTCGACTTCGAGAAGGCCGCGCGCATCCGCGACGAGATCAAGCGTCTGCGCGAGATGGAACTCTCGATCTCCGAAGACCCGCTTGCCAAATACGCCGACATGGAAAGCCCGGTCTCGGGCCGCGAAAAGGGCAAGCACAACAAGGGCGTTGCCAAACACCGTACGGCGGAGGAGCAGGAGCGGTTCCGGAAGCTCGACGAAGCGCGCGCCGCCGAAGAGGCAGCCAAGGCGGCCCGGCCCAACCTCTTCCGCAAGCCGGCGCTTGACGAGATGGGCGCCGATGGCGCCGTGCCGGTGAAGAAGCCGCTCTTCGCCAAGCCATCGATTGACGACATGGGCCCGGGCACCGACATGCCGACGCCGGCGGGTGCCGTGTCGCGCTCGCTGTTCAAGAAACAGTCCGCCCAGGAAGCACACGGCTCCGATTTCGGCATTCCCGGCGAGCCGGTCAAACCGCTGTTCAAGAAAAACTCGCTCGACGAGATGACGGTGCGGCGCACCGAAAAGCCGGTCGAGGGAAAGATGCCGGCAAAGCCCCAGCCGATCTCCGCCCAAGCGAGGGCCGGCAGGACAGAGGGGGCCGCGAAGGAAGGCGACGATTCCGCCAAACCAATCGTTCGCCAGCGCGCCGGCATTGGCTCCTACGAGGATCCAGGCGATGCCCGCAGAGAGAAGCGCCGGCCGGGCAAGACGGGGCGGCCGGGGTGGTAGCGCTCTTCCCTTTCTCCCGTTGTCGGAGAAGGAAACTTCGCTCCACTTGCCTCCACCCCTGCCTTTGGTGTAATCGCTCCACACACTCGAACGTCTTGAAAGGAGGGCTCACGTGTTTACGTTTCATCGTCACCATCGTCAGCGTGGCCCGATTTCTGCCCTGCGAGCTAGCTTGCAGGGCTGACCAGGGACGGTCCGGGTTTTTTCCCGCTTCGATTTTTTGGTCTGCCCTTCGTGGTGCGCAACACCGAGCCTGATGGCCAGCACGCGCACCGTCAAAGTGCATCCGGAGGTGTCTCCGGCAAGAGCGCATGACCCCAAAACCCGGATGGTTTTCGGAAAGGATCATGCGCCAACCAAAAAGCGGAATCCAATGGCCCTGATCAGCCTCAAATCCCTCGGCGTCACCATGAGTGCGCCGCTTTTCGCTCACCTCGACCTCACCATCGGCACTGGCGACCGGCTCGGCATTGTCGCCGCCAATGGCCGCGGCAAGTCGACCTTGCTGAAATGCCTGACCGGCGAGATGGAACCGACCTCCGGCGACATCACCCGCACACGCGGCCTGCGCGTCGGCCATGTCGAGCAGGCCGTTGCCCCTGCCTTGCTTGGACGCACCTTCCATCAGGTGGTTGCCGATGCCTTGCCGCCCGAGCAGGCCGACAGCGAGATGTGGCGCGTCGACGTGGTGCTGGATTCGCTCGACGTGCCCGAGCCGATGCGCGAACGGGAAATGCGGGCGCTGAGCGGCGGCTGGCAGAGGCTGGCGCTGATTGCCCGCGTCTGGGTCACCGATCCCGACGTGCTGCTGCTCGACGAGCCGACCAACCATCTCGACCTTGCCCGCATCAGCCAACTGGAAAGCTGGCTGAACGCCCTGCCGCGCGAAGTGCCTGTTATCATCGCCAGCCACGACCGCGCCTTCCTCGACGCCACCACCAACCGGACGCTGTTCCTGCGGCCGGAACAATCGCCGGTGTTTGCGCTGCCCTACTCCCGCGCCAGGCAGGCGCTCGACGAGGTCGACGCCTCGACGGCACGCAAGTTCGAACGTGACATGAAGGTCGTCCAGCAGCTGCGAAAGCAAGCCGCCAAGCTCAACAACATCGGCATCAATTCCGGCAGCGACCTTTTGACGGTGAAAACCAGGCAGCTCAAGGAACGGGCGGAAAAGCTGGAAGAGGCGGCGGTATCGGCGCATCGCGAGAAATCGGCCGGCGCAATAAAACTGGCCAATCGCGGCACCCACGCCAAGGTTCTGATCACGCTCGACGACGCGGCGGTGGAAACGCCGGACGGCACGCTGCTGTTCAGGACCGGCAAGCGCCATATCTGCCAGGGCGACCGCATCATTCTGCTCGGCCGCAACGGTGTCGGCAAATCGCGCTTCGTCGGCCTGATCCGCAACGCCGTCGTCGAGCCCGACACGATCGCGAATGTGAAGGTGACGCCGTCGACGGTGCTCGGCTACAGCGACCAGGCGCTGTCGGGCATCAGCGGCGACGACACGCCGCTGGCGATGGTGTCGCGCCGCTATGATGTTGGCGAACAGCGCGCCCGCTCGTTGCTTGCCGGCGCCGGCGTGGTCATCGAGATGCAGGAGAAAAAGATCGGCGTCCTGTCCGGCGGCCAGAAGGCGCGGCTGATGATGCTGGCGCTGAGGCTCGCCAACCCCAACTTCTACCTGCTCGACGAGCCGACCAACCATCTTGATATCGATGGCCAGGAAGCGCTGGAGGAAGAACTGCTCAAGCACCAGGCCAGCTGCGTCCTGGCCTCGCACGACCGCTCCTTCATCCGCGCCATCGGCAACCGCTTCTGGCTGATCGAGAAGCGGCGCCTGACCGAGGTCGAGGACCCCGAGGACTTTTTCCGCCAAGTGGCTGACGCGGGTGGTTGAAGGCGATGCCTTTGGCCGGGCCGGCATTCGAGCTTGCCGGCCCGCACTTTCCCGCCAGCCGAAAAAGGCGCATCCTCAGGGTTTCGCAAGCCGAGGGAGGAGACCGGTCATGCGCGGGGTGGACGTCGTCAAGACCCTTTATGATGCCTATGCGAAACGCGACATCGTGGGCGCGCTGGCCCACTGCTCCGACGACGTCGTCTTCCGCTGGGTCGCCGAACCGCAGGCGCCTTATATCGGCACGGGCAACGGCAAGCAGGAATTCCTTGCCCGCCTCATGGGGCTCGACGGTGATTTCGAATACCGGAACTTCGTCCCGGTGGACATTATCGACGGCGGCGACAAGGTCGCGGCGCAGGTCGAAATCCATTTGACGCGAAAAACCACCGGCAAGGAATTCGTCATGCGCGCCGCCAACTTCTGGACCCTGCGCGACGGCAAGGTCATCGAGATGGTGGAATATTACGACACGGCGCTGGCCGCCTCGGTCAGCTGAAATAATTTCGACGACCTGTCGGATCGCCTGAACCCGCCTCGTCCTTGGGATGCCTACACGATGATGCCGGCATCAACCCAGGGAGAACCTTGTCATGTCCGTCCTTTCATCCATCGGTCGCATCGCCACCCAATATGCGGCAGCACGAGCCCGCCATCGCAGCGAACGCATCCTGCTCTCGCTGCCAGCCGAACTGCGCAAGGACATCGGCTTTCCGGAACTCTTCGACGCGCAGAACAGCCGTCGTGCAACCACCTTCGCGGCCAAGGTCATATGACCGCGGCCAGCCTGTCCATGCGATTGTCGCTCAAGACCTCCAGTCGTCCGGCCTGCCCGGGCCCGGCCCGCTAAAAAAATTTTCGCGGCCATGTAGAATTGCCGTCACCTCGTGCGTCCTAGGCTTTGCAAGGCCAAGCCAAATGCAAAGAGGAGCAAGACATGACCGACCAGACCCCACCACGAGCCGAAGTGCTTGGCGGACTGACCCCCTATCTGCAGGTCGACGGCGCCATCAAGGCCGCCGAATTCTACAAGAAGGCCTTTGGAGCCGAGGAAGTCTTCGCCTATCCGGCTGACGAAAAAGGCCGCACCATGCACATCCATCTCCACATCAACGGCTCGACGCTGATGCTGGGCGATGCTTATCCCGAACACGGCCACCCGCATAAGGATGCGCAAGGCTACACGCTGCAGCTCCATCTCGACAACGACGATATCGACGCCTGGTGGCAACGCGCCGTCGATGCCGGCTGCGAGATCGTGACACCGCTGCAGGTGATGTTCTGGGGTGACCGCTGGGGCCAGGTGAAGGATCCGTTCGGCGTCGCCTGGGCGATGAACGCGCCGGTGAAATAGGTTCCCTGGCGAGCAGGCGTCGCCCGCCAGGGTTGACGCGCTCACCGCGCCGGGTCGTACCCCCGCCGACCCGGCGCTCATTTTTCAACAGAGGAGTTTATCATGTCCTATGTCGATGGTTTCGTGCTGGCCGTGCCAAAAGCAAAACTCGACGACTACAAGAAGCTCGCCAACCTCGCGGGCCCCATATGGATGGAACACGGCGCGCTGGCCTATGTCGAATGCATCGGCGACGACGTGCCCTATGGCGAGGTGACCTCGTTTCCGCGTGCCGTCCAGGCAACGGACGACGAGATCGTCGTCTTCGCCTGGGCGGTCTATGAATCCAGGCAAAGCCGCGATGCGGTGATGGCCAAGGTGATGGCCGACCCGCGTTTGACACCCGATCTGGGCCCCATGCCCTTCGATATGAAGCGCATGATCTTCGGCGGCTTCAAGCCGTTCATAGAGCTTTGAATTGCTCGGCCCCAAGGTAGGTTTGGATTGAGGTCAGGCCGGCCTCACCTCAATATCAGCCTAGCTTGTCGAGCAGCGGCTTCAGCCGATCGCCATAGCGCTTCCACAGATCGACCGAGCCTTGATACATCGGCTGGCGCACCTGCGCGGCGGAAGCCGTGCGCACCGGCCGGTCGGTATCGTGGAAGGACAGCACGGCATCGTCCCATGGCAGGCCGAGATAGTCGATGAGGGCCCGGCTCTGCCCTTCCTGATCGGCGACGAAATCCTCGTAGCGCACATCATGCACGACGCCGGGCAGAACGCTGTGCCAATGCGCCATGATATCGGTGTAGAGATTGTGGAAATCTGCGAGTTCGCCCAGGTCGTAGCCGTAGCGGTGGCTGTCGCCCCGGAAATGCACCTTGTAGATCGACAGGCAGGTTGCCGCCGCATCGCGGGCGACGTGGATGATCCTGGCCTTCGGCATCATCATGTGGATGAAGCCGATTAGCAGGAAGTTGCCCGGCATCTTGTCGGTGACGTGGCTGATATGCGGATAGCGGGCATGCAGCATGTCGAGATAGGCTTGGCCTGCCTCGGCAAAATCCGAATCGTCCACGTCCGATACACCCCAGGGGAAGCCACCCGGCATGGTCGACGGGAACTGCTTGCCGACCGCCTTCTTCAAGATGCTGAGCTCGCCCGCGCCATAGACCTTCGGATGGCTGGCGATGATCTGCTCGACCAGCGTCGTGCCCGAACGCGGCATGCCGACGACGAAGATCGGCGCGTCATCGGTGATTGGGCTCGGTCTGTGCCTTTCGAAGAACCCGGCATCGAATGCCGTCTTCATCGCCTCGAAATCCGCACGCGTCCTGACGGGATCGTAGTTGATGCCCTTGCGGCGAATGGCATTGCCTTCGGCGAAATAATCGAAGGCCCTGTTGTAGTCCTTCAAATCGTCATTGGCCTTGCCGAGGCCGAAGGACAGTTGCATGCGTGCCAGGCTGTCCTGTGGCGCCTTGGCGTGCTGGGCTTCCATGCCGGCCAATTCGGCATCGCGCTCCTTCTGGCGCTTGACCTGCGTCAGCATCAGCCAGGCCGTGGCCATGCCGGGATTGATCGCCAGCGCCTGCCGGAACAGATCGGCCGCCTCGTCAAGCTTGCCCTTTTCCATAAGCCCGACGCCGAGCCCGTGCAGCAGGTCGGCATCCTTGGGGCGGATGGTCAGCGACTCGCGAAAAGTCGCCAGCGCCTCATCCAGCCGCCCGGCTTCCTGCAGGGTTTCGGCAAGCCCAATGCGGGCGCGCACATGAAATGGATTGCGCGCGACCGTGCCGCGATAAATCTCTTCGGCCTCCTCGAACTGGCCGAGCTGGTTCAGCGACGAGCCGAGATTGTCGCGCGCCGCGAGCTGGTCCGGCCGCAGATCGACCGCTCCACGGAAGAAATCGATGGCCGCGGCAACGCGGCCGAGGTCGCGCATCACCGTGCCGAAATTGTTGAGGAAATCGGGATTCGTGGGCTGCAGGCTCACGGACTGCTCGAGAAGATCCAGCCCTTCTTCACTGCGTCCGGTCTGATGCAGCAGCAGCCCCAGGAAATGTGCCGCGGCCGCGTGTCTGGGCTGACGCGCCAGCACCTGCCGGTAGATTGACTCAGCCTCTTGCCGGCGCCCTGCCTGGTGCAGTTGCAGCGCCTGCTGCACATACTGGTCGAGGCCCAGCGGCGGCTGTCCGCCCGCGCCAGACCTGGCTCCCGCACCCGCCGCTCGTCTCTGATCTCTGTTAATGGGAAACCTGCCGTGTTTGTCCGCCTCCCGCGATCTAGGCCATTGGCGCGGCGGGTTCAAGTCTCCGTGTGGTTCCGCGGCCTTTCCATCGCCCTGAACGCGATCAGATCAGCCGGTTGGTCTCGGCGACCTGTCTGGCCCGCCTTGCGGTGCCATCGGTATCGGCGATCGTTCGCCTTGCCGCCTCATCGCTTCTGATGGTCAGCCGTGCCGACTTGACGATCATCGGCTGGCCATTGGGGCCAACGGCAATGGCATGTATGGCGATTGGCTTGATGACGGGATTGACCGCGACGGTCTTCGCCCTTGAGCTTCTTGTGGAAACCATGGTTCTATCCTTATTCCGGAGTAAATAAAAATATGAGCACTGGGAAAATACCCCAGCGCGCTCTCAAGAATTTTTAGAAATATGCCAAACCATAGCAGAAATATCTGAACGTCTATAGCGATCTATTTTTCGGCTGCGGCGAGTTTATTTCCTGAATCACCTTGAAGTGGTCGCCCGATCGATCTACATAAAGGACATCGTTTTGGCCAGAATTGGCATCTCGCGGCGTCAGAGGTTCTCGACCCGCCAAATCTCATTCCAAATCGTTGCTACCGGACGCGCCGCACCTTCGCCGCGCGACGATCTCTCGATACGCGAAAGACACATATGAACACCGGAACCGTGAAGTTCTATAATGGCCAGAAGGGCTTCGGCTTCATTCAGCCGGCCGATGGCGGCAAGGACGTTTTCGTCCATGTCAGCGCGCTGGAGCGCGCCGGTTTCCCGGGGCTTGCGGAAGGCCAGAAGCTTCAGTTCGAACTGGAGCGTGACGGCAAGGGCCGCGATTCGGCCGCCAATCTGCAACTGATCTGATCAGGCCGAATTCGATGAACGCTGACCACGGATGTACTGGCAGCTCTCGAAAGAGGCTTATTTCCAGCGATAGCCGGAGATAGGAAAGCGGGGCTTGTCCCCGCTTTTTTTGCATTGGGTTTTACATGACGCCCAACGCGTGGGCACATCAAGGCCAGGACAATGTCGGACCGAACAACCCATTCCATCGCGCATTTCGCGGCTCCCTTCATGCTCGGCGGGCTGGAAGGACCGTTGCCGGCTGGCGACTACGACATCGATCAGGACGAAGAACTGATCGAGGGCGTGTCACGCATTGCCTGGCGCCGCGTCGCCACCTTTATTCACCTGCCTGCAAGGGCGGTGAAAAACCCGGCCACCAGCCAGCTTGTCGCCATCGACCACCTCGAACTCGAAAACGCGCTGAAGCGCGACCGGGAGAATGCAGCATGATCCGATTCCAGCAGAATGCGCGTCCGCGCACAGACACCCCCTCGCATCTCTTCGCCATCGGCCAGACCGTGCGCATGAAAAGCCGTGGCGGCCTCCTCCTCAAGACGGCCGAACTGTTCGAGATCAAGAGCAGGCTGCCGGTCAAGGACGGCTCGCCGCAATACCGCATCCGCAGTGACCAGGAGACCCACGAACGGGTCACCACCGAAGACAATCTCGAACCGGCCGGCAATCCGGTGGTTGGCAACAATCCGGCGGCCTGAGACCTCAGCAACGTCAGACAACCCGCACGAGGAGCAGACAATATGGCCAAGGGCCAACAGCGCAGCAACCGCGAAACACGCAAACCCAAGAAGGACAAGGTGGTGGCCAAGCCCGCCTCTCCGTTCGGCTCGTCGGTCAAGCAGGCCGAGAGCGGCCTGAAGCCGAAATCGAAGGGCTGACAGCCTGGGGTGCCTCGCGCGCGCCATCCCTGCTCTGAGGCAGGCGGCTGACAAAAGAGGCCCTTGCCAAGTCCTGTCACGGAGGCTTGCTTGAACTTCGTCATCGAGTTCTACCGGTCGCGCGACGCCGAGGAGGCGACGCTCGACAGGGTGTCGCTGGAAGCACCGACGCTACGCGCCGCCCTGCAGGGCGCGGCCGCTCTGTTCCATAGCCTGGCCATGCCGCAAATCCCCGACCGCCTGCGCATTTCGGATGAGCATGGCAGCGAGCTTTATGCCGGTCCGGCCGATGGAGAGTATCCGGTCTAGGGCCGCCTAGCGCTTTGGTTTCGACGCAATTCCGGGCGGAAAACCGTTCACACTTTTCCTGGAACTGCTCCGGGCAGCCACACCTGCATCATTGCCGCGCAACCGCGACCGGCCCGCGACGTTCACCCTGCATATCGACACGCAGGAGCCGCCAATGTCCCTCACCGCCTTTGCCATCAACTGTTCCCTGAAAGCCTCCGGCGACAAGGAAAAATCCTCCACCGACAAGATCGTCGCCGATCTGCTCTCGGCGCTCAAGCCGCATGGGGTGAAGGGCGAGGTCGTGCGCGCCCTCGATCACGACATCAAGGCCGGTGTGCTCTCCGACATGGGCAAGGGCGACGACTGGCCCGACCTGCGCGCGAAGATCATCGCTGCGGACATCTTCATTCTTGGCCTGCCAATCTGGATGGGTCAGCCTTCCAGCGTCGCCAAGCGCGTCATGGAGCGCATGGATGCCTTTCTCGAGGAGGCCGACGACAAGGGCCGCATGCCGGCTGCCGGCAAGGTGGCGCTGGTGGCGATCGTCGGCAATGAGGACGGCGCACACCATTGCCATGCCGAATGCTTCCAGGCGCTCAACGATGTCGGCTTCACCATACCGGCCAATGGCGGCGTCTACTGGGTGGGCGAAGCCATGGGCGACGTCAACTATGTCGACCTGCCGGCGACCCCCGAAAAGGTCACCGGAATGATCGAGATGGCTGCATCAAATGCGGCACATCTGGCTGCCCTGTTGAAGGGCAAAGCCTATATCGGCGTGGACAAGTAACGGAGTTCCCGCCTCCTCAGCATGGCCCATCGCCGACAATGCGGTAGTCCGCGGCGCGGGCTTCGCATGCATTGGGGAAGCTGCGCGTCTCGCCGTGGCGGCGGGCGCAGACCGGAGCATATTCGCGGGTGCAGAACGTCTGCTCTTCACCGCCACCACCGCCACCGCCGTCGCGGCAAGGACCGTCGCTCACGATGCGGTAACCGGCGCGGTCGGCAAGGCAGGCATTGGCGAAGGTCTGGCGATCGCCGCCGCGCCGGGCACAGACCGGCTCGTATTGCCTGGTGCAGAATTGCGGTTCTGGACGCGGCGGACGTGGACGAGGTCCCGGCCCGTCATCGACGACGACGGTACAGGCGGCCAGCAGCGCCGACAGGAACAGGATGGCAAACCCTTGCCTCGAAAAAACCGACGCCAGGAATTTCATGCTGATCTCTCCCTCGATCCCATCCCCGATTTCGATCCTCGCCATTCGCCCTTCAAATGCAACCCCGTTCGCGGCTGTCCACACGGCAAATGGCGGTTGGGCCATGGCGGGCATTCGACCGCGCCGCTGGCAACGCTGGCCCATGAGTGACCTTGTCCGTGGGCCGATGACCGGCCGGGCAAGCAGGCCTATTTGCGGCCGGTCGACGCCCAGATCGGTCGATTCTTGCGTCGGGATGCGCCCAATGTGGCGGCCCGCGGCGCTATCTTGCAACCTTCACGTTTCCGTGCGATAAATTCCGTGTTCGGGCATTTGCGACCCGGAGAGCGGAACGTTTTGGACGACCTTTCCCCGATACTGTGAATCTCTGACGGCCCCGTTTTCGGCGGGGGGTTTGACCATGCGCCAATGCATGACTGCCGAAGCAACCACCGGGAACTGCCCTCGACGCCAGGTGGCGGGCAGGACCACCAAAGACTGAACGGGTGAAGGAGTTTCCCCAATGGCCCAGACCGGCACCGTTAAATTCTTCAACGCGACCAAAGGCTTCGGTTTCATCACGCCAGACGGCGGCGCCAAGGACGTGTTCGTCCATATTTCCGCGATCGAGGCATCGGGCCTGCGCACGCTCGTCGACGGCCAGAAGGTCACCTTCGACGTCGAGCCGGATCGCATGGGCAAGGGCCCGAAGGCGGTCAACCTCCGCGCTGCTTGAACCATCGGCGCGCCGCGCTTCCCTGAGGGCGAGCGAACGAGGCTCCAGAGCTTGCCCAGCCTCTGGGCACGCGGACAGGTTTTGAAAGGCGCGGCGGTTTTCGTCGCGCCTTTTTCATGCCCGCGATGCAGCATGAATGCATGCCGCCCCAAAGGGATCCGGCTTTGGATCGACGACATGCATCATAACAAGGGCTTAAAGCGTGAGGCGCTCTAAGTGCCTAAAAAACTTTCTCTTGCCGATGACGCTAAAATAAAGGACAAATTTCCTCTCGGGCATTTGCCGGCCCGAGACTGGAGTTTATGGGATCAAAGGAGCTTCCCATGCCGCAGACCGGCACCGTCAAATTCTTCAATCATGCCAAAGGCTTCGGCTTCATCACGCCGGACGATGGCGCGAAGGATGTCTTCGTCCATATTTCGGCCGTGCAGGCGTCGGGTCTTCCCGGTCTCGAAGATGGGCAGAAAGTAACATTCGACACCGAGCCGGACAAGCGCGGCAAGGGGCCCAAGGCGGTCAACCTGTCTGTCGGCTGAGCGGCTTCACGCTGTCGGCTCCAGCAGGGCAGCCCAGCTCATTTGGAGCGTGGTTCTTGACGCCCTCTCGGACAGGCGGGGCGAAATCCGTTCAGCCTCCGTTCAGCCACGGTCGCATATTAGTCTTGGGTAAAGCCGGACCGCATCCCCTGCAAAACTGCACGGCCCGGTACGAAGGAGACCAAGATGAACAGAATTTTCAAGACAGCCGTGCTGTCCGCCGCCATGGCCGCGACGATGCTCGTGGCCCTGCCCGCGGCCAATGCCGATGAGTGGCGCCATCACCGCCACCACGGAAATGGCGACGCCATTGCCGCCGGCGTGCTTGGCCTCGCCGCCGGCGCCCTGATCGGTGGCGCGCTGGCCAATGACCAGCCCCCGCCTTACGCCGACCGCTACTACGATGACGGTTATTACGATCGTGACGTGCGGATCCGCCCGGCTCCGGTCCGCCGCTACTATGCGGAGCCGCGGGTGGTCTATGCCGATCGCTATGCCGAACCGTGGACGCGTGACTGGTACGAATACTGCTCCGACCGCTACCGCACCTTCAACTCCCGCACCGGCACCTTCACCGGCAATGATGGCGAGCAGCATTTCTGCACCGCCAACTGAGTGCGTGTCGCCCAAAAGCGCGCAGCGGTTTTGGGACAACGACTTGCACCAAACAAAGCGCGAAAGCGCTTAGGGCTTCCCTGCCCCAGACAAAAAAGCGCTGACCGCAAGGCCAGCGCTTTTTTGTTGGGCGCCCGGGTGTGGTTCACGTCAGGAACGGATTGGTCCTGCGCTCCTCGCCAAAACGGCCGCCAGGACCGTGGCCGCAGATGAAGCCGATATCGTCGCCCAGCGGCAACAACTTGTCCTTGATCGAGGCGATGAGCGTCGCATGGTCGCCGCCCGGCAGGTCGGTGCGGCCGACCGAGCCACGGAACAGCACGTCGCCGACATGGGCGAACTTGGCCGCGCGGTTGTAGTAGACGACGTGGCCCGGCGCGTGGCCGGGGCAATGCAGCACCTCGAAGACGTGGCCGCCGAACGACACGGTCTCGCCCTCGGTGAGGAACCGGTCGGGCACACAGTCGCGTGAGCCGACAATGCCATAGCGCTTGCCCTGGTTCTCCAGATTGTCGAGCAGGGGCTTGTCGGCTTCGTGCGGACCGATGATGTCGATGCCGAGCGCCTCCTTCAATTCCATGGCACCGCCGGCATGGTCGATATGGCCATGCGTGATCCAGATTGCCTCGGCCCTGATCGCATTGTCCTTCAGCACTTCCAGCACCTTGTCGATGTCGCCGCCCGGATCGACGACGACACCACGCTTGTCGTCCATGTCGAACAGGATGGTGCAGTTCTGCTGAAACTGTGTGACCGGCACGATGCCGGCATTGAGCTGACCCATGATCGTCCTTTCGTATCCCTGGCGTGATGTAGAGGTGCCGGCGAAACGCGTCCACCCCCCGAAAGACGAACAGTCAGTCGTCTGAAAAACAGAAATGGGCGGCCGAAGCCGCCCATTTGAACAAACCTGAGACCGTCGGACCTTACTTCTTCATGGCGCCCAGGACCGCACCGATGATGCCGGTCAGGATCGCGCCGCCGCCGGCGCCGCCGACGATGTTCTGCAGGTTGAGCGCGCTGCCCAGGCCGCTCGTCGCAGCCGCTGCCGCAGCCGGATCGACCCCGTGGCCGAGCAGGCTGCCCAGGATCGCCGCGCCGCCGACGCCGCCAATGGCGCCACCCAGGATTTTGGGCAGCTGCCCAAGCGCCGCGGTCTTGATCGCAGCACCCACCGCCTGACCACCGATGATGCCTGTAATGATCTGGATGATGATCGGAAGAAGCGTGTTCATGTCCATAAGATGAGTCCCTCCATAGCTGCCAGCCTCCCGGGCCGACACCATCATGAGACGCCGAATTGGATGAAAGTCAAATGCAGAAACGCTGAAATAAAAGGGGCGGCTCGAAAACCGCCCCTGCTTGCGTGAAAAGCTGTGACTATCGTTATTCTGCGGCGATCGCGTGCTTGGGCTGAACCGCGGCAGAATAGTCGTTCATAAGGTTCTTGGCGATCTCGCCGACCTCGAATCGGTAAGGGCCGATTTCCGAAACCGGCGTTACTTCCGCCGCTGTCCCGGTCAGGAAGCATTGCTCGAAGCCTTCGAGTTCTTCCGGCATGATGGCGCGTTCGATCACTTCCAGGCCGCGATCCTTGGCCAGGCCAATGACCGTGCGGCGGGTGATGCCGTCGAGGAAGCAGTCGGGCGTGGGCGTATGGATCTTGCCGTCCTTGACGAAGAAGATGTTTGCGCCCGTTGCCTCCGCCACTTGCCCGCGCCAGTCGAGCATCATGGCGTCGGCATAGCCCTTTGCTTCGGCTGCATGCTTGGACATGGTGCAGATCATATAGAGGCCGGCGGCCTTCGACTTCGAGGGCGCCGTGCGCGGGTCGGGCCGGCGCCATTCCGCCATGTCGAGGCGGATGCCCTTGAGCTTCTGAGCCGGGTCGAAATAGCTCGGCCACTGCCAGATGGCGATGGCGACGTTGATACGATTGTTCTGCGCCGAAACGCCCATCTGCTCGCTGCCGCGCCAGGCGATCGGCCTGACATACGCATCCTGGAAACCCTGCTTCTTCAAAAGCTTGGTCGAGGCATCGTTGAGCTCGGCGACCGAATAGGGAATCTTGAAGCCGAGCAGGCGCGCCGATTCATGCAGGCGCTCGGTGTGCTCGTTGAGCTTGAAGATCTCGCCGCCATAAGCGCGCTCGCCCTCGAAGACGGCGCTGGCGTAGTGCAAACCGTGCGTCAGCACATGGATCTTGGCGTCGCCCCACGGAATGAACTCGCCATTCATCCAGATGAAACCGTCCAGTTGATCGAAGGGAACGGATGCCATGGTAACCTCCCGCGGGCCGCAGCCCGAATATCTCAGTGTCGTTGCGTGTTCTTTTTGGCCGCGCGGTACGATTTGAGACGCCGGCCGGTGTCTCGAAGCGTAGGCGGATAATCGCGCTCTGGCAAACTCAGGAAATTCCGGAAAAACCGGCTTGCCTTGCCTTTTCGTTCGCAATCCGCCCAAAAGCTTGTCAAAAATTACCATTGCAGGGAAATTACGTCAATAGTACTGACATAATCTCCCGTTCCCATGGAGAAATGATGACGGATCGAAGCCCATCTGCCGGAAAACCGATCAGGACCGCGATGTCAGTCGAGGACGGCATCGACTTCGCCATCATCGAACTGTTTTTCTTCGCCTATCGCGACTTCACCTCCGATCCCGACCAGATCCTGGCCGACTATGGCTTCGGCCGTGCCCACCACCGGGTGCTGCATTTCGTCAACCGCAGGCCGGGCCTGACGGTTGCCGAACTGCTCGACGTGCTGAAGATCACCAAGCAGAGCCTGGCGCGGGTGCTCAAGCAGCTGATCGACACCGACCATATCGTGCAATTGCAGGGCCCGCGCGACCGCCGCCAGCGCGAACTCTACCCGACAGCCAAGGGCCGGGCACTGGCACTGGCGCTGGCGCGGCCACAGTCGCGCCGCATCCGTGCTGCATTGGAAGATTCCGGCGCCACCGAACGGACCTTGGTGGAACGCTTCCTCGAAGCGATGGTCAATCCGGAACTGAGAGCTCAGATCGACGTTGGGTCCGCAAAAATGTCAGGAAAAAGCCATGGAGAGCACTGAGAGGGTCGATCAGGCGGTCGCACCGGACGACGATGCGCCGCATCTGCTTGTGGTCGACGATGACACGCGCATCCGCAATCTTCTCAAACAGTATCTGACCGAAAACGGCTTTCGCGTCACCGTCGCCGGCAATGCCGGCGAAGCCAGGCGCAAGCTCGCCGGCCTCGATTTCGACCTGCTTGTACTCGATGTCATGATGCCAGGCGAAAGCGGCGTCGATCTCACCAAATCGCTGCGCGCCGAAAAGAACGTGCCGATCCTGATGCTGACGGCATTGTCTGAAACCGACAGCCGCATCTCCGGGCTGGAGGCCGGCGCTGACGATTACCTGCCCAAGCCCTTCGATCCGCGCGAGTTGATCCTGCGCATCAACAACATCCTGCGTCGCGGCGGCCCGGCGACGACGCCCAAGGTCGAACAGCTGGTCTTCGGTCCCTACACCTTCCAGATCGCCAGGCGCGAACTGAAGCGAGGCGGCGAGGCGCTGAAGCTGACAGACCGCGAGCAGGAGATCCTGGCGATCTTCGCGGCGCGGGCCGGCGAGACCATCCCGCGCCACGAACTGGTCGGCGACGATTCGGAAGTCGGCGAGCGCACCATCGACGTGCAGATCAACCGGCTGCGCCGCAAGATCGAGCGCGATCCGTCCAACCCGGTCTGGCTGCAGACCGTGCGCGGTATTGGGTATCGGCTCAGCGTGGAATAGAATATCGGGCGCGGCTCTAGGGCATGATCCCGAAAAATGGGAATCGGTTTCGGAAAGATCATGCTTCAACAAAGAGTTGGATCAGGAAGGCGATTGAACCAGACGTCGTTCTGATCTAGTGCCGCGGGCGAAATGAAAAGAGCCAATGGCGACCACGGAACTGGAACAGCCGGGAAATGACGGCTTGAGCGCACGCGCCACGCGAACGCTCAAGGCGGTGCCGCGCATCTGGAACCGGTTCTGGCGCCTCGTTTCGCTTTACATGCCCAAGCGCCTTTATGCGCGCTCGCTGATCATCGTCATCGCACCGATGATCCTTTTGCAGTCGGTGGTCGCGTTCGTCTTCATGGAACGCCACTGGGCAACGGTGACGCAGCGCCTGTCGCAGGCCACCGTGCGCGACATTGCCGCCATCATCGACCTGGTCGAGACCTACCCGCACGACGCCGATTACGCCAACATCATCCGCATCGCGCAGGACCGCATGCAGCTGAAGGTCGATTTGCTGCCGCCGGATCCCTTGCCGCCGCCCGGTCCAAAACCGTTCTTCTCGATCCTCGACGACGTGCTCTCGGCCGAGATCACCCGCCAGATCAACCGGCCGTTCTGGATCGACACGGTCGGCAATTCCAACATCGTCGAGGTGCGCGTCCAGCTTGAAGGCAAGGTGCTGCGCGTGTTCGTGCGCCGCAGCCAGGCTTATGCTTCGAACACCCACATCTTCCTGATCTGGATGGTCGGCACCTCGCTGGTGCTGTTGATGATCGCCATCCCCTTCCTGCGCAACCAGATCCGGCCGATCCTGACGCTCGCCGAGGCCGCCGAAAGCTTCGGCAAGGGCCGGCCGATGCCGCGCGATTTTCGCCCGCGCGGCGCCGAAGAAGTTCGCCGTGCCGGCTTTGCCTTCATCCAGATGCGCGAGCGCATCGAGCGCCAGATAGAACAGCGCACCGCCATGCTGACCGGCGTCAGCCACGACCTCAGGACCATCCTCACCCGCTTCAAGCTGCAGCTGGCGCTGGCCGGCGGCAAGGCCGAGACCAAGGCCGCACTCAACCAGGACATCGATGACATGCAGTCGATGCTGGAAGGCTATCTCGCCTTTGCCCGCGGCGAAGCTTCGGAGGACCCGGGACGTTTCGATCTCGAAGCCTATTTCCAGAAGCTCGGCGAGGAAGCCGCCTTGCGCAAATGCAAGCTGTCGACGACGCTTTCCGGCGACCCCACGGTGCATGTACGGCCGAACGCCTTCGCGCGGCTGCTGTCCAACGTCATCGGCAACGCCTTCCGCTATGCCAAGACGGTGGAGGTCGATGCCAACCACGGCCGTGGTTCGCTCGTGGTCACCGTCGACGACGACGGTCCCGGCATTCCGGTCGACAGGCGCGAGCACGTGTTCAAGCCCTTCGTTCGGCTGGACGAAGCTCGCAACCTTGATGCCAGCGGCACCGGGCTCGGCCTGTCGATCGCCCGCGACATCGCCCGCAGCCATGGCGGCGACATCACCCTCGACGACAGTCCGCTCGGCGGCCTGCGCGCGGTGATCAAGGTCCCGGCCTAGGCGAGAGCAAGTACCAGGCGAAGGATCAAGCTTCATCCGCCCGTCATGAAATCATGGTGAAGAGCGCGCATGAAGCGCGCGACCACACTTGATTCGGCCCAACCGCCTCACTTCGACCCCGTGCCCACCCGGGTGCGCTGGAGCGAAGCGAGGGCGGCAGGCTGGTCGCCGTTCCGGCATCGTCTCAAGGCAACAGTCGACCTTTCCAGCAAAGGGCCGCCATGCGCATATTGATGGTCACCGACGCCTGGCGCCCGCAAGTCAACGGCGTCGTCCACACGCTGGAGCGGCTCACCGAAACGCTCAAGTCCTTTGACGTCGAGGTGGATTTCCTGACGCCCAACATCTTTCGCACGCTGCCCCTGCCGACCTATCCCGACATCCGCCTGGCGCTGACCACGCCCGGCCATGTCGCGAAGCTGATCGACGGCTACAAGGCCGACCACATCCACATCGTCACCGAGGGGCCGCTCGGCATCATGGCGCGGCGCTATTGCCGCAATGCCGGCCGGCCGTTCACCACCAGCTATCACACACGCTTCCCCGAATATCTGAGCGCACGCCTGCCGGTGCCTGAGAGCTGGGCCTATCGCTGGCTGCGCGATTTCCACAATTCCGGCCAGGGCACGCTGGTGGCCACCCAGTCGCTCGCCGACGACCTTTCGGCGCGCGGCTTCAACAAGCTGAGGCCATGGACGCGCGGCGTCGACACCGACCATTTCCGTCCGGACAAGAGGAAGGATCTCGGCTTCCCCGGTCCGGTGTTTCTCTGCGTCGGACGCGTCGCCATCGAAAAGAACCTGCCTGCCTTCCTCGACCTCGACCTGCCCGGCAGCAAGGTGGTGGTCGGAGAGGGTCCGGAGCTTGCCAGGCTCAAGGCGCGCTACCCCAACGCGCATTTCCTTGGCCACCGCCCCAATGACGAACTGGCGGAGATCTACGCCTCCGCCGACGTCTTCGTTTTCCCCAGCCGCACCGACACGTTCGGCAATGTCATCATCGAGGCGCTGGCCAGCGGCACGCCGGTCGCCGCCTATCCGGTCACAGGCCCAATCGACATTGTCGGTGACGGCATCGGCGGCGCGGTCTCCAACGATCTGCGCGAGGCCTCGCTTGCAGCGCTCAACGTCAGCCGCGATCAGGCCCGCGAACGCGCCATGCGCTACAGCTGGAAAGCCTGCGCCGAGATGTTCATGGATACGGTTGAAGAGGCGCTCGGCAGGACGCGCAAGCTGGCGGCGTGATGGATCTCGCGCAGGACGGCGAGCCTCCCTCCTTCGTCATCCACTGCGGAGCGGGAGCGAAGCGGATGCGTAGACCCGAGGATGACGAAGGTTAGAACAGCCGCCCGCCGTCCGGTACCTTGCGTTCGATGGCGCCCAGCACCACGGCGCCCTCCTCGTCGGGAAAACCGAGCGTCAGCACTTCCGACATGAACGGCCCGATCTGGCGTGGCGGGAAATTGACCACCGCGAACACCTGCCGGCCGACCAGCGTTTCAGGCGTATAATATTTGGTGATCTGCGCCGACGATTTCTTCACCCCGATGTCAGGTCCGAAATCGATCTTCAGCTTGAAGGCAGGCTTACGTGCCTCGGGAAACGGTTCGGCCTCGACGATCGTGCCGGCGCGGATGTCGACACGATCGAAATCGGCAAAACTGATCTCGGGTTTACGCTCGCTGCTCGAACTCATGTCTCTGCCCTACTGGCTCAGGCGTTGCCGTAGGTCTCGAACAGCACGCCGGCAAGCGCATCCTTGGCCGAGGTTCCCGACCAGACGACGAACTGGAAGGCCTGGAAATAGCATTCGCAGGCTTCCAGCGCCGAGGACAACAGCACCTCGACCTGCTGGCTCGACGGCTCGACCCCACCGGCCAGCAGCAGCGACTGGCGGAACATGATCGCGCCCTCCTGCTCCCACAGGTCGAAATGGCCGAACAGCATCTGTTCGTTGATCAGCGACAACAGCCGCATCACTTCCAGCGCACGGGTCTCCGGCACCTTGATGTCGAAGGCGCAGGCTAGGTGCAGCGCCTCGAAATCCTCCATCCAGGAGAAGGAGACGTGATAGTCGGTCCAGCTGCCAGCGACCGAGATCGAAATTTCATCATCGCCGGCCCTTTCGAAGGACCAGTCATTGTTGTGGGCCACCTGCTCGATAACATCCACCGGATGGATTTCGCGGGAGAATTCGAGTTCGAGAAGTTCCATGGAATGCTTCCTGTCGTTCTGAGGAGCGCCGCCACACGCTCCGCGGGAGGGCACACACAACGAACAATCTGATCTAGAACTCGGACGGCCAGGACTTTCTTCGCGCTAAACACTACTTCTCGACGCAAAGACCCCAGACCGGACCCCACCGCCCGGCCGCATGACCCTGCTCCGAATCATGCAACAAATTCAGTCTATTGATCGGGAGTCGCGTGAACAGCCCAATTTTTCGCACTGCGTCATTCGCATGTGGAAAGGCGCTGCCACAAAGATTCATGCAATGCCGTTAAGCGATTCACGGCAAAGCGCTTTTCAAGCTCGGACTATGTGGAAAAGTTTAACGATTATTTTTTTGCGCGGGGCTTCGCCGCCGCCGCTGGTGCGGCATCGCCGGCCAGTTCGGCGAGCCTGGCCTCGAGCGCCTCGACGCGGGCGGCAAGGCGGGTATTCTCGTCCCGGGCCTTGGCGGCCATCTCGCGCGCGGCCTCGAATTCCTCTCGCTGCACCACGTCCATCGAATTGAGGATACGCTCCGCCTGGCCCTTGAAGGCGGTCTCCACCTCGCGCCGAACGCCTTGCGCGGCACCGGCGGCGTCGGTCATCAGCTTGGCGAATTCATCGAGAATGCGGTTCGGTCCGGTCGACATGGCAAATCCTCGCTTGCTCGAAATGACGTAGTGGCGCTGAGCGCCGAATGCAAGAACGTTGAGGCCCAGTACGGCCTCTGCGTTGCTATGGCGCATGGGCGCTGCCATGCCGGAGGGAAGCTCTCTAACCGCCTCAAGCTATACTTGAGAACACCAAATCGCCTATGGTGTTGTCGTCTTCTATTGCGTCAGAACGCTCCAATCAGGGTCAACCAATGGCAACGCCTCCGCGCCGACCGACAAATCCGTTCGCAGCCGCCGAAGCGGCCTTCAAGCCGGTCAAGAAACCGGCAGCCCCTATTCGCGAACCCTCGGCTGCTCCCAATGTGCGCGAGCTTGTCTCGATCCGGATCGATCGGGCCGTGCTCGACCATTTCCAGGAGGATGGCCCCGGCTGGCAGGACAGGATCAACGACGCATTGCGGCAGTGGGTGGCCGCCAAGGGGTGAGTTGACCACGCACGGCACGATGGCTCGCAATGGTGATCCGTCGCGACACTTGACGGCGACCGGCTTGCCTTGACCCTGCCAAAACCCTGCCGCATGGTCCGCGCCCGAACACGACCGCAACCGAGAGCTTCCCGTTGAACGAATATTTCCTGCTGCCGCTGGCCTCGTTGCCTTTCCCCAACATCAACCCGATCCTCATCCAGATCGGGCCGCTGGCGGTGCACTGGTACGGCGTCGGCTACATCGTCGGCATCCTGTTTGCCTGGTGGTACGCCAAGCGTCTTGCCGCCAACCCGAAACTGTGGCCGGACGGCGTGCTGCCGATGAAGCCCGAGGACCTCGACGATTTCATCGTCTGGGCGGCGATCGGCGTCGTGCTCGGCGGCCGCACCGGTTATGTCCTGTTCTATGACCTGCCGCGCTACATCGCGCACCCGCTCGACATCTTCGCGGTCTGGCAAGGCGGCATGTCCTTCCATGGCGGCCTGCTCGGCGTCATCCTCGCCATGACGCTGTTCTCCATCAAGCGCGGCATCCGCACCTGGTCGCTGTTCGATGTCGTGGCCGCCGGCGTGCCGGTTGGGCTTGGCCTGGTGCGCGTCGCCAACTTCATCAATTCCGAGCTCTGGGGCCGGCCGACGGACGTGCCCTGGGCGATGGAATTCCCCAATGGCGGGCCGTTCACCCGCCATCCGAGCCAGCTCTACGAGGCCCTGCTCGAAGGCCTGGTGCTGTTCCTGGTCCTGCGCATCCTCACCCATTCGCGCCTCAAGCTGAAGACGCCGCGCTTCGTCGGCGGCGCCTTCATCTGCGGCTACGGCCTGTCGCGCGTCTTCGTCGAATTCTTCCGCGAGCCCGACCAGCAGCTCGGCTACCTCCTTGGCACCAACTGGCTGACCATGGGCATGATCCTGTCGACCCCGATGGTGCTGATCGGCATCTGGGCGATGGCGACAGCCAAGCCGGTGACGCAAGCGCAGCCGCAGGCGACATGACGCGGCTGAAGACCCGTATCGTCGACCTGATCGAGGCGCTGGGGCCCCTTCCCGTCAACGAATACATGGCGCTATGCCTGTTCGACCCCGCGGACGGCTACTACACGACGCGCGAACCGTTCGGCGTCGCCGGCGACTTCATCACCGCGCCGGAGATCAGCCAGATGTTCGGCGAACTCGTTGCCGTGTGGCTTTACCAGGCTTGGGCAGCGATCGGCCGGCCGATGCCGGTCACCATCGCCGAGATCGGCCCCGGTCGCGGCACGCTGATGAAGGACATGCTGCGCACGCTGTCGCGGCTTGATCCGACCCTGGCCAATGGCGCCGCCTTCGCCATGATCGAGACCAGTCCACGCCTGACCGAAGTCCAGAAACAGACGCTCGGCGCGACGCCTTTCGCGGTTCGCTGGCACGAGACCATCGACACCTTGCCCCATCAGCCGCTGCTCATCGTCGGCAACGAACTGTTCGACGCCATACCGATCCGCCAGTTCGTCCGCGCCGGCACCAGCTGGCGCGAGCGCATGGTGAGCCTGGACGACGAGAACACCCTTTGTTTCTTCGCCGGCGCCGGCTCGGTCGACCCGACGCTGCTGCCCGTCGACGCGGCTGAAGCGCCGCAAGGGGCGATCATCGAGATCGCGCCCGCCCGCACCGCCCTGATGGCGGCCATCGCCGAACGCGTGGCCCGAAACGGCGGCGCCGGGCTGTTCCTCGACTACGGCCACCTGCAGCCGGGTGTCGGCGACACGCTGCAGGCCTTGCGCAAGCACAATCACGAAGATGTGCTGGCCAATCCAGGCGAGGCCGACCTCACCTCGCATGTCGATTTCTCCGCCCTTGCAGCGATCGTGCGTGCGCATGGTCTCGACGCCCATCTGTCGACACAGGGCAGTTTCCTGCTCGGCATGGGCATACTCGAGCGTGCCGGCCGGCTTGGCGCCGACGCCGGCCAGGCCGCCCGCGACAAGATCACCGAAGACGTCGAGCGCCTCGCCGGGCCGCGGGCGATGGGCGAACTGTTCAAGGTGCTTGCCGTCGTGCCGCGCGGCGCCGCCGTCCGGCCCTTTGCGACAGCGGATTGACTTTTCGCCGCTGCCCCTTCCAATCTCCCGTCCGGCAAGAGAGCGGCCGAACCGCCGGCCGCCCCGCTTCTGCTTTTTCTTGACGAAACCGCCCATACGGACAACAACGCCCGCATGCTGAATCAGACCAAACCGGATCCCGTTCGGTCCCCGCTGCTGGACAAGGCGCAGGCACAAGGCATCCGCCACGGCTATTTCACCCGCGCAGGTGGCGTATCGACCGGCATCTACCGGGGCCTCAACATCGGCACCGGATCGGATGATGACCAGACGCTGGTGGCCGAGAACCGCGCCCGTGTCGCCGCCTGGATGGGCGTGCCGACGAACCATCTGTTGACCGCCTGGCAGATCCATTCCCCCGACGTCATCGTCGCCAGGGAACCCTTTGCCGGAGAACGGCCCAAGGCCGATGCCATCGTCACCGATCGCCCTGGCATCGCCATCGGCGCCTCGACCGCCGACTGCGGCCCGGTGCTGTTCGCGGATGCCGGGGCGCGCATCATCGGCGCGGCGCATGCCGGCTGGAAAGGCGCCTTCACCGGCGTGCTGGAAAACACCATTGCCGCCATGGAAGGCCTCGGCGCCCGGCGCGAAAACATCGTCGCCGTGCTCGGCCCCTCGATCGGCCCTGACAATTACGAGGTCGGGCCGGAATTCATTGCCCGCTTCGTCGAGGCCGACGCCGAAAACATCGGCTACTTCGCGCCCTCCGCCACATCAGGCCATGCCATGTTCGATCTCAATCGCTATACGGTCGACCGGCTGGTAAGGGCCGGCGTGACCGCCGAGGGCCTTGGCCGCTGCACCTATGCCGAGGAAGATCTGTTCTACTCCTACCGGCGCACCACGCACCGCAAGGAGCCCGATTACGGCCGGCAGGTTTCGGCCATCGTTTTGGAGAATGAATAATGGCGCTGCATTTTGAACGGTCGGAATTTGACGCGCGGCGCGACCGGCTGATGATCGAGATGGCCGAGAAGAAGCTCGACGCCATCCTGCTGTTCGCGCAGGAAAGCATGTACTGGCTGACCGGCTACGACACGTTCGGCTTCTGTTTCTTCCAGTGCCTGGTGGTGAAGGCCGACGGCTCGATGGTGCTATTGACCCGCTCGGCCGACCTGCGCCAGGCGCGCCACACCTCCATCATCGACAACATCGTGCTTTGGACCGACCGCAACGGCGCCAACCCGGCGGTCGACCTGCGCAATTTGCTCAACGATCTCAATTTGCTCGGCGCCCGCATCGGCGTCGAATACGACACCCATGGCTTGACGGCCTATAATGGCCGCCGGCTGGACGAGCAGTTGCAGACCTTCGGCCAGATTGCCGACGCGTCCGGCATCGTCGGGCGACTGCGGCTGTTCAAGAGCCCGGCTGAAATCGCCAAGGCCGAGAAGGCCGCCAACCTCTCCGACGATGCGCTGGACGCGGCGTTGCCCCTGATCAAGCAGGGCGGCGACGAAGCGCTGATTCTGGCTGCCATGCAGGGCGCGGTCTTTGCCGGGGGTGGCGACTATCCGGCCAATGAATTCATCATCGGCTCCGGCGTCGATGCGCTGCTCTGCCGCTACAAGGCGGGCCGCCGCAAGCTGACCAAGAACGACCAGCTGACGCTCGAATGGGCCGGCGTGTTCCACCATTACCATGCGCCGATGATGTGCACGGTGCTGACCGGCAAGGTGTCGAAGCGCCACCAGGAGCTGTTCGACGCGGCGCGCGCTGCCCTTCTCGCCGTCGAAAAGGCGATGACGCCGGGCAATACATTCGGCGACGTCTTCGACGCGCATGCCCGCACCATGGAGGCACACGGCCTGACCAAGCACCGGCTGAACGCCTGCGGCTACTCCGTCGGCGCCCGCTTCACGCCGTCCTGGATGGACATGCCGATGTTCTACCAGGGCAACCCCGAGCCGATCGCGCCGCACATGACGCTGTTCGCCCATATGATCATCATGGATTCCGAGACCGAGACGGCAATGACGCTTGGCCGCACCTACCTGACCACCGAATCCCAGCCGAAGCCGCTGTCCCGCCATGATCTCGACTTGATCGTACAGTGAATCCATAATGGGAGGCGTTCTTCGCCAAGGAGTTAGAAGGCAAATGAGACGATCGCATGTGACGACCGTGTCATTGCTTGTGGCATTGGCTCTTGCCTCCTGCACCAACGCAAAGGACGTTCTCGAACCTTCCGCCATCACCCCGCCGGCCGCCTCGGCGCAGCCCGCGCCGGGAGTCCAGGGCAGCGCGGCGGCCACCGTTCCGGCCCCATCGACAGCCGCGCCTGCGACCTCCACGGCGGGGGCGTCCGCGACCACCACCACGCCGCTCACCTCAGCCCAGAGTGCCGCCATCCTGTCGAAGACCCGGCTGCAGATCGCGCCGATCGTCGGCGCTTCGGTGGAGGCCGCGACCCCGCTGACGGCGGAACTGCAGACGCGCGCCAGGCAGCGCGGCATCACGCTCGCGGGCAGCGCCGACCAGACCGCGACCCATGTGCTGAAGGGTTATTTCTCGGCGATTTCGGAGGGCAAGGACACCACCGTCATCTATGTCTGGGACGTCTACGACCCGGCCGGCAACCGCCTGCACCGCATCAACGGCCAGATGAAGGCGCCTTCGGCCAGTTCCGGCGCCAGCGCGGGCGCCGACAGCTGGAAGGGCGTCTCGCCGGCCACCATGCAGGCGATCGCCGACCAGACCATCGATCAGTTCGCGGCATTTCTGGGCGGCAAGGCTGGCTGACAAGGCCTGCTCGAGTGTTGCCTCTCGGCGATGGCACGAACCTTTCTTCAGCTTAGCCGGCGGATTCCCGATCTCGGCGCTTGCAATACCAGCGCGGGCCGCTAAAAGCCCGATTAAAAGGTGCGGGAGAGTCTGTCAGGCCTTCCCATCCCCCACCAGGAACGGTGCATGAAACTCTTCGCGGGCAATTCCAACAGGGTGCTGGCCGAAGCGGTCGCCCGCTATCTCAACATCCCGCTGGGCAAGGCCAGCGTCAGGCGCTTCGCCGATCAGGAAATCTTCGTCGAAATCCAGGAAAACGTGCGCGGTGAGGATGTCTTCATCCTGCAGTCGACCTCGTTCCCGACCAACGATCATCTGATGGAACTGCTCATCATGATCGACGCCTTCATGCGCTCATCGGCCAAGCGCATCACGGCGGTGATTCCCTATTTCGGCTATGCCAGGCAGGATCGCCGGGCCTCGGGCCGTACGCCGATCTCGGCCAAGCTGGTCGCCAACATGATCACCCGCGCCGGCGTCGACCGCGTTCTGACGCTCGACCTGCATGCCGGCCAGATCCAGGGCTTCTTCGACATCCCGACCGACAATCTGTTCTCGGTGCCGGTGATGGCCCGCGACGTGAAGGCGAAATACAAGCAGCTCGGCAACGTCGTGGTGGTGTCGCCCGACATTGGCGGCGTGGTGCGGGCGCGGGCGCTGGCCAAGCGCTTCGATGCGCAACTGGCCATCGTCGACAAGCGCCGTGAGCGCCCGGGCGAATCGGAAGTGATGAACATCATCGGCGCGGTGGCCGGCAAGGATTGCCTGCTGATCGACGATATCGTCGATTCCGGCGGTACGCTGTGCAACGCCGCCGATGCGCTCTTGGCAAACGGCGCCACCAGCGTCACCGCCTATATCACCCACGGCGTGCTGTCGGGCGGCGCTGTCGCCCGCATCAGCGGCTCGAAGCTGCAGGAACTGGTGATCACCGATTCCATCCAGCCGACGCAAGGCGTGCTCGACGCCCCCAACATCCGCGTCATCTCGATCGCCGACCTGATGGGCGAGGCGATCTCGCGCACGGCGACCGAGGAATCGGTGTCGAGCCTGTTCGACTAGAGCAATTCCAGGAAAAGTGTGAAACGGTTTTCCGTCCGGAGTTGCGTTAAAACAATGAGTTAGAGCAGTTCGCCGTTTCCGTGAAACGGTGAAATGCTCTAGTCTGGAGCGTTTCCACCATTTCATGGAAACAGCGGACCGCTCCAACTCTTCGTTTTGACGCAATTCCCAAGGGCAAGCGCTACGCGCTTGTCCCGGGACCGCCCACACTTGTCCTGGAATTGCTCTAGGCTACAGGGCCTTCCAGCCGCGCCGGCACGTTTGGCCGGCGAACACTTTCGCCATTGTCGCGCGCGCCGCGCATATACCCGCGCGGCGAGGAGCCCAGCATGCGCTTGAACATGGTGATGAAGGCCGGCACGCTGTCATAGCCCAGGTCGAGCGCCACCCTGGTGATGGGCTCGCCATCGGCGAGCCTCGGCAGCGCGGCGAACAGGCACGCCTGCTGCCGCCATGTCGACAAGGACAGGCCGGTCTGGCGCTGGAAGGCGCGCGTGAAGGACCGGCGGCTCATCCCGGCGGCATCGGCCCATTCGTCGATCGTTGCGTGCGGCGAGGGCGCTGCGACGAAGCGCCGGCACAGCGCCGCCAGCCTCGGATCGGACGGGAATGGGAGCCCGAGCGGCCGTTCCGGCAAGGTCGGGATTTCATGCAGCAGCAGGTTCATGATCAGCCCGCCGCGTCCTTCCAACTCGCCGCCTTGCGGCAGTTTCTCCGATTCCACGATCAGGCTGTGCATCAGCTCGGTGACGCCGACGACGCGCAAGCCTTCGGGCAGCCCGGGGATCGCACCAGGCATGACATAGACCGAGCGCATCGACACGTCGCCCAGCATCTCGACGGAATGTTCGATGCCGGCCGGAATCCACATCGCATGGTCGGGCGGCACCATCCAGCGCCCGTGCCGCGTCGTCACCAGCACGACGCCGACCAACGCGTGCAGCAGTTGGCTGCGGCTGTGTCGATGTTGCGGCACATGGTAGCCGTCAGGATATTCGGTCGGCAACGCGACCGCCGGCCCGGCCACTTGTTCCAGCCACTGCCAGCGGCTCTCGTGCAACTTGCCGAGATCGGCGTTACCGGCGTGGAAGATTTCCCTGCCATGTGGCATCGGCTATGGCCCACTCGCGAAACTATTGGACCAAACCACGAAAGAAGTCGCCCTGCAAGCAGCTTATAAGGCAACCGTCCTAAGGCAGCCGCAGGAGCGGCCGCCAGATTGCCCGCGGGCGTGCCCGCCAAAAAGACCACGGAGCCTACCTTGACCGATACGACAGCCGCCAGCGTCGCGCCGTCCACGAGCGCCAGTCACGCTTCAGCCCAGGCGACGGCCTTCACAGTCATCCTGGCGGTGAGCCTGTGCCATTGCATCAACGACATCATGCAGTCGCTGCTATCGGCCATCTACCCGCTCCTGAAAGACAATTACGGCCTCGACTTCTGGCAGATCGGCCTTTTGACCTTCACCTTCCAGGTCACGGCGTCCCTGCTGCAGCCGATCATCGGCATGATCACCGACAAGCGGCCGATGCCCTATTCCCTGCCTTACGGCATGGCGGCGTCGCTGATCGGGCTGGTCGTGCTGGCCTATGCCGGCCACTACTACCTGCTCCTGATCGGCGCCTCGCTGATCGGCATCGGCTCGGCGATCTTCCATCCGGAATCCTCGCGCATCGCCCGTTTCGCGTCTGGCGGCCGGTTCGGCCTGGCACAGTCGCTGTTCCAGGTCGGCGGCAATTTCGGCCAGTCCATGGGCCCCTTGCTGGCCGCCTTCATCGTCGTGCCGTTCGGCCAGACCAGCATCGCCTGGTTTGCCGTCGGCTCGCTGATCGGCATTGTCATCCTGTGGCAGGTCGGCGGCTGGTACAGCCGTCTGCGCGCCGCGCAAGGCAACCGCAAGGCGGCAAGCTTCGTCTCGCCCTTCCCGCGCCGCAAGGTGATGTCGGCATTGATCGTGCTGACCTTGCTGGTGCTGAGCAAGAACGCCTACATCGCCAGCCTCGCCAGCTACTACACCTTCTATTCCATCCATAAGTTCGGGGTGTCGGTGCAGATGAGCCAGGTGATGCTGTTCCTGTTCCTCGGCGCCTCGGCGCTCGGCATCCTGCTCGGCGGCCCATTCGGCGACCGCTACGGACAGAAGGCGATGATCTGGTTCTCGATCGTCGGCGTCCTGCCCTTCACGCTGGCGCTCCCCTACGCCAATCTGGAATGGACGATGGTGCTGACCGTGCTGATCGGACTGATCCTGTCGTCGGCCTTCTCCAACATTGTCGTCTTCGCGCAGGAACTGGTGCCGGGCCGCGTCGGCATGATCGCCGGCATCTTCTTCGGCTTCGCCTTCGGCATGGGCGGCATCGCGGCGGCCGTGCTCGGCGTCGTCGCCGACATGAAGGGCATCGATTTCGTCTTCCAGGTCTGCTCGTATTTGCCGTTCCTGGGCCTGCTGACGGTGTTCCTGCCCAACATGAAGGAAGCCCGGAAGGCGCAGGCGGCGGCCTGACCCGGCGGATCCGAATTCAGATGAGAGCACCCGCCCGGATGGGCGGGTGTTCTGTCTATCGATCAGAAGGCACTACGCCTTGAAGAAGGCCAACAGGTCGGCATTGATGACATCCGCGTGGGTTGTCGCCATGCCGTGCGGAAAACCCTTGTAGACCTTGAGCTCGCCCTTCTTGAGCAGCTTGATCGACAGCAGCGCCGAGTCGGCGATCGGAACGATCTGGTCGTCATCGCCATGCATGACCAGCACCGGCACGCCGATTGCCTTCAGATCCTCGGTGAAGTCGGTTTCCGAGAACGCCTTGATGCAATCATAATGCGCCTTGGTGCCGCCCATCATTCCCTGACGCCACCAATTGTCGACGACGCCCTGCGAGACCTCGGCACCCGGGCGGTTGAAGCCATAGAACGGACCGGCCGGAACGTCGCGGAAGAACTGGGCGCGATTGGCCGCCTGGGCAGCGCGGAACCCGTCGAAGACCTCGATCGGCAGGCCGCCTGGATTGGCCGCCGTCTTGAGCATGATCGGCGGCACAGCGCCGATCAGCACCGCCTTGGCAACGCGGCCGCCCGAGCCGTACCGCGCCACATAGCGCGCCACTTCGCCGCCGCCGGTCGAATGGCCGACATGGATGGCGTTCTTGAGGTCGAGATGCGCCGCGAGTTCGGCGACATCGGCGGCGTAGGTGTCCATCTCGTTGCCGATATCCGTCTGCGTCGAGCGGCCATGGCCGCGCCGGTCGTGGGCGATGACGCGGTAGCCTTGTGCCAGGAAGAACAGCATCTGGGCGTCCCAGTCGTCGCTGCTCAGCGGCCAGCCATGATGGAAGACGATGGGCTGGCCGGTTCCCCAATCCTTGTAGAAGATCTGCGTGCCGTCCTTGGTGGTGATCGTGCCGCTGCCGGAACCGGATTTTGTCTGCGAAGCCATCTCAATCTCCTTTGATTGTTTTCGCGATAAACAATATCGCGATATCTATATGGCTAGCGCAGCCTTGAACCCCTGTCCACCAAAAACATGTATCGCGATATCATTTTTCGTGGTACCGGATTTCCTGCGTCGGCAAACAAGGAACGCGTCGTGCCTCTCCCGTTGGACAACCAGCTCTGCTTCACGCTCTATGCCACCAGCATGGCGATCAACCGCACCTACAAGCCGATGCTGGACGAGATGGGGATAACCTATCCGCAATATCTCGTGCTGAACGCACTGGGCGAGGCCGATGGCATGTCGGTCGGCGGGATCGCCCACCGGCTGGCCTTGGAATCGAGCACCGTCACGCCGCTGGTCAAGCGCATGGAACAGGCCGGCCTTGTCACCCGCCAGCGCAGCCAGACCGACGAGCGCCAGGTCCAGGTCGACCTGACGGCAGCCGGGCGCGCGCTGCTCGTCCAGTGCAACTGCCTGAACGAGACACTGATCGAGCGTTCGGGCATGACGCTGGCCGGGCTCGATACACTGAACCGGCAGGTCCAGGCGCTGCGCGACGCGTTGAGCGGCGACCGGTAGTCAGCCCTTCCCGCCGCCGCTTGCGCCTGTCGCTGCCTTCCGCTATAGAGCCGCCACCCGCGTAGACACCCTTGGAGGCAACGCGGCGGAAGGCTGCCTTCCCTTGTGATCCCGAACAAAAGGTCCGTCTCGAAGCGGTAGCCTTCATTCGGAAATCCAGGACCGTCGGCTTTCGACGTTTACGGCTCGGGCACATTGCCCACCGCGAACGCTCCATAACACGCGAAAGGAAAAGCCATGAGCCACGATACTTACGAGCTCAAGGCCGAAGCGCGCGAACAGGTCGGTAAGGGGTCCGCCCGTGCAGTTCGCCGCAACGGTAAAGTGCCTGCAGTAATCTATGGTGACAAGCAGCCTCCCCTGGCGATCGCTCTCACCTACAAGGACATCTACTACAAGATCCATGGCGGCGGGTTCCTGACCACGGTCGCCACGATCGATGTCGACGGCAAGAAGATCCAGGTCCTGCCGAAGGACTTCCAGCTCGACCCGGTCAAGGATTTCCCCGTCCATGTCGACTTCCTGCGCATCGGCAAGGACACCGAGGTCAATGTCGACGTGCCTGTCCACTTCATCAATGAGGACAAGTCGCCAGGCATCAAGCGCGGCGGCGTGCTCAACATCGTGCGTCACGAAGTCGAGTTCCACTGCCCGGCCAATGCGATCCCGGAATTCATCACCGTCGATCTCACCGGCACCAATATCGGCGACTCGATCCACATCTCGGCGGTCAAGCTGCCGGCCGGCGTCAAGCCGGTGATCTCCGATCGCGATTTCACCATCGCGACCATTGCCGGTTCGTCGGCGATGAAGCCGGAGGCGGAAGAGACGGTCGAGGCCGCACCTGAGGCGGCTCCCGCCGCCGAAGAGAAGTAACTCTTTCCCGCCCGGAGCAGACGATGCTTGTCTTTGCAGGCCTCGGCAATCCGGGCGCGAAATATGCTGATAACCGGCACAATGTCGGCTTCATGGCGGCGGACGCTATCGCCCGCCGCCATTCCTTTTCGCCCTGGTCGAAGAAATTCCAGGGCCTGATCGCCGAGGGCACGCTCGGCGGCGAAAAGATCATCCTGATCAAGCCGCAGACCTTCATGAACCTGTCCGGCCAGTCGGTCGGCGAAGCCTTGCGCTTCTACAAGCTCGATGTTTCCGCGCTCACCGTCTTCTATGACGAGATCGACCTTGCCGAAGGCAAGCTGCGCATCAAGACCGGCGGCGGCGCCGGCGGCCACAACGGCATCCGCTCGATCGACGGCCATGTTGGCAACGCCTATCGCCGCGTGCGCATCGGTGTCGGCCATCCCGGCGTCAAGGAAATGGTCCAGCACCATGTGCTCGGCGACTTCGCCAAGGGCGACCGCGAATGGCTCGATCCCTTGCTCGAAGCGATCGCCGACAACGCCGCCATGATCGTCAAGGGCGACGAATCCGGCTTCATGAACAAGGCCGCCCTCGCCGTCCAGGGCAAGGCCGCGGCCGAGCCGGAAAAGCCGGCGCGCAAGCAGGAACCCAAGCAGCAAAGTCACGTCCGTCAGGCGCGTCCGCAGCAGCCGGCGGTCAAATTGCCGGAATCCGGCCCGATGGCCGCCATGCTGAAGAAACTCTTCGGCAACAAGGACTGAGCGCCACGCATGCGGCCTTACAGGGCTTGACGTTGATCACCCCTATCGCCCATAGCCCTCATCAAATTTCGTTTTCCCGATAGGACCGGACACAATGGGTTTCAAATGCGGCATCGTTGGCTTGCCCAACGTCGGCAAGTCGACGCTCTTCAATGCGTTGACCAGGACGGCGGCGGCGCAGGCCGCCAACTATCCGTTCTGCACCATCGAACCGAACACCGGCGAGGTGGCGGTGCCCGATCCGCGCCTGCAGAAGATCGCGGCCATCGGCAAGTCGAAGGAGATCATTCCGACCCGCATCTCCTTCGTCGACATTGCCGGCCTCGTGCGCGGCGCCTCCAAGGGCGAAGGGCTGGGCAACCAGTTCCTCGCCAACATCCGCGAGGTCGACGCCATCGTGCACGTCCTGCGCTGCTTCGAGGATGACGACATCACCCATGTCGAGGGCCGCATCGACCCCGTCGCCGACGCCGAGACGGTCGAGACCGAGCTGATGCTCGCCGACCTCGACAGCCTGGAGCGCCGCATCGTCCAGATCCGCAAGCGCGCCGGCAGCAAGGACAAGGAAGCGGTGACCGTGCTGCCGATGATGGAGGCCGCGCTCGAGCTGCTGCAGGCGGGCAAACCGACCCGCGTGCTGCTCAAAGGCATCTCGGCCGAAGACTTGCGCATCCTGCAGGGCTTGAACCTCCTGACGTCGCACCCCGTGCTCTATGTCTGCAACGTCGCCGAGGCCGATGCCGCCACCGGCAACGAGCACACCCGGGCCGTGGAGAAGATGGCAGCCGCGCAGGGCGCCGGCACGGTGGTGATCTCGGCCGCGATCGAGGCCGAGGTCGCCCAGCTCTCCGACGAGGAAGAGATGGAATTCCTGTCCTCGCTCGGCCTCGACGAGCCGGGCCTCAACAAGGTGATCCGCGCCGGCTATGAGCTTTTGCATCTCATCACCTATTTCACCGTCGGGCCGAAGGAGACGCGCGCCTGGACCATCCACAAGGGCGACAAGGCCCCGCAGGCCGCCGGCGTCATCCACACCGATTTCGAGCGCGGTTTCATCCGCGCCCAGACCATCGCCTACAACGACTTCGTCACGCTGGGCGGCGAAGTGGCGGCCAAGGAAGCCGGCAAGGCGCGCGACGAAGGCAAGGAATATGTCGTCCAGGACGGCGACATCATGCTGTTCAAGTTCAACACGTGAACAGCCGCGTCGCATTCCCGACAGGGTGAGGCCGTACGCGGCTGCCATCGGCCGGTCCTTTCCGCTATCCCGTCAATGAAGCGGAAGGGCGAACATGAACAGGACGATCCCAACCCTGGTCGGTTTCTCGGCCATTCTGACCTGGTCGTTCCTCGCGCTGCTTTCGACCGCGGCCGGACCGATTCCGCCCTTTCAACTCGCCGCCATGACATTTCTGCTCGGCGGCTCCGTCGGAGCGGCCAGTTGGATCGTTCGGCCCTCGGCGATCAGGTCGCTGCGGCAGCCATGGCAGGTCTGGGCAATCGGCACGGCAGGGCTGTGCATCTACCATTGTGCCTACTTTTTCGCGATCCAGTCGGCCCCGCCCGTTGAAGTGAGCCTGATCGCCTATCTCTGGCCATTGCTGATCGTTGTCTTCGCCGCCTTCCTGCCGGGAGAACGGCTTAAACCTCACCATATTGCCGGTGTGGTCCTCGGCCTGGCAGGCGCCATCGTCGTCATCACGAAGGGCGGAAGCGTCGGGCTCGCCGACGGGGTGAAACCGGGCCACGTCATCGCGCTGTTCTGTGCTTTCGTCTGGTCCGGTTATTCCGTCCTGTCGCGCCGCTTTGGCCAGGTTCCGACCGATGTGGTCGCCGTTTACTGCCTCATCACCGCAGCGGTCGCCTTCACGCTGCACCTCACGCTTGAGACCACGGTCTGGCCGCAAACACCGACGCAATGGAGCGCCATCGCCGTTCTGGGCGTGATCCCTCTCGGCGCCGGCTTTTACGCATGGGACTATGGCTGCAAGCACGGAGACATCATGATCCTGGGCGCGATCTCGTATGCCGCGCCGCTGTTCTCGGTGATCGTGCTGCTGCTGGCGGGCTTCGGCGTCTTCCATTGGTCCGTGGCGCTCGCTTGCGCGCTGATCACGGTTGGCGCGCTGATTGCCGCCAAGGACATGCTGCTCAAGCCGAAAAGCGAGGCCGCTGCGGAAACAGCGCGCGCCTAGAGCATTTCACCGTTTCGCGGAAACGGCGAACCGCTCTAGCTCTTTGTTTTGACGCAATTCCCAAGGGCAAGCGCTACGCGCTTGTCCCGGGAAAACCGCTCACACTTTTCCTGGAATTGTTCTCGTCCAGGTCGATTGGCGGGACGCCGCCCTTCTATTGCCCCGCCACCTTCCGGCCGCTCACCCAGACCCTGGCGATATTCGCCCGCGCCGCGTTGAGCACGATCTTCTGGAAGACCTCGTCAAGCGTGTCGTCGGCGGCGTTGATGCGGATGTTCGAGGCACTTGCCTTGGTGTCGATCAACAGCGCGTCGAATTCGTGCCCGACGCGAAAGCTGCCTGTCGGCAGGTCGAGCGCTTCGGCGCCGCCGGCGGTCGCCAGCCAGAACGCCTCCTGATGCGTGATCGGCTCGCCGGGGGCGCCGCGCTGCTCGGGCGGCAGGCCGGCATGCACGCCGCTATGCAGCGTCCTCGACGCCGACAGAGCGTGCCGGCAGCCGTCGAACAGAGAGGGGCTGTAGCCCCCCGAAACATCCGTTCCCAGTCCGACATGCATCTGCCGGTCGAGTGCCACGCGCAGCGGGAACGCCGCATTGGCGAAGTAGACATTTGAGAGCGGGCAATGGGCGACGCCAGCACCCTTCTCCCTGATGAGGTCCATGTCCTGCCCGTCGATGAAATTCGAATGCGCCAGGATGGTGTGGCGGGTGAGCAGGCCGAAGCCGTCCAGGCTGGCCGCATCGGTCTGACCGAAGCGCTCCTCCACGAATTGCTTTGCCCAGTCACTCTCCGAGCAATGCGTCTGCACATGGCAGCCGAATTCCGTCGCGAGTTCACCCAGTCCCCGCAAGGCCGCATCCGTGCAACTCGGGATGAAGCGCGGCGTGATCACCGGCTGGACCAGCGGCCTCTCGCCCGAATCCAGTGACTGGACCGCCACGATGAACCGCTTGGTGTCCGAAACGGCACTCGCCGCATCGGCATCGCGGTAGAAGGGCGGGCACTGCTGGGCATCGTCCATCGCCACCTTGCCGACCAGGGCGCGCTGACCCTTTTCCAGGCAAATCCCGGCAAGCGCCAGGCTCGCCTCGACATGGACGGTGGCGAAATAGAGCGCCGTGGTGGTGCCGTTGGCCAGAAGATTGTCGACCAGATCGGCATAGACCTCGCGGGCATAGTCGACGTCCGCGTAGCGGGCCTCGAGCGGAAATGTATATTTCTGCAGCCAGACCTCGAGCGGCACATCGAGCGCCTTGCCCATCTGCGGCCATTGCGGCGCATGGATGTGCAGGTCGACCAGGCCGGGCAGCAGGAACTGGCCGTCGGCAAGCCGCACCAGCGTACCGGACAGGCTGGCATCGCTTACCCGCGCCGCATGGTCCGGATGGCCGGGCGCCAGGATCTCGGCGATCCGCCCCTGCGCATCGATGCTGAACAGATGATCTTCCAGCACTTCCAGCCTGCCGCGCTCCGGCGTGTGGAAGGCGGTGCCGAGCAGCGTGAAAGGTTCTCTTGTCATCTGTCGCTCCGGTTGCGCTGGCGCGTGAGACCGTCACTGCGTGGCCCACTAAAAACAGTTGGCAAACCTTTGCGCCGCTGTCCTTTGCCGGCGACTGATCACATGATCGTGTTGAGATTTCCAGAGGGGACATCATGGAACGCGTTGCGCCAGAAATCACTTTGATCGCCCAGCCGGACGATCCGTTGCCCCTGGGCAAGGCCGCCCTGCTCGGCCTCCAGCATGTGCTGGCGATGGACGTCTACATCGTGCCGTTCATCATCGCATCGGTGCTCGCCTTCAGCGTCGGCGATGCCGGCGCCTTCATCCAGTCGGCCTTCGTGGCGGCGGGCATCGCGACGCTGATCCAGTCGCAGCTCCTGATGCGGCTGCCTGTGGTGCAAGGACCGTCCTTCGTCCCGATCGGCGCGGTGCTGGCGATCGCCTTCGGCGCCGGCGGCGGCGTTGGCGGGCTGTCGGCGGTGATCGGCGCGCTCATTCCCGGCGCCATACTGGTCATGCTGCTCGGGTCGCCGACAAGGATCTTCCATCGCCTCGTCAACCGTTTCGTGCCGCCCATCGTCGGCGGCGCCATCATCATCGTGGTCGGCGTCGCCTTGATGCCGGTGGCACTCAAGGAAAGCGTGTTCGCCGTCCACGGCGGCACCGCCACCGTCGGCGGCAACATCATCCTCGCCTTCATCGCGGCGGCGGTGCTTGTCGGCTGCATGCTGACCGGCATGGCGCTTGGCGCGAAAGGCGCGTGGCTGCGCCTGCTTTCCGTCATCATCGCGCTTGTGGCCGGCAGCGTCGCGGCCGCCTTCATGGGCCAGCTGGACATGACGGGCGTTTCCGCCGCGACCTGGTTTTCCATGCCGCGCATTGCGTTCCTCAACCTCGACGTGACCTTCTCGCTGTCGGCGACGCTGACGATGCTGATCGTCTATATCGTCGTCCTGGCCGAAACCACCGGCACCTGGTTCGCGGTCGGCGCCGTCATCGACAAGCCGTTGTCGGATGAACAGCTCGACCGGGGCGCCACCGGCGAAGGCCTCGGCTGCCTGGTCAGCGCCCTGCTGTGCAGCACGCCGGTCACCGGCTACTCTTCCAATGCCGGCATCATCGCCATCACCGGCATCGCCAGTCGCGCCGCCTTTGCCGCGGCCGGCATCTTCCTGGTGCTGTTCGGTCTGATCGGCAAGCTGTCGGCCGTCATCGCCTCGATCCCGGGGCCGGTCATCGGCGGCGTCTTCGGCGTGCTGTGCGTCGTCATCGCCATGAACGGCTTTCGCGTGGTGCGCGGCACGCCGCTGACCGAGAGGAACATGCTGGTCATCGGCCTGCCGATCCTGATGGCACTGTTTGCCACGCTGGCGCCGCCGGATTTCGTCAAGACGCTTCCGGATATCGTGCAGTACATTCTCGGCTCGTCCATCGCCTTCGGCGCCGTCTGGGCCATCGTGCTGCACCAGATCCTGCCGAACGCCAGATAGGGATATCGGGAGGCCGGACACCAGAGCCCGGTCTCCCAATCCCCGGCCTGCCGATCCCTGTCGATGAACTTCGTCTCCGAAAATGAACTGCCGCGGGAGCTGAAGAACAGGCTCTCCGGCTATCGCTGGCACCGGCAAACCATCGGCAGATCACAGGCCGGCGTGTTCCGACTGGTGGCCGACGACAAGCCGGCCCTGTTCCTGAAATGCGAGCGGAACGGTCCGTTTGCCGAACTCGCCGATGAAGCCGCGCGGTTGCGCTGGCTTGCCGGACAAGGCATCGCCTGCCCCGATGTGATCGCCATGGAAAGCCATGCCGGTCACGACTGGCTGCTGATGTCGGCCGTCGCCGGCGAGGATTTGGCGTCGGCGCCGATCGATCCGGCTGATGTCATCGAGATCATGGCCAGCGCGCTTCGCGACCTGCACGCGCTGGATATCGGCTCCTGCCCCTTCGACCATCGCCTCTTCAGGCGCATCGCGGCCGCGCGATCGCGCATGGAGGCCGGCGTCGTCGACGAAGACGATTTCGACGATGAGAGGCAGGGCTGGAGCCCTGCAAAAGCCTTCGCCGAGCTTGAGGCGCTGAGGCCAGCAAGCGAGGATCTTGTCGTCACCCATGGCGATGCCTGCCTGCCGAATGTCATGGCTGCCCGGGGCCGTTTCAGCGGTTTCATCGATTGCGGCCGGCTGGGCGTCGCCGATCGCCACCAGGATCTGGCGCTCGCCTGCTGGAGCATCCGCTATAACATCGGCGAAACCTGGATAGAGCCCTTTCTCGAACGCTACGGACCACCGCAAGCAGAGCCGGCGAAGCTTTCCTGGTATCGGCTCCTCGACGAGTTTTTCTGAGCGGCCGATGGCGGCCTGTCCCGGTGGGGCTTGTCTTGATTTTGTCATGCCACGGGTCTAAGCGGCAGGCACACGGTCGCGCACACGACGAAGAGCCGTGCAATCCGACACGACGCGCAATCCGAACGCACCTTCGCAGGGGAGATCTGGCGATGATCAAGGCATTTGTCGTGGACAATGATCGCCTGCGCGTCGTCGACGACCTGCTGGCGGATGGCGACAGGGTCGTCTGGCCGATCTGGTCAATCCGACCAAGGAGGAAGAGGCCACCATCGAAAGCTGGCTCGGGGTCGCCATCCCGACCCGCGAGGAGATGGAGGAGATCGAGATTTCCAGCCGCCTCTACATCGAGGACGGCGCCTACTTCATGACCGCCACCTTGCCCGCGCAGACCGAGGTCGACGATCCACTGATGTCGCCGGTCACCTTCGCGCTCGCCGGCAACAGGCTGATCACCATTCGCTATCATGAACCCAAGGCCTTCAAGACCTTCCCGCTGCGCGCCGAGAAGGTGGCGACCGGCTGCACCAGCGGCGACACCATCCTGATCGGCCTGCTGGAGGCGATCGTCGACCGTCTCGCCGACATCCTTGAGCGCGCCGGCCGCGACATCGAGGGGATTTCGCGCGACATTTTCGAGGCACGCTCGACCAAGGTGTCGAAGCGCAACCGCGACTTTCAGGAATTGCTCAAAGCCATCGGCCGCAAGGAGGACATCACCTCTTCCGTCCGCGACAGCCTGATCTCGCTGCAGCGCCTCGCCGGCTTCCTCGCCCATGTTGCCACCCAGACCAAGATGAGCAAGGATGTCCGCGCCCGCATCAAGACCTTGTCGCGCGACGTGCTGTCGCTCGCCGACCACGCCACTTTCCTGTCGCAGAAGATATCCTTCCTGCTCGACGCCACGCTCGGCATGATCTCGATCGAGCAGAACGCCATCATCAAGATATTCTCGGTCGCCGCCGTCATCTTCCTGCCGCCGACGCTGGTCGCCTCGATCTACGGCATGAATTTCGATATCATTCCCGAGCTGAAATGGGAGCTTGGCTATCCCTTCGCCATCGGCCTGATGATCCTGTCGGCGATCCTGCCCTTCTGGTATTTCCGCCGCCGCGGCTGGCTCTGACCGCTGCCGCGGGTGCCCGCTGCCTACGCTGGCTCACCAGAAAGGACTTGACCAAATCGCCCCTGGCCTGCATCCGGGTTTGCCGATCCATGCGGGTCGCGCGTTCCGCAGGGATTCCAGACCATGACCGGAAAGACATGGGCCTATGAGGATTTCGTCGAGGGTGCCTCGTTCGACCTCGGCACCAAACAGGTAACCGCCGCCGAGATCATCGAATTCGCCAGCGAGTTCGATGCCCAGCCCATGCATCTCGACGAGGAAGCCGGCAAGGCCAGCATCCTGGGCGGCCTCTCGGCCTCCGGCTGGCACACCTGCGCCATGTTCATGCGCATGTGGTGCGACGCGTTCCTCTTGGACTCCACCTGCCAGGGTGCGCCCGGCGTCGACCAGGTCAGGTGGAAGAAGCCGGTCCTGGCTGGCGACAGGCTGGTCGGCACCATGGTCGTGCTTGCCAAGCGCCTGTCGAAGTCGAAGCCGGATCTCGGTTTCGTCACCTTGCGCAGCGAGCTGGTCAACCAGCGTGGCGAAAGCGTCTTCGAGCTTGAGAACTCCGTCATGTTCCTGACGCGTGACGCGGCGGGGAAAGCGGCATGACCCTGGACGAATTCTTCCGCATCGGCACTACGATGACGCTCGGCTCACACAAGTTCGAAGCCGAGGCGATCAAGGCGTTTGCCCGCAAATACGACCCTCAGATCTTCCACATCGACGAGGAGGCGGCCAGGAAAAGCCTGCTCGGCGGGCTCTGCGCCTCCGGCTGGCACACCGCCGCCACCTGGATGAAGCTCAACCTCGAAAGCCGGATGGGCGCCGAGTGGACCGGTCCTGGCCCGGCGCCCGAATTCGGCCCTTCGCCCGGCTTCAAGAACCTGAAATGGCTGAAACCGGTCTTCGCCGGCGAGACCGTCACCTTCACCCGCACCGCGCTGTCCCACCGCCCGATCTCGTCACGCCCCGGCTGGCGGCTTTTGTCGCTGCGCTCGGAAGCTTTCGATTCGACCGGCGACAAGGTGCTGGAGTTTGAGAGCGCCGTGCTGGTGAAAGTTGAGTGATTTCTTCCTTCGCCCCGTTTACGGGGAGAAGGTGCCCGAAGGGCGGATGAGGGGCGGCGCCAGCCGTGGTGTCTTGCACTCGACGGTCGTACTATACCCCTCCCCCTGCTCCGCTCGCGTTGCTCGCCTCCCTCCTCGCAAACCGGGCGAGGGAAAGATCTAATGTCCCTCGAACCCGATCAGCGTCCTTACCGGAACACCGAGCGCCTCGAGCTTGGCGCGGCCACCCAGATCCGGCAGGTCGATGACGAAGCATGCCGCCAGTATATCGGCGCCGATCTGGCGCAGAAGCCTGACCGCCGCTTCCGCCGTGCCGCCGGTGGCGATCAGATCGTCGACCAGGATCACCTTCTCGCCCGGTGAAACGCCGTCCTTGTGCATCTCCATCTCGTCCAGCCCGTATTCCAGGCTGTAGGCGACGCGCACCGTCTCATAGGGCAGCTTGCCCTTCTTGCGGATCGGCACGAAGCCGGCCGAGAGCTGATGGGCGACGGCGCCACCCAGGATGAAGCCGCGTGCCTCGATGCCGGCTATCTTGTCGACCTTCTGCCCGGCATAGGGATGCACCAGCTCGTCGATGGCGCGGCGAAAGGCGCGCGCATTGCCAAGCAGCGTGGTGATGTCGCGAAACAGGATGCCTGGCTTGGGGTAATCGGGGATGGTGCGGATGGCCGACAGCAGGGTCTCTTCCAGGGAGGATTTCATGGGCAATTGTTCCGTTGCCTTACAGTTTTGCCGGTAAGCGGCCGAAAAGAAAAGGGCGCCTTTCGGCGCCCTTGCATTTTCAGGTGCCGGCGCGGCCTTAGTGCGCCACGCCTTCCCACACCTTGCGCTTGGTCAGGTAGACGAGCGCGCCGAACAGAAGCAGGAACACCAGCACGCGGAAGCCCATCTTCTTGCGGGCCTCCATGTGCGGCTCGGCTGCCCATGTCAGGAAGGCAGCCACATCGCGGGAATACTGGTCGACGGTCTGTGGCGAGCCGTCGTCATAGGTCACCTGGCCGTCGGAGAGCGGCTTGGGCATCTTCAGCGACACGCCCGACATGAAGTACGGGTTGTAGTGCGTGCCTTCCGGGATGACCATTCCGGCCGGCGGCGTCTGGTCGTAGCCGGTCAGCAGCGAATGGATGTAGTCGGGACCGCCGGCGTCATACTGGGTGAAGATGTCGAAGACGAACTGCGGAAAGCCGCGCTCGACGCCGCGCGCCTTGGCCAGCAGCGACATGTCGGGCGGGGCAGCGCCGCCATTGGAGGCAGCAGCGGCTTGCTCATTGGCGAACGGCGCCGGGAAATGGTCCGACGGCTTGCCGGGACGGTCGAACATGTCGCCGGCATCGTTGGGGCCGTCATGGATGGTGTATTCGGCCGCCAGCGTCTTGATCTGCGCGTCGTTGTAGCCGAGGTCCGACAGCGTGCGGAACGCCACCAGGTTCATCGAATGGCAGGCCGAGCAGACTTCCTTGTAGACCTTCAGGCCGCGCTGCAGCTGCGCCTTGTCATAGGTGCCGAACGGGCCGGTGAAGCTCCAGCCCATCTCCTTCGGCTCGTTGATCGGGAAATGCGTCGGAGCCGCCGCATTGTGCGCCTCTTCGGCCGCGAACGCCGCGGTGCCGGCGGCCACAAGGCCGATCAGCGCAAGCGAGGTGAGAATCTTTTTCATGCCAAATCCCCTTAGATTCTCTACCGCTCAGCCCTTGGTCTGTGGTGCGGCCGTGGCGCCCGCCGGATGCCCGCTGCCACCCTTGTTCTTCTCCAGAACCGCCTCGGTAATCGAGTTCGGCAGCCTGCGCGGCGTCTCGATCAGGCCGAGGACCGGCATGATGATCAGGAAGAAGGCGAAGTAGAACAGCGTTGCCATCTGCGCCATGAACACATAGCTGCCTTCCGCCGGCTGCGAGCCCAGCCAGCCAAGCAGGATGGCATCGGCCACGAACAGCCAGAAGAACAGCTTGTACCAGGGCCGGTAGACGGCCGAGCGCACCTTGGAAGTGTCGAGCCACGGCACCAGGAACAGCATGGCGATGGCGCCGAACATGCACAGCACGCCGCCGAGCTTGGAGTTGATCGGCCCGATGTTGAACGTGATGGCGCGCAGGATCGCGTAGAACGGCAGGAAGTACCATTCAGGGACGATGTGGGCCGGGGTCTTCAGCGGGTTGGCGACCGTGTAGTTGTCCGGATGGCCGAGATAGTTCGGCAGGTAGAAGACGAAATAGGCGAAGAAGAACAGGAACACGATCATGCCGAACGCGTCCTTGATCGTCGCGTAGGGCGTGAAGGCGACGGTGTCGGTCTTCGACTTGACCTCGATGCCGGTCGGGTTCGACTGGCCCACGACATGCAGCGCCCAGACGTGCAGCACGACAACGCCTGCGATCATGAACGGCAGCAGATAGTGCAGCGCGAAGAAGCGGTTGAGCGTCGGATTGTCGACGGCGAAGCCGCCAAGCAGCAATTGCTGGATCCACTCGCCGACCAGCGGTATGGCGCTGAAGAAGCCGGTGATGACGGTGGCGCCCCAGAAGCTCATCTGCCCCCACGGCAGCACGTAGCCCATGAAGCCGGTCGCCATCATCAGGAGGTAGATGATGCAGCCCAGGATCCACAGCAGTTCGCGCGGTGTCTTGTAGGAGCCGTAATAGAGGCCTCGGAAAATGTGGATATAGACGGCGACGAAGAAGAACGAGGCGCCGTTGGCATGCATGTAGCGCAACAGCCAGCCGGAATTCACGTCGCGCATGATCTTCTCGACCGAATCGAAGGCGAGCGTGGTGTCGTTCGAGTAGTGCATGGCCAGCACGATGCCGGTCAGGATCTGCGCCACCAGCATGATCGACAGGATGCCGCCGAAGGTCCACGCATAGTTGAGGTTGCGCGGCACCGGATAGGCGATGAAGCTGTCATAAACCAGCCGCGGCAGCGGCATGCGGGCGTCGAACCAGCGTCCGAGACCGGTTTTGGGCGTATAGGTCGAGTGTCCCTCGCTCATCGAAATATCCCCTGCCTCAACCGATAAGGATCTTGGTATCGGAAATGAACTTGAATACCGGCACAGCCATGTTCTCTGGCGCCGGGCCTTTGCGGATGCGGCCGGCGGTATCGTATTGCGAACCGTGGCATGGGCAGAACCAGCCGCCGAAATCGCCTTCCTGGCCGAGCGGGATGCAGCCCAGATGCGTGCAGACCTGAACCATCACCATCCAGGCTTCCTTGCCGGGCGTGGTGCGGTTGGCGTCGGTCGCCGGTGCGTCGGCCGGCAGATTGGCGTTGCGGGCGATCGGATCCTTGAGATCGGAAAGGTTGACGGCCTCGCCGTCCTTCATTTCCTTTTCGGTGCGGTTGCGCACCACCACCGGCTTTCCGCGCCACTTGACGATCAAGGACATGCCCGGCGTCAGCGAGGCGACGTCGACTTCAACCGAGGCGAGCGCCAGCGTCGAGGCATCGGGGCGCATCTGGTCGATGAACGGCCAGGCGACGGCACCGGCTCCGACCACGGCCGCCATGCCGGTGGCGACGTAAAGAAAATCTCGACGATTGGGATCGTGGATGTCGGTTGCGCTCACGGGTGCCTGATCCTTTCGCCTCTTCCGCGCCGGTGGCCGAGCCTTGTTCCCCGCTCAATCACGCCAACCCGACAGCGCATGGCGAACAGGCTAGCGAATTCCTCCGGCATTTGGACTTCGGTTTATGCGTGAAGCCCGTTTTTGTCCAGACGGGTCAAGGCACAAGGGCAGATTGTCGCGGGGACAAAATCCCCTATTGCGCGGCAAGGCGGGGAACGGCCGCGAAAGGACGCTAAACAACCGGGAAATATCAGCAAAATCGGGCGTCCTTGTTTACCTCGACTCAGGACACCGGTGTGATCTATCTTCCCTGGCATGGCGCACGTCATCGACCGTGAGGAATGGGCCGTTCGTCCCGACCGCTGGAAGGGCGAGCTGCAATGCGGTGCCTACGGCTCCAACTCCTGCCTGATCTTCAACTACCTGCCCGATGTCGGCGGCGGCCCGCGGCTGCACTCCCATCCCTACGCGGAGATTTTCATCATCCGCCAGGGCTACGGCCTGTTCACCATCGGCGACAGGGAAATCGAGGCCTTCGCCGGCCAGATCGTCATCGTGCCGCCTCACACGCCGCACAAATTCACCAATCTCGGTCCGGGGCCGCTGGAGACCACCGACATCCACGAGAACGGCAGCTTCATCACGAAATGGCTGGAGTGACCATGATCCCGAAAAGTGGGACCCGGTTTTCGGAAAAGATTATGGTCGACAAAAAGTCCCCTACATGGCGCCAAGCCTGACCAGGACGGCTTTGGGGATGTCGTATTCGCGGATCACGGCGTCGTGCCTTCGCAGGCCGCACAGTTCTCGCTGGATGAAATAGCCATGCACCGCGGCGGCCGCCTCCTTGAGCAGAAGGGGGCGCGACTGCTCGTCGCCATTGTCGCGCAGCCTGGCCAGGGTTTCTTCCACGCGCTGTCCGGCACGGCCGAGCGCGGCCGCCTTCTCGGCCAGGACCTCATGGCCAAGCGCATCGAAGGCCGCTTCAGCGGCCGAGGTGCCGGCAAGATGAGATGGCGGACGCAAGGACATTTCAGTTCCCCTTTCCGAACACCATGCGATGGGTGACGAATTCTTCGCCTTCCACGCGCTGAAAGCCAAGCCGTTCATAGAAAATGAAGGCTTCCCGCGGCGCGCGGGTGTTCAACACGGTGAAATAGCGGCGTGCCCGATCGATGACGGCCTCGACCAGCATGCGGCCAAGGCCGGCGCGACGGTGAGGCGTGCCGACGAACAGGTGCCGGACCCGGCCATGGCTCCTGCCCTCGACATAAGGATCGATGTTCAGCCCGCAGACACCGGCGAGGTCGCGGCCATGCCATGCCCCGTAAAGCGCCTCGCCTCGCTTCAGGAACTTGTTACGGCCACTTGACCAGCCATCCGCCAGGCGCACCAGCATCCAGTAGCCCTCCAGCCGGCTCTCGTCCTTCAGCCTGTCGAAGGCCGGCGTGGTTGGCCGGAGCCGCTTGAGCTCGTAACCGATCCCTGGATTGGCCCTGAGCGATCCACCCATGCGCCTACTCCGCCGGCCGCGTCTCTTCGAGCACGCTTTCCTCGTGATAGAGGAAGCCGCCGGACTGCCGCTTCCACAGCCGCGCATAGAGCCCGTCGAGCGCCACCAGTTCGTCATGCGTGCCTTGTTCGACGATGCGGCCGCCATCCAGCACGACGAGGCGGTCGAGGGCGGCGATCGTCGACAGCCGGTGGGCGATGGCGATGACCGTCTTGTTCTCCATCAGCCGGGTGAGGTTCTCCTGGATCGCCGCCTCGATGTCGGAATCGAGCGCCGAGGTCGCCTCGTCGAGGATCAGGATCGGCGCGTCCTTGAGGAAGACACGCGCGATCGCCACGCGCTGGCGCTGGCCGCCCGACAGTTTCACGCCGCGCTCACCGACAAAGGCCTCGTAGCCGGCGCGATCCCTGTTGTCCCGCAGGCCCAGGATGAAATCATGCGCCTCGGCCTTCCTCGCCGCCGCGATCACCTCGGCATCGGTCGCGTCGGGCATGCCGAGCTTGATGTTGTCGCGCAGCGAGCGGTGGAACAGGGCGGTGTCCTGGCTGACGACGCCGATATTGGCGCGCAACGAGTTCTGTGTCACCCGGGAAACATTCTGGCCATCGATGGCGATGGAGCCGCTTTCCAGCTCGTAGAGCCGCAGGATCAGATTGGCGAGTGTCGTTTTGCCCGCACCCGACGGCCCGACCAGCCCGACCTTCTCGCCCGGCCGCACGACAAGGTCGATGCCGTTCAGCACACCGAACCCCTTGCCGTAATGGAACTCGACATTCTTCACGTCGATGCGCCCGCCGGCGACGACGAGCTCCTTCGCATCGGGTGCGTCGGTGAGTCCGAGCGGCTGCGAGATCAGCGCCTTGGAATTCTCCAGCACGCCGAGATTCCGCAGAATGCTGTTGAGCTGCATCATCAGCCGGCCGAGCAGCATGTTGAGCCTGAGCACCAGCGAAAGCGTGAAGGCGACCGCGCCGACGGTGATCGAGCCCTCGACCCAGAGATAGACGGCAAAACAGCCGATCGCCGTGATCATGATGCCCGACAAGGTCGTCAGCGCCATGCGCACGCCGGTCAGCCTGCGGGTGAAAGGCCGCAGCGCGTCGAGATAGATGTCGAAGCCGTTCCTGATATAGCGGTCGTCGCCATCGGCCGCGAACAGCTTCAGCGTCTGCACGTTGGAATAGGAATCGACGATGCGGCCGTTGATCATCGAGCCCGCCTCGGCGGTCGCCTCGGCATGTTTGCGGATCGCCGGCAAATAGAGCCTGGCCAGCCAGCCAAAGGCCACGATCCAGATCACCACCAGCGCCGCCAGCCTGAGATCGAGCCCCGCGACCAGCGCCAGCGTCGTGACCGTATAGACGAGCATGAACCAGACGACCTCGATGAAGCTCTCCATCAGGTCGCCGGTGGCCTGGCCCGCCTGCCAGACCTTGGTGGCGATGCGGCCGGCGAAATCGTTCTGGAAGAATGCGTAGGACTGGCGCGACACGTGGCGATGCGCCTGCCAGCGGACCAGATTGTAGAAGCCGGGCGTGATCGTCTGCTCGTCGACCAGCGCCGACAGGCCGACGACGATGGTGCGGACGACCAGCACAACCGCGACCATGAACACCAGTTCGGGGCCGGCGGCGGTCCACAGCGCATGCCAGCTGCGCTCGCCGGGAAGCTGGTCGAGAATATCGACCAGCCGCCCGACGAAGTAGAACAGGCCGGCTTCGACCAGCGGCGCGATGCCGCCTATGACCAGCATGGCGAAGAAGGCGAATTTCGCCTGGCCGACATAATGCCAGAGAAAACCGCCGACGCTCGCCGGTGGCCGAAGATTCGCCGGCTCCCTGAACGGATAGACCCAGTTCTCGAACCAGCGATAGACGGCTGTCATCATTCGGCAGCTTGGCCCTTTGCAATTGCGTCGTTGGCGACTTCGGTCGGTATGTCCTCTAGCAGGAACCCGCCCGACTGGCGTTGCCAGAGCTGCGCGTAGAGCCCGCCCTTGGCGACCAGTTCGTCGTGCGAACCTTCCTCGATGACACGCCCCTGATCCATCACCACGAGCCTGTCCATCGCCGCGATGGTCGAAAGCCGATGCGCGATGGCTATGACGGTCTTGCCCTGCATGAGCTTGTAGAGATTCTCCTGGATGGCCGCCTCGGCCTCGGAATCCAGCGCCGACGTCGCCTCGTCAAGGATAAGTATCGGTGCATCCTTCAACATAACGCGAGCGATGGCGATGCGTTGCCGCTGGCCGCCGGACAATTTGACGCCGCGGTCGCCGACATAGGCGTCAAACCCCTTGCGGCCGTTGTGGTCCGAAAGTCCGCCTATGAAGTCCAAAGCCTCGGCCCGCCGCGCCGCCTCGACGAGCATCTCCTCGGTGGCGTCGGGGCGGCCATAGAGGATGTTCTCGCGCACCGAACGATGCAAAAGCGAGGTGTCTTGCGTGACCATGCCGATCTGGGCCCGCAGCGAATCCTGTTTCACACCGGCGATCTCCTGGCCGTCGATCAGGATCCGGCCGCCCTCCAGATCGTAAAAGCGCAGCAAGAGATTGACCAGCGTCGACTTGCCGGCGCCCGAGCGGCCGACAATGCCGACCTTCTCGCCAGACTTCACCGCCAGCGACAGGTTTTCGATGACGCCCTTCTGCTTGCCGTAGTGGAAGCGGATGTCCTCGAAACGGATCTCGCCCTTGGAGACGGCGATCTCCTTCGCATCCGGCCTGTCCTCGACAAGGCGCGGCAGCGAGATCGAGGCGATGCCGTCATGCACCGTGCCGATGTTCTCGAACAGACCCGACATCTCCCACATGATCCATTGCGACATGCCCCACATCCTGAGCACCAGGCCGATGACCACGGCGACCGCGCCGATCGTCACCACTTGCCCCATCCACAGCCACAGCGAGATGACGGTGACCGAGAACAGGAGCAGCGCGTTCAATATGTAGAGCGTGCCGAAAAGCACCGTCACCAGCCGCATCGACCGGTAGACCGTGTCGAGGAAGCCCATCATGCCTTCCCTGGCGAAAGTGGCCTCGCGGCGCGCATGGGAAAACAGCTTGACCGTCTGGATGTTGGAGTAGCTGTCGACAACGCGGCCGGTCATGATCGAGCGCGCATTGGCCTGCTCCTCGCCGACCTTGCCCAGTCGGGGAATGAAGAAGCGCAGCAACAGTACGTAGCCGACCAGCCAGACGCCCAGCGGCGCGGCCAGCCGCCAGTCCGCCGAACCGACGATGAACAGCATGCCGAGGAAGTAGACGATGACGTAGTTCAGGACGTCGATCACCTTGATGACGCATTCGCGCACGGCGAGCGCCGTCTGCATCAGCTTGGTGGCGATGCGGCCGGCGAACTCGTCCTGGTAGAAGCTCATCGACTGCTTGAGCAGATAGCGGTGCACCTGCCAGCGGATGCGCATGGGATAGTTGCCCATCAGCGTCTGCTGGTTGAGCAGCGAATGCAGCCACACCGTGCCGGGCAGCGCGAACAGCACGATGAAGGCCATGCCGGCGAGCTTCCAGCCCTCCGTCTGCAGGAAGGTTTCGCGATTCTGCCCCGACAGCCAGTCGACGATGCGGCCAAGGAAGCCGAACATCCACACTTCCGCGATGGCGATCGCCGTCACCAGCACCGCATCGATGAGGATATAGGGCCATGCCCCGCGCGTATAATGCAGGCAGAAGGCCACCAGGGTCTTGGGCGGCTCGACCGGTTCCGCTGCGGGGAACGGATCGAGCCTTCTTTCAAACCAGCTAAACAACAACATGAGTCATGCCTGTAAAATCTGTTTTCCGCTTATGCGGCTTGGCGACGTACGAGGTCCCCGGCCCGCATGGCGCCGAGGGCCGACGGTCCGGAATCACCCGGACCGTCGGCCCTGCTTCGCGCTATATAGGAGTTCGCGGGCTTTTCGCCGACAGGCGCGTTTGCCGATCCTGCCGACACCGTGCCGGCAGCCCGGTTTTTCGCGCCCGGCCGGATCAGCCGGATGATCCGGCGCACCAAAGACGGCCGGCTCGGATCGGGAACGGCGCGCGAGAAATCGACATCCGGCAGCATGCCGCGATGCGGGCGGCGGCGGACTTCGGCGTGAACCGCCGACGAATAAGTGTCGCCGATCAGCAGCGCCCAGGTCGGCAGGCGGTGGATATGCAGGCTCCTGGAGCCCGGTATTCTGTAGGGATCGAACATCGGTCCGTCCTCCGTGTGAAAATAGAGATAAAAAGGCGAAGCAACATCCTCCGCCGGCATTCGGCCGGAGGCGTGGGTTGCGTCGGTCCGGACACGACGCCAGGCGTCGGTCTGGACATGTTCAGATTGGGCGTTCAGCCCTTTTGACTTTTTGAAAAACATCGCAGGATTCCTTCGAGAGCCGAAAAGGTGTTTCGGCGGGAATCGGTGCGATCAAGTCTTAGAGAGTCAGGAGAATCGTCGTACCGAAACCGCCGGCAGGCAGGTAAGCCCACGAGAGGGGCGCTGGATGTGCATGGTCATCATGAATTACCCCTCCATCGGTTCGGGTTGACAATGCTGGCCGTATACCCGACTTCGCAAAAAATGGCCACCCGCAGGTCCAGCAATTTCCAAAACCGGGAGGTCCCTGTGGCCGATCTGCCACTTATTAGAAGGACGCGGAAATGAACGGTCGTCTCCGCATCGCGCTCTACCAGCCTGACATTGCCGGCAATACCGGGACAATCCTGCGCTTCGCCGCGTGCCTCGGGCTTGGCGTCGACATCATCGAGCCGGCCGGCTTTCCGCTCTCCGACAAGGCGCTCAGGCGCTCCGGCATGGACTATCTCGAAATGGCTGCCCTGACCCGCCATGTCGACTGGCAGGCCTTCGAGGATTGGCGCAAGGCCGGCGCGCACCGGCTGGTGCTCTTGTCGACCAAGGCCACGGCCGCCTACACCGGCTTCACCTTCGCCGACGGCGACATCCTCTTGTTTGGCCGCGAATCCGCAGGCGTGCCGGATCCTGTCCATCAGGCGGCGGACGCGCGGCTGACCATCCCCATGCAGGGCGCCGCGCGCAGCATAAACGTCGCGTTGTCGGTCGCCATGGTGGCGGGCGAAGCCATCCGGCAGCTCGGATAGGATCGGCGGCCCGTCGACAGCGCTCTTGCCGTCGCCGACGACAGTGGTTTCTCCGGTCATTCTCACCCAGGCGCACATCGCCTTCTCCTGTCATTTGCCCGATCAGCATTTCTTCGCTACAAGCTCAACTTAACTTGAGGTCAAGCGGAAAAATCGGAAATGGCTCCAGTAACGGAATTGACGGTCGGCCAGGTGGCCATGCGCAGCGGCGTCGCGGTGTCGGCGCTGCATTTCTATGAGGCGCGCGGGCTGATCCGCAGCCATCGCACGTCGGGCAACCAGCGGCGCTACGGCCGCGACGTGCTGCGGCGGGTGGCGATCATCCGGATCGCCCAGGAGGTCGGCATCTCGCTCGCCGAGATCGGCGAGGCACTGGCATCCCTGCCGGAAGGCCGCACGCCGACGCGCGACGACTGGAGCCTGCTTTCAACGGCGTGGCGCGATGGGCTCGACCACAAGATCGCTCAATTGAAGAAACTGCGCGACGGGCTGACCGACTGTATCGGCTGCGGCTGCATGTCTATCGACAAATGCCCGCTCAGGAACAAGGGAGACCGGCTGGCAAGGCAAGGCAAGGGGGCGAGGCGCCTGATGGTAGGATCCTAATCCGCCACCGGCAACCGCCTTATCGTGAACTCGATCAGGTCGCCGGGGCGCTCGAACCAGCTTTCGATCTCGGTCCAGTAGGCTTGCTTGGGAAAGCGCTCGAACCATTCCTTGGCCTTGAGCCGCGCATCGGAGCGCGGCAGGACGAAGGTTTCGCGCAGGAAACCGTCGCGCGGCATGCGTGCGCGCTCGGCCCGGCTTTGATCGAGCCTTTTCTTCAAGCCATCCAGCGGCGGTCTTGCCGGGGTGCGCACGAAAAAACTCCTTGCACCGCAGCGCATGATCCGAAACCGGGTTTCGGGGAGGATCACGCGCAAAACCAAAGTCCTGCGGCGTTCCCTGCGCGTCCAATAGACGCGCGGCCCTGCAGCGGGACTTGACCCTGTTCCTCAAGAGATTAGGGATCGCGCCCGGAAAAGACGAGTCTTTTGTCGACTCGCCGCCCCGCAATCGGAGACGGCACTTGGAACGACCCGAAATACCCGCCGGCCTGCCCGCCGACATCGAAGAGAAGAAGATGAAGGCCCGCCTGTGGTTCGAGGCGCTGCGCGAACGCATTTGCGGCGCCTTCGAGCAGATCGAGCAGGATCTCCAGGGCCCACTGGCCTCCTGGTCCCCTGGCCGTTTCGAGAAGACGCCTTGGGAGCGTGACCAGGGCAAGGGCGGCGGCGGCACCATGTCGATGATGCATGGCCGCGTCTTCGAGAAGGTCGGTGTGCACACCTCGACCGTTTACGGCGAGTTCTCGCCTGAGTTCAGGAAGCAGATGCCCGGCGCCGAGGAAGACCCGCGCTTCTGGGCATCCGGCATTTCGCTGATCGCGCACCCCTGGAATCCCAACGTGCCGGCCGTGCACATGAACACGCGCATGGTGGTGACCTCGCGCCAATGGTTCGGCGGCGGCGCCGACCTGACCCCGGTGCTCGACCGCCGCCGCACCCAGGACGATCCCGACACCGTCGCCTTCCACCGCGCCATGCAGTTCGCCTGCGAGAAGAACGCCGGCGTCGCCGACTACCCGAAATTCAAGACCTGGTGCGACGAGTACTTCTTCCTGGCCCACCGCAACGAGCCGCGCGGCACCGGCGGCATCTTCTTCGACTGGCTGCATTCGGGCGAGGAGAAAGGCGGCTGGAATGCCGACTTCAACTTCGTCCAGGATGTCGGGCGCTCCTTTCTTGTCGTCTACGGCCACCTCGTGCGCGCCAACTTCAACGAGAACTGGACCGACGGCGACCGCGACGAACAGCTTATCCGCCGTGGCCGCTACGTCGAATTCAACCTGCTTTACGACCGCGGAACCATCTTCGGCCTGAAAACCGGCGGCAATGTCGCCTCGATCCTGTCCAGCCTGCCGCCAGAGGTACGCTGGCCGTAAATGTCAGGTAAGCGCAAGGCGCACGGCGCTTTGATGCAACCAGACAGCCCCTTCCGTGTTATCGTCTCTACCCCTGCTCATGGTCCGAAGCCCTCACCTGTAATCGACCGTGGGCCAAAGGGAGCCTTGACTGGCTCCATGGAGGAAAAGGAGAAATCCGATGAAGCAATTCCACTGCGGGTCGCTCGTTCCCGGCTGTGACTGGCACACCCGTGCCGACGAGGAAGCCGAAGTGATGCGCCGTGCCGTCGAGCATATGCGCGAGACGCATGGTGAGACCGTCATCCGCGAAACGATGATCGAGGCGATCCGCTCGCGCATCGAAAAAGTCCGCGACGCAGCCTGACTTGAAGCATTCCCTGAGGAATCGCTGCTAGAGCAATTCCAGGAAAAGTGTGAGCGGTTTTCCCGGGACAAGCGCGTAGCGCTTGCCCTTGGGAATTGCGTCTAAACAAGGAGTTAGAGCGGTTCGCCGTTTCCGTGAAACGGTGACGTGCTCTAATACCCTATCCGGCGTTCAGGGCTTGCGCGGCGCGTTCGAGCAGCGCGCCGCGGTCCGGCGCAAACCCGGCGTCGATCCATTCCGCCTCGAGGTTCTTGAGGATCTCACCCAGCTTCGGCCCTGGCGTCGCGCCGAGCGCCGTCAGATCGGCGCCCTTCAGCGGAAACACCGGCTTTTCCCATTTGCGTGCGAAGGCCAGCAGGCGCGAAAAGCCGCCGGCCTCCAGCAGCGCGTCATTGTTCTCGACAGCGCGCACCCGCGCCGCCGCAAGCGACAGCCGCAGGCGATCGACAAAGCCTTTCCGGTCGCCGCGATAGAGTCGTTTGGCCAGTTCGCCCTCGGTGATCTTCGGCTCGACGGCGGTCGTGAGTGCCCAATGGCGCAGGCGGTGTGCTTCATCGGTCGAAAACCGGAGCCGCTCGGCAAGCGTTTGCATGCGCGCGGCATCCGGCGGCACAAGCGCCTCCAGCCGCAGCAGCGGATCCGCCGCCCAGCCGAGATCCTTTTCGGCCTTGGTCAGCCCATGGATGGCATCGATGCCCCATTTCTCGCTTTCCGGCAGCGCGGTGGTCAGCACACTCGCCTGCCGCATCCACAGCAGCGCCCGCGACGGGTCAGGTGCCGACAAGAGCTTCTTCAGTTCGGACCAGACGCGCTCCGCCGAAAGCTGGGCCAAGCCCTCCTTCAGCCGGGCGCAGGCCTTCAGCCCTTCGGCGTCCGGCCGGCCCTCGCCATACCAGGCGAAGAAGCGGAAGAAGCGCAGGATCCGCAGATAATCCTCGCGGATGCGCGCCTCCGGATCGCCGATGAAGCGCAGCTGGCGCGCCTCGATGTCGGCGATGCCGCCGACCAGGTCGACGACGGTGCCGTCGGCGTCGGCATAGAGCGCGTTTATGGTGAAGTCGCGCCGCTCGGCGTCCAGCTTCCAGTCGCGTCCGAACGCCACCTTGGCGCGGCGGCCGTCGGTCTCGACATCGGCGCGCAAGGTGGTGACTTCATAGGGCTTGCCGCCGGCGACGACGGTGATCGTGCCGTGCTCGATGCCGGTTGGCACCGGCTTGAAGCCTTCCGCCCCGGCGCGGCGGATGGTTTCCTCGGGCAAACAGGTGGTGGCGATGTCGACGTCGGCGACCGATTGGCCCATCAGCGTGTTGCGCACCGCGCCACCGGCGACACGCGCCTCTTCGCCGCCTTCGGCCAAGGCGGCAAGCAGGCGCTGCAAATGCTTTTCGGTGAGCCAGTCGGCCCTGCCCGCGATCGAAACACTCACGCATAAAGCCTTTCATAGAGCGTACGGATGATGCCGGCGGTGACGCCCCAGATGCGCCGGTCGCCATAGGGCATGTCGTAGAAGAACCATTCGAGATCGTTCCACATGCGGCTGTCGCGCTTGTGGTTCAACGGGTCCATCAGGAAGTGCAACGGCACCTCGAAGGCGGCATCGACCTCGTCGGCGTTCAAGGTCAGCTGGAAGCCGGGCCGAACGATGCCGAGCACCGGCGCGATCCTGTAGCCGCTGCCGGCGACATAGTCCGGCATGCGGCCGATGATCTCGATGCGATCCCGGCCAAGCCCGATCTCCTCGAAGGTCTCGCGCAGCGCCGCCGCTTCCGGGCTTGCGTCGGTCGGGTCGATGGTGCCGCCGGGAAAGGCCACCTGCCCCGAATGGCTGCGCAGCTTTTCGGCCCGTTTGGTCAGGAGAACCGTGGCCTCACCATCATGATCGACCACCGGGATCAGCACCGCCGCGTCGCGCAGCGCCTTGCCCTGGTTGAGGCGCGGATGGCCTGGATTGAAGCGATGGTCGCCATAATCGTCGCCGGCATGCGCTTGCGGCTGCGCGGCAAAGCGCGCGCGAAAATCCGCCGATGAAAACGGCGCCGGTGACACCTGGTCCATCATGCGCTCAGCCGCTTAAGTTGGCCAGCCGGCATGATTGGAAACACAGCGCCCTTCGAGCGGACCGCGAACATGGTCTCGCCGCCGACCTCGATCTCCTCGCCATGTCCAACCAGTTCGTACATGACGGGCCGCGCCACCAGCGCTTCCAGCCGGCCGCGTACCAGCACATAGGGCTTCAGGCCGCCGGTCTCGTTCTCGTCGACGAAGCGCAGCGGCCGCTCCGGTCCGGCCTCGACCACGTCGCCGACATTGGTGCGAAAGGTGATGATCTGTTCCTCGCCGCTGCCCGAAACATCCAGTTCGACGGCGATGAACGGCGCGTCGGCGACGCGGATGCCGACTTTCTCCACCGGCGTCACCAGATAGGTCCTGCCATCCGCGTCCTTGCGCAGCACCGAGGAGAAAAGCTGCACCAGCGGCATGCGGCCGATCGGCGTTCCCAGGTAAAACCAGGTGCCGTCGGCCTTGATCTCCATGTCGAGATCGCCGCAAAAGTCGGGATTCCAGCGCTCGACGGGGGCCGCGCCCTTGCCGGCCCGGGCCGCGCGCGAGATCAGCGCCTCGAGGCCGCGTGCCTCGGTCGCCTGCGTAAGGCTTTGTTGGCAATGTTCGTCGTGTTCCGTCATCGTCACGAAATAGTCACTGTTGTTCCGCTTGTCAGCCTAAGTCTGTGATTTAAGTTCGACCATAGGCGCTACGCGAGGCCGAATCGCGGCAACCTATGATATGGTGCGGGCCGGTATTTCCAACCAAAGGGATCGATACGACATGAGCGTGATGGTCAAGGAAAGCCCGATCAGCGAAACGGACATGATCGCTGAGGCCGAGAAGGCGCTGGCTGACATTTCCAGGATCCGCGACGGGGTCGGCCGGGTGATCTTCGGCCAAGAGAATGTCGTCGAGCGCACTTTGGTGGCGCTGCTGGCCGGCGGCCATGCGCTGCTGGTCGGCGTGCCGGGCCTTGCCAAGACCAAGCTGGTCGAGACGCTGGGCGTCGTGCTCGGCCTCGATTCGCGCCGCATCCAGTTCACGCCCGACCTGATGCCATCGGACATTCTCGGCTCCGAGGTGATGGAGCAGGACGAGACCGGCAAGCGCTCCTTCCGCTTCATCTCCGGGCCGATCTTCGCCCAGTTGCTGATGGCCGATGAGATCAACCGCGCTTCGCCGCGCACGCAGTCGGCGCTGCTTCAGGCCATGCAGGAGTATCACGTTACCATCGCCGGCGCCCGCTACGATCTGCCGGCGCCCTTCCACGTGCTGGCGACGCAGAATCCGCTGGAGCAGGAAGGCACCTATCCGCTGCCCGAAGCCCAGCTCGACCGCTTCCTGATGCAGGTCGACATCCTCTATCCCGAAATCGAGGCCGAACGCCGCATCCTCCTGGAAACCACCGGCATCGAGGATGCGAAGGCCCAGAACGTGCTGCAGCCGGCACGGCTGAAGGAGATCCAGACGTTGATCCGCCGCATGCCGGTGCCCGAAAGCGTCGTCGAGGCGATCCTGACCCTGGTGCGCTCTGCGCGGCCGGGCCAGGGCAATGCCGAGACCGACAAGCATGTCGCCTGGGGCCCTGGCCCGCGCGCCAGCCAGGCACTGATGTTGTGCGCGCGCGCCCGCGCGCTCTACGATGGGCGGCTGGCGCCTTCGATCGACGATGTGCGGGCCCTGGCCGAGCCGGTGCTGCAGCATCGTATGGCACTTACCTTCGCCGCCCGCGCCGAGGGCACCAGCGTGCGCGATGTGGTGGCGAAGCTTGTGAAAGGGATTTGATGACGCGTATCGGCGAGGTCCAGTCTCCGGCAGCGACGCGCGATGCGCTCGCCCGTGGCCGGTTGCGGGCTTCGCTTGTGCCTGACCTGCTGGTCGAGGCGCGCCGCATCGTCAACACCGTGATCGCCGGCTGGCATGGCCGCCGCAAGCGCGGCATCGGCGAGAATTTCTGGCAGTTCCGGCCCTATGTCGAAGGCGATTCCTCGCGCATCGACTGGCGCCGCTCGGCGCGCGACGACCACACCTATGTGCGCGACCGCGAATGGGAGGCCGCCCATACGGTATGGCTGTGGGCAGACCCTTCGCCGTCCATGCTCTACAAGTCAACCGGCGCCAGCGTTTCCAAGCAATCGCGCGCGTTGGTGCTGGCGCTGGCCATGGCCGAATTGTTGTCGCGCAGCGGCGAGCGCATCGCCTGGCCGGGACTGACCGATCCGTTCACGGCCCGCAACGGCGCCGAGCGCATCGCCACCCAGCTGATGCATGCCGGCGACCTGCCGGCCAAGCCTGATCTGTCGGACATCAGGCGGTTCTGCGACATCGTCATCGCCAGCGATTTCCTCGATCCGGTCGAAGAGACGATGGAATGGCTCGACGTGCTTGCTCGCCACGGCGTGCGCGCGCATCTGATCGAAGTCGCCGACCCGGCCGAGGAAACCTTCCCCTATGCCGGCCGCACCGAGTTCACCGATCCCGAAACCGGCGAAAAGCTGACCGCCGGCCGTGCCGAAATGCTCGGCGACGAGTATCGCCTGCTCTACACCGCCCGCCGCGCGGAATTGGCCGGCTGGTGCAAGCGGCTCGGCTGGAGTTTTACCGTCAACCACACCGATCGGCTGGCGTCCGACGCACTGGTGCGCCTGCACATGGCGATGACCGCCGATGGCGGATATGCCGGGCTGAACGCAGGCAGTCGTCAGCCGGGGAAGGCTGTCGCATGAGTTGGCTGCCGCTCTCCTTTGGCGCGCCCATGGTGCTGTGGGGCCTGCTGGCATTGCCGGTGATATGGTGGCTGCTCAGGCTGACGCCGCCCAAGCCGCAGAGCGAGATCTTCCCGCCGCTGAAAATCCTGGCGCGGGTGCTGAAGCGCGAGGAGACGCCGCAGCAGAGCCCATGGTGGCTGACGCTGCTCAGGCTGCTGATGGCGGCGCTCATCGTCGCGGCATTGGCCGAACCGGTCTTCAACCCGCGCGAAAAGCTGCCGGCCGAGGGTCCTGCCCTTGCGCTGGTCATCGACAATGACTGGGCCAGTGCGGCCGACTGGAACAAGCGCGTCGCCACCGCCGAACGGCTGATCGCCGACGCCGGCTCGAACGGCGTGCCGGTCATCATCGCCTTCACCGCTGAAAAGGCCAATGCGGAGATCGGCCCCTTCGATGCCGCCGCCGCGCTCGACCGGCTGCGCGCCGCCAAGCCGCGGCCAATCCCGACCGACCGGCCCGCCGTCTATGCCCGCGTCGCCGGCGTTCTGGAGAGCCTGCCCGGCGCCAGCGTCGCCGTGCTGGCCGACGGACTGGCGGCCAAGGGCGATGAAGCCGCCTTCAACACGCTTTTGTCGAAAAATGCCGCCCGCATCGTCTGGGCAACCGCCGACCGGCTTTCCCTGACCGGCCTGACCGCCGCCGACAACCAGGTCGACGGCTTTGCCCTCACCGCCATCCGCGCGCCGGGCGACCCCGCGCCCGCGCAGGTCACCGCCGGCGCCTTCGACGACAAGGGCCGCCGCATCGCCGATGCGACGCTGACCTTCGCGCCCGGCGAAGCCACCGCCACCGGCACCATGGCGGTGCCGTTCGAGCTGCGCAATGATTTCGCCTCGATCGCGCTCGACGGCGAGCGCCAGGCGGGCGCGGTGCGTGTGCTCGACGAAAGCTCCAAGCGCCGCCGTGTCGGGCTGCTGTCACAGGCCGAGGCAGACCAGGCGCAGCCGCTTCTGTCGCCGCTCTACTACATCAGGCGCGCGCTGCAGCCCTTCGCCGACTTGGTCGAACCCTCCAGCGCCGATCTCGCCGACGCCATCCCACAGATCCTCGACCAGAAGCCGGCGATGATCATCATGGCCGACATCGGCACCATTCCCGCACAGGTCCGGCAAAGGCTGGTCGACTGGGTCGACAATGGCGGCACGCTGGTGCGTTTCGCCGGCTCGCGGCTGGCCGCCGCCGGCAATGATGACGATTTGCTGCCGGTCCGCCTGCGCATCGGCGAGCGTTCGCTCGGCGGCGCCCTGTCATGGACGTCGCCGCAGCCGGTCACCGAATTCCCCAAGGCCGGCCCGTTCGCCGATCTGGCGCCGCCCACCGAGGTCACCGTGAGCAGGCAGGTGCTGGCCGAGCCGACACCCGATATCGTCGAGCGCACCTGGGCGGCGCTGGCCGATGGCACCCCGCTGGTCACCGGGCTGAAGAAAGGCAAGGGCACGCTGGTGCTGTTCCACGTCACGCCCGAGGCGACATGGTCGAACCTGCCGATCTCGGGCAGCTTTGTCGAGATGCTGCGCCGCATCGTCCAGCTGTCGCGCAACCAGGGCGCGGCGGTCGCCAATGCCGAGGCCGCCGCCACCTCGCTGGCCCCCTACCGGATGATCGCGGCCGACGGCTCGCTGGGGCCGCCGACGCCGGATGCGCGGCCGCTGGTGCCGGGCGCCGGCGCTTTGCCGGTGACCTTCGAGAACCCGCCGGGCCTCTATGGTTCCGAGACCGGCGTCTTCGCCCATAATCTGCTCGATGCCTCAACCAAGTTCGAGCCGCTGGCGCGCCCGCAGGTCGCCGTTCCGGTCACCACGATCCAGTATGCTTTCGACGAATCCCGCAACCTGAAGGGCGCGCTGGTCGCCGCGGCGCTGGTGCTGATGCTGCTCGACACGCTGGCGGTATTCTGGATGGGCGGCCTGTTTTCACGCCGGCCGCGCCGTGCCGGTGCCGTGGCCACGGCCGCGGCAGTCCTGATTGCCCTGGGCGCACTGTTCGCCAATGCCGATTACGCCCGCGCCGACGATGCCAAGCCGGGCGACGAGGCGGCGATCGCGGCGATCTCCAAGACCCGCATCGCCTATGTGCTGACTGGCGTGCCGGGCGTCGATTCGATCAGCCGCGCCGGGCTCGAGGGCCTGACGCGCTTCCTGATCGAGAAGACAGCGCTCGAACCGGGCGCGCCGGCCGGCGTCGATATTTCGAAGGACGAGCTATCCTTCTATCCGCTGATCTACTGGCCGATCGATCCGGCGGCACCCATGCCGAGCCAGGCCGCGATCGCCCGCATCGATGCCTATATGCAGCAGGGTGGCACCGTATTGTTCGACACGCGCGACCAGTTCGCCAACGGCATCGGCGCCGATGCCACCAGCCCGGCGACCGAGCGGCTGCGCGACATCCTCGGCAACCTCAACGTGCCACCGCTGGAGCCGGTGCCGTCGGACCACGTGCTGACCAAGTCCTTCTTCATCCTGCCCGAATTTCCCGGCCGTTTCGCCGGCAGCCCACTCTGGGTCGAGGCATCGCTCGATGCAAGCAACGCCGACAACCGGCCGGTACGCACCGGCGACGGCGTCTCGCCAATCATGATCACCGCCAATGATTTCGCCGGCGCATGGGCGGTCGACGAGAATGGCGATCCGCTGCTGCCGACCGTGCCGGCCGACCCGATGCAGCGCATCTATGCGCTGCGCGCCGGCGTCAACATCATGATGTACATGCTGACCGGCAACTACAAATCCGACCAGGTGCACGTGCCCATACTGCTCGAACGATTGGGGCAGTAGCGGATGAACTGGTCAATCTCCCTCGAACCGCTGATCTCCTGGCCGCTGCTCGCTGTGGTGCTGGTGCCGCTGGCGCTGCTTGCGCTCGTCGGCCTGTGGTTTCGCCAGCGTGGTGGTGTCCTGCGCTTCGTCGCCCTGCTGGCGCTCGCTGCCGCGCTGTTCAACCCGGTGTTCCTCAATGAGGAGCGCGAGCCGCTGAAGAGCGTCGTCGCGCTGATCGTCGACCGCAGCCAGAGCCAGGACATCGGCGACCGCACCAGGCAGACCGATGAAGCGCTGGCCGGGCTGCAGCAGCGTCTTGGCCGCTTCAAGCAGTTCGACGTCCGCGTCGTCGAGGCCGGCAAGTCCGATGCCGCCGAGGAGCGCACCGCAACGCGGCTGTTCGGCGCGCTGGAAGGCGCCTTCCGCGACGTGCCGCCCTCGCGCATCGGCGGCGCCATCATGATCACCGATGGCGAGGTGCATGACACGCCTTCGGGCGCGCCCGACTTCAACGCCCCGCTGCATGCGCTCATCACCGGCAACGACCACGAAAAGGACCGCCGCATCCGCTTCGAGAACGCGCCGCGCTTCGGCCTTGTCGGCAAGCCGCTAGACATGACCTACCGCGTCATCTCGACGGAAAACGAGGCCGGCCCGGTCGATGTGCGTGTTTCGGTCAATGGCGAGCAGGTCTCGGTCGAGCATGCCACCGTCGGCCAGGCCATGCCGTTGCAGGTGACCATTCCGGGCGCCGGCCGCAACATCATCGAACTCGCCATCGACCGCGAGCCGGGCGAACTCACCGACACCAACAACCGCGCCATCGCGCTGGTCGACGGCATCCGCGAGAATTTGCGCGTGCTGCTGGTTTCCGGCGAGCCGCATGCCGGCGAGCGCACCTGGCGCAATCTGTTGAAATCCGACGCCTCTGTCGATCTCGTCCACTTCACCATTCTGCGGCCGCCGGAGAAGCAGGACGGCACGCCGATCAACGAATTGTCGCTGATCGCCTTCCCGACCCGCGAGCTGTTCGTCGAGAAGATCAAGGATTTCGACCTCATCATCTTCGACCGCTACCAGCACCGCGACGTGCTGCCGATCCTCTATTACGACTACATCTCCGAATATGTCGAAAAGGGCGGCGCCCTGCTGATCGCCGCCGGCCCCGAATATGCCGGCGAGGCTTCGATCGCGCGCACCCCGCTGATGTCGGCCCTGCCCGCAATGCCGACCGGCGAGGTGGTCGAAAAGGCGTTCTATCCGCGCCTGACCGACCTTGGCCAGCGTCATCCGGTGACGCGCGGCCTCGACGGTTCGGCCACCGAGCCGCCGCATTGGAGCCGCTGGTTCCGCACCATCGGCGTGCAGAACCCGCAAGGCGAAGTGGTGATGAAGGGCGCCGACAACCGGCCCCTGCTCCTGCTCGACCGCAAGGGTGAAGGCCGTGTCGGCATGCTTCTGTCCGACCAGGGCTGGCTGTGGGCGCGCGGCTTCGAGGGCGGCGGCCCGCATGTCCAGCTCTACCGGCGCATCGCCCACTGGCTGATGAAGGAACCCGAACTCGAGGAAGAGCGGTTGACCGCCGAGGGACGCGGCATGGTGCTTGATATCCGCCGCCAGACCATGGCCGACGATCCCGGCCCCGCACAGATCATCACGCCCTCCGGCAAGACCGTGACCGTCAAGCTCGACAAAACCGAGCCCGGCGTCTTCCTTGGCAGCGTGCAAACCAATGAGATCGGCCTGTTCCAGGTTGCCAATGGCGATCTCACCGCGCTTGCCCATGTCGGGCCGGTCAACGCCCCGGAATTCGCCGACGTCATCTCAACCGAGGATCGGCTGAAAGCGCCGGCCGAAGCCACCGGCGGCAGCGTGCGCCGGCTGGCCTCGTCCACGGCCACTGGCGGCGACGTGACCCTGCCCTCCATCGTGCCGGTGCGCTCGGCCGGCGATGCCTCCGGCAGCGACTGGATCGGCCTGCGCACCACCGATGACAGCGTCCTGAAGGCCGTCTCGCGCGTGCCCCTGTTCGGCGGCTTCCTCGGCCTCGGCCTGCTGCTCCTGGCGATGGGTTCGATGTGGTACCGCGAGGGAAGGTAGCGCGGCGCCGTTTTCCTTCTCCCCTTGTGGGAGAAGGTGGATCGGCGCGCAGCGCCGAGACGGTTGAGGGGTGTTCCAGCGGAGTGAGGCGCCGGTGTTCCCTGGAACACCCCTCATCCGACCTCGCTTCGCGAGGCCACCTTCTCCCACAAGGGGAGAAGGGAAGAACCCCTCCTCACTCTTCCGGTTCCGTCGTGAACAGCAAGGGATAGCCCTTGGCCTTGCCGGCATCGGTGGCCCGCGTCGCCTTGGTCTCGGCGACATCCCTTGTGAAGACCGCGACCACACAGGCGCCGCGCCGGTGCGCGGTGATCATGATCCGGTGCGCCTGGTCCTCGCTCAGCTTGAATTCACCCTTCAGCACCGTCACCACGAATTCGCGCGGCGTGAAATCATCATTGATGAGGATGACCTTGTAGAGCTTCGGCCGCTCGGTCTGCGGCTTGACCTTGGTGCGGGGTTTCGTGGTGGTTTCAGGCATCGGAACCGACAGTTTCGCGATCGGGCTTCACCGTGTATTTTGCCACGGGCGGCGGCGATCGTCCATTTTGATTGGCGTGCGGACCGCCGGCGGGCGGGCCCGGTCATTCACAACCATGTGGGAGATTGTCGGTCGCGATTCAACGGCCCTGGCGGCCGAAGACGCGGCGGTTTGCTCCGGCGTCCGCCCGGCGTTCCATCCAGGCCGCGATCGGCCATCCGGCAACGCAGACCAGCGTCACGGCAAGAAGCACGATCAGCAGCCACGCCTGGACAGGCGTGATGTAGTCCCAGTTGCTGGAAATTATCGGCGCGAACAGCGAGGGTTCGGTGCGGCCACTGGCAGGATCGGGCACGGGGCTCGCGGTGAGCAGAATCAGCGCCCTGGCGACACCGGTGGCAACCAGGCCGCCGATCACCATCGAACGCAAAATGGACGAAAGCCGCTTCTTCATGCGGATTGTCCTACACGGCCGGCGTTGAAAACGGGTTAAGTCAGATCGAGATTACAGGCTGTGGGCGCCGGTGCTCAGCCGCTCGATCGGGTACCTGGCAGAAGGCCGCCCCAGCCAGTGCGGCTGGAGCGGCCTTGATGAAAATCGTCGGACCTGGATCAGGCCTTCGGAGCATCCTTGGCCTTGGCCTTCTTCACGGTCTTCTTGGCGGGAGCCTTCTTGTGCTTGACCTTCTTGACGACCTTCTTCACCGGGGGCTTGGCGGTGGCGTCAGCAGCCGGAGCGGTGGTGGTCGTCGTGGTCGAGGCAGCCGGAGCAGCGGTCGTGGTGGCAGCGGCGTTGCCGAGAGCGGGCATCGCGAAAGCCAGGGCAACGGCGAGACCGGTGGCGGACAGGATGGACTTTTTCATGGCTTCATTTCCTTTTTATGCGGGTCGATTTTGAGTGTCACTGGACCGGGTCGTTCGGTGCCACTCCAAGCAGCTTCAAAGCATTGGCGAGCATCCGAATTCCCTGTGCCTGTTTCTTGGCGGCGCAGTACCGGTTGCCCTTTCTCTGAAGTGCCTTTGCCGCGGTGACCTGCGTTGCCGTGGCGTGGGTTTCGAGGGCTTCATCAAATTGGTGGCTGAGATTGGCGCACCGTTCGCTCCGGGTGAGCGGCGCCTTTGCATCCGATTGTCCAACAGCGGCAGTGACCAGGCCAAGGCCCAGCAACGCACCCAACAAACTGATCGACAAGCTTGGCATCGGTTTTTCCGTGACCCGGAGACTTTGCGTCGCAGCCGGTAATCTGACCGCCACGGCACCGTTATGCCGCCTTACCTTTTCAGGAGTTTTTCCCGATTGTAGAATTTTGTTTCTGGATTGTGTCTGCCAGGACCCCGCCGCTTTCCATGTGGAGAAGGCGGAATTCGTTCTCCCTTGAAATCCAAGGCACTGGCCAACATATGGCCCGAATTCTATCGTGTGGCTCACCTGCCAGGAATGGCTTGGCCGGCAACCGGGACAGGGTACCTCGTGAAATCCGACGCACACATACTGATCGTCGACGACGACAAGGGCATCCGCGACCTGCTTCAGGAGTTCTTCCAGAAGCGAGGCCTGCACACTTCGGTTGCCGCCGACGGCACCGAGATGGAGACCATCCTGCGCCGCTCGCAGGTGGACCTCATCGTCCTCGACGTGATGCTGCCCGGCAAGAGCGGGCTGGAATTGTGCCGCGACCTGCGCGCCCAGTACACGACGCCGATCATCATGCTGACCGCCGTCACCGAGACAACCGACCGCGTGGTCGGCCTGGAGATGGGCGCCGACGACTATGTCCCCAAGCCCTTCGATCCGCGCGAACTCCTGGCCCGGATCCGTGCCGTGCTGCGGCGCAATGGTGCCGCCGAGCCGAAACGCGCCGCGACCAAGCAGATCTATCGTTTCGCCGGCTGGACGATGGACTGTGCGCGGCGACGGCTGACCGCGCCCGACGATGTCAGGGTCGAGCTGACCATGGCCGAATTCAACCTGCTGCAAACCTTCGTCAAGAGCGCCCAGCGCGTGCTGACCCGCGACCAGCTCATCGAGCTGTCCGGTGGCGACAGCGACTATTCCTTCGATCGCAGCATCGACATCCTCGTCAGCAGGTTGCGGCGCAAGATGGAAGATGACCCCAAAACGCCCAAGCTGATCCTCACGGTGCGCAGCGGCGGCTACCAGTTCCTGCCCGAGACGACCTCCGAATGAGACGTCTCCTGCCGCAGACCTTGCCTGCCTGGGTGCTGCTGATTGTCATTGCCGGCCTTTTGATCAGCCAGGTCGCGACCCTCTATATCGTGTCGCGCGACCGCGCCGCCTCCAACGACGTGGTCGACCTCTATCGCCTCAACGACCGCGCCTTCTCGCTGGTGCAGCTGATGAGCGGCGCCACGCCCGAGGAGCGCAAGGCGACCGCGGCAGGCCTGTTCAACTCGACCTACGCCCTTACCGTCTCGGACACGCCCGCCGTCACCTCCTCGATCGCCGGCGACGACGAACTGGCCGAACTCGAAGACATCCTCGTTGGCCGGCTGTCGAAGTTCGGCGTCACCGACGCGCGCGTGCGGCGCGATCCGGCGACGCGCGAGGCCGACGACGCCAGCGGCACCGCATCCGGCCCCGATATCGGCCAGGTGGAGCGCGACCTTCTGGTGCTCGCAGCCGATTTCGCCCAGAGCGACAAGCTGACGGCCTCCTTGCGCTTCGCCGACGGCCAGTGGCTGAATTTCACCGAGCCGATCACGCCGATTGGCCCGATCCTGAGCTTCGACAGCCTGCCGCTCTATGCGCTGATCGCCGGGCTGGTGGTGATCATGTCGATCTGGTCGCTGCGCCGGCTGACGGCGCCCTACCGGATGATGGAAACCGCCGTGAACAGGATCGGCAAGGACCTGAAGAGCCCGCCGATCGCCGAGAGCGGCAGCCGCGAGGTTAAGGCCGCGGCGAGGGCAATCAACGCCATGCAGGCCAGGCTGCGCGAATATGTCGAGGACCGCGAGCATCTTGCCGCCGCGCTGGCGCACGACCTGCGCACGCCGATGACGCGCATGCGGCTGCGGCTGGAATTGTTGCGCAAATCGGCGGTTCGCGAGGCGCTGGCGCATGATCTTGCCGATGTAGAGAGCATCGCCAGTTCGGTGATCGACTTCGCCACCTTCGAGGTGAACGAGGAAAAGACCGAGCGCATCGACTTCTGGTCGCTCGTGGAATCGATCGCCGACCCTTATCCGGAGGTCTCATTCGACAATGACGACACCCGTTCGCGCGGCCTGATCTGCATCGCGCGGCCGGTCGCGCTCAGACGCTGCGTCACCAATCTGGTGCAGAATGCCGTCACCTACGGCAAGAAGGCGCATCTCAGCCTGCACCGCTCGGACGGCACGATCACGCTCACCATCCGCGATGAAGGACCTGGTATACCACAGGCCCAGATCGATGCCGTGTTCGGCTCCTTCGTGCGCCTCGAACAGTCCCGCAACCGCCAGACCGGCGGCCTTGGGCTGGGCCTCACCATTGCCCGCAACATCGCGCGCGCCGCCGGCGGCGAGATCCGCCTGTCCAATCATCCGGATGGCGGATTGCTGACGGAGCTGCGCCTGCCACTGGCGGCCTGACGCGGGAATTGCGTCAGACGGGTAGATTGCGAGGCGCCTACCGACGCAACACCGCGCTCAGCACGTCGCGGATGCCGATGGCGCCGACGAAGCGCGACTGGTCGTCGAACAGCGCCACGGGCGCCGTCTGCGAGCGGTGCATGGCCAGCATCACGGTTTTCAGCGACGTGCCGGGAGTGGCCCAGAAGACTTGCGCCGCTTCCTCCGACTGGGCCTCGACATCGGCGCAAGATACCCACACCGCCGGCTTGCCGTCGCGCTCGGCCGCCGCCACCAGCCCGTGCTCGTCGATCTTGAAGCGTGTCGTCTTGCGCCGGTCGAGCCACACCCAGCCGTCCTTGCCCTCTTCGAGGTCGCGGCGGTCGCGCATCACGTTCCAGGCGGTGAGCACCGAGAGCGGGTTCACATTGGCGATGAAGTCGCGGACATAGTCATTGGCGGGCCGCAGCACGATGTCCTCCGGCGCGCCGGTCTGGACGATGCGCCCGCCCTCCATGATGGTGATGTGGCTGCCGATCTTGAGCGCCTCCTCGAGGTCATGGCTGACGAAGATGATGGTCTTCTTCAGCTCCGCCTGGAGCTGCAGCAATTCGTCCTGCAGCTTGGTGCGGATCAGCGGGTCGAGCGCCGAGAACGGCTCGTCCATCAACAGGATCGGCGCCTCGGTGGCGAAGGCGCGGGCGAGACCGACGCGCTGCTGCATGCCGCCCGACAGTTCATGCGCGTATTTCTTCGACCACTGGTCGAGATTGACCAGCTTGAGCTGCTTGTGCACGCGTTCCTTGCGTTCGGCTTCTGGCACGCCGGCAAGTTCGAGGCCAAGCCCGACATTCTCCTCGACCGTGCGCCATGGCAGCAGGCCGAACTGCTGGAAGACCATCGCCACCTGCTTCTGGCGCAAGCGCCGCAAGGTCGGCTCGTCGCAAGTGACCACGTCGACAATCTTGTCGCCGTCCTTGACCAGAACCTGGCCGCGCGACACCACGTTGAGCCGGTTGACGGCTCTGAGCAGCGTCGACTTGCCGGAGCCCGACAGGCCCATCAGCACCGAGATTTCGCCCTCATGCACCGTCAAGCTGGCGTCGGCGCAGCCCAGCACATTGCCGGTCTTTTCGAGGATTTCAGCGCGCGTGGCGCCCTTGTCGATCATCGCCAGCGAACCGGCCTGGTCGGCGCCGAAGACGATATCGACGTTCTTGAAATCGACGGCGACGGTCATTTCTTGCCTCCAACGCCAATGCGGGTCATTCGGTCGAGCACGATGGCGAGCACGACGATCGCCAGCCCTGCTTCAAGCCCGAGGTCGATGCGGCGCGAACCGAGCGCGCGGTTGATTTCGGTACCCAGGCCGCCGGCGCCGATCAGGGCCGCGAACACCACCATCGACAGCGACAGCATGATCGACTGCGTCAATCCCGCCATGATCGTCGGCAGCGCCGAAGGCAGTTCCACCTTCCACAGAAGCTGGCTTTTGGTCGCGCCGAACGCCTCGCCGGCCTCGATGATCGACTTCGGTACCGAGACGACGCCGAGATGCGTGAGCCGGACCGCGGTCGGGATGACGAAGATGATGGTGACGATGAGACCAGGCGCGTTGCCGAGACCGAACAGGGTCAGCACCGGGATCAGGTAGACGAAGGTCGGCAGCGTCTGCATCAGATCGAGCACCGGCAGCATGACGCGGTAGACCTTTGGCTTGTGCGCCGCCCAGATGCCGAGCGGCACGCCGATGGCCATGGCCATGGCGGCGGCGGCGACGACCAGCACCAGTGTCTGCACCGTCTGCTTCCAGAGGTTCTGGTTGATGATGAAGATCAGGCCGAGGAAGACGCCGATGGCAAGCGGCCGCGAGCGCTGCAGCAGCCAGGCGATGACGGCGATGACCAGCGCCAGCAGCACCGGCGGCACCATCAGCAGGAGCTCGACCAGCCCGTCGAGCAAGAAATTCAAACCGTTCGAGAAGGCTCTGAAGATGGTGTCGAAATTGTCGGTGAGGAAGCCGAAGAACGCCTTTCCCCAGGCACCGATCGGGATTTTGTGATCGACCATGAATTGCGAAATCGGATCCATCTTACCCCTCTTCGTCATGAGCCGCCCTGCTCTCGGCTCGCGCAACGTCATCTTGTCACAGGATATGGAAAAGGGCAGCCTTTTCTAAGATGGCTGCCCTTCCTGTTTCGGACTTGTCGAATGCAGTCGGCTCAGCTTCCGAGCGCGGTCTTGATCGCTGCGGCGGCATCGCCACCGTCGAACGTGGTAACGCCCGCGATCCATGGCTTGACGGCATCCGGATTCTTCTTCAGCCAGTCGGCCGCCACCGTGTTGGCGTCGCCGCCTTTCAGGATCGCGTCCATCATCTGGCCTTCCATGTCCAGATTGAACTTCAGGTTGGCGATGAACTTGCCGGCATTCGGGCATTCGGTGGTATAGCCCTTGCGCGCAACGGTGTAGACGGTCGCCGCGCCGAAGCCGCTGTCGCCCATGCCGTCGAGGTAGGTGATCTTCATGGCGCCCATCACCGGATGCGGCGTCCAGCCGAGGAAGGCGATCCACTCATTGTTCTTCATCGACTGCTCGGCTTGCGTCAGCATGCCGGCCTCCGAGGACTCGACCAGCTCGAAACCTTCGAGATTGTCCTTCGGGTTCTTGATCATGTCGAGGATGATGCGGTTGCCGTCATTGCCGGCCTCGATGCCGTAGATCTTGCCGTTGAACTTGTCCTTGAACTTGCCGATGTCGGTCAGCGACTTCACGCCGGCATCGGCGACATAGGTCGGCACGACGATGCCGTAGCCGGCACCGGTCAGGTTGGTGCTGATCGTTTCGACCGAACCGTCGGCGGTGTAGTCCTTGATGTCGTTGGTCATCGACGGCATCCAGTTGCCGAGGAACACATCGAGGTCCTTGTTCTTCAGCGACGCCATGGTCACCGGCACCGACAGCTGGATCGTTTGTGGCGCATAGCCGAGCGCGGTAAGCAGCACCGATGCGACGCCAGTGGTCGCCTGGATGTCGGTCCAACCGACATCGGAGAGACGCACCGCCTTGCAGCTCGCCGGATCGCCGGCAAAGGCAGCGCTCGTGGACAACAGAGCCGCAAGGCCGAGGCCGGCGGCGAAGGAATTCATACGCGACATAGACAGTCTCCCATTGTGATTCTTTGGCGAAGCGTGGTCACGGTTTCTCTGCCCGCCTTGTTTCGTCAGCCAAACACCATTCTGTTTAGGATTCAAGCGTCAAGGCAATCACGATCAACGGCGCGGACTGGCCAATCAGCGACACGGCTGACGCTTTTATGGTGCCAATATGGTGCCGAGTATTTTTTTAGAGGCTCGGCATCCTTTTCGGAGGCGAGCCGGCTTTTTCAGGGGAATGCGGCGGCGGCCCCTCCCCGCGCGGCGGCAACTCGGCTTAAAAGAGCGGCATGGCCAAGCTCTACTTCAACTACGCAACGATGAATGCCGGCAAGACAACGATGTTGCTGCAGGCGTCGTACAATTATCGCGAGCGCGGCATGACCACGATGTTGTTCGTCGCCGGTCATTACCGCAAGGGCGACAGTGGCCTGATCTCGTCGCGCATCGGACTGGAGACGGAAGCCGAGATGTTTCGCGATGGCGACGACCTGTTCGCCCGCGTCGCCGAGCACCACGACCACACGACGGTGCATTGCGTCTTCGTCGACGAGGCGCAATTCCTTGAGGAGGAGCAGGTCTGGCAATTGGCCCGCATTGCCGACCGGCTGAACATCCCTGTGATGTGCTACGGCCTGCGCACCGATTTCCAGGGCAAGCTGTTTTCCGGCTCGCGTGCGCTGCTGGCGATAGCCGACGACCTGCGCGAGGTGCGCACCATCTGTCGTTGCGGCCGCAAGGCAACGATGGTCGTGCGCCTCGGCGCCGACGGCAAGGTTGCCCGCCAGGGCGACCAGGTGGCGATCGGCAAGGACGTCTATGTCTCGCTCTGCCGTCGTCACTGGGAGGAAGAAATGGGCCGCGCCATGCCCGACGATTTCATCGGCTTCATGGAACCCTGAACATGCTTCCTGCGATCCGCGTCAGGCCGCCGAGACACGCCGTCGCGGGAACCGCCAGCCCAACCGGACACCAAGCGTCGCCACTGCGATCAGTACCATGCCGGCGGCCTGTGCCGGCCCAAGGGGATGCCCGTAGATCGCCCAGTCGATGATGATGGCAACGACCGGATAGATGAAGGTGATGATGCCCATCACCGGCGTCGTCAGGCGCGGAAAGGCCGAGTTCATCAGCACATAGGCAATACCGGTGTGCAGCACGCCAATGCTGACCAGCCAGCCCCATGAATGCGCGGGAACATGCTGGCCGATCCCGGCGAAGGGGGCGAGCATGACAATTCCGACGATTGTCTGGCAAAGCACGGTGACCTCGGCGCGCTGCTGGCCCAGACCCTTGGCGAGGATCGTCGCCACCGCATAGAGCAGCGCGGCGACCAGCGTCAATGCGATGCCCAGCGCCCATCCCGTGCTGGCTTGCGCATGGGAAACCACCAGCCCGCTGGCCAGCACGACGCCAAGGAACGCGCCGAGCATCCACAGCATCTGGTCGAGCGAGATACGCTCCTTCAGGAAGACCACCCCGATGATAACCACGAAGAAGGGCTGGACGTGATAGACGATCGTCGTCGTGGCGATCGACGTCATGGCGAAGCCGGCGAAGAAGGCCGTCCAGCTCAGCACCATGCAGGCCCCGGCAAGCGCTGCCAGCGCGAGGCGGGACAAGGACAGGGTGCGGTCCGGCAGATAGCCACGCAGAAGGCACCAAGTGCCGAGGAACGCGGCGCCGAACACGCATCGCCAGAAGACGACGGTGACGGGGTGCAATCCCGATTCCGTGACGAAGGCGCCGACCGTGCCGGCGATCGTCATCGCAAAGGCGAGGCTCGCAGCTGGAAAACGGGAAGTTGGCAGGTCCTTCATCGACGTTTCCTCAAGCGCACGCCCTATCTGGCCAGCAATACAGCTTTCAAACAAGCGAATAGATTTGGAGCAAGCTATTCGATATGCTGATAGCACTATGGCCGCTCCACTTGACCTCAACCTCTTGAAAACCTTCGTCGCCGTCGTCGAGAGCGGCAGCCTGTCCAGTGCCGCGCCGCGTGTTGGCCGCAGCCAGTCAGCCGTCAGCATGCAGATGCAGCGGCTGGAGGAGATGGTCGGCAACCAGCTTCTGGTTCGCGGTCCCCGAACCGTCACGCCGAACGCGATCGGCGAGGATTTCGTGATCTATGCGCGCCGGCTGCTGAAATTGTCGGACGAGGCATGGGCGAGCGTCACCCGGCCAAAGGAGACAGGCAGCGTGCGCCTTGGCGTGCCGGACGACTATGCCGCATTCCTGCTGCCGCCCGTCCTGTCACGCTTCGCCGAGGATCACCCGCTGGTGACGGTGGAACTGATCTGCGAACAGTCGACCGCACTGGTGAAGACCCTGGCGGAGGGGCGGCTCGATCTGGCGATCGTCACCCGGCTGCCGGAGCAGCCGCTTGACGTGATCCGGCTGGAACGCTTCGTCTGGGTCGCCTCGCCCAACCACGTCGCCTGGCAGACCGATCCCTTGCCCGTCGCTTTGTTCGAGCCGGGCTGCGCCGCCAGGATGAGTGTCCTGCAGGCGCTTGGCGATGCCGATCGCGCCTACCGTTGCACCTATTCCAGCGCCTCGCTGCTGGGCCTGGTCGCGGTCGTGCAGGCCGGCCTGGCGGTCGCCGGTTTGGCGCAGCGCAGCGTGCCGCCGTCGCTGCGCATCATCGGCGGCAATGAAGGTCTTCCAGTGCTGCCGGATCTCGAAATAGGCATCCTGCGCAACCCGCTGTCAACGACACCGGCGGTCGATCGGCTGCACGACTTCCTGCGCCGCGATCTGGCGCAGGCCTGAGTCATCCTCCGGTCGCGGGAGATCGGCCGAAGGTCCGCCTTGCCAACCCGCCACGATGCAGCGTTTGTTAAGGCCTCGGTCCTATAAGGCCGTCAGCCAAGCTCTTCGGGGTCAGCCATGCTTCGAGCCGTTTCCAAAGCCAGCCTTCTTCTGCTTGCCACCTCCATTGCCGCCCATGCCGGCGACCCCGTGCAGGGCAAGCACGTCTTCAACCGGTGCATAGCCTGTCACGAAGCGGCCAGCGACCGCGACAAGGTCGGCCCGCACCTCATGGGTGTGGTCGGCCGCACCGCCGGTACAGCCGAGAGCTTCCTTGGCCATTATTCCGAAGCGATGAAGGGTGCGGGCGCTGCTGGTCTCGTCTGGGACGAGGCCAATCTTGCCGAATATCTCAAGGCTCCCAAGCTCAAGGTTCCCGGCAACAAAATGGCTTTTGGCGGCCTGGCCAATGACGACGACATCGCCAATGTCATTGCCTATCTGAAGGCCGATCCGAAGCCCTGAGCGCGCGCCGGCGCGCGCGACCGCATCGATCTGTTTGCCTGCAACCGGTCCAATCCCCTTTCGAATTCAGCATTTCCGCGCCGTTGGGGGCCGACTGTTTTAGCGGCATGAAAGTTCAATGGCAGTTGAACCAGCCCCGACGGACCGGCTAATCACGCCATGACCCCACCTGCATTGTCTTTCAAGGCCCTGGCGGATTCCTTTGTTTTCATGCGACCCTTGTCTTCACGTCTTTCAATCCCCGGAAGCCCCACATATATTCGCCGCTGTTCGCAACCAGCGACCGGAAGCCGATGCGGGAGGCCCCTATGGCGACATTGCAGAATTTCGACGCCGAAATTGCCAAGACCAAGCAGGTCGTCCAGGACATGCGAACCAAGATCGAGCAGTCCGGCACCGTGCTCGACACACTCGCCACCGCCGACAAGAAGATCGGCGACGCCAATTTCGACATCGAGAACGCCCGCATCGAGGATGTGCTGAAGCAGCAGAAGGTGATGGAAGGCAACATCGCCGACCTGATCATTGGCCTTGAGGACGCCACCAACGTCTTTGGCGCCGAGTTCGAGAGCATGAAGAACTATACCGGCTGGGAGAACTTCGTCGGCGTCTTCTCCAGCCAGCGCAAACAGCGCCTGCGCACTGACCGCGTGCGCAACATGTCGCTGGCCGGCAACCTGCAGGAACTTCTCGCCAAGTCCGACACCATCGTCGGCATCCTGAAGGCGCAGAAAGAGGTTCTCGACCAGCGCTACAAGACTTCCGAGACGAGCCTGTCGCAGGTGATCGAGCGCCGCAAGACCACCATGACCAACCTCGAAGCCGTGCAGAAGCGCATCGAGGAACTCAACCCGATGCTGCTCGACATCGAGAACAAGATCGCCGCCTCGACCAGCCAGAAGGACCGCACGCAGCTCGAGGGCGAACGCTCCAAGCTCGCCACCGAATACAATGAGAAGCAGGCCAAGGAGCAGGAACTGCTCGCCGAAAGCCAGACGCTGGAGCGCTATACCTCGATGTTCCAGACTTTCGTCGATTCGCTCAACAACCAGATCGCCGCGCAGTCGACGCTGATCAACAAGCTGACCATCGATACCGAGCAGCGCATCGTGCTCTACAAGGCGCTGGAAGATTCGCTGAAGACCGCGGCCCAGCAGGACGTCGCCCACAAGATCAACACGCTGGGCAGTCAGGTCGACAATACGGCGGAAGAAACCATGGCCGGCATCGGTGCCGCCTCGCAGAAGCACATCGGCGACCTGCTCGAGATGCATGAGAAGAACATGGTCGCCAGCGCCGATATCCAGCGCCGCAAGAAGCTCGCCGACGACGCCTTTGCCCGCCGCTTCGACGAGGTGCTGAAGAAGCACAATTCGGCCAACTACGTGCAGTCATAATTGCCGCGCGCACCGGTGCGACAATCCCAGGGCTGACAGCATGACCCCCGAAAACGACGCGGCGGCGCGGTATTTCTCGGCAATAACGGCCGCGCTCAGCGGCCTTGAAGTGTTCATGCGCGACGACCGCTCGCCGCTCTACCGGCACGGCATCGTCGCCAAGATCGTTGCCGAATATATCGCCCGGCTCGACAAGTCCTTCTCCTGTTGGCGCAACCGGCTGGGCTTCATGGACACGTTCCGCATTTCGCGCGCCGAAAGCGGTTTCCCGGTGTTCCAGAACCTGCTCGAACTGGAGAACGACCGCCGGCAGGCTGATGCGCGCCTTGCCAACATCCCGTTGGCCGGCGAGCTGCGCGAGGAGATGGCCGACTTCATCCTGCGCCACAAGGAATTCCCCGAGGCGTTGCAGAAGTCGATGGCCGAGCGGCTCTACCTCGAGGACGTCAGGAGCGAGCAGACCTTCGGTCCCTTCACCCTGGCGCAGACCGCCAAGGTCTCCGTCAACCCGAAGACGGCACGGCCCTATTATCTCGTCCATTGGGCCACCTTCGACGGCAGCGCCAACCTGCCGCTGGTCTACATGGTGACGGTGGAGGATTCTTCTGAAAGCATGATCCGCCAGCTCGTCGACCGGGACGGCAAGCTCAACGAAAAGGTCGACATCCCGCTGCCGGTCGACGGCCTGCTCAATCCCGAGCTTGCGCACCGTTTCGACGATTTCACCGAGAAGAATTCCGCCTACACGCTGTCGCCGGCGACGATCGCGGTCAACCTCGACAAGGATTTCGAACCCCTGCACCCCAAGCAGTTGCGCCGTGTCGTGCTCGGCCCCTTCTATTCCGCGGGCATTACCGACAACAATTCGACGGTGACCGAGGTGCTGGCCAAGGTGCGCAAACCGGAAAACGCCTGGCTGCTGACCTGGACCATCCAGGAGGTCTACTCCAAGGGCGAGAAGCCCGGCCGCAAGGGGCTGTTTTCCAGCGAAAAGACGACGCAGGAATTCTTCATCAACACCGATGACCTGGAAGCCGCGCGCCAGGGCGTGTCGAGTTACGAGAACCACGCGCTGATCCCGCACGAGGCCTACCAGGCGCTCTACGCCGCCGGCGAGGCACAGAAGATCTTCGGCGGCTACAAGGTTCACATCCTGTCCAATGGGCAGGTCATCTCAGACGTCTGACCGTAACACCACGGAGCATCCTTCATGGACACCGGCCTGACCACCATCCCGGAAGCGGCGATCGAGAAGCACCGCGCCACTGCGCAGAGCTTCATCACCCGCATCGTCGTGCTGGAGGATCCTTCGCGCGAATCCGGCACGGCATTGGCCGGCACCAACCGCCGCTTCGTCTCCACCGTCTCGGTCGGCTCGGTGCGCCGCACGCGCGAGGTCGAGCTGTCGAAGACCGTTGGCGCCGTCCATCCCGACGACCAGTTGCTCACCATCCCGCAGCATACGCTTCTGTTCCGCGCCCGGCGCGGCGCGGCAATCGCGCTCGCCATATCGGATGTCTTCGCCGAGGGGTCAGACCTCGAAAGCCTGCAGGCGAAAAACACCCGCGCCCCGCTCGAGGGCGACGAGGCGTCGGCCTTCAAGAAACTCCTGTCGGCCTCGGCCTACATCTCGGCTTTCAGCCTCGCCTCCTATCTGTTCCAGCTTATCGACAGCGACGGCGAGGCGCCCAACGACATCCCCGAGCCGGATTTTCTGTTCGACACGCCGCAGGATGCGGTGAAGTCGATCCTGGCCGGCCTCGACAAGGCGATAGCGGGCTCGAAGGACGATGCCGACCTGGTGACGCGGGCACGCGCCTTCGCCCGCGTCGCCATCGACGGGTTGCTGGCCCGCAAAGGCCGCTTCGACGGCATCGGCCCGTTCGAGAACGCCCATATCCGCATCGACGCCGACGACTTCACCCTCGACGGCTTCGACGTCGCGCCGGGCAAGCGCTCCAAGCCGCTGGTGATGACCTTCAAGAAGCCCGAAGAGGTCGTCGGCAACCACATCGCCAAGTACCAGTCGGTCAAGCTTGCCAAGATGCTGATGGCCTATGATTTCGAGCGCGAGCTGAACCCGTTCGTCGAGCTCGGCGGCTTCCTGTTCACCTTCATCGGCGACGGCGCGCCCGGCACCGGCAAGACGACGCTTATCCAGATGATCGCCGGTCTCGTCAACGGCTACTGCCAGGTCGCCGGCTATCCTTTCGCCTATGAGAATTTCGGCGTCGACCAGATCTCGTCCTACCAGGGCAAGTCAGGCCAGAACTGCCGCCAGTTCATCAACAATGTCTTGAACCCGCGCGTCATCGGCTTCGGCACCATCGACGACATCGACCAGGTGGCGGCACGCCGCTCCGACGACCGCGCCTCGGCCGGCCAGCAGGAGATCACCGGCGTCTTGATGGATGCCTTCGCCGGCGCGGCTACGGTGGTGCGCGGCAACTGCTCGTTCGGCATGTTCTCCAACTATCCCGAAAACGTCGATGATGCGCTGCGCCAGCGCGCCGGCGCCCGCTGGCTGGTCGACGGACCGCAGACCCGCGACGACTATATCGACATTTTCGTGCTGCTCGCCGGCAAGAACCACAAGATACCGCTCGGCGATCACGAACTCTACGCCGCGCAGGAGATCCAGCGCGCCGTTACCGAGGCTTATGAGGAACACGAGAAGCCGCGGGAAGACGGGCTGATGAAGGTCTATGAGCGCTACATGAAGGAAAATGGCGCGCCCAAGACGATGGCCGACATCGGCACCTACTTGCACCTGATCAAGGATGCCGAGCCACGCTTCACCGGTCGCGCCATCAAGAACGTCACCGACGCCATCAAGATGCGCGCCATGGACATCGAGCTTCCCGACGACTGGTTCGAGAAGCCGGAAGCCTTCATGCACAAGGGCTACGACGAGAAGAAGGCCATGATCGAGGAACTGCGCGGTCCGTTCTCGATGGACATGGTCATGCAGGAGATCAACCGCTACGCTGACAGCGAGTTCCGCTATTCCGACAAGTCCGACGACGCCGCCGTGGAAAAGCTGCTGCGCGACGCCCGCCTGCGCGAACGGGCCGCGCGCGAGATGGAGGAGATGAAGAAGAAGGGGCTGTGGAATGCGTGAGGTGAGCCCGCCTTCCCTTCTCCCCTTGTGGGAGAAGGTGTCGCCGAAGGCGACGGATGAGGGGTGTTCCAGCTTGGCGCCGACGGTACTCTGTGGCGCACCCCTCATCCGTCTCGGCGCTACGCGCCGATCCACCTTCTCCCACAAGGGGAGAAGGGAAGACCGCGCCCCTCATCCGCCCTTCGGGCACCTTCTCCCCGTAAGCGGGGAGAAGGAAAGGTGAGCAAAAGACCCGACCTCCTTCGCGACAACGAGCTGATCTACGGCCGGCTGCTGCCCGTCGACGAGCCGCATCTCATCCAGCGCTACAACAAAGCGCTGGCCGCCTTCGGCCTCAAGCCGACCAGGCTCAAGAGTTTCCAGATCGACCGCACGGGCTTCTCGCCCGAAGTGGCCGAGGAATGCGGCGACTATGATTATCTCGACCCCAACGAGGTCAATCGCCGCTTCATCATCCTGACGCCGTCGCAGATCGACCTGCCGGTGGTGCACACCGCCTTCTCCAACACCTCGCAGCTGATGTTCGAGTTCATGTCCAAGAACCAGCGTGCCATCGACGCGCTGACCATCAAGGACGTCATCTACGGCGAGATCGAAGACTCCGTTCCCAAGGTCAACGACATTGAGGACTTGCTGTCGATCAACCAGGTCGAGTTCAAGGTGCTGTCGGCGGAGGATGTGCTGGGCAAGGCCGCCGAACTCGGCAAGCTGGTCGACCGGCTGAAGCAGGAGCCGGATGCCTGGCGCGACAATGCCATGCTGACCCGCATGGTGGACCTGGCGAAGGTCTGCGGCGATATCCGCGAGAACGCGCTGGTGCCCGACCAGGTGATCTTCCGCCACAACGCCTACTGGACCAGCCATTTTGGCGGGCTCTACGTGTTCGTCGATCCCGACATGACGACGGTGATCAGCGATCCCGCCGCGCCGGGCTTCCGCCGCTCGCGGCCGTGGCAGGTGAGCTATCTCTCGATCAACGACGCCGACAAGGTGTTCAAGTTCCTGGCCAGCACCGGCCGCATCGAGTTGCCGCGCGCCTCCTGGATCGAGGCGTCCGGCTATCTCGAGCACCGGGCTGAGATGGTGGTGCGTGCGCTGATTCGCGACGCCGAGCCGAACCGCAATCTGACCGATGTCGACAAGGTCTGGCTGCAGACCTGGATCCAGAGCCACGCAGACCTGATCACCAGGGACGGCAACTTTCCCTTCCTCAACGCCGCCAAGCGCGAAATCGCCCAGCTTGGCCATCTCAAGATCGAGGATGTGTTCCCGCAACAGCGCTTCCTGGTGATCCGTGCCAAGCCGGACCATCCCGACGCCTGGCTGACCAACCGGCTGATCTCGGATTTCGTGCCGACCGACTTCGTCTCGCGCTATATCTTCAACAAGCAGGGCTTCTACAAGGACTATGAGGGCTTCAGCGACGCCTGGCGATCGCATGTTGTGGACGTTCTGAAAACCACATATTTGAAGGACAAGGTGGCGTTTCGCACACGCCTCTACGGCCTGACTGACTAGAACGAAATGAACCCGTCATTTCGTTCTGACTTATTGTTTTGGCGCATGATGTTATCCAAAAAGTCTGCAACTTTTTGGCATCATGCTGAGGGGTGACACAGCCATGCTCGATCCGATCGTGAACTTCTTCGTCCGGATTTTCCAATGGATCGGCCGCGGCATCGGCCTTTTGATCGGCGTCATCCTGTGGCCGTTCCTGTGGGCCGGGCGCTGGTACGCGCAGCGCGGCTGGATCCTCAAGGCGATGGTCGGCCTGGCCCTGCTGGTCTTGATCGGCCTCTACGCCAACTTCTTCTACGCCACCCAGTGGTGGAACAATTTCAACCCCGACTATCCGGACACCTACACTTTCGAGAAGCGCAATGTTTCCGCCGGTGAGCAGGTGGCCGCGGGCACCGGCACCGACACGGCCAAGACTTGCGGCAACTCGGGCATCGCCCAGGTGGCGGCGGACCTGACCGACTTCAACGTCAACCAGAATGCCTGGATCTCGTCGATGATCCTCTACAAGCTTGGCCTGTTCGGCATCGACTGGGACAACACGCCGTGGATGGACAACAAGGCCTCGTTCCAGCGTGGCATCAACCAGGCGGTGCGGCGCACGGCGACCGAGCTTGCCGACAATCTCGGCCGCGTGCGCACGACCTCGCAGATCGATGCCGACCTGCAGGATGCGCGCGGCAATCTGCAGTTCGACGAATACACCTGGTATTTCGGCGTGAGCCCGTTCGGTCCGAAGACGCCGACGCCGAGCTATTATCGTGACGCGGTGCGCAAGCTGCGCTCGTTCAACGCACGGCTGGCCACCTGCCAGGCCACCTTCGATGCCCGCGCCGACAATCTGAAGCAGTATATCGACCGCATCGCTTCGGACATCGGCTCGACCTCGGCCATCCTCAAGGAGCGCGCCGAGAACCACAACAATGGCTGGTTCGACACCCGCGCCGACGACCGTTACTGGTTCGCCTACGGCCAGCTATATGCCTACTACGGACTGATGAAGGGCGCCCAGGCCGATTTCGAGGACGTCATCAAGGAAAAGCACCTGCAGAGCCTGTGGGACACGATGGACGCGCAATTCGTCTCGGCCCTGCGCATCCAGCCCTTCATCATCGCCAATGGCCGCGAGGATGGCTGGCTGCTGCCCACGCATCTGACGACGATGGGCTTCTACATCCTGCGCGTGCGCTCCAACATGGTCGAAATCAGCAACGTGCTGACACAGTAGCGTTCGCCCGGCGATGGCGAATTTGCGCCGTCGCTTCTGTCGCATTCCGTGCATTGTGCGGCTGTTTTGAGACGGCGGAAGCGCCCCTGCTCTGGCTTCTATACGGCGCGGCAAGCGGAGCCAGAAGGAACCGAGAGCAGGTCGGCCGACCGCAGAGGAATTTTCTCTATAGGAAACATAGTTGCATGAAAGTTGACGCCACGGCAGCGACAGGGTTAGAACATGCCCGCGCTCCCGGTTCCAACCTGCTTGCGATAGAGATCAACCCCGTCCCCTCCACCGTCCAATCCAGAGGAAAGCCGTTATGGCCGAAGTGAAGTCCGACATCGAGATCGCGCGCGCCGCCAAGAAAAAGCAGATCCAGGAGATCGGCCAGAAGATCGGCATCCCGACCGAGCACCTGCTGCCCTATGGCCACGACAAGGCCAAGATATCGGCCGAGTTCATAAAGTCGGTGAAGGGCAACAAGGACGGCAAGCTGATCCTGGTCACCGCTATCAACCCGACCCCGGCCGGCGAAGGCAAGACCACCACCACGGTCGGCCTCGGCGACGGCCTCAACCGCATCGGCAAGAAGGCGATCGTCTGCATACGCGAAGCCTCGCTTGGCCCGAATTTCGGCGTCAAGGGCGGTGCCGCGGGCGGCGGCTACGCACAGGTGGTGCCGATGGAGGACATGAACCTCCATTTCACCGGCGACTTCCATGCCATCACCACCGCGCACAATCTGCTTTCGGCGCTGATCGACAACCACATCTACTGGGGCAATGAGCTCGGCATCGACACCCGCCGCGTGGTGTGGCGCCGCGTCATGGACATGAACGACCGGGCGCTGCGCGAAATCATCTGCTCGCTCGGCGGCGTCGCCAACGGTTTCCCGCGCGAGGCCGGCTTCGACATCACCGTCGCTTCGGAAGTCATGGCGATCCTGTGCCTTGCCACCGACCTGAAGGACCTTGAGAAGCGCCTCGGCGACATCATCGTCGCCTACCGCCGCGACAAGTCGCCGGTCTATGCCCGGGACCTCAAGGCCGACGGCGCCATGGCCGTGCTTCTGAAGGACGCCATGCAGCCGAACTTGGTGCAGACGCTGGAGAACAACCCGGCCTTCGTCCATGGCGGCCCGTTCGCCAACATCGCGCATGGCTGCAACTCGGTCGTCGCCACCACGACGGCGCTGAAGCTCGCCGACTATGTCGTCACCGAAGCCGGTTTCGGCGCCGACCTTGGCGCCGAGAAATTCTTCGACATCAAGTGCCGCAAGGCCGGCCTCAAGCCGGCGGCGGCCGTCATCGTGGCCACCGTGCGCGCCATGAAGATGAATGGCGGCGTCAAGAAGGAAGACCTCGGCAAGGAAAACATCGAGGCGGTGAAGAAGGGTTGCGCCAATCTCGGCCGTCACATCGAGAACATCAGGCAGTTCGGCGTGCCGGCGGTGGTTGCCATCAACCACTTCTATTCCGATACCGACGCCGAAATCCAGGCGATGAAGGACTACGTCGCCTCGATGGGCGAAGAGGCGATCCTGTGCAAGCATTGGGCCAAGGGCTCGGCCGGCATCGAGGACCTCGCCAACAAGGTGGTGGCGCTTGCCGAATCCGGTGCCTCGCAGTTCGCGCCGCTCTATCCCGATGCCATGCCGCTGTTCGAGAAGATCAACACCATCGTCCAGCGCATCTATCGCGGCTCGGAGGCGATCGCCGACAAGTCGGTGCGCGACCAGCTCAAGGCCTGGGAAGACGCCGGCTACGGCAATCTGCCGGTCTGCATGGCCAAGACCCAGTACTCCTTCTCGACCGACCCGAACCTGCGCGGCGCGCCGACCGGCCACACCGTGCCGGTCCGCGAGGTCAGGCTTTCGGCGGGTGCCGGCTTCGTCGTCATCATCTGCGGCGAGGTCATGACCATGCCCGGCCTGCCCAAGGCGCCGTCCTCGGAAAAGATCTTCCTCAACGAGGCCGGCCAGATCGAAGGCTTGTTCTAAAATCCTTCAATTCGAAATCGCAAAGGGCGCCGCGGCTATGCGGCGCCCTTTTTGTTTGCGGATAGTCCTACGCGGCGTTGCGCGCCAGCGCCCGCTGATTGGAGGCGTGGATCGTGTCGCGCTCCGGGAGGACACCGGTCTTCAGGCACTCGGCCCATTCGGCGGTCTTCAGCACCGCGGCGAAGCGCGACTGAAGAATGATCGTGACCACGCGGTGGATCTCCTCGGCCGAGGCATAGCCTGCGCTGTTGGCATAGGGCACCGAGCCTGTCGCATCGGACAGGAACTCGACGGCAAACCCCATATGCACGGCGTGGATGATGGTCGACAGGTCGCAATTATGCGTCATGTAGCCGACGACCGTGATCGTATCGATGGCATTGGCGCGCAGCCAGTCCTCGAGGTCCGTGCCGGTGAACGCCGAGGGCAGCATCTTCTCGACATAATGGTCGCGGCCGCGCCTGGCGATCTCCGGATGCAGTTCGCCGCCATGGCTGCCCTTGGCGAAGATCGGTGACGTCTCGGGGGCCATCTGCTTGATGACAACCACCTTGATGCCGGCGGCGGCCGCGGCGTCCATTGCGCGCGCGACATTGACGACGGTGTCGCGAAACGGCGGATGCTGGATAGCCAGGTTGCCGCCATCGTAGTCGTTCTGGACATCCACGACGACGAGTGCGCGGCGCGGTGTGGTGTTGGCTCTGTCGGACATGGTGTTTTCCTTCCGGCTTGAATGCGATGGGCTGAAATTAGACCGGTCGACAAGCGGCCAAAAGTGGCCCGATTGACATCATTCGAAAGAATTGGGACAATCAGGCTTCCCACACTGGAAACGCCCATGACCGCCCCGATCATTGCCGTCCTCGCCTTCGACGGCATCAGTCCGTTCCATCTCTCCGTGCCTTGCCTGGTGTTCGGCGCCGACCGCACCAGACTTGGCCTGCCGCGCTTTGATTTTCGCGTCTGCGGGGCCGAGGCAGGTATGATCGAGACGGATGCCGGGCTGAGTATCCTTGTCCCACATGGACTCTCCGCGCTCGACGACGCCGACATCGTCATCATCCCGAGCTGGAAGGATCTCGAAGCCCCGCTTGCCAGGCCGATCAAAGAAGCGCTGTGCCGCGCGCACCGGCGCGGGGCGTTGATCGTCGGCCTGTGCCTCGGCACCTTTGCCATTGCCGCGGCCGGCCTGCTATCGGGCCGGAAGGCGACCACGCATTGGGCCTATACGGACCAGTTGCAGGCCTTGCATCCCGACATCTCGGTCGATGCCGATGTGCTCTATGTCGATGACGGCGATATCGTCACTTCCGCCGGGGTCGCGGCCGGGTTGGATTGCTGCCTGCATATCGTGCGTGCCCGCTATGGCGCGGAGGCGGCACTGCGGCTCGCCCGGCACGTCGTGCTCTCACCGCACCGGCAGGGCGGGCAGGCGCAGTTCATCGAACGCCCCGTGGCAAGAAGCGCGAATGCCGACCGCTTCACCCAGGCGCTTGACGCGGTGCGCGCGACGCTCGGCGAAACGCACAGCCTCGACAGCGTCGCCGAATTGGCCGGCCTCACTCGGCGCACCTTCACCCGCCGCTTCCAGAAATCGATCGGCACCAGTTTTGGCGATTGGCTGACCAGCCAGCGCATCGAACTGGCGCAGCGGTTGCTGGAAGCCACGGAGAAATCGATGGATGTCGTGGCCTTCGAGGCCGGCTTCGGCAGCGCCACATCGCTGCGCCAGCATTTCGCCGCGAGGCTGAGGACATCGCCGGCGCAATACCGGCGGGAGTTTTCCAGGCGGGCCGATCAGGGCACGCGCGTGGCGCACGTCCTTTCATCCTGAGCGGCAAAGGCGCCGTATCGATACGGCGCCTTTGCATTCCAACCGCCTGGATCAGGCAACGTCTTGCGACGATGGCGCACGCTTGCGCCCGTGATCATGGCGCGAACCAGAGTCTCGTGGTGACGCAGGCTGGCCAGCAGCACGCCGCCGACATGAAGCCCGATCAGCACCAGGATACCATTGCCCGGGATCTTGTGCGTGTCCTCGACCCAGGCCACGCCCCACCAGGCATCGGCGAGGTTGTCGTGCGCATCGACGAGGACGCCCGGCTCAGTGTGATCAACCAAGGTCCGGTGGTTCCCGCCCCGGAGAGCTTGGTCAAAACGGTACGAACGCGGCGCGACTCGTGCGGAGGGGTCGGGCCTCGGATTGGCCATCGTCAACAAGATCCTGCAACAGATCGATGCGACGCTGGTCCTGTGAACTCGCCAGCATCCGGCCGGCAGGATGGTTTTGAGGCAACGATCCGGTTTCCCAGGGTGTAACGTCAACGACGCTTGACCGGTCGCGCCGGATTGCCGACCACCGTCTCGTTCGCGGGCACATCGCGCGTCACCACGGCACCGGCGCCGACGATGGCGCCCTCACCGATGCTGACGCCGCCAAGGATGATGGCGCTGCCGCCGATCCAGGCATGGGCACCGATCTCGACCGGCCTGGCGATCTCAAGCCCCGCCTGTCGCCCAGCGGCTTCCTTGTGGTGCTCGGCGCAATAGATCTGCACATTGGGGCCAAGCAGCGTTCCCTTGCCGATGCGCACGCTTGCCGTGTCGAGTATGATGCAGCCGGCATTGAGGAAGACCCCATCGTCGAGAACGATGTTGAAGCCATAGGCGCAGTGGAACGGCGCCTCGATGCGGGCGCCCTCGCCCACCCCGCCGAGCAATGCCTTCAGGCCCGGCCCGAGATTGCCGCGCTGCTTTGGCGGCAATGAATTGTGCTCGAACACGGCTTCGCGCGCCGTGACGCGCAGCGCCTCCAACTCGTCGTCGAGGCAAGTGTACCATTCGCCGGCCGCCATCTTCGCGCGCTCGCTTCTGGCCATGGCGTGGTCTCCCATCGACGTCTTTGAAATGCATGAGTTCGGCCGGCACAAAAGCATCAATCCGAGTACTGATCAAATATCGGACCTATGGTAGCCTGCCGTTTCGAGGCCGTTCTGGCCGATGATCGAGGGGATCAACATGCTCTTGCTTCTTGCACTTCTGATCGGCGTCATTGCCGGCCTGCGCGCCATGACCGCGCCGGCGGCCGTCGCCTGGGGCGCCTATCTCGGCTGGCTGCCGGTTGCCGGCACCTGGGCGAGCTTCATGAGCCATTGGGCGGCCGTCGGCATCTTCACCATCCTGGCCATCGTCGAGCTCGTCGCCGACCAGCTGCCGTCGACGCCAAGCCGCAAGGTGCCGCAGCAGTTCGGTGCCCGCATCCTGCTTGGTGCTTTCAGCGGCGCGGTGATCGGTGCGACCGGCGGTTCCACCATAGGCGGCCTGATCGCCGGCGCCATCGGCGCGGTCATCGGCACGTTGGGCGGCGCCGAAGCGCGCGGCCGGCTGGCGGCGGCCTTCGGCAACGATCCGCCCGCCGCCTTCATCGAGGACGCGGTGGCGATCATCGGCGGCCTGCTGATCGTGGCGGCGGTGGCATGACGGCCCAGAGCCTAAACGCAAAGACCTTCGACGCCATCATCATCGGCGCCGGCCAGGCGGGGTCGCCATTGGCGGGCCGCCTGGCCGCCGCTGGCATGAGCGTGGCGCTGATCGAGCGCAAGCTGGTCGGCGGCACCTGCGTCAACACGGGCTGCATGCCGACCAAGACCATGGTCGCCAGCGCCTATGCCGCGCATCTGGCGAGGCGTGCCGCCGACTATGGCGTCACGCTCGGTGGCCCTGTCGGTGTGGATTATCAACGGATCAAGGCGCGCAAGGACAAGGTGACCAACGACGCCCGCGGCAATCTGGAAACATGGATCGCCGGCATGAAAGGCTGCACGCTCTATCGCGGCCATGCGCGCTTCGAATCCGCCAACACGGTGCGCGTCGGCAACGAGGTTCTGACCGCCGAAAAGATCTTCCTGAACACCGGCGGCCGTGCCTCGGTGCCTGACCTGCCCGGCATTAACGACATCGACTACCTGACCAATTCCTCGATGATGGATCTCGACGTGCTGCCACGCCATCTCATCGTCGTCGGCGGCAGCTACATCTCGCTCGAATTCGCGCAGATGTTCCGTCGTTTCGGCTCTGACGTCACCGTCATCGAGAAGAGCCCGCGCCTGACCGGCCGCGAGGACGAAGACGTCTCGGCCACCATCCTGTCGATCCTCGAGAACGAAGGCATCGCGGTCCATGTCGGCGCCGACGGCATCGGCTTCGCCAAGCGAGGCAACGACATCGCGGTGACCTTCTCGGCCGGCAAGCAGCCGGCCGTCGGTTCTCACGTTCTGCTGGCGCTGGGACGCACCCCCAACACCGACGATCTCGGCCTCGACAAAGCCGGCGTCACGGTTGACAGGCGTGGCTTCGTCATCGTCGACGATCAGCTGCGCACCAGCGTGCCAGGCATCTGGGCGATGGGCGACTGCAACGGCAAGGGCGCTTTCACCCATACCTCCTACAACGACTACGAGATCGTCGCCGCCAATCTGCTCGACAATGATCCGCGCAAGGTCAGCGACCGCATCGAGGCTTACGCGCTCTACATCGACCCGCCGCTCGGCCGCTGCGGCATGACCGAGGCAGCCGTAAGGAAATCCGGACGCCGCGCGCTGGTCGGCCAGCGGCCGATGACGCGCGTCGGCCGTGCCGTCGAAAAGGGCGAGACGCAAGGGTTCATGAAGATCCTTGTCGATGCCGACACGCGCGAGATCCTCGGCTGCTCGGTGCTCGGCCCGGGCGGCGACGAGGCGGTGCATTGCGTGCTCGACCTGATGTACGCCAAGGCGTCCGTCGACACTCTGGCCCGCGCGGTGCACATCCACCCCACCGTGTCGGAACTGCTGCCCACGATCGCGCAGGAACTGAAGCCGCTGGTCTGAAATCTATTCGCTATCCGGCCCGCTCAGCTTCGTCTCCAGCCGGCCGAGCAGCAGCATCGCCCCTTTCAGCTCGTCGTCACCGACATCACTGAGCAGATCGGCGCGCAGCACCGCCAGCAGGCGCTCGATCTCGGTCACACGGCCGCGCCCCGCATCGGTGAGCGACAGGATCTTGGCCCGCCTGTCGGCGGCATCCTCGGTGCGCGTCACCAGCCCCTCCTCGACCAGCAGGTCGACGATGCGCACCAGGGACGGCCCTTCGAAACCGAGATGATCGGCGAGGACACCTTGGCGCCGATTGTCACCCAGCCGCGACAGCATCACCAGTGGCATGGCGGTGGCATGCGACAGACCGCAATCGTCGAGCGCCTTGTCGGCCGCGCGCCGCCAAAGCCTTGCGACTGATATAACCAGTTGGCCAAATCTGGCACGATCCGGGTCTTGCTTGGGCATGGCGAAAAAGATAACATGCTATTTATTAGGTTGCGATAAAATTCTTTTCCCTGGCGAAGCCCCAATCGCCAAGAACCGGAAGCCGACGACCGAGCTCCAAAGATCGCCCTGACGGCCCGTTCGGCCGCCGCGACCGCGAGGCGCCGCCCCGGAAAAGCGTGAGGACCGATATGTCGAAACAAGATTCCAACAGCTCTGGCGGCATCTGGCTGCTCGTGCTTTTCGGCCTGGTGCTGATGATCATCGGCCTGCCGCTGCTCTATGGCGGCGTCCAGCTCATCGGTCTTGGCGGCTCCTGGTATTACGCGCTGGCAGGCGCCGGCATCATCGTTTCCGGTTTCCTCTTCGCCTTGCGCCGGCGCGCGGGCTTCTGGCTCTACCTCCTCATCTTCCTCGCCACCATTGCCTGGGCATTGTGGGAGGCCGGGCTGAACTTCTGGCCGCTGGTGCCGCGGCTGGTCGCGCCAGCGGTGCTGGCGGTGATCGCCCTCCTGCTGGCGCCGCTGTTCCCGTCATCGGGCGGCGGCAAGCGCGGCCCGTTCGCCGTTGCCGGTGTCCTCGTGCTCGGCCTGATCGCCACCGCCGCCTACGCCTTCCAGCCGCATGGCGTGATCCGCGATACGGTCGCCGCCAGCGAAGCGCCGCCACTTGCCGCGGCCGCCTCCAGCACCGACTGGCGCCATTACGGCCGCACGCCCGCCGGTACGCGCTATGCGCCGATCGGCCAGATCAACAAGGACAATGTGAAGGACCTCAAGGTCGCCTGGACCTTCCGCACCAGCGATATACCGGTCAAGGGCGCCGAGGACCAGAACACGCCGCTGCAGATCGGCGACACGGTCTACACCTGCTCCTCGAAAAATGTCGTCAACGCGCTCAATGCCGAAACCGGCGAGCCGCGCTGGAAATTCGACCCGAAGGCTTCGGCGCCGCTGTGGCAGCGCTGCCGTGGCGTCAGCTACTACGAGCCGGCGGCCGAAGCCGCGGCCAGTGGCGCCCCAGCGGTCTGTGCCGGACGCATCGTCATGACCACCATCGATGCGCGGCTGATCGAGATCGATGCCAAGACCGGCCAGCCCTGCGCCGACTTCGGCCAGGGCGGCACCGTCGACCTCAAGCAAGGCATGGGCGAGGTGAAGGCCGGTTTCTATTTCCAGACGTCGGCGCCCACCGTCATGCGCGACCTGATCATGGTCGGCGGCTGGGTCTGGGACAATGTCGAGACCGGCGAGCCGTCCGGCGCCGTCAGGGCCTTCAACGCCAGGACAGGCGATTTGGTATGGGCCTGGGACCTTGGCAATCCGGCGATCACCAAACTGCCGCCGGAAGGCCAGAGCTACACGCGCGGCACGCCCAACGTGTGGTCGACGCCGAGCTATGACGACGCGCTCGGCCTCGTCTATTTGCCGACCGGCAACGCCACGCCCGACTTCTTCGGCGCCGAGCGCAGCAAGGCGGCGGAGGACTACACCGCTTCAGTCGTCGCGCTCGACATCGCCACCGGCCGCGAACGCTGGAAATTCCAGACCGTGCATCATGACCTGTGGGATTATGACCTTCCCTCGCAGCCGGCGCTCTATGACGTGCCCGACGGCAAGGGCGGAAAGGTACCGGCGCTGATCCAGGTCACCAAGCGCGGCCAGATCTTCATGCTCGACCGCCGCGACGGCAAGGCGATCGCCGAGGTGCAGGAAAAGCCGGTGCCGCAGGATGGCGGCGCCAAGGAGGATTTCCTGTCGCCGACCCAGCCCTATTCGGTCGGCATGCCTTCGATCGGCGATCAGCCTTTCACCGAGGCCAGCATGTGGGGCGCCACCCCGTTCGACCAGCTCTATTGCCGTATCGGCTTCAAGAAGCTGCGCTACGAGGGCGAGTTCACCCCTCCAGGTCCGACGCGTTCGCTGCAGTTTCCCGGCTATTATGGCGGCATGAACTGGGGCAGCGCCTCGATCGACGAGGCCAATGGCTACCTGATCGTCAACGATATCCGCATGCCGCAATTCGTCGAATTGCTGCCGCGCTCCGTGGCCGACAATTATGGCCCCTCGGCGGCGCATGACGGTCTGGGCACCCAGCTCGGCACGCCGTATGGCGCGCTCAAGAACGGCTTCATGTCGCCGCTCGGCGTGCCCTGCCACCAGCCGCCCTACGGCACGATCAGCGCCATCGACCTGAACACGCGAAAACTCGTCTGGCAGATTCCGGCCGGCACGCTGCAGGACACCGGCCCGCTCGAGATGAAGACCGGCCTGCGGATCCCGATCGGCATGCCGTCGCTCGGCGGCCCTGTGACGACGGCGGGCGGGCTCGTCTTCTATGCCGGCACACAGGACTACTATCTGCGCGCCATCGACGTCGCCACCGGCGAGGAGCTTTGGAAAGGCCGCCTGCCGGTCGGCGCGCAGGCAACGCCGATGACCTACACCTCGCCCGAAAGCGGCCGCCAGTTCGTCGTGGTGTCGGCGGGTGGCGCGCGTCAGTCACCCGATCGTGGCGATTACATCATCGCCTATGCCTTGCCGAAGGCGCCATGATCGGGAAAAGCTTGTTCCCCCAAGGCTGATCACCAACGAGGCGCTGCGGCGCCTCGTTTCAATCTGCTCCACGCTTTCTGCATCGCTGCAATGCAGCAATATACATTGCGCCCGGCACGGCTCCTCGCGCAGACTAAAAATTGAACCGATTCAGTCTGGACGTCCCATGCCCTTGCCGATCCTTGCGCTTGCCATTGCGTCTTTCTGCATCGGCACCACCGAGTTCGTCATAATGGGCCTGCTGCCGGAGGTCGCCGCCGACCTTCGCGTGTCGATCCCGTCGGCCGGCCTGCTGGTCACGGGCTATGCCTTGGGCGTCGTCTTCGGGGCACCGATCGTCGCCATGGCCACCGCGCATCTGCCGCGCAAGCCGGTGCTGGTCGGGCTGACGGCTTCATTCGTCGTCGGCAATCTGTTTTGCGCCATCGCGCCTGATTATTGGACGCTGATGGCGGCGCGTGTCTTCACCGCTTTTGGGCACGGCGCCTTCTTCGGCATCGGCTCGGTCGTTGCTGCGAGCCTGGTGCCGCGCAACAAGCGCGCCAGCGCCATGGCGCTGATGTTCGCCGGCCTGACGCTTTCGAACATTCTGGGCGTTCCCGCCGGCACAGCCCTTGGCGAAGCGTTCGGCTGGCGCTCCACATTCATCGCCGTGGTCGGCATCGGTCTGATCTCGGTCGCGGCCATCGCCTGGCTGGTGCCGTCCGATGTCACTGAGCCGAGCGGCGGTGGCCTGCGCGGCGAGTTGCGCGTGCTCGGCAGGTTGCAGGTCTGGCTGGCGATGCTGATCGCCTCGCTGGCCTCGGCCAGCCTGTTTGCCGTGTTCACCTACATCAAGCCCTACCTGACCGACGTGTCCGGCCTGTCGACCTCCGCCGTTACCTGGGTGCTCCTGTTGTTCGGCGCCGGCATGACGATCGGCAACATCATTGGTGGGCGGCTGGCCGACTGGAAGCTGATGCCGACCGTCATCGGCACGCTGCTGTTGATGGCGGTGCTGTTTGTCGGTTTCATGCAGTTCGGCGCCATCGCAAGTGTGGCCGTCGGCATCGTCTTCCTGTGGGGATTGCTCATCTTCGTCGTCGTGCCGCCACTGCAGATCCGCGTCGTCGAGGCGGCCTCGGAAGGGCCAAACCTTGCCGCCACGCTGAACCAGGGCGCCTTCAATGTCGGCAATGCCGGCGGCGCCTGGATTGGCGGCGTGGCCCTGTCGGCCGGCGTTTCCTACGCCAATCTGCCGCTGGTCGGCGCGGTGCTCGCCTTGCTGGCCGTCACCGTGGCAGTGCTGTCGCAGGCATTGGACCGGCGCGCGCCTGTCCCGCTCCAGGCTGCCGCGGAATAGACGTCTCTTCCGTCAGAGGGATGGAAAGCTTGCGCCCATAGCGCGGCCGGCTGGACCAATCGACATCGACAGCCTCAAATGGGCATGTCTTCTTGCTCTTGATGGAGGAAGTCATGCAGAAATCGATCGAACGCATCGCCGGTGACAGCGAAGGCGTTTCCTACGAATTCCCGGTATTCCGCTTCACAGGCGGCGACAAGGCGGCGCCCTCGGCCTATCTGCAGGCGGCACTCCATGCCGGTGAACTGCCAGGCGTCGTCGCCATCGACGCGCTGATGCCGGCGCTGAACAAGGCGGAGGCCGAAGGCCGCATCAAGGGCAGTATCACCATCGTGCCATGGGCCAACCCGATCGGCCGCGCGCAATATCATTTCGGCGAGCACCAGGGCCGCTTCCATCTGGGCACCCGCACCAACTTCAACCGCGGCTTTCCGCTGCTTGCGGCGCCCGACGCCAAGCTCTTGCCGGACACCTCGTTTGGCGGCGCCGACCAGCGGCTGAAGTCACGCCTGGTGCAGCTGTCGCTGGGCCACGACATCGTGCTCGACCTGCACTGCGATGACGAAGGTCTTGCCTATCTCTACGTCCACACCAGCCTGTGGCCGGCCATGGCCGATTGCGCCGCAGCCATGGGCGTCGATGCGGTCGTGCTGTGGAGCGAGGATACCGACGGCACCTTCGAGGGCGCTTCGATCATGCCGTACCAGAACGTTCCCGCCGATGTGGCCAAGTTCGACCGCCGTGTCGCCACCACGGTCGAGTATCGCGGTATCCTCGATGTCGATGGCGTCCTGGCCAAAGCCGATGCCGAAGGCCTCTACCGGCTGCTGGTGGCGCGCGGCGTGATCGCCGACAGCGCGCTCCCCGCACCCGGCCCCTTCACCGGCACCGTGGCCCCCCTGGAAAACATCGATATGATGCCCGCGCCCCGGGCGGGTGCTGTGCTCTATGACGTCAAGCCCGGCGACCGTGTCGCCAGGGGCACGCGCCTCGCCACCATCGTCCACGCGCCGGGCGAAGCCGATGGCCGCACGGAAGTGTTCGCGCCGCAGGACGGCATCATCCTGACCCGCCGCTCGCGCCGCATCATCCGCGCCGGCGAGGATCTTCTGAAGCTGGTCGGCGACAGGAAGAGCGCCGACGCAAGGTCGGGTACGCTCGAGGATTGACCTAGCCAGAAATGGCCAGCCGCGCCTTGGCCTCCAGCCATTCCGCCATCTGCCGGTAGGGCACCGGGCCATGGCTGATACGGGCGACGCCGAGTTCGGCCAGCCGCTGGCGCGGCGGCACATGTGCCAATGCGATGATGTTGACCGGCAGTGCCGTGGCCTTGCAGAGCGCCTCGATGAGGCCCTCGTCGCCGAGACCCGGCGCGAAGAAGCCGCTTGCTCCGGCCTTTTCATAGGCATGCGCCCGCTCGATCGCTTGGTCGAGCAGCGCCTTGTCATGCGCATCGGGCTTGGCCTTGAGGAAGATGTCGGTGCGGGCGTTGAGGAAAGCCGGAATACCGGAGGCCTTGACGGCAGCGGCGGCCGCTTCGACCCGCTTCACCTGCATGCCGATGTCGTGCAGGCCCATGCCGCCAACGATCTGGTCTTCGAAATTGAAGCCGATGGCACCAGCCTGCAAGGCCTGTGTCACCGTCTGGGCAACGACCCCCGGTTCGACACCATAACCGCCTTCGAGGTCCATCGTCACCGGCAGGTCTACCGCCGCCACGATACGCTTGATATTGTCGAGCGCCAGCTCCAGCGGGATCTTCTCGCCGTCGGCATAGCCGAACGCTGCCGCGACCGGCCAGCTTCCGGTAGCGATGGCCTTGGCGCCGGCCTTCTCGACGATCTTGGCAGAGCCCGGATCCCAGGCATTGTAGAGAACGATGGGGTTGCCCTTGACGTGAAGGGAATGGAACGTCCGCGCGCGCTCGGCCTGTTCGGTCATTGGTGTTTCCCGTCTTCGCAGTGTTGAAGGTCCAGCCTAGACGCGACCGCCGGCCCTGGCGATGTGCCATGAACCTGGGAAGCGGCGGCCACCGAAGAGGCTTTTCAAATCAGTTGCGCATCCAGTTTTTCGCCGCTATGGATTTTGCCATGAACATGCGTTCGACCAAGACCATTTGGTGGTGGGCCTGCTGACAGCGGCCTGTTCGAACGCGCGTGCGTGAAAAGAGAGGGTGGCCGCAACGGAAAGTCCGGGCGGCCATTTGTTTTTTCCAAGCCAGTCCCGGGTCCGTTGCCCAACAAGCCAGATGGAGACGGCAATGACGATGAAGGTTCTGGAAAACGGCGCGGAAAGCTTCGTGACCGCAGGTGGCATCACCATCACCCGCGAGCGCCACGACCGGCCCTATGCAGGCGCGATCGACACTTACGTCGACGGGCTGAATTCGCGCCGCGGTGCCGTGTTTTCCTCGAATTACGAATATCCCGGCCGCTATACGCGCTGGGACACGGCCATCATCGACCCGCCTCTGGTCATCTCCGCGCGCGGTCGCGCCATGCGCATCGAGGCGCTGAACGGGCGTGGCGAAGCGCTGTTGCCGGTCATCGGCAAGACGCTGAGCGGCCTGGCTGATGTCACCATCGCCGAGACGACCAGCAAGCTGATCCGCCTCGATGTCGCCAAACCGGGCCGTGTCTTCACTGAAGAGGAACGCAGCCGCGTGCCTTCGGTCTTTACCGTGCTGCGTGCCATCACCGCTTTGTTCAAGACGGCGGAAGACGCCAATCTCGGCCTCTATGGCGCCTTCGGCTACGACCTGGCCTTCCAGTTCGACCCGGTCGACTACAAGCTCGAGCGCAGGGAGAGCCAGCGCGACCTGGTGCTGTTCCTGCCTGACGAGATCCTGGTCGTCGACCACTATTCGGCCAAGGCCTGGACCGACCGCTATGATTATTCAGGCGAGGGTTTTTCGACCGAGGGCTTGCAGCGCGACGAAATCGCCGAGCCGTTCCAGACCGCCGACCGCATCCCGCCGCGCGGCGACCATGAGCCCGGCGAATATGCCAACCTTGTGCGGCGCGCGATGGACTCGTTCAAGCGCGGCGACCTGTTCGAGGTCGTTCCCGGCCAGATGTTCTACGAGCGTTGCGAGACGCAGCCATCCGAGATTTCGCGCAAGCTGAAGTCGATCAACCCTTCGCCCTATTCGTTCTTCATCAATCTGGGCGAAGGCGAATACCTGATCGGCGCCTCGCCGGAAATGTTCGTGCGCGTCAACGGCCGCCGTGTCGAGACCTGCCCGATCTCCGGCACCATCAAGCGCGGCGACGACGCCATTTCCGACAGCGAGCAGATCCTGAAGCTGCTCAACTCCAAGAAGGACGAATCCGAGCTCACAATGTGCTCGGACGTCGACCGCAACGACAAGTCGCGGGTCTGCGAGCCGGGCTCGGTACGCGTCATCGGCCGCCGCCAGATCGAGATGTATTCGCGCCTGATCCATACCGTGGATCATATCGAGGGCCGGCTGCGCGAAGGCATGGATGCCTTCGATGCCTTCCTCTCGCATGCCTGGGCGGTCACCGTCACCGGCGCGCCGAAACTGTGGGCGATGCGCTTCATCGAGCAGAACGAGAAAAGCCCCCGCGCCTGGTATGGCGGCGCCATCGGCATGGTCAATTTCAACGGCGACATGAACACCGGCCTGACGCTGCGCACCATCCGCATCAAGGACGGCATCGCCGAGGTGCGCGCCGGCGCCACATTGCTGTTCGACAGCATCCCCGAGGAAGAAGAAGCCGAAACCGAATTGAAGGCATCCGCCATGCTCTCCGCCATCCGCGACGCCAAGACGGGCAATTCCGCCAGCACCGAGCGCACCACCGCGCGCGTCGGCGACGGCGTCAACATCCTGCTCGTCGACCACGAGGATAGTTTCGTCCACACGCTGGCCAACTACTTCCGCCAGACCGGCGCCAATGTCTCGACCGTGCGCACGCCGGTGCCGGAGGAAGTCTTCGAGCGGCTGAAGCCGGATCTCGTCGTACTATCGCCCGGACCCGGCACGCCGAAGGGTTTCGACTGCGCCGCCACCATCAAGAAGGCGCGCGCCCGCGACCTGCCGATCTTCGGTGTCTGCCTCGGCCTTCAGGCGCTGGCCGAGGCCTATGGCGGGGAACTGCGGCAGCTGCATATCCCGATGCACGGCAAACCCTCGCGCATCCGCGTCTCCAAGCCGGGCATCATCTTCTCCGGCCTGCCCAAGGAAGTCACCGTCGGCCGCTACCACTCGATCTTCGCCGATCCGGTGCGGCTGCCCGATGACTTCATCGTCACGGCGGAGACAGAGGACGGCGTGATCATGGCCTTCGAACATCGCAAGGAGCCGATCGCCGCGGTGCAGTTCCACCCGGAATCGATCATGACGCTCGGCCACAATGCCGGCATGCGCATCATCGAGAACATCGTCGCCCATTTGCCGCGCAAGGCAAAGGAAAAGGCAGCCTGACGAAATGGTCGGAGCCGAGAACGCCATGACGATCGCGACGAAAGCCGCCGGCAAGCGCAAGGTCGCCAACCTTGCCTTCTGGTCGATCGTGATCGCCTTTGTCGTACTCGCGCTGAAGGTCGCCGCCTGGTACGTCACCGGCTCCGTCGCGCTCTATTCGGACGCGCTGGAATCCATCGTCAACGTCATTGCCTCGGTCGCCGCCTTCTGGGCGATCCAGGTCAGCTACAAGCCGGCCGACCAGGACCACCCGTTCGGCCATCACAAGGCCGAGTACTTCTCGGCCGTGCTTGAAGGCGTGCTGATCGTCGTCGCCGCGCTTTTGATCCTGAACGAAGTCTGGCGCTCCTGGCAAACGCCGGCGCCGCTCGAGCAGCCCTGGAAAGGGCTTGCCATCAACGGCGTCGCCACCGCCATCAATGCCTTCTGGGCCTGGACGCTGATCCGCGTCGGCCGGGCCGAGAAGTCGCCGGCGCTGGTCGCCGACGGCAATCACATCATGACCGATGTGGTGACCTCGATCGGCGTCTTCGGCGGCCTGGTCGGGGCGATCCTGACCGGCTGGCAGATCCTCGATCCAGCCCTTGCCGTCATCGTCGCGCTCAACATCCTGTGGCAGGGCTGGCACGTCATCGGGTCGTCGATGAACGGGCTGATGGACCGCGCCGTCGACACGCAGGAACATATGCGCATCCGCGACATCATCTCGGCCAACTGCAAGGGCGCGCTGGAGGTGCACGACCTCAAGACCCGCATCGCCGGCCGCGCCACCTTCATCGAGTTCCATCTGGTCGTCGACGCCGACATGTCGGTCGGCGCCAGCCACGTCATCTGCGACCGCATCGAGGACGCGCTGAAAGCCGAAATCCCCTCGGTGCGCGTCACCATCCATGTCGAGCCCGACGATGAGGCGAAGTTGCCCAAGGGTACGACCGCCGTGCCTTTCGCCTGACGCGATTCCTGGTACGACCTTGGAAATTTAGCCGAAGCCTCTCGACTTCGTCATCCACGGGCGGAGCAGGAGCGAAGCGACGCGGCGCAGACCATAGGATCCATGCCGGGTCTCGGAAGCGCTGCTACGGTGCAGAATTCTGCGCCGCTTCATTCTTCGTCCCAGGTCGCGGCATGGATCCTCGGGTCTTCGCGACGGAGCTGCGCTCCTGCTCCGCCCGAGGATGACGAGGCGATAGGCTTAGCTCCCGAAAACGTCCGCGCCGAGTAATTCGTCGCTATCGGCCGTCTAAGGCCGCCTCGACAAAATCATCGTCAAGCGGTCCAGTCAGACGGTCGAGCCAGTCCCAATCCTGCGCAAGCGGTTCGAGAACGACCGCTCGGCCCTCGCGGCGGATTGAAACCTCGCTGGTTTCGAAACGATATTTCTTCGGCAGACGTACCGCTTGCGATCGGCCAGACCAAAAGACCTTCGCCTTATCCATTTGCGCTCCTCCATCCGAGCTCAAGGTGCGCAGGCCGATTGCGGCATAGGCTCCAGCCGATAGACCTTGTCGTCCGACTTCGTCTTGCCGTCGGTGGCCTTCGAGCACAGATCGACGATCGCCAGGCTGCTATTGGGGTTGGCCAGCATCATCATGCCGTTGGCGCCGCGCTTGAGGAAGATCTCCTTCTGCGCGATGTCGCAGGAGAAATTGCTCATCTTCGCACTCGCGGCGCAACGCCACTGGTCGGCCTCGCCCTGGCAGGAATAGGTCTGCGTGACCTTGGCGCCATTCTTTCTGGCCGTCACTGAGACGGCAATGTCAGCGCCGTCGGGCCAGTTGGCGGCGTCGCCCCCTGAGGCGAAGGATGCCAGTTCCACGGGTCCGCGGAACACCCGGATCGACTGCGTCAGCTGGTTGGGGTGCGAACTCATATGCGCCGCGTCATAGTCCCGCCCATAGCAGAACGGCTGGTCCGGCTTCAGCCGCACGCGCAACGGGTCCCCGAGCGCCGGATCGATGGGATCGATGCGTGCGAACTCGGCCTTGCAGGTCGCGGCCGGCATCGGGTCGAGGCGGAAATTGTCATCCTCCGGGCCGAGCGCCTGGCGGTTGTATTCCGCCTTGCCAAGCTGCTCCTCCGAGTCCGGATCGAGGTAGATATCGGAGGACAGGTCAGAAAGCAGCAGCCGGCCCTTGTCGTCGACCTTCAGCGAGGCCAGCGTACGGTCGCAATCCATGCCGCAGCGGATTGGACCTGATGTGCCGTCCCCGGATTCATGATTGCACCAGCCGCCGGCCCATTCCGGCGCCTTGGCGCCACGCACCGTGGTGGAGAGAAAGCCATTGTACGACGTGACGGCGTTTGCCGTGGGCTCTTCGTTCGGCCGGCTGACCGGATCATGGCCGTAGTAGAAGAAGATCCGCGTCACCTTCTGCTTCGGATGCGCCTTGAGATGGGCCGCGTCATAGACCCGGCCGAAACAGGCATCCGCCCCGTTCGGGCTGAGTTCCCTCAGTTTAAGCGTGTCGCCGGCGACAGCCGTGCCCAACAACAAACAGAGCAGCACCACGCCAAATCCAGCGCCCGCAATTATCTTCCATTCCCCTGCCCTGAACGTCACGTGACCCCTCCTCGCATCGACAGGACGCAGCGTCAATTTATGCTAGTATTGCGGCCGGAGCCATGCAAATCGCGGTGAAATTGGAGGAGGAAGCCATGCGCCGGCGTGACATGTTCCGCGCGGTTCTTGCCGGAACCGCAACGTTTCTTGGCTTGCGGGCGGTGCGGGCGGCGGCCACCGAGCCCGCCAGGCTGAAGGTCGCCTATCACCTGAGCGATGTGGACAAGGTCAATTTCGTGCTCGGCAACATCAAGAACCACTATGAGGGCACCGGCGGCAATGTCGACATCGTGCTGGTGGTGCATGGCCCGGCGCTGGCCGCCTTCAAGTCGAAGGGCATATCGGCCGCGGTCTCCGGCCGCTTCGCCGGCCTGATGCGGCAGGGGCTCGAGCCGCAGGCCTGCGCCAACACCATGCAAGGCATGGACATTTCGCTCGCCGACCTGCTCGACGGCTTCCATGCCGCCGACAAGGGCGGCGTCGTCAAGCTCGCGGAACTGCAAAGCCAGGGCTATGCCTATCTCCGGCCATAGTGCACAGTCTCGGCCATGGGACCTGGAACGGCAGCTCCCATTGAACCCTCCGGAGGACCGACAGTGCCCACCACGACCGCGCTTACCATCCCCGATCTCGCCGGCAAGGCGGTGCTGGTCACCGGCGCCTCGACCGGCATAGGCGCGGCACTCGCACTGGCCTATGCCGCCCAGAAATCCAAGGTGGCGCTGCATTACAATTCAAGCCAAGAGGCCGCCGAGAAACTGGGCAAGACCATTCGCGACAGCGGCGGCGAGGTCTTCCTCGTCCAGGGTGATTTTTCCTTGCCCGCCGATGTCGAACGCGTTGTCGAGGACAGTGCGCGGCATTTCGGCCGTCTCGACGGACTGGTCAACAATGCCGGCGGCATGCTCGGCCGGGTTCCCTACGCCGAGCAGACCGAAGCACATTACGACGCGGTGATGGACCTCAACGCGCGCTCGGTGCTGACCGCCTCTCGAAAGGCAATCCCGTGGCTGAAGAAGCAGGGCGGCTTCATCGTCAACACCTCCTCGATAGCCGCGCGCAATGGCGCGGGCGGCGGTGCCGGTCTCTACGGGTCGGCCAAGGCCTTCGTCTCCAATGTGACGCGCGGCATGGCCAAGGAGCTGATCGGCTTCGGCATCCGCGTCAACGCCGTGGCGCCTGGCACCATTCTCACCCCGTTCCACGAGCGCTATTCGACCGAGGAGCAGATCAAGGGCATGGTCGCCACAATTCCGCAGGGGCGGGCCGGCACGGCGCAAGACTGCGTCGGCGCCTATCTGTTCCTCTCGTCCGATCTCTTGAGCGGCTACATCACTGGCCAGGTGATCGAGGTGAATGGCGGCCAGTTGATGCCGTGACCGGGCAATTGCATACTGGTGACCCATATACTCTTGTCGGAGACTTCAAAGGGAGGCGAAGGAATGTATGGACTGATCGGCAAGATGCGGGCGGCGCGCGGCCAGCGCGACGCGGTCATGGATGTGCTGCGTGACAGCACCGGCGCCTTGCCGGGTTGCCTCAGCTACATCATCGCCACCGATCCGGCCGATGCCGATGCGATCTGGGTCACCGAAGTGTGGACCGACGCCGAAAGTCACAAGACTTCACTGCAGCTTCCGGAAGTCCAGGCGGCCATCGCCAAGGCCCGACCGTTCATCGCCGGCTTCGAGTTCCAGGTGGAGACCCACCCCGTCGGCGGCTTCGGGTTGGTCGACGGCAAGACGGGCTGAGCCGGACGGACGGCTCGATACCTGCTCCGAGCACAGATCTCGCGTCATATCGATACGGTGAACGGTGATAGCCGCGGGTTTCGCAAGCTCAGTCCTAGCGACCCGTGATGGCAATCGTGGAAGGCATTACCCTGCCGACAACGGACGATATTGTGGCTCGTTACCCTGGTCCCATCCGAAAGTTCTGATCAAGGCTTTGGAATCGCGCTTCATTTCTCGGCATTGCGGGGTTCGCATCACGCCGCTCCAGGTCTAAGACCGAAGAATGGATTCCTCGGCCGAGTCTCCACCCCCGGACCAGCCTGCCACCGAGCGCATGGCGCGGATGGGCAAGCCTTGGCAATGGCTGGTCCTGCTCGCCATCTCCACCCTGTTTGCCGGTGCGCTCGAGCTCGCCGCTCTGCCGGCGGCGCTGCTGATCGGGCCGATGCTGGCGGCGATCGTCGCCGGCACCAATGGCGCCACGGTGCGCGTGCCGCGCCTGCTGTTCGGCTCCGCCCAGGCCATTGTCGGCTGTCTCGTCGCCGCATCGATCTCGGCCGACATCTTTCCCGTCTTCTACGCCGAGTGGCCGCTGTTCCTGGGCGTTGTAATCGCCACGGTCGCGGCCTCCAGCCTGCTTGGCTGGCTGATCAGCCGCTGGCGCATCCTGCCCGGCACCACCGCCGTCTGGGGTTCCTCGCCGGGCGCGGCCACCGCCATGGTGCTGATGGCGGGCGCCTTCGGCGCCGACCAGCGCCTCGTCGCCTTCATGCAGTATCTGCGCGTCATCTTCGTTTCGATGACGGCCGCCATCGTCGCCAAGATGTGGGTCGACACGTCGGGCATCGAAATACCGCCCATCATCTGGTTTCCGCCGATCGATGCCCAGGCCTTCGCCGCCACATCAGGAATCGCGCTGGTCGGCGGCCTGGCGGGCAAGCTCTGCCGGCTGCCCTCGCCCTTCTTCCTCGGCACCTTCATCTTCGGCAGCGTCATCCATCTCGGCCTGGGTGTCGAGATGCAGTTGCCGCCCTGGTTGCTGGCTGTCAGCTACGCCATGGTCGGCTGGTCGATCGGGCTGAATTTCACCAGGCCGATCCTGCGCCATGCGACGCGGGCCTTGCCCCAGATCATCGCCTCGATCGTGGCGCTGATCGCATTCTGTGGCGGGCTCGCCTTCCTGATCAGCCATCTCCTGGGCATCGATCCGCTGACGGCCTATCTGGCGACCAGCCCCGGCGGCATGGACAGCGTGGCCATCATTGCCGCCGCGGCGCAGAACGTCGACATCTCTTTCGTCATGGCGCTGCAGTCAGCGCGCTTCCTGATCGTGCTGCTCGTCGGCCCGAGCGTCGCGCGCCTGGTGGCCAGGAGCATCCGGGATTGATCGGCCTCAGCGCCATCGGCGCCCTATTCCTCGCCGCCGCCATTCTCGCCTTGCGCGCCGCGGCGCCAATAGGCGGTGACCACATGCCCGTCGCGTGGCAACCCCCACTCGATAGCGCTTCAAACGAAGCCGCCGAAAAATCCTAGCCTCGTTGCCATCACGGGGCATACCACCGCGTCGCCGGGGTTTCCACCAAAAACTTCACCTAAGTATTCATATTTTATCGGGACGCCGGAGAAGACCCTATCCGGCCTCCGCCGGCTCGGCTTTGCCATCATCGTGATCGAAGCGGAGACGTCCGGCCTCGATCCGCACGCGCAAGCGGCGATACCTCGCGAGATAGCGAACCCCGACGAGAGCCGCAGCAAAGCCGGCAATGGCGGCCACGCCAAGCGCCCAGCGTGGACCGACATCATCGGCCACCCAGCCGACCACCGGGGCGCCGAGAGCGGTACCGCCCAGCGTTGTGGCCAGCAGGATCGCCATCACACGCCCGCGCATGGCAGGTTCGGTCGAAAGCTGCACCAGGCCGATGGTCGAAGTGGTCATCGTCTGGGCCGAGACGCCGATGACAACGAGCGCCAGGCCGAACAGCCAGTAATTGGGCATGATCGCGGCCAGGCTGAAGCCAAGGCCGAAGATCGCGGCACCCGCCAGAAGAAACGCCAGGCGGGGCTGCTCGCGCCGGGCCGCCAGCAATGCCCCGGTGACCGATCCGATCGCCATGGTCGACGTCAACAGCCCATACTGGCCGGCACCCGCGTGAAAGACGGAAACTGACATGGTCGAAATGAAGATCGGGAAGTTGAGCCCGAACGTGCCGATCAGGAAAAGCATCAAAAGGACGGCTTTAAGGTCAGGACGCTTCCAGACATAGGCAAAACCCTCGGCAAGGCTGCCGCGGCTCCGCTGCGTCTTGTCCTTCAGGTGAAGCTCACTGAGGCGGAGCAGGCCGAGCGAGGCAAGGACAGCGGCAAACGATGCCGCGTTGATCAGGAACACCCAGCCGGAGCCGACGGAGGCGATAAGGGTGCCGGCGACGGCAGGGCCGATCATGCGCGCGACATTGAACGAGGTGGAATTCAACGCCACGGCATTCGACAGATCCGTCTCGCCGACCAGATCTGAGACGAAGGTCTGGCGCGCTGGTGCGTCGAACGCCGTCGTGCAGCCAAGCAGGAATGCGAACACATAGACGTGCCACAATTGGACGAGCCCAGCGACGGTGAGCAGGCCAAGACCGAGCGCGATCAGGCCCATGGCGGCTTGCGTGGCGAACAGCAGCTTGCGCCGGTCGAGATGATCGGCGGCAAAGCCCGTCCATGGCAGCAAGAGGATCTGCGGCGCGAACTGCAGCGCCATCACCACACCCATGGCGGTCGCGTTGTTGTGGGTCAGTTGGGTCAGCACCAGCCAGTCCTGGGCGGTGCGCTGCATCCAGGTTCCCACATTGGACACGATCGCGCCGCCGGCCCAGATCCGGTAGTTGAAATTGGCCAGCGAACGGAACGTGCCTTTTGCCGGGTCGCTCATCCGTCGGCCGGGGCATTGCCGCCGTTGAAGCGGCCGAACATGCGCGCCATTGCTACCCCCATGAGGAGGGTGCCCAAACCCAATGCGACGACATCAGCCGTGGATCGCAGGTCGAAATCTCCGACACGGACCACCAGGAGATAACCGACCGCCAGGTTCAGAAATCCCCACAGGGCATTCACTGTCGAGGAGGAATGGCCCTGGCCGCGCGGCTGGGCAAAGGGGCTTTGAAAAGGCCGCCCCATCACGCCGCTGACGAAATGCGGCACGGCATTCGTCAGCACGGCGCCACCAAGGAAATAGGACACACAGTCGATCCATTGCATTGTCAGGCACCTCCCTTGTCCAAGAGATCGAGGATGTCCCGTGTCGTGCCGTTTTCGCCCAGCCTGGGGAAAATATGCCCGATGCTGTTGGTGTGGGCATCGAGGTTCATATCGGTCATGGCATCGATGGCGAGCGTAACGTTGAACCCGAGATCGCGCGCGTGACGGGCGGTCGCTTCGACGCCCATGCTGGTGGAGACGCCTGATATCACCACCTGGGTGACGCCCTCGCCCTTCAGCCAGGCTTCGAGGCCGGTGTTGACGAAGGCGTCCACAGTGCGTTTGGTCACGATGTGATCCCACCGCTGCTGCTTCAGCTCAGGGACAAGATCAGTCCAGCCGGCGGGAAATTCCCGCACGCGCGGCGCCTGCTCCGTCCGGCCCGAAGGGGCGCCGGCGACGTTGACGAGCACGACCGGCAAGGCGCGGCCGCGGAACGCGTCGGCGAGCGCGCCGGCCCGCTGTACGACGTCGCCGATGGGATGGGCACAGGGTAGCGAAACGATGCCCTTTTGCAGATCGATGACGATGAGTGCGGTCTTCGGGTCAAGCGTGGTGACTGCCATTATGCTTCCTTTCGGCGATCGAAGGGCGGCGTGGATCGTGGATATTGAAGGGTCAGGAGTCAGCGAGCCGTTTCAACAATTCGACGGCGCCCGCGAGTTGCTCCTGCTCCTCGCGGTCAAGGTTCGCCTGGATGGCGCGGAACAACCAGTCCTGTCGTGCCGCCCGCCCGGTCGCGATCATGTCCAGGCAAGCAGACGTAAGCGACAGGAGGACCTGCCGGCCATCGGCCGGATCCGGCGCGCCTTCCACCAGACCGGCCAGTTGCAGAGCCGACACAATGGCGCCCATCGACTGCGGACGCATGTCCTGGGCGCGCGCCAGCGTCGTCACCGTCGCCGGACCCTCGCGCTCCAGATGCAGCAGCGCCGACTTCTGCGAAGTGGTCAGATCACCGGTATCGGCCTGTTCGCGCAGCCGCCGGATCAGCCTGCCGGCCACCACCCGAAGCTCGGCCGCCAGGGCCAGCGCATGCGCGGCTTTGGGATCGTCCTGCGGGGGCAATTGATCTTTCATGGCGGGCTTGTACTAGATACGAAGCTAAACTTCAAAGTTTGACTTCGCATCTGAAATCACAAGACCGTGACCTCTGGCCGGTCGAAGACCGTGACCTCTGGCCGGTCGAAGACCGTGACCTCTGGCCGGTCGAAGACCGTGACCCCGGGCCGGTCGAAGACCGTGACCCCGGGCCGGCCTGTGGCCGTGACCCCGGGCCGGCCGAAGGCCGTGCCCCCTGGGCCTGCCTATCGCACCACGGCGAGGCGCTCGGGAAGAAAATCGACGAGGACGCGCACCTTCGGCGACAAATGGCGATTGGACGGCCACAGCATCCGGAACTGGCCACGGCCATCGACATGATCGTCCAGCACGGTGCACAGCCTGCCGTCACGCAACGCTTCCCGGACCAGGAAATCGGGCATGCAGCCGATACCAAGGCCGGCGATCGTGGCGCCCTTCAAGGCTTCCATGTTGTTGCAGGTCAGCATCGAGCGTGGGTCGGAGCGATCGGCGATGAACGGCCACTCCTGCAGCTTGCCGCTGTTGGGGAAGCGGAAGCGGATGCCGAAATGCCGGGCGAGATCGGCCGGCACCCTCGGCGTGCCATGACGCTCAAGGTAGGAAGGCGCGGCGCACAACAGCAGCCGGAACGGTGCGAGCGGACGCGCCACCAGGCGGGAATCCGGCAGCTCGCCGCTGCGGATGGCGACGTCGATGCCTTCCTCGATGACATCGACGATGCGATCGTTGAAATCGATATCGAGTTCGATCTCGGGATAGCGGGCCATGAACTCCGACAACACCGGCAGCAGCAGATGATAGGTGACGATCGGGGTCGAGACCCGCAGCCGTCCGTGCGGCATCTCCCGCGTCCGCGACAGCATCGCCTCGGCATCGTCGATGTCGTCGAGGATGCGGCGCACCCGCTCGTTGAACAGCCTGCCCTCTTCCGTCAGCCCGATGCGTCTTGTGGTGCGCTGCAGGAGGCGCACGCCGAGTTCCTGTTCGAGCCTGGCGACACTCTTGCCAACGGCGGAGGCGGAGATGCCGAGCGCACGCCCGGCGGCGATGAAACTGCCGAGTTCGGCCGTGCGGGCGAAAGCCAGGAGGCCACTGAGACGATCCATCGCGTTCCCATTCGAGCGTTTCAGTCCGGTATATCAGGAGATATAGTAGCATTTTTCCTGAAAGGCCACCGACCTATCTTGTGGCTGCGACCGGCGCCGCAACCCACGCGCCATGCCGGCGATGCTTCTTCAGATAGGAAAATCCATGACCTTGCAGACCACAACCGGCCCGACCGCGAGATGGCTCGTGCTCTTGTCGGTATGCCTTGCCGCGATGACGATGCCCTTGACCTTCACCGGCCCGGCCGTCGCGCTCTCCCGCATCGCTGCCGATCTCGGCGGCAGCCCGATCGCACTCAACTGGGTGACAAACGCCTTCATGCTGACCTTCGGCGCCGGCCTGATGGCATCGGGAGCGCTGGCTGACAACCACGGCCGCAAACGCGTCTTCCTTGCCGGCCTCTGCCTTTTTGTCGTGGCATCACTCGGCGCGATGCTGGCGCCCGAAATCGCCTGGTTCGACATGTTCAGGGCCGCGCAAGGGATCGGCAGTGCCTTGGCCTTCGCCGGCGGCGCCTCGGCACTTGCCCAGGAATTCGAAGGGCCGCTGCGGCTGCGCGCCTTCTCCTTCCTCGGCACCAGTTTCGGCATCGGCCTGGCCTTCGGCCCCATCGCCTCGGGCCTGCTCATCTCCGCATTCGGCTGGCGGTCGATCCTTGTTCTGGTGGCAGTGCTCGCGATCGCGGCGGCAGCCCTCGGCCTGCGCACCATCAGGGAATCGCGCGACCCGGATGCGACCGTGCTCGACTGGGCGGGAGCCGGCACCTTCACCATCGCGCTGGCCGCGCTGACCTATGGTGTGCTGCAGGCGCCGCAGGTCGGCTGGACCGATCCCGTCGTCATCGCGTTGCTGGTGGCGGCAGTGCTCTTCTTCGCGGCCTTCATCATCGTTGAGCGGCGCGTGCGCCGGCCGATGCTCGATCTCACCCTGTTTCGCTTTCCCCGCTTCGTCGGCGTCCAGTTCCTGGCGGCGGCACCAGCCTATGGCTTCGTCGTCCTGCTGGTGCTTTTGCCGATCCGCTTCATCGGCATCCAGGGAATGAGCGAGGTCAAGGCCGGACAATTGATGATCTGCCTGTCGGGGCCACTGCTGATCCTGCCCTTGCTCGCCGGCCAATTGGCGCGCTGGATAGCACCGGCCACGATCTGCGGCGTCGGTCTGCTCATCGCCGCCGCCGGCCTCGTCTGGCTGAGCCTGACACCACCGGTTGCCGTCGCTCTGGTGGCGCCGCTGATGCTGATCGGCGTCGGCATCGCTCTACCCTGGGGATTGATGGACGGGCTCGCCGTCAGCGTCGTGCCGAGGGAGCGCGCCGGCATGGCGGTCGGCATCTTCAACACCACCCGTGTCGCCTGCGAGGGCGTGGCGCTGGCCATCGTCATGGCGACCCTGTCGGGCTTCACCGCGACACAACTCGCTCCTCGAGGCGCATCTTCCGCGGATACGGCCGCCGCGGCGCAGTTGCTTGTCACCGGCAATGTCGGTGAAACGGCGCAACATCTGCCATTGGCCAATGCCGGCGTGCTGGTGCAAGCCTATGAGACGGCGTTCGATCGGCTGCTGGTCGTGCTGGCCGTAATCACCATCGCCACCGCCCTTGTCGTCTTCCTCGGCCTGCGGCGCGGATCGGCGACTGAACACGAGACTGTTTCGCTGCCGGTCTGCCAGGAAGGGTAAGTTGCCCAGGCGTCCGCCAAGTGATGGCGAGGCAGTCGACCCGCCGCTGGATGTCAATGGACCTCAGTCGAGCCTGTGCATCAGGTCATCATCCAGCCAGCGGCCGAAGAAATAGACCAGCTGCTTGTGCCACCATGGCCAGTCATGGCTGACATCGCCCCCCCAATAGTCGACCCAGGCCGGAATCGACTTGTCGCGCAGTATCTGCTCCAGCTGGCGCGTCTCGACCAGCATGCGCTCTTCCCAGGCGCCCTGCCCGCAGCAGAAGATCAGCCTCAGCGCCTTCAGCCGGGCCAGCAGCTTGGGGTCGACGATGCCGGGCAGATAGTCGAGCGGCGAGTTGTAGAAGATATCGCCCTCCAGCGCCTTGCCGAAGAAATCGCGGGCCGAATAGACACCCGACAGCGAGATGACGCCGCTGGCCAGCTCCGGAAAGCGGAAGACGAAGTTCGAGGAGTGGTAGCCGCCCATCGAACAGCCTGAAAACAACGGCTTCAGCTTGCGCCCGCCATTGGCGGCCGCCGCGGTGGACAAGAATTCCGGCAGTGCCTCCTCGCGCACGTAGCGGAAATAGGCCTCGTGCCGGGCGATGCGCTGCGCGGCGTCGTGATGCTTGTCGAAGAAGGATTCAGAATCGACGCCGTCGACCGTGAACAGCTGGATGCGGCCGGTGTCGACGAATTCGGCCAGTGCGCCGACCCCGCCGGAATCCTCGAACTGATAGAACCTTCCCTGCGAGGTCGGGAACACCACCACCGGCCGGCCGGCATGGCCGTAGCGCTTGTATTCCATGTCGCGGCCGAGCTTGCCCGAGAAATGCTTGTGATAGGAGATGTCCATCGCCTTCAGGCCTTTTCCGCATGGATATAGGCGACCGCTTCACGCAGATCAGCCTGATCCTTCGAGCGCATCTGGTAGGCGTAATTTCCCATGGCGCGGCTGAAAACCTCTTCTATCGGCTGATGGTGGACGATCTTGTCGCGGTGCGCCGCTAGCACGTCCTCATGGCTGTGCAAATAGTGGAGGTGCCGCTTGCGGCTGGCATAGGCGGTGAAATATTTGCCCTCATAGGGCCCGCCGGCGGCGTCCTTGACCACCATATCGGCCCATGCCGCGTAGACGTCGATATCGAACGTGTAGTTGATCGCATCGGTCATCCAGGCGCCGGGCGGCCGCATGTTGACCTCCAGCGCGATGATCCGGTCGTCCCTGGTCTCGAACAGCTCGATGTGGAAGAAGCGCTCGCGCACGTCGAACGCCTTCAGGATCTTGCGTCCGGCCTCCTCGACGACAGGTCGGATCCGGGGAAAGCAGGTGTAGCTCATGTGGCGGTCCTTGTTGACCACCTCCATGACGCTCTGGTCATAGCGGTGGCTGGCCGCCAGCACCACCTCGCCGTCGCGGTTGACCAGCCCGTCATAGGTCACCACCAGCCCTTCGATGAACTGCTCCATGACAAAGGTCACGTCCTCGGGCTTGTCCCGGAAGAACTGGTCGAGCTCCCTGGCGTTGGAGATCTTGAAGGTGTTCGAAGCCCCGGAGCCCGAATCCGGCTTCACCACGACGGGATAGCCGACGCGGCGGATGAAGGTCATGGCGCCGGCGCGGTCGGAGCATTTGCGCTGCGCGATCGTCTCGACGCCGCTCTTGCGGAAGAAGGCGCGCATGCGGCTCTTGCGCTTCAGGTTCTTCACGAAATCGAGCTTGGTGCCGTAGATGTTGAAATCGGTGCGAATGTTGGCTTCCAGTTCCAGCCAGTGCTCGTTGAGCGATTCGAAGCGGTCGATGCGGCCCCATTTGTGGATGAAATGGCCTATCGCCCGGAACACCGCATCGTAGTCCTCCATGTCGGCGACACGGTAATATTCCGAAAGCGCTGCCTTCAGCTTGCCGTCCAGCGCGTCATGGGGCGCATCGCCAATGCCGAGCACGGTGGCGCCCGCCTTCTTCAGCCGGTCGCAGAAATCGGCGCCGTTGGCGGGGAAATGCGGCGAGAAGAACACGAAATTCATGGACGACCCCCTTCCCGGCGATGGTGCACCGCAACCCTCCGGCGCCCAAGTCTGGCGCATTTGCGGCGCGCGGGAAAGAGCACCCGCATCAGGGATAACAATCGACGGATCCCGGCCCGCTTGCCTCTCACGGGCCGCTCCTGTATGAGAGCCGGCATGAACACGCGCGCCACCACCGCTTCCCGTCAGACCGGCTTTGCCGGCGAGACCGTGCGCGCGTTTGCCTCGACCCTGCTTCTTCTCGGCCTTATCGGCGATCGCCGGGTTCGCTGAAGGAGCGCCCGGCGGTCGAACCGCCGCGCAAGCGCATGCTCCTTGGCAGTCATATCAAGCGAACGAAAATCTGGTAAAGGCGCCACTCGCCACCCATCCGTCCAAGACGGATCCGAGGGCCGCCGGGAGAACAAGACGATGAACGCACGAGAAGAAATCCGCCCTGATGCCGCGGTAGCCGGCAAGAATGCTCCGAACGGCATGACCGGGTCGGCCCAGGGCACGACAGGGTCAGCCCGCGGCATGCCGGATGCGGCCAGCAAATATCAGCCCTATCCGACCGTGGGCCTCACCGACCGGACCTGGCCCTCGAAGGTGATCGACAAGGCGCCGATCTGGTGCTCGGTCGATTTGCGCGACGGCAACCAGGCGCTGATCGATCCGATGGGTCATGAGCGCAAGGCGCGCATGTTCGGCCTGCTGCTCGACATGGGCTTCAAGGAAATCGAGATCGGCTTCCCCTCGGCCTCGCAGACCGATTTCGACTTCGCCCGCTGGTGCATCGAGGAAGGCAACGTCCCCGCCGACGTATCGCTGCAGGTGCTGGTGCAGTGCCGGCCCGAGCTGATCACCCGCACCTTCGAAGCGCTGAAGGGCGCCACCAACCCGATCGTGCATTTCTACAATTCGACAAGCGAATTGCAGCGCCGCGTCGTCTTCGAAAAAGATGTCGGCGGCATCAAGCGCATCGCCACCGACGCCGCCAAGATGATCACCGACATGGCGGCCAAGGCCGGCGGCGGCTACCGTTTCGAATATTCGCCGGAGAGCTTTACCGGCACCGAGCTCGAAGTGGCGCTGGAGATCTGCAACGCCGTCACCGAGATCGTCAGGCCGACTTCAGACAACAAGCTGATCATCAACCTGCCGTCGACGGTCGAGATGTCGACGCCAAACGTCTATGCCGACCGCATCGAATGGATGTGCCGCAATCTCGACAACCGTGAAAATCTGATCATCTCGCTGCATCCGCACAATGACCGCGGCACCGGCATCGCCACCACCGAGCTCGGCCTGATGGCCGGCGCCGACCGCGTCGAAGGCACGCTGTTCGGCAATGGCGAGCGCACCGGCAATGTCGACATCGTCACCCTGGCGCTCAACATGTATACGCAAGGCGTCGATCCGGGCATCGACTGCTCCGACATCAACCGGATGAAGGACGTCTATGAATATTCGAACCAGCTGAAGATCCCCGAGCGTCACCCCTATGTCGGCGAGCTCGTCTACACGGCCTTTTCCGGCTCGCACCAGGATGCGATCAACAAGGGCATGAAGGCCTTGAAGAAGGCCAACACCAGCCTGTGGGAAGTGCCCTATCTGCCGATCGACCCGGCCGATGTCGGCCGCAGCTACGAAGCGATCATCCGCATCAACTCGCAGTCGGGCAAGGGCGGCATCGCCTATGTGCTGCAGGCCGATTACGGCTTGAACCTGCCGCGCAATCTGCAGATCGAGTTCAGCCAGGCGATCCAGGCGATCACCGATGCCGAAGGCAAGGAGGTTCCGGCCAAGCGCATTCATGAACGCTTCCTCGAGACCTATGTCGACCAGCCGGGCGCGCGCCTGAAATTCCTCGACCACCACACCTATCCCGATACCGAGGTGAAGGGCCGGCGCGTTGTCGAGGCGGTCATCCTCGACAACGGCAAGGAAGTGACCATATCAGGCACCGGCACCGGTCCGATCGACGGCTTCGTCGACGCTCTGTCGCGCCATGTCGGCGTCGAGATGTCGGTGCTCGACTACTCCGAGCACTCGATGCAGCGCGGCTCGAACGCGTCGGCCATTTCCTACGTCGAGATGGAATATCCCGGCGGCAAACTGTTCGGCGCCGGCATCAACACCAACATCGTCGCCGCATCGCTGGAAGCGGTGACTTCGGCCGCCAACCGCATCGTCGGCCGCAAGGCCAAGTAGCATTTGCCGGTTATCGGCGCGAGAGCTTCGACTGGCTCTCGCGCCGCTATTTTTTCAAGCCGGAACAAAGGCTTGGCGATATCAACCCACATCGTTCGGCGATCGGCGGCGGCCCCGGTCATTAACCACCGGAAAATTATCCGGTTAGGTACGCGATCGCATAAGGGCTGCATACTTGTGTGGCGATGGGGGCACTATATGATCGTGCTTCACCCTGTGCCGACTTCGAGAGGATCGACACTTGCAGCATGCTACGCCTGCCGCCCCCGCAGTGCGCGAGACACTGGAGCGACTGCTTGCCAGCGAAACGTTCGGACGGTCCGAGCGTGCGCGCAAACTGATCCGTTATCTCGTCGAACGCGAGCAGGCCGGCGAAGCCGACAGGCTGAAGGGCTTTTCCATCGCCATGGACGTCTTCGGCAAGGACGGCGATTTCGATCCGTCGACCGATGCCGTGGTGCGAGTGCAGGCAGGCAGACTGCGCGAACTGCTGCAGCAGTATTTCGCCAATGAAGGCATCGCCGAGCCCGTCCGCATCGCCATTCCACGCGGCGGTTACGTCCCGGCCTATGAGCTCAACGCGATCCGTTTGCCGGAAACCGTGGAACCTGCCAGACAGGCCGAACCGGCGACTGCTCCGCCCGAACCATCCGGCGATGCCCCTGCCGCGGCATTGCCCTCTATCGTGCCCTCTGCCGCCCCCTCGGTGGCGCGCCATCTCAGGTTCTTCTGGATGGCGATCGCCCTGGTGATCGCCATGCTCGGAGTTCTGATTATGCGTCAGGGCAGCGGCGCGCTGCTCGCGGGCGGCGACATGCCGGCCGCGGTCGAGGCCGCAGGCCTGAGCAGCAGCATTGCATCATCGCCTGCGAGCGAGGCCTTGCCGCTCGTCTACATCGCCGTCAAGGCCAGCGGCACCGACGCCAGTCGTGTCGCCGCAGCGCTGCGCGCCGGTCTAAGCGGCTTCGACACGATCGACTTCATCGGTCGCGATACGGTCGACAAGACCGATTCGGTCGCCAGCGCGACAAGCTTCATCTTCGATGTCCTGCCTGGACCGGATGCTGGCGACGTCACCATCGAATTGCAGAGCGTGGCGACCGGACGGGTGCTTTTGTCACGCAACCTGACCGCGGCCGACAGCGCGCCATCGGCAGTCGAGGACCGTATCGCCGGCATACTGAGTTCCGCCCTTCCCGCGTCCGGCACCATCTACAGCTATATCGAGCAGAGCGGCATTCAGACCGCCCTGACGCAGTGCCTGTTGCTCAACGACAAATATTATCTCGACCAGAACGCCAAGACGCACGAGGCCGCCTATCGCTGCCTCGAAACCCTTGCCGACAATGGCGCCAGATCGCCGCTGGTCTATTCGGAGCTTGCCTCGCTGCATCTGGAGGCTGTGAACGACCACTACGCCTATCCGCCGGACGCGACGATCGAGAAGGCGGTGACATTCGCCCATCGCGCCGTGCAAATGGGGCCGACCAGCCCCTACGCGCATCGCTCGTACGGCTACATCAATTCGCGTATCGGCAACGCCGACGAGGCCCTGCGCTGGATGCGCAAGGCCTATGACCTCAACCCCTACGATCTCGCCATGGCCGCCGCTTATGGCTATGGGCTGATCTTCACCGGTCGGTACGCCGAGGGAACGCCGATCCTGGCCCATGCGGTGGACGCCTCCAGCGGCCATCCGACCTGGTGGGATTTCGGGCTTTTCGCCGGCGAACTCATGCTCGGCGACACGAACAAGGCAGCCATCGCCAGTTCCGCCCTGCGAACGACCGCAACCAAATCGCACTATCTCGCCGCCCGGCTGATCGGCGCCAAGATCTCCGGCCAGGACGGTCAAGCGCGAAAGCTGGTCGATGAGCTGAGCGCCAAGTTTCCGAGATTCGCCGCCAATCCGCGCGCGACCTTCATCGACCGAAAATATCCGGCCGACCTGACCGAACGCCTGGTCGGCGCCTTGCGCGCCGCCGGACTCGGCAACGCCAGCTGATGTCAAATGGACCGGACCTGTTTGGACCAATGGGATAGTTGGACGCCCGCGCGCGGCGGACAAAGCCACAATCGCGCTGATTTAGCCGGCTTTGCCGGCAAAGCCACGGAACGGCATGCTCGCGCCCAGGCGCCAGTCGCGAAAACTTTACTGGCCATCCGGTTGGACAAGGAGCAATCCAGCCACATTTCGAGTTTTCCCGCAATTTAACACCTTCCGCGATCATGATCTCATCGCTCCATGCCACCGAACAGGGTGTTGGCTCGAAGACCATCGTCCTGCTGCACGGTTTCGGCGGTTGCTCCGACGGCTGGCGCGACGTGGTCGCCTCGCTCGCGCCTTCCATGCGCACGCTTGCTTATGACTTGCCGGGGCACGGCCTGTCGCTCGATTTTCCGGGCGCCGGGCCTGCAAAGGTCGCGGCAAGGGCCGTTCTTGCCGACCTTGCGGCGCGCGCGGTCAAACGGATCCACCTCGTTGGCCATTCGATGGGCGGAGCGGTGGCGACGCTGATGGCGCTGGCCGAGCCCGAGAAGGTGGCCTCGCTGACCCTGTTGGCGCCCGGCGGCTTCGGTCCGGAAATCAACGGGCCACTGTTGCGCCGCTATGCCTGCGCACGCAGCCCATCAGAGATCCGCGCCTGCCTTGCCGCCATGTCGGGACCACGGGCACGGCCTTTTGATCACGCCGCCGACACCCTCTGCGGCATGCGCCAACGCCCTGGGCAACTGGAAAAACTCGTCGAGATCGCCGCCGCCATGACCAGGGACGACCGGCAAGGCGTCATCCCGCGCGACCAGTTGGAGAGGCTGGCCATGCCGGTGATGGTGGTGTGGGGCAGTGATGACGCGGTACTGCCCTTCACCCAGGCGGACGACCTGCCGGCGCGCTTTCATGTGCATCACGTGCTGGAGGCCGGCCATATGCTGGTCGAGGAAGCACCCGATCTGGTGGCGAACATCATCCAGCGCAACATGAGCCGTCGCGCCAGGCCCATTCGCCCGAGACTCGCCACCGCGACTGGTTGAGTTCTTCCAGCGCACGGCGCCCCGCGCCGCGCGCCGTCTTCTCGCCAGTGCATTTTGCCGGCGGCTGTGTTAACTGCGTGTTAACCAACCCCGCGAGGCAGACGCCGATGAAGGACGCAGGCGAAAAGATCGATCCGTCGAGAAAACTGTCCGATGCCATCCGTGATGTGAAGAACGCTTTCGCCGACCGCGACGATGTCGTCGTCGACATGCGCGAGGCGCATCGCATGCGCCTCGATCTCCTGGCAGCCGAACTTGCGCCTGTCTTCGCCGACGTGCCCGCCGACATGGACAATTTCGATTTCGTCGTTTCCTCGGGACTGCAGCCGCGCCTCTGGATCGATGCCGTCAGCCATGTCGCGATGGGCCGCGACCGCCGCACCTACCGCTTCCTCAAGGACACCCGTATTGGCCGCGTGGTGCTTGCCGAATCGACCGAGATGAAGCCGATTGCCGATTCCGTGACACGCTATGTCGCCGAGCGCATCGTCGAGCGGCAGAGGATGATGGAGGGCGGGGTCGAACCGGCCGTCGCCGGCATGAAGCGCGCCCAGGTGGCGGAAGCCGAGCCGCCGCTGCGCTCGACGACGCGCGGCAATAGCTGGTCGGCCTTCCTGTCAGGCCTTGGCCTGATCGCTGCCGGGGCCCTGGTCGGCCTGGCGGTGTCGGTCGCCCTTTTCTGGGACCGCCTCGTGGCTATGGTGTTCAGCCTGCGGCAATAGAAGCGCTGGCCTCCACACCCAGTTCCATGGTCTGCAGATCGGCAGGCGGTATCGCCGGCCCGGTCAGGCCGCGCCGGGTCAGGCGGATGCGCCAATTGCCCTTTTCGCCATCGATGTCGAACAGATTATACTGTGCCGCCGGATGCTTTCCCCCCGGCGCCTGACCGGCGGCGGCGACGCCGACCACCGGGACCTTGGCGTCGCGCGGGCCGATCTGGAACAGCGACGGTAGATGCGAATGTCCGTGCAGGACGAGCTCCGCGCCGTGCCGGCGGATGATCTTGTGGAAGCGGGCGATGCCGAACAGCCGCTTGTGCTGCGAGACGGCGCCGCGCACCGGCGGGTGGTGGATCATGATCGCGCGAAACAGGTCTTGGGCGGCCGTGTCGCGAAGAATCTTGCCGAGCCGCTCCGCCTGCCCCTCCATGAAGAAGCCGTTGGCCATGAAGGGGGCCGTGGCCCGCGCCGTCGAGACGCCGATCAGCGCGACATTGCCGCGCACGCGCAGATAGGGAAATGCGTTGCGGTCGACCGGTGCGTTGACGCCGTCGCCGCTCATCCAGGCCGCCCATGCGCGGCAGACCTTGTCGAAGGCGCCCGGCACATAGGCGTCGTGGTTTCCCGGAACCACCGAAACATCATGCGGCGATCCCAACGTCTCCAGCCAGTGCTTGGCCATCTCGATCTCGCCGTCGAGCGCCAGATTGACCAGGTCGCCTGTGACGGCGAGATGGTCGGGGTTCTGCGCCTTGATATCGGCGGTGATGGCATCGATGACGGCGTCATGCATGTGGCGGCGGCGGTTGCGCTGCCAGTTTACGTAGCCGAGCACGCGCTTGGAGGCGAGATCGCGATAGGATACATCGGGGAGCGGCCCCAGATGGACATCGGAAATATGCGCGAGCCTGAACATCCATCCCTCATAGGCGACCAGCGTCCCGCTTTCCACTCAAGGTTTCCTTATCACCCACGGTTTCGCACCTGATGGCAAATCCGGAAGATGCCTTCCGCCAGACCGGTTGGTCGGGGCTGCGCGCCAGACTGTTCCATCTCTATTTCGTGCTGCGGCGGCCAATGACGCTCGGCGTGCGCGGCCTCATCCATGATGCCGCCAACAATTCGGTGTTCCTCATCCGGCATACCTATGTGCCGGGCTGGCAGCTTCCCGGCGGCGGCGTCGAAACGGGCGAAACGCTTGCCGAGGCGCTGGCGCGCGAACTGGCCGAGGAAGGCAACATCGCGCTGGCAGCACCGCCGGTTCTCAAATCGATGCATTTCAACCGCCGCTCCAGCCGCCGCGACCATGTCGGCCTCTACCTGATCGAGCACTTCAGCCAGACGGCACCGAAGCAGCCGGACCATGAGATCGCCGAGGCCGGCTTCTTCCCGCTGGATCGCTTGCCGGAAGGCACGACGCCGGCGACGCTGCGGCGCATCGCCGAGGTTTTTCGGGATGAGCCGACATCGCCCTACTGGTAGATCAGGCCCGCCCCCCGAACCGGGCGCGGTCATGCGGCGCGCCATAGTCCAGTTCCGGCCCCACCGGCACGATCCGTGTGGGATTGATCGTTTCATGACTGCCGTAATAATGCGCCTTGATGTGATGCAGGTTCACCGTCCCCGCGACACCAGGCACCTGATAGAGGTCGCGCAAATAGTTCGACAGGTTCGGATAGTCGGCGATGCGGCGCAAATTGCACTTGAAATGGCCGACATAGACCGGGTCGAAACGCACCAGCGTGGTGAACAGCCGCCAGTCGGCCTCGGTGATGCGATCGCCCACCAGATAGCGTTGCCTGGATAGGCGATCCTCCAGGGTGTCGAGCGCCGAAAACAGCTCGCCGAAGGCTTCCTCGTACGCCGCCTGCGTGGTGGCGAAGCCCGCGCGGTAGACGCCGTTGTTGATGGCGGGATAGACCAGCGCGTTGACCGCATCGATCTCACCCCGCAACGCTTCAGGATAGAAATCGAGGCTGGCGTCCCCCCATTCGTCGAAGGCTGAATTGAGCATCCGGATGATTTCGGAAGACTCATTGGAAACGATGGTCCGCTCCTTCTTGTCCCACAGCACCGGCACCGTCACCCGGCCGGAATAGGCCGGATCTGCCCTGGTATAGATCTGGTGCAGGAAATCGAGGCCGTAGAGCGTGTCGCCGGTGGCGCCGTCCTCGGCGAGAAACGTCCAGCCATTCGCGCCCATGAAATGATGCACAACCGAGACCGAGATGATGCCTTCGAGCTTCTTCAGCGCGCGAAAGATCAGCGTCCGGTGCGCCCACGGACAGGCGAGCGAGACATACAGGTGATAACGGCCGGGCTCGGCCTTGAAACCGCGGCCGCGGTCTCCGGCGGGCGTTCCGTCGCGCGTGATCCAGTCGCGCCATTGCGATTGCGGCCGCACGAACTTGCCGCCGCTATCCTTGGTGCCGTACCAGCGGTCCTGCCATTTGCCGTCGACCAGCAATCCCATGAGATGTCCTTTCGCGTTTCCACCTGATGTAGAGCGCGATGCGGCAGGCCGGAAATCATTCGGGGCTGAACAGATTGTCAATCGGTAGGGCCAGCGAAGGCGCCGATTGCGGCGGCCGAAAATTGATGCTAGCGGACACTCCGCATGTTCGACTTTGCTTTGATCCGGTTTGACCGACGACGAAAGGGCGCCCGCGCTTGAAGCGCTGACTGGCGAATGCTGCCGTTTGCAGCAACCTTTCCTCCCCTACCGGAACGCAAAGACCATGAGCCTTGCCGACGTGAAATACCTGCCGGAAACTCCGGCGCACGACCCTGAAATCGAAGCCATCAATGACGAGGCCTTCGGGCCTGGCCGTTTCGTGCTTGCCGCCTACAAGATCCGTGAAGCCGGCGGCCACGAGCGTGGCTTGTCCTTTGTCGCGGTCGACGGCGATATTGTCGTCGCCTCGGTGCGCATGACCCGCATCGCCGCCGGTGCCGGCCGCGCGCTGATGCTCGGGCCGCTTGCCGTGCGGCCGGCCTTCAAGAATCTCGGCATCGGCCGCCGGCTGGTGGCGATCGCACTGGAGGCCGCCGCAAAGTCCGGCGCGCCGGCCGTCATACTGGTCGGCGACGAGCCCTATTACGGGCCGCTCGGCTTCAAGCGCATCCCGCGCGGCCAGATCTCGATGCCGCGTCCTGTCGACCTCGACCGCCTTTTGTCGCACGAGATCACGCCGGGCGCGGTTGCCAGGCTCACGGGCGAGGTCGGTCATGCCAGCCAGGCCAGGGTCGCCGAGCACGCCTAGGCGGTGGCTTGACCTGGCCTGTCGATCCGGGCCTGATCCGTCCTGTTCTCCTGGAGCAATTCCAGGAAAAGTGTGAAACGGTTTCCCACGGGAATTGGAACCGCTTTAGGAAAGGATGACGCCATGAATCCGAACGGCCAGATCGCGATCGTGACCGGTGGCGGCTCCGGCCTTGGCGAGGCAACCGCGCGTGCGCTTGCCGCCAAGGGCGCTCGCGTCGCCATCTTCGACGTCGGCATCGATCGCGCTGCCAAGGTCGCGGCCGACATCGCCGGCATTGCCGTGCAATGCGACGTCAGCAGCGCCGACAGCGGCACCGCGGCCCTCGCCGAGACGGCGAGCAAGCTGGGCGAGCCGCGCATCCTGGTCAATTGCGCCGGCATCGCCATTGGCGTGAAGACGATCGGCAAGGATGGCCCCCATCCGCTCGACCAGTACCGCAAGGTGATCGAGGTCAACCTGATCGGCACCTTCAATATGATCCGCCTCGTTGCGGACCGCGCCGCCAGGCTCGAGCCTCTGCAGGGCGGCGAGCGTGGCGTCATCGTCAACACCGCTTCGGTCGCCGCCTATGACGGCCAGATCGGCCAGGCCGCGTACTCCGCCTCCAAGGGCGGCGTGGTGGGCATGACACTGCCGGTGGCGCGCGACCTTGCCCGTTCCGGCATTCGGGTCTGCACCATCGCGCCCGGCATCTTCAAGACCCCGATGATGGCCGGCATGCCGCAGGACGTGCAGGATTCGCTGGGCGCCGCCGTGCCCTTCCCCTCCCGCCTCGGCGAACCATCCGAATATGCCGCCCTTGCCCTCCACATTGTGGAAAACCAGATGCTGAACGGCGAAACCATCCGCCTCGACGGCGCCATCCGCATGGCGCCGAGGTAATGCAATGCCGCCCATGAGCCTGCCCACGCCTCGAGTCACCAATGCGAGGGAGTTATGGGATGGCGACATGCATGGAACGCTTGCCAAGACCGCCATCATCGTCCGATAAGTGGAATAGAAAAATCAACTTAGCAGGGCGAGAATTTTGGACGACCGAAAGAAGGATGTGATCCGCGAGACCGACGCCGAGGCAATCCGATTGGCGAAAACGCTTCTGCGCAGTGCCCGCTTCGGCGCACTGGCGGTGCTGGAGGTACAGACCGGGTCGCCGCTGGCAAGCCGGGTCGGCGTCGCCACCGACATCGACGGCGCGCCGCTGATCCTGGTCTCGATGCTCTCGGCGCATACGCCTGCCATCCTTGCCGATCCACGCTGTTCCCTGCTGCTCGGCGAGCCTGGCAAGGGCGACCCGTTGGCGCATCCGCGCCTGACCCTGATCTGCCGGGCGTCGCGGCTGGAGCGTGGCTCTGACGCGCATGCTCGTGCCGAGCGCCGCTATCTCAACCGCAATCCCAAGGCGAGCCTTTATGCCGGGCTCGGCGACTTCTCGATCTTTCGCCTCGAGCCGGAGCGCGCCAGCCTCAATGGCGGTTTCGGCAAGGCCTATCTGCTCGATCGCTCCGATCTCGTCACCGGCGGGCCTATCGTCGAAGAACTTGCGACGAGCGAACAATCCGCCGTCGAGCACATGAACGCGGACCATCTCGACGCGATCGCGGTTTATGCGCACCATTATGCCGGGGCATCCGGCGACGGCTGGAGCATCGCGGGTTTGGACGCCGATGGCATGGATCTGGTGTCGAAAGACAATGTTTGCCGGGTATTCTTTCCGCAACCCCTGGTGGCGGCACAGGACCTGCGACCCGTTCTGGTCGCCATGGCCAGGAGCGGCCGTGCTGCCGGGCAGGCAACCAACGAAACTTAATTGCATTTGATCGAAAGCAACACTTGAGATTTGAAAGAAATGTTCTACCCTTTGCGAAGGGCGCTGAATCGTCGGCGGCCTTTCGCTAGTGAATTTATGGATTCAGGCACCATTGCCCCCATGGCGCCTCGATGAACAAACAGCATGGGGCATTCATGGTCTCGACAAAGCTAATCGCCAACGCCGAATCGGCTGCCGAATTTCTGATGCTGATGGGCAACGAAAAACGGCTGTTGATCATGAGCCATCTGATCGACGGTGAAATGTCGGTCGGCGCTATCGCCGAAAAGGTGATGCTCAGCCAATCCGCCCTCTCGCAGCATCTGGCCAAGTTGCGGGCGCTCGACCTCGTGGAAACCCGCCGCGACCGCCAGATGATCTACTACTCCTGCAACTCCGACGCGGTGCGGGAGTTGCTTGTCGTGCTGGATGGTATTTTCGGTGGTGGCAAGGAAGATCTGTCCCAGATGGCACAGAGATTGCGCCGCGCCGGCACTTGACCGAACGCGGCCTCGGCCGTCTACCTCGCTGACGATTTCCGGAACGTGGCTTGCGCGCGGTCATCGACGCACGAACCACGCTCTCGATGTTTGGGCGGAGGATATGGACCCAATTCGCATCGAAGACCCAGGCGATCCCAGGGTCGCCACCTATCTTGATATCCGCGAACGCGATCTCGCCGGCCGGCAAGGGCGTTTCGTCGCCGAAGGCAAGGTGGTGCTCGACCTGCTTCTGTCGTCCGGCCGCTTCGGTGCCGAATCCGTTCTGGTCCTGGAAAACCGGCTCGGCGGCCTGAGGAACATCCTGTACAAGGCACCGGCGGACCTGCCGGTCTACGTCGTCACCAGCGCGGTGATGGACGCGATCGCCGGCTTCCACATGCATCGCGGCATCCTGGCCATCGGCCGCAAGGAGACGCCGCAAGCGGCCGGGCCATTGCTGGATGCCTTGCCCGACCGAGCCCTGGTGGTGGTGCTGGTCGGCATCGCCAACCACGACAATATGGGTTCGATTTTTCGCAATGCCGCTGCCTTCGGCGCCGATGCGGTACTGATGGACGCGACATGCTGCGATCCGCTGTACCGCAAGGCGATTCGCGTTTCCGTCGGCGCCGCGCTCAAGATCCCGTTCGCATCCTTCAGCAACGCCCCTGGCTTTGTCGCAACGCTCGCCGAACGGAGTTTTGAACAATTCGCCCTGTCGCCGCGCGGACGAACCGACATACGCGATGCAAGGCCGGCCGAACGCTTGGCGCTCTATCTCGGCACCGAGGGCGAAGGCCTGCCCGAAAACCTGCTAGCCAGCCTGCGGACAGTGCGGATCACAATGTCGAAAGGCTTCGACAGCCTGAACGTCGCCGCTGCTTCGGCCATCGCCCTGCATCATTTCTCGCATCGTTGAACAAGCGTGACGGCGGCACCACCGCTTAAGGTGCGTTGAGATTCAGGTCAGGCCGAGCCTAAAATGGTGGCTTTCGAGAACCGGAGCGGAGCGTACTTTTGGGTACGTGAGCACCGGAAGCGCAGAAAGCCGCCGTTTGCAGGCCGGCATCACCTGAATCTCGACACACCTTAGTTCGCGGCCGCCTTCTGCAAGGCCCGCACGCGGTCGGCGAGACTGAGATTGCCGCCATCGGATCGGCTGTCCTGCGGGCCCGCCAGCGCTTTTGCGATCGGCGAATCGGGCCCCTCCAGCTTGGCCGTCAGGTGGACGACTTCAGCCGCCAACTCGTTCATCTGCTCGCGCAGCGCGGCACTGCCATTCGCCGAACCCGACGATGCCAAGGCGCCGAGATCCGCCTTGAGCAGCTTGTTCTCGCGCGCCAGCGCCGTTAGCCTGGCCTCCAGCCGTTCGCGATCGCTGTCGAGCTTGGCGATCGCCTGGTCCAGGTCGTCGCGCCTCTTGGCCTCGTCGTCCCCTCCCGCTTCATCCGGCCTGCCGACCAGGCGCAAGGCCGGTCCGCCCTCCTCGGCCTTCGGCTTTTCGCGCAGCCGCGCCAGTTCCTTCTCGCGGCGGTCGAGCTTGTCCTCGCGGTCGGCGAGCGTCGCCAGCAGCCGTTCGACCTTCTTGTCGAGTTCAGCCAACCTTTTCTTCTCCACCTTCAGGGCATCGCGCGCGGCCTTGCTTTCGGCCGCGATTTCCTGATTGCGCCGATCCGCTTCCTTGCGCTGGCCGCGCAGCAGCGAGATGTCGCTGGCAAGCTTCTGCAATTCGGACTCACGCGCCACGAGTTCGATTTGCCGGCTGCTGGAGGCAAAACTGGCATCGTCGTACATATGCTCCAGCTTTTCGAGTTCGAGCGCCCGCTTCTCCAACTTGCGCTCGGTTTCCTTGAGCCGCTCCGAAAGCTGGTGCAGTTCCTCTTCGCGCTGCCGCAATGCTTCGCTTTTGGCGCCGAGTTCCGCGAGCGCGTGATTCTTGTCCGTGCGTTCGACCGCCAGCCCCTTCAACGCCTCGTGGCCGCGAGTGATCTCGACGAGTTGTTCGGCCACCTTTTCGCGCAACGCCTTGACGTTCATCTCGAGGCGGCGCGTCGACATGGCGTACTCGGCCCGGATCCGGTCCTTGTCGGCCTGGATCTCGGCCTGCGTCAACGGGATAGAGGCCTCGATGCGCCGGCGGGTCAGGGAGACCGCACGCCGCCAGACGGCCGGGGCCACGATCAGCGCCAGAAAGCCGGCGCAGAGAAAGCCGAGGGCAAAGAACAGGACCGACTGAACCAAAAGACAACCCGCTATCGGCGGCGACCACCTGGACTGGACCGCATCATACTGGCATGGCGGAAATCCGGCGCTGCGGCAAGAGCCTGCCGCGGCGCATGGAGCGTCGCAGGCCTACAATTCCCACGGAAAAGCCGGCTTTGCGGCGACGACGGCTGGAATCAGAATGGATTCCAGGTCGCCCGTTCGGTCAGCTTCAGGTAGCCGAGATTGACGCCGAGCCGGGCGCCGACACCGGTGCGGATCGGTACCAGAAGCACATTGTTGTTCTTCAGCACATTGAAGCCGACACCCGCCACCACATAGGCCGAACCGGCCACACCGCCATAGCGGTTGTAGAGGTTGCCGACATCGTCGAGATTGTAGACCAGCATCATCACCCGGGACCCCTCGCCGCCGAAATCCCAGCCCAGCGACGGGCCTTGCCAGAACACTTTGTGGTCGCCGGCATTCTTGGTGTAGAGCGTGCCTTCGCCATAGGTCAGGCCGCCGATCAGCGCACCCGACCCCTCCTCACCGAGGAGATAGCCATTGGGCAAGCCGTAGGAGGCAAAGATCTTCTCCACGACCGTGGCGAGTCCACCCGATGTCGCGCCGAAGAACTTGTGACCGGAATCGATAATCTCCTGAGCGGTATATTCCTGGGCCCGCAGGGCTGAAGTCGAGAAGACGAGGACGCCCATGAGCGTGATCGCCATTGAGAGGACACGGAGGACACTCCGGTCATAGAATCGGGAAAACATGCTTCCAATCTCCGTCATGGAGCACTTTCGCCGACGCCTCGCATCCGGTCCGGCTCTTTAGGCGGCCGTTAAGGATGACAGTTAGGGCAAACTATGCCGTAATTCTTTTTCAACCATTAACTCCCACAGGAAGATGGCGGTTCGAAGGCTGGCTTTGGGGTCGCGCGGCGCTGCGGCCTGCGCGAACACGCCACTTGCCAGACGAAAATTTTGGGTTTGTTGCTGTACCTACGAGTGCTGTGTATTCAGAAAGCCTCGGGTTGGAGCATGATTCGTGTGCGCAGGCGCGGTAATCAATCGCTCGGCCATGAATTGTGGATTTTTGCAGGGATTTTCACCGATGGCCGATCTGTTCACCCTTTCCGCGCCTGACCTGGCGGCGCTTCTGTGCAGCCGCGTCTGCCACGACATCATCTCGCCGGTCGGCGCGATCAACAACGGGCTTGAACTGCTTGACGAGGGCGGCGCCGACGAAGACGCCATGCGGCTCATTCGCCAGAGCGCCAAGAACGCCTCGGCCCGGCTGCAGTTCGCCCGCATCGCCTTCGGCGCGGCCGGTTCGGCCGGCATGCTGATCGACACCGGCGATGCCGAAGCGGTGGCGATCGCCTTCCTCAAGAATGAAAAGCCGGAGCTGACCTGGAACGGGGCGCGGGCGCTGCTGCCCAAGAACAAGGTCAAGCTGCTGCTCAACCTGATCCTGGTCGCCAACGCCGCCATTCCGCGTGGCGGCAAGCTGGTCGTCACCCTCGAGAATCTCGAAACCGAGCCGCGCATTTCCCTATCGGCAAGCGGCCCGATGCTGCGCGTGCCGCCGAAATTCCTCGAACTGCATTCCGGCCACAAGCCGGAAGAGCCGATCGATGCGCATTCGGTGCAGCCCTACTACACGCTGCTTCTGGCCCGCGAGGCCGGCATGACGATATCGATCCACGCGACGGCGGAAGAAATCGTACTTTCGGCTGCCTGAGCCGCCCGACTTGCCGGCAGAGCAAAGTATTTCAGCACCGTAATATTGTCGTGATGGCTCGGCTGGGAGCGCCAGCGAAGCATCCGCAAAGAAAAGCGCCTCATCCGCATCTTTGCAAAAATTTTACCCAATGGCTTTCCGGGTTCTTTACCAGATTGGTCTAGGGTGCGCAGCAGATGCCCGCACGACCGGATTGCCCAAGGGCAAAGAGGACCCGGAATGAAACGCTGCATGTTCGTCGACGATTCAAGCGTCATCAGGAAAGTTGCAAAACGCATCCTGGGCGGTTCCGACATGATGGTCATCGAAGCGGCCAGCGGGCTTGATGCGCTGGAGATGTGCGCCGCCGACATGCCCGACATCATCGTCGTCGACGGCGCCCTGCCGGACGTCCAGGCGGTCGACCTCATCCGCCGCGTACGCGCCATGGAGAGCCCGATAAAGCCGCAGATCCTGATCTCGCTGGTCGAACTCGACATCGCGTCGATCATGCGGGCCAAGCGCGCGGGCGCCCAGGGTTATCTCCTGAAGCCGTTCAATCGCCCGCAGCTGCTCGAGCGCTTTCGCACCCTGAAGATCGCAGCCTGAGACGCCGGAACGTTTCGCCGTTTCACGGAAACGCCGAACCGCCCTATCTCATTTTTTGCGCGAAGTTCTGGACGGAAAACCGTGTCACGCTTTTCCTGGAATTGCTCTGGCAGCCCACCGTCATTGCGACCGCTGACGCAAAAACCCGGCTGAAGCCGGGTTTTTATTGAAGATGACAATAGTCGGGCGGCTCACGCGCTGACGCGGATGTCCTCGGGTTCGCGCAGCACATAGCCGCGGCCCCAGACCGTCTCGATGTAGTTCTGGCCGCCGGACGCGGCGTCGAGCTTCTTGCGCAGCTTGCAGATGAAGACGTCGATGATCTTCAGCTCCGGCTCGTCCATGCCGCCATAGAGATGGTTGAGGAACATTTCCTTGGTGAGCGTGGTGCCCTTGCGCAGCGAGAGCAGTTCCAGCATCTGGTATTCCTTGCCGGTCAGGTGCACGCGCTGGCCGCCGACCTCAACGGTCTTGGCGTCGAGGTTGACCACCAGGTCACCGGTGGTGATGACCGACTGGGCGTGGCCCTTGGAGCGCCGCACGATGGCGTGGATGCGCGCCACCAGCTCGTCCTTGTGGAACGGCTTGGTCATGTAGTCGTCGGCACCGAAGCCCAGGCCGCGGACCTTGTCCTCGATGCCGGCCATGCCGGAGAGGATGAGGATAGGCGTCTTCACCTTGGAGAGACGAAGCGTTCTCAAGACCTCGTAGCCGGACATGTCGGGCAGGTTGAGATCGAGAAGGATGATGTCGTAATCGTAAAGTTTGCCCAGATCGACACCCTCTTCGCCGAGGTCCGTCGTATAGACATTGAAACTTTCCGATTTCAGCATCAGTTCGATGCTTTGTGCGGTTGCACTGTCATCTTCTATCAGCAGAACACGCATTTCATTCCCCTTTTCTGCTGCCGGACCATTTCACGACCCGTCCTGCCCCGGAGCAGTGGTTGCCTTGTGCAGAGGCTGCCATCGAATGGTTAACAAAACCTAATTTCCCGTCCATGACGGTATCAGATTTTTTAACCCCTTTCTACACCCTCTTGAATCTAATAACGAATCCTAGACCCAAATTCCTAATGCAACACATTAATAACCTGGACTAAGCGACTCCAGGGACTCATCGACGCGCCTTCGCTTCGGCGACCGGAATTTTTACCCGGCCTTAAGCCCTGACCCGTATGATTAACAATGCCCGTAAACGAATGGTTACCGCCGGCAAAAAACTTTAGGGTTTTGTTTCCTATAGTCCGGGGAAAGCCGGTGGACACGGGCAACGCCTGGGCGTTTCCAGGTGGTTTGGACGATATGTGCGGGTGTGCGTTTCCGGGAGTACCGAATCATGAAGTCACGTGAAAACCTCGTTCGGCTGAAACAGTTTCAGGTGAATGAGAAGCGGCGGCAGTTGCTGCAACTCGACATGATGATCGCCGAGTTCGAACGCATGGCCGTCGAACTGGAGCTTCAAATCACCGCCGAGGAAAAGAAAGCCGGCATCACCGACATCAATCATTTCGCCTATCCGACCTTCGCCAAGGCGGCGCGCTTGCGCCGCGACAACCTCAGAAATTCGCAAAGCGACCTCGCACAACAGCGAAGCGCTGCCGAATCACTACTCGGCGAAGCTGAAGCGGAGCTTTCCAAGGCCGAAATGCTGGAATCGCGTGACACCAAGATTCGCGAAGCCGAGACCGGCGGCCGCAGCGCCATGATCGGTTGAACAAGCCGGGACTGTCGGCGTGTAGCTGGAGCAATTCCAGGAAAGTGTCTGGCGGCTTTCCGTCCGGAATTGCGTAAAAGCAGAAAGAATGCGGTTTCCGGGAAACGGCGAGCTGCCTAGGCGGCCCATTCCCCTGCATTTACAGCAATCGCCTTGGCTCGCGCATCCTTGATGTCTGGCGCATGCTGTTCCGCCCAGGCCCTGATCTGGGTGAGCAGTCCCGCCAGGTTCTGGCCGAGTTCGGTCAATTCATATTCGACGCGCGGCGGAATGACCGGGAAGATTTCACGCCGCACCAGCCCGTCACGCTCCAGCACGCGCAACGTCTGCGTCAGCATCTTGGGCGTGATGCCTTCGAGCTTGCGGGCAAGCTCGCCATTGCGCAGCCGGCCTTTGCGCAGCGCGCACACCACCAAGTAGACCCATTTGCTGGCCAGCATCTCCAGCACGGTGTGCGACGGACATGTCCGCCGGAACGCGTCATAACCGAAGGGGGAGTTATCTTCACTATCCATAAGGTACCTATATATCAAGAAGGTACATACTGGACAAGAGAATATTACTATCCAAATGATAGCGGCAGCAACCAAGCAGGAGACCTCCCATGCGTGCCGTTATCCAGACTTCCGTTGGCGGACCCGACGTCCTTGTCATTGCCGATCAGCCCGACCCCACCGCAAAGCCCGGTGAAGTGCTGGTCCGCGTCAAGGCCGCCGGCATCAACCCGGTCGATGGCGCCGTGCGCGCCGGCTACTATCCGCTGCTTGGCGAACCTCCCTTCATCCTCGGCTGGGATATTTCGGGAACGGTCGAGGCGCTGGGGGCCGGCGTCACCGATCTCAAGATCGGCGACGAGGTATTCGGCATGCCGCGTTTCCCCAAGCAGGCGGCGGCCTACGCCGAACTGACCGCTGTGCCAGCCGATGAAATCGCGCTGAAGCCGAAGGCGGCGGACCACATCCAGGCGGGCGCATTGCCGCTGGCCGGCCTGACCGCCTGGCAAGGCCTTGTCCGCCATGGCGCATTGAAGCCGGGCCAGCGTGTGCTGGTTCATGCGGGCGCCGGCGGCGTCGGTCATCTGGCGGTGCAGATCGCCAAGGCGCGCGGCGCTTATGTCGTCGCCACCGCCAGCCCGAACAAGCTCGATTTCGTCCGCGAGCTCGGCGTCGACGAGGTCATCGACTACACACAAGGCGATTTTACCAACCGGATCAACGACATCGATCTGGTGCTGGACCCGATGGGCGGCGAGCACGCCGAACTCTCTTTGAAGGTCATCAGGAATGGCGGTGTGCTGGTGTCCTTGCTGAACCTGAACGACACCACCAGGGCACTGGCCAGCGCGCGCGATATCCGGGTCGAGCGCATGTCCGTCGTGCCTGACCGAAAAGGCCTTGTGGAGCTTGGTCGGTTGATCGACGCGAACAAGCTTGCCGTTCACGTAGCAAGGAGCTTTCCACTCGAAGAGGCCGGTGCCGCTCACGCGTTTCTCGCCACCAGGCCGATCGGCAAGGTGGCGCTGACGGTCTGATTGCGGGAAATTGCCTCGGGACGAAGGCCCTGCAAAAGCAAAAGGGCGCGGAGTGCCGCGCCCTTTGACTGTGCCAGGCCGGCTCTAATGCCGGTATTGCTGGATGCGCGTCGTGCGCAGCCCGGCAAGGCCATATTCGTCGATCGACGCCTGCCAGGACAGGAATTCCTCGGTGGTCAGCTTGTAGCGCTGGCATGCCTCTTCAAGGCTCAAAAGCCCGCCGCGCACCGCCGCGACCACTTCCGCCTTGCGCCGGATAACCCAGCGACGCGTGTTCGTCGGCGGCAGGTCGGCAATCGTAAGAGGGCTGCCGTCAGGCCCAATAACATACTTGACTCTAGGTCTAACCAGATCGGTCATCGTACTCTCTACAAAAAACTCAAAGACCCAATCCCCGCCACGTTACCGCCACAGCTTTAAAAATTGCCTAAGCAGACCCTAATGACTAGGTAAGGATCGTGAACGGCGCGTTAGTCTTTTCGCAGGCATTTGAAACATCGGGCTCGAAGCCTTGAATTGGTTGGGAAAAATCCGACGGATGGCGGATCGACCGCAATCCGTGAATCGGCCTGCAAGCTGGCGTCGTGGGAAAGCTTGACCTATATTCTCGACATTGGCATTCAGACGCCGCGCAGAATGAAAGCATCATGAACAGTCTCGACCTTCCCGGACGTCCCGAAAACACCCGCATCGTCGTCGCCATGTCGGGCGGCGTGGATTCGTCCGTGGTCGCCGGCCTGTTGAAGCGCGAGGGCTATGATGTTGTCGGCGTCACCTTGCAGCTTTACGACCACGGCGCGGCAACGCATCGGGCCGGCTCCTGCTGCGCCGGACAGGATATCGACGATGCCCGTCGCGTCTCCGAGACGCTGGGCATCCCGCATTATGTGCTCGACTACGAAGAGCGTTTCCGCAAGGCGGTCATCGACCCCTTCGCCGAGAGCTACGTCGCCGGCGAAACCCCCATTCCCTGCGTCTCCTGCAACCAGACGGTGAAGTTCGCCGATCTCCTGGCCACCGCCAAGGAGCTTGGCGCCGACGCGCTCGCCACCGGCCACTATATCCGCTCCGGCGCCAACGGCGCCCACCGCGCGCTCTACCGGCCCGTCGATGCCGACCGCGACCAGAGCTATTTCCTGTTCGCCACCACGCAGGCGCAGATCGACTATCTGCGCTTTCCCCTGGGCGGCCTGTCGAAGCCGCAGGTTCGCGCGATCGCCGAGGAGATGGGGCTGACGGTGGCCGCCAAGCAGGACAGCCAGGACATCTGCTTCGTGCCGCAGGGCAAATATTCCGATATCATCGCCAAGCTGAAGCCGTCTGCCGCCAATCCGGGCGACATCGTTCACATCGATGGCCGCGTGCTCGGCCGCCATGAAGGCATCCTGCGTTACACGATCGGCCAGCGCCGCGGCATCGGCATCGCGTCGGGCGAACCGCTCTATGTCGTCCATCTCGACGCCGAACGGGCCCGCGTCGTGGTCGGCCCGCGCGAGGCGCTGGAGACGCACAAGATCTATCTGCGCAACATGAACTGGCTTGGCGACGGTCCGCTCGCCAATGTGCCAGCCGGCGGCATCGAACTGTTCGCCAAGGTGCGCTCCACCAGGCCGCCGCGTCCAGCGGTGCTGCGCCATGAGGCAGGCGTGACATCAGTCGAATTGGCGGACGGCGAATCCGGCATCGCGCCCGGACAGGCCTGCGTGCTCTATTCCGATGACGGCAACGAAGCCCGCATCTTCGGCGGCGGTTTCATCGAGCGCTCCGAGCGGGGCGCCGAGGCCGAGGCCATGCTGACGAAGCTGGCGGCAAGGCCGGCGCGAATTCCCGCCGAATAGACGGCCGGCGCCTTCTCAGTCTTTCGATTTGGTGTGGGTGACGGTGCCCGCCGTCAGGATGCGCAGCACCCTGATCGCTTCCTCGCCGCTGGTGCGGGGTTCGGCGCGCGTCTCGATGCAGTGGATGAAATGCTCCAGCTCGCGCGTCAGCGGCATGCCTTGCGCGACCGCGACATAGGATGGCTCGTTGGTGGTGAACGCCCATTGGCCGCTGTCCTGCCAGACCGCGTGGCGGTACACGGCAAGCTTGCGCTCCCACGGCTCGACATCGTCGAACACCGCCATCGCCTTGGTGCCGACCACGGTCAGCCGCCGCTCGCGGTAGGGATTGAGCCGCGAGGTGAAAAGATGGCTGCGCAGGCCGTTGGGAAAGCGCATGTGCAGATGCGCGAAGTCGCTGAGATTGTCGAGGAGGGCGGCGCCCTCGCCGCGTACCTCGATCGGCTCGGTGCCGGTGATGGCCAGGATCATCGACAAATCATGCGGCGCCAGATCCCACAGCGCATCGTTCTCGGTGTGGAACTTGCCAAGGCCAAGCCGGTGCGAATGTATGTAGCGGACCTCGCCGAGCTCGCCATTGTCGATCAGCCCCTTCAGCGTCTCGAAGGCGGGATGGAAACGCAGGACGTGGCCGACCATGAAGACGCGACCATTGTCCTTGGCCGCCTGCACCGCACGCTCGGCATCCGCCACCGTCAGCGCGATCGGCTTTTCCACCAGCAGGTCCTTGCCGCTTTCAGCGGCGCGCACGGAAAGGTCGGCATGGAACTGCGGCGGCAAGGCCATGACGATGGCGTCGATGTCGTCCCGGCCGAACAGCTGATCGGGCTCGATGGCCAGGCAATCCTGTTCGCTGGCAAAGCCTTCGGCTCGCGCCCGGTTGGCGTCGGAAACCGCGTACAACGCGCCAAGCGCCTTGAGGGTGCGGATATGGTTGCTGCCCCAGTATCCGCAACCGAGGACTGCAATGCGCGGCTTCATCTGTTTCAAACTCTAAAAACTCGTGGCCGAGACATAGCGACGTGCCCCTTCGAACTCAACCCCGGCGGTTGCAACCAAATGTCCACGCGGCAAAGCTTTTTTCGGCAATGAGAATATGCTGCGATATGGAATGCTTCGAAGCTTGACAGGCTCGCCCTCCCAACCTTATATCCGCGCGACCTTGGCGAACGCCTCGAAATGCCTTTCGATTTAAGGCGGATTTCGGGCCTTTCGCCGCCCTGGCGGGGTAGCTCAGTTGGTTAGAGCACGGGAATCATAATCCTGGGGTCGGGGGTTCAAGTCCCTCTCCCGCTACCAAATTTCTCCAAATAAAATCAGCAACTTAGGCGCTATCCAGTTCGCCTCTGTTGCTGCCCTCGTGTCGCGCTATGTTGCAACTGGCTACCGTTGATTTCCAAGGGTTTCCTGCGACTATCGGCAACTCCACGCGACATGGATGCGACATAGATAAGGGGCATGGGTGCGACACCACTATATCCCGGTCTTCTATCTTAAACGCTGGGTCGGCCCGGACGGCCGGCTGTGCGAGTTCAGTCGACCATTTGGTCCTCGCGTCAACCCCCGCATGACCTCCCCTTCCGGGACCGGCTACGAAGATCGGCTATACAGCATCAGGGGCGCCAAACCCGACGTTGCGGACGTTGTTGAGAAGCGATTCTTTCAAGTTATGGACGATCAGGCGGCGCGCGTTCTCGAGCGACTAGAAAGAAGCGGCCCGGTCGTCGGCGATTGGTCCATTAGCGAGAGATCTGCCTGGACAAGATTCCTACTGTCGTTGGCGCTGAGGGCCCCGTCAGATGTAGCGGCCTTGCGAGATCATTGGGATGCTACGTTTACCGAGCCTGATGCTGACGCTGAGCGCGCTTATCAGGCGCAACGCAGCGAAACGGATCCGCTCACCTTCAGAGAGCGCCTGAAAGCAATGCCGCCAGATCAGTCGGACCCATACCTTTTCGACGCGTATGTGGACATGATTGACAATTTACGCGTCGGAAGACGGATCAACGACATGTTTTGGGCTGTCGCTGACACCAGGAACGCTAAGTTCGAATTGTTGACCTCTGATAGGCCAGTCATCAGACAGCCCCTGAACGACGAAAACGGACATATCGCATTGCCGATCGGACCCCACAAACTGTTCATGGCGTCGACAAACAAGGCAGCCAATGACCGATTCAAAAACTTGAGCGTCAACGATCTCGTCTCGCAAGTGAATCGACTAGTCGTCGGGCATGCGGAGAAGCTTGTCTTCGGCTCGACTGACGCCCAGCTCCGCTTCGTTTCGAATCGTTTGGGCGCTGATCGTCAACCCGGCTTGCTCCGCGTTCGCGAGAAAAGCCCGCCACCGTGAGGCAGCGGGCTATTATTCTCGCCGGGAATATTTTGATCAGAATCCCTTCGCCGCCCAATAGTGCGCGCGGAGGTCCATGCTGTCTGGATCGGGTTTCGATAGCGGACCTTTCCAGCCCGGCACGGTGACGACCGGTCCGATGATGGTCAGGGACGGCTCAGACCGACAGAGCTTGCGAAGCATCTTCCTTGCCTGATCGTGACCTTCTCCGGTGAACCCGAGCCCGCCGCCGCCACCATCGTCTGCGCAGCAGTCATGCTCGATATCGCTCATGCTGCAGTCAATGCCGACTTTCGGCCCCTGCCCGCAGATTTCTCCCCAGCCAAGCCAAGGCTCGTCGTCGCCGTCTCGGTCGTGCGGCTCGTCCTGAACGTCGCCGCCGTGCTCGTTCTCCTGCTCTCGGTCGTCGCCGACGCCAAGCCATGGCTCGAGGTCTGGATCCGGCGACATCGCGTCCAGCATGTCGATCAGCCGCTCGATCGAGTCGGCGATTGCCTTGCGGTTGGTGAGCGGGACGAGAAGTGTATCGGCGGACGGAACTTCCAAGGCAGAAGTTCCGAGCGCCGCGGCGACATAGGCTTCGCCCTTCTTGGTGAGATCGAGGTCGCTCATGACGCCACCTCGCCGTGCTTCGCCTTGCGGAAAGCGCAGATCAGCAGCCCGCATGCGAGACTGCCGTTGGTCTTCACCATCCATTCGTAGATGTTCGGGTCAAGTACCTCGGCCGCTGCCTTCAACTCTTCAACAGCTGCTTGGAACCGCTCGACAGGGGTTTGACTGGCCGGCGCCGCGCTTGCTGCTACAGCGCCTCCTATGGCCGGTATCGATGCGATTGCGCCAAGCGCGGAGCGTCGGGAAAGGCTGGTCATTGGCCTGCCTCCCGCTTTGCAGCGTCAAGGGCACGGCTACCGGCCTCGTGGAGCACGTTGGAGGCGCTGAGGAGTTGGTGAGCCAGGCAGAGGCGCCCAAGGCGCGTGCGGAGGCCCGCTGCGGCAAGCAGCATGGCTATGGAGAGGTAGGTCATTTGTGGTCTCTCTGGATTGCCGGCTTTCGAAGGCCGGGGAAAGTGCCGATCGTTGTCGGTGCTTTCCTATTGCCAGCGGTCGACACTGGCGCCGGGAAGTTCGAAACACAGCCAGAGACTGTGCGCGACGGCCTTTCCCTTTCGGGTATTGCATAGCCGTCGCCTTCCCGGCATAGTGCGCCGGTTCGCGCCGACGGCTTGTCGGCTCGTTCTTTTCGTTGGACGTACTTGATCCCGGCAAGGATCGCCTCGCCCAACGCTCTGGTTGCCTACGGGCCGGCAAGCCCAATTGGCGGGAGTTTCGAAGCTCCGCCTGCAACGTTCCGCTTATTCGCCGATTTCGTCAAGCGCTCCCCTCGCGGGGAGCCGGTCAATGCCGTTGACGCCTTTCCATGCTCGCGCGATTGTCGCTGCGAGTTCGGGGGGAAGTTTTATGCGTACATTGATCTTCTTAGGTATCGCTCTTCTGGGCGCTACGAATGCCATGGCGCAATCGTTTTCTTGCTCGATGGGCCAACCGTCCTGCGTCGACTACAACGAAAAAGTTGTGCGTCGAGATGCGCAATGCTTCGACAGTTACACCTGCTTCCCTGGCGGATTTGTGTGTAAGTCCGACATGGATGATCTGTCAGAGAAGGCCAGACGCATCGCCCAAGGATATGATGAGCTGAGACAATGCCTTAGCCGCGCTTCCGACATGAGCGATGTCGAGAGATGTGCCAGGCGGGACAGTCTGAACAGGTTTTGAAGGGCGCCCTTGCGGGGGCGAAGCTTGCGCGCGATGCTGCCGTGCATGCTAACCAAGACCCACCTACTAGCCATCGAACCCGACACCAGAGCCTTCACACTCGTCGGTGCCTTCATGGGCTATTTTGCGCTGCTCGAACTCGGCATCAACGCGGCAATCGGCCAAGTGATGGGCATCCAAGGTGCGCGGCTTGCCATTGTTGGCCGGAACATGGGCTTCGATGAAAAGATAAAGACACTGCGAGCGCTGGTCGACTTTTTCATACCCGAAAAGCAGCAAGCACTGAAGTTTGACGCACTAGCAACGCGAGCCAGAAAATGCGGCGAACTTCGAAATCGCATTGCCCACACTCCCTTTCGGCAAAGTTCCAAGTCGGATGGTGTCGAGTTTTTCCTGATTTCAGCGACCAGCAAGTTGGAATTTCCTGAGATGGATCTGTCGATCGACGACTTTTTGAAGCAAATCGACAACATCAATCAGATCGACAACGATCTGAGATCGATTGAGAGTCGTATGTCCATACAGCGCGTTGCTGAGGCCTTGATGAAGTCTACACCCCCAACTGGCGCTGGTGAATTTGGGATATTGGGCGGGCTCTTCGGGCTCGGCCAGGTTCTGGCTGATGAAAAAGGCGATGGCGCTACCCAGCCGTAGGCGGCCGCACCGGTCCTGTGGTGTTCCACTGGATGAACTCGACTTCCTTCCCGGTCACCTCCCGCACAGCCTTCAACAGCGCCTCATGCAAGGCGCGCGTCTGGCGGTAGTGATCGCAGTGGGGTGAGATGAAGGGTTTGATGATGCTCAAGTGCAGCGCTTCAGCCGCGGTCAGGAAGCGTTCGATTTCAGCCTGAGACAATTGCTTGGACGGTTTTGATCTGGCCATGGTAGCGAACTCCGAACTCCGTTTGAGGGGGGTCGCCGCAACGGGAGGATTATATTCCTCGCCTCGATCTCGATCGCAAGGGCTATTCAGGCAGGCCGGACTCGTAATGCACAATCGCGTCGAGGATTGCTTCATAGACGCTGCCGGTGTCTTCCTCGATCTCGACGCTGCTGATCCCGACCGTTTTGGCATCGGCGAAAAGCTTCTGGGTCAATTCGGCAACGGAGATGATGTCAGCCCCGGCCGTCTTGTGGACGTTGGCGCCAATCCACTTGTATAAGAAATCTGTGCCGCGTGTGCTCATGCCGCGATAATCTGCGCATGCATATTAGGTTCCGCTCATCTTGACGCAGGCGCCGGCTGCTACAGAATCATCGCATGGGCCAAGGCATCAAAGTCGGCGATACCGTCGCGATCACTGCAACCGTCCGCAAGCGCGTCACGGACGACCGCGTGAGTGTTCTTATCCCTTCCTACGGTCAGCCACACTCCATCGTAGACAGCACGCCGCACATAAGCAGCGGGCAGAAAATCGAGCTGACCGGCGAAGTGGTTCGCGTCGACGGGGATACGGTGACGGTAGGCGGCAAGGATCTGGGCATTACGGTCAAACACAGTGCCGTGCGGCTCGTCACCAGCTATGTGCCGCCAAAGCGTAAAACTCCGCTTGTCGACAAGCCTACATAGAACGGCGCCAGCGTGCGTTTGCCGCTGCCGGCTGTCTTACGCCGCCAACGCGTCCCGCGCGTCCTGGCGCCCGCCTGTGGCCAGTCGCATGCATTGATGGGCCATGCTTTGGGAAAGCCCTTTCTGCTTGTCGAGCCAAGGCCCAAAATGCCCATGAGGCAGCGACGCCTTATTGCGGAGCAGCCAGCGGCCGATCGCCATCTTCTGATCGATCGACAGATGGCCGCGCGGGATCAGGCGCGTCTCGGCCGGCGCCGGATCATCCGCCAGCGATACGACATTGCTTGGCGACATGAGAGCGAGGTAGGCCTTGTGCACCTCATGTTGCTTGTCGACGGGCAGCTTGTTGAACTGGCGCACCGTCATCCCGCAACCGATCGCAAGCACAGCGGTGTGGCGCTCCTCGCCGCGGAGGCGCCGAAGCCGCTGGCTCTGCCATTGGTTTGGCAGCCGATAGGTGCCGACGTCCGGGATCTCGATCTCGGTCATGCTGCCACCTTTTCGAAAATCGCGGTGCCGGCCAGCATCGGATACAGCAGCGCCACCATGTTGTTGGAAGTCAGACCAGGCATCGCCCTGGCCATGCGTCGGACATGGCCCAGGTCGATCCGATCGAAAGCCTCGAACAAGGCCGAGCCGATCGGCATCACCTCGACCCGGATCAGATAGGAGACGGCCTGTAGCGTGGCCGCATGGAGCTCAAGGCCGTTGCCGGTCTGATTGATGAGCTTAAGCACCAAGGCCAGATGCGCTTCCCCATACTGGCGCCCTATCTCCCGCACCGTCGGCTTACAGTAGCAGTGACCTGGCTTCCGGCCGCTCGACCGGTTGTCAGCGCTGTCGTGGAGCGTGACGCCGCATGTGCGGGCGATGCCGTGAATGTTGCAGGGATGACGATCAGGCCTTGCCAGCATGCCGCGCGCCTCGCTGTGAGAGCGGCAGATATTTGCATAAGTCTCGACTTATACGCAAGTCGAGATGCAGACCGCCTGCCAGGATAAATAACCCGGTATATCTCTTGAAGGCGTCGGCCCTATACATTTCGGAACAATGTTCGCCGAAATTTACCAGAACAACTGTCCTCACTTGCAGAAATATTCACTTTAGGAGATGCTGATTTAAAGCCTTGGGAGGGCTGGGGGATGAACAGAAAAATGTTGATGGCACTCGTTGCCATTATGCCGCTCTGTGGCTGTCAAACAAGCAATCAAGCTGACTACATGCAAATAGGCTATGGGCCTAGTTTCGACGTCGCCCATGCTCAGTGCGAAATGCAAAAGGGGTCGGTTGACCAAGGCTATATTGCCATTGGGTCTCCTGGCTTTGTTGCGGGTGCCGGAATCGGCAATGCGCTGGGCAACCTGGCTGCGGAAGATCAATACATGAAGAACTGCCTCATCCTAAACGGATGGAAGCGCGCGCCGCACGGACAGGGCGCCGCGGCTGCGGGAGCCGTAGCCGCTGGTGCGCCACCAACACCCTATGGAGTCCAGCGCGCTCCAGGCAGTTGGATCAACACTGCCCTGCTGGACTGGTCGGATGCGAACAACAAGTGCGTCGCGGGCGACAAAGCGGCATGCAGCACTCGATCGAAGCTCGGGGCTCGACTTAGGGCGGCCGGTATCAACCCGGCACCGGTCTGATGGGCGGCGCCGCGGTAATCTGTCGCCTGGGATCGATGCTCTGCCTGAGCGCCATTCTGGCCATCAGCGGCTGCAGTGCAGACTACCTAAACCACTATGACACGGTGACGCTCGCCGCCGGCGACGCCAACCGCGCTAACGGCCTCGCCCAGACGGTCGACCCGTTCAACCCGAACAGCCAGAACACGCACATCGAAGGCGACGGTCAAAGAATGGCGGCGGTCGTTCAGCGGTATCGAGGGGGAACTCCTGCGGTAGGGGTAGTGCCGAACAGTGGCGTCGATCTGGACTGCGCCGGCGGGAAAGGAAACAATCCAGTCGTCCCGGCGAATACGCCCATTGCGGGCCCCGATACGAACAGGCTGGACGCAAACCACGACGGCATCGCTTGCAACAGTCACTAACTGGGGGAAAGGCGCGGCAGTATCTCGGCTGGGACGCAGAGAGTCGACCTTTTCGCGGACGAACCTGGCGATTTCGGGTTTCGTGTGAAAACGCGCTTTCCCGTCATGATTAGGCTCCTATCCAGGTCATGAAATCGCTGATGATCGTAGCCCTGTCGCCAGATGACGGCACGGTGGAGAAGGTAGCGCCCTCAAACCATGACATATCAGCACCGTTGTTTTTCCCTCCCGCACCGATGCGAAGTTGATGGGTCAAATCAGTCGTGTTGCCGCTGGCCACGGAAGTTTCCGCTCCCCCATTTACGCTGAGATAAAGGCTGCCGCCTTCATGCCGGAGTGCCACAACATAGGCAGTTCCCGTTGAAAAGGCGGATCCCGCCGGCGTGTCCTCGGTTCCGTCCCAATTGTAGGAAAAAAACGTCTTGGTCGTCCCGCCCACGTTTTTGGCGTAGATCCCTGAGTAATCTGACCCGCCGTCACCAAACAGGTGGTGATTATTATAGATGTTGGCGTTGTTCAACGTGACGCCACCATTGATCACGCAACTGAAAATCATGAACTTGGCATTGTTCGCGACAAAGGTTGAGAGTGCCCCGCTTGAGAAAAGGATGGTCTGCGTGCCGTCGAATTGGCCGCAAGCCCGACTATTCGGGCCGCCCGTGGTGGCGAGTGGCTGACCCAAACCTGTGGCACCATCCGTGAGGTTGCGAGAATTCCCGGACTGGTCGAAAAGAGACGGCACACGGGCCGGCGTCCCTGTCGTCGAGTAGCGAGAACTTGCGAAGCTGGAAAGCAGGTTTCGCGAGAACGACCAGGCACCGGTCGGGGAAAGACCGTCAAGGATGCCTGGAGCGGCGGCCGCTGACTGCTGAAAGCCGCCGTAAAATGGCATTGGGAACGTCATGGCTGCTTGCTCCTTTGGTTGTTCGTCGGCTGGTCGTGGGCGATCGGGCGGTCCCCAGCGGGCCTCATTGGGCGATGCGTGGCGGCAAGAGATGCGCGGGCATTCATAGGGCGCCCCCCAGCTTCTTCCGCAACGCGACGAGGGCGTTGATTTGTGTGTTGAGCGCCAATATCCGTTGCCTATCTTCGGCCTTTGCGGAGTTCTCTTTGATGGCGGTGGAGAGCCGGCTTCGCAGATCATTGAGCCGTGACGATGCACACACGTAATCGGCCATGACGGCCAGCTTTTCGACCGAAACATATGTCTTTTGGTGGATTTCCGACCGCAAAAGCCGGCGAAACAACGCCTTCTCAGGCCCACTCATCCAGGCAGGAGCCCTACATTCCTTGGGTTCGAGCAGCGGCGCGGCCATTCAAGCGCCTCGCGGGCGTTGAAAAATGGCCAATCTGGCGGAAAAACCTCGGCCGGAATAAAAAATCTGTTCGTGACCCCGAAGCGGTTCAGCCCCCAGGCTGGTTCGAGCGTCGAGACCCCCTATCCCTTCGGTCATCTCAGTTCGCCAATCTAATGCTGCGGGCCTCAGCCTTGCCGGTGCGGTCGCTGATCCCGATCTCGAAAGAGACATGTTGACCGGCGCGCAGTTCGCGGACGCTTCCAACGATCTGGCTCGCATGAGCGAACACATCAGCGCCGTCATGCCGGCGGATGAACCCGTAGCCTTCCGTAACCTTCCAGCGCACGACCTGGCCGGTTCTGGTCAAAGGGGTCACCGGCGCCAGATGGCTTCTGCTTCGCTCATCCGGCGCCGGGAAATCGCTTTCGCGAATACTCATCTTGTGCCCGCCTTCATCTCGGCAAAGCGCCGCTTTGCTGCATCGAGCAGCGGTGTCTTGCTCGCCGATCGCCCTGTGATGAGGGCTCCTGCATTGGCCGGCACGCTTACGAAGCTGAACTCAAGCATCTCGATCGAAGTGTAGCGCTGGCCGCCATATGGCTTGGAGGGATCGAGCGGCACGCTCTTGAGCGGCTGGAAGCCAATCGACGTGCTGTTGACCACGCCGGCCTTGATCAGGCCATAGACCTCATCCGCCTTCACGCTGGTGCCCGCTTCCGGGAACTGGACGAGAGCGACGAGTTTGCCGCCTTCGATGCCGACGCTTAGGGCCTTGGCGATGGGATGGTCGGCATCATGCTGCCATAGAACCGTTGGCGATCGGCGAAAGGCATCGAGCTTGATTCCGGCCTGGTCGATGACATCGCCCATGCGGTCGACCTCGCCCGTCGAGACGATGGCGCGGACCTGTCGGGATCCAATGCCATCACCGACAAACTTCAGGACGGCAGGAGATGCGGAGCGGACAATCTCGGCCATGTCAGTTTCCGATCAGCGCGACCAGCGGGCCGGCAACGGTGTTGCTGCCCAGATCATGGACGTTGATGTCGAACCTCTGGGTCGCACGGCAACCAATTTGATCGTACTCGAGGTATCGTTCTTCGGTCGTCTTGACGGTTACGCCGCGACGGTCGCCGAGCGTTGCCGCCATAGAAAGATCGCCGAACGCGATCATGACCTTGCCGCTTTGGTCGCCGCTCCCTGGCAAGCTTGGCACGGGCTCGATTAGGTACGATCCGTACTGCAGCAGCGGCTTGGGCCCGGTCGGCGTCATCATCAGCCCGACGACGCTGGCGCCGAGGCGCACAAATGTCCGGCCGATCGCGTACGAGCTGGCGTACCATTTCGCATTGGCGAGCGCGTATTCGGGGCATGCGGCAACAACGGTGCCGAGATCGGTCGCCGTGATTTCGTCGAAAGTGTCGTTGTTGGTTGCCGCGACTATCTTGCCGGCGTCATGGGCGCCGTCGATCAGTTTGATGTTGACGCCGGTGATCCCGCCATAGGCGCTGGTGCCGTCGCCGTTCCAGCCGCAATCATCCTCGAGCTTCGCAAAGGCGTAGGCGGCGTCCTCGGCGAAGTCGTTGCCAAGGTCGACGGTTTCATCCTCGCCGAGTTCGCTCGACATCCGCGACAGGGCGGCCGCTTTCTTGGCGTTGAGGTTGACGGAGCTCCACGCGCGATCCTGCTCGGCGATCAGCGCGTTCTCGCCAACGAATGCAGCGGTCAGGCCAGTGTCCAACCGTGGGAACGACCGCGAATCTGAGCCCATGCGCTTTACGTTGGCGTTGCGCCGGAACGTGCCGACGAGTGCCCGGATCTTGATGATGCCCGCCTCGACTTCCGTCGGAACGAGATATCCGCCGATGCTGCTGGTGGTCTCGCCTTGCGCCCTCTGGAGGGCAACACCGTTCTTCGCGCACCAGGCCTTCGCGACGTCATCGCCCTTGTGCAGCGCCGATCGAAAGAACATGCCGGCCTTCATGGCCATGGCGTCGTCATCGAAGGCGCGAGGGCGCACCAGAAACTGATTATGAGCGGCGTGCATTGTCGACCTCCTGGACGAATTCGGTTGTGGTGATCCAGCCCTCAGCGGCTGCCACCTGCAGAAAGCGGTAGGTTTGGCTGCCCGTGTTGGTGAGGCGACCGGCGAGCGGCCATCCTTCTCCCGGCAGCGGCGACGTGGATTTGATCTCCTTGCTGAGCGCGTCCCGCGCCTGCAGCGCCCTCTCGAGTCCGACGAGGCACATCGCGATTTGGTTCATGACCGACTGCCAGTCATCGCGCAGCGCCTCGTATCGGGCAGCGGCTTCCCTGATCGCCAGTGACCGCGCCAGATCGCCGGAGACAGTCAGCGCCTCGTCTATGACGATGAGCTCGACACGCAAGGCGTTGAGAGTTGCAGATGGATCTTCGCCGGGCGCGATGTGCGGCGCAGCGGCGCCGTTGAGCAGGTTGAGCGCAGCTTCGCGGATGTTTGCCTTTGCCGGATCGAAGTTGGCGCGGATGCCTGCTTTCTCGGCGGCAATGATTTGGGCCAGGACGGCCTTGCGGTGGTCGCGGATATCGGCGGCTCGCTCATTGAGCAGGGCCAAGGATCCGGGTGCTGCAGTGGATTTCGTTTTTGCCATTCCAAGCTTATGCCGGAACCAGGCGTCGATCGACAAGGCGGTATCGGGGACGTTTAGTTATGCGTCCCAAATTGTTGCCGGTAGCGGCGGGCAAGGCGCTTTTCCATGTTGTAGGCCTCGCCGGCAGAGGCCGCGTTTGCCGCGCAGGCCCTTGCTGCCGGCCCCAACTCCACGCCGCTTGCAACGAGCCTGCAAAGCTCGTCGAAAAGCTCGGGCGGGTCCTTCGGTCGCCGGCATCGTCTTCCCCTTCTGATCGCCAAGGCAGCCTTGCGCCATTCCGGGCGCAAGGTGCGGTTGGCGAGTTCGTCAAGCACCGCGGCGAGATCCGTCGGGTCGGCGCCGCTAGTCAGCGTGAAGCTGATTGGCTTGCGAAGGACGGTCGGGCCGTAACGACGCTCAATCGACATCGAAAATTCGCCGATTGTCGAAGTAGCTACAACGTCGAGCGGAAGACCCGTATCCCCTCGCGCGCGGGGACGTAGAGCTATGGCTTATGAAAGAGGAGGTCTGAATCTGTGTCTGACGTCTGCTCTTCTCTCCGGTCTGTATCTGCTGTCTGCATCTCCTCTGCTCTGTGTCTATAGGATACCCTATAAATACGGTATCGAATGGGTATCGATTGAAGGTCATTCGTCGACCTCCTGGCGCTGCCGGCGCACCTCGCTTTGCATCCTCAAGCGCGACTTGGTCGACTCCTTGAACTCGCCCAAAGCGACCTGTCGGACGGCATCGCTTTCGATGTCGTTGATGCGCGTCATCGTGCCGGTGGCGTGCTTCTCGTTCTGTGGCGGGCAGACCTTAAACCAGCCGGTGACGAACAGCTCCTCCGTGTCGTCGTCGTAGGCGATCAGGCAGGCCTCGACGAGCTCGTCCAGATGGCGCCGATACTCGTCCGCCATCCATCCGAGATCGGCCAGCGCATAGCCTACTGGCAGGCTGTAGGCGCCGGCGCTGTTCTGGTGCGAACAGGTGATGAAATACACCAGCAATAGGCGCGCGCGGTCATTGGCGAGAGCCAGGAAGCGCTTCGATCGCCACAGGGCCGACGAGACCTTGCTGAACTCGCGCCGGCTCATGGGCGAGCCTCCCGATAGGCCGCCATTTCGGAGCGGGCGAAGGCAATCATTTCATCGCGTTCGGCAAACGGGATCGACTGACGGACGATCTGCCGACGCGGGTTGTTGCCTTCGATACCCGACGCCATCACCTCCGCTATGAAGGCGATATAGAAGACGGGCATGCTGTCGACGATTAGACAGCCGTGGCAATCCGGCTTTTCATCCTTTTTCCAAGTCTGAAGAAAGCCGCCGGTAAGTGACCCAGTCGACCACCACATCATGACATCTGGTGGACCGTCTTCGCTTTCATAGGAGATGAACGTTGCCCAGCCTGGATCCGGCATAGCCGCCACTGCGGCGTCGATCTCCTCAAGTGCATCGGTTAGCCCGACGATCGACAGATAGTCGGTGCCGATTCCCGACTTGACGATGCGCATGTAGCGTTGTGCGGATCGAGGCGAAATGCCGGCCGCTTCCAGGAAGGCTGTCCACTCACCATGCGCACAAAGCTCTTTCGCCTCGACCAGCGATTTGCCCATGACGATGATGCAATCAGCCGACATCCGCTGGGCCTGGGTAAAAACGACACTGGCGTTTTTGATTTCAGCGGCAAGCACCGGCAGGCGGTTACTGTTCGGTATTTGTTGACGATCTTGCAGATTTACAGCGTTTTCTTGAACAATGGTCGCGGATGCGGTATGGTCCTGATCGTCGATCCGGTCCCAACCTTTCGACTGCCCTGATGAGCCCGCCGCCTTGCCCGCGGCGGGTTTTCGCTTTTCTGGTGCCATCAGTGCGCCCTCGCCAGTCGGAGGGCGTTGGCAAGCCTGATCGCTTCGATCGCTTCCGGGGTTGTCAGGCCGTATCTTGTCCGCAATTCGGGAACGCAGGCCTGGCCGGAGCGCTCGCGCGGGCCGGCGAGATATTCGGCCGCGGCGCGCACGGCCTCATCGGGTTGGAGGTCGAACTGTTCCATTATGCCGCCTCCCCGGAAATCAAGGCGTGAAGCTGGTTCGCATCCGCGACCCATTTGTCGCCAATTTTCTTGGCCGGAAGCAGGCCACGCTCAAGCAGATGAAACGTCTGCCTGGGGGTTAGCCCTAACTCTTTGCCAATTGCTTTGGCGCCCCAAAGCGGGCGCGACGTCACCGGACTATCATTCATTCCGCTATCTCCATTTTCGGGACGTTCTTTTCAAGAAGTCCGTGACAATGTTCTATAACGGTTGTGAACAAACGGAAAGACTGGTAAAGCCCATATGCAATCGCGGTCCGAATTAGCGTGACGGAGAAAAAGGTTGATACCGATAAAGCTTGACTGGAAACGGTGCATCGACGGCGTCGACGTCTACGAGGAAACGAAGACCGGAAACCCTTATGAGGGTCCCTTTGCAGCACCTGCGAGCAAGCGCTTTCGTTCGGAAACACACGACATACCGAACCTGGAAAACACTATCTCCGTGGCGTTTGCGAACGTGAGGAATGAAACGGACGCGCTAGCCTTCATCCGTCGATACGGAATGCCTGCGGAGATTTCCGAAGTCTCGCTAGAGGCGATCGCATTCGCGGCAAGGCAAATCCGCAAGCTTCTGGCGCCGGCCAACGAGACCGACATGGTCAGGAAAGCAAACCAAGCGCTCGAAGACATCAGGCTGACGCCGGCTTTTGATCGAGAGGGGCCGGGTGGCAGTGCTCGGCTGGTTATGAAACCGGAAAGCCTGAGCGATCTCATGCAGATGGAGGTCGCGTTTGCCCACGAAGCTGGCGCCGTGCTGGCAACCTGTGAGCAATGCAGCAAACATTTCCTGACTGGCCCGCTTACCGGCCGGCGATCCCATGCGAAGTTTTGTTCGGACAGGTGCCGAAAAGCAGCGATGCGCAAGAGGAACATGCAAAAGGGAGACCGCTAAGATGTCCATCCGCAAGCGCATATGGACGAACGGCAAGGGCGAGGAAAAAACCGCCTGGGTGGTCGACTATGCCGACGGCAAGGGCGTTCGCCGGCTGAAGACCTTCGCCAAGAAAAAGGACGCCGACACCTTCGCCGCAACAGCCAAGGTCGAGGTCAGGGCAGGGTCACACGTAGCTGACAGTGCGAGCGTCATCGTGAAGGCTGCGGGCGCCTTCTGGATTGCCACGGGCGAACAGGACGGGCTCGAGCGGTCATCGATCGACCAGCGCAAGCGCCACTTGCAATTGCACATCGAGCCGTTCATCGGGCAAACGCTTCTGTCACATTTCACCGTCCCGGGCGCCCGCGAGTTCGCCGACAAACTGCGCGAGAATGGCCGCTCTCCGGCTATGGTTCGAAAGGTGATGGGTTCGTTGGCGTCCATCTTTTCAGACGCACAGGAACGCGGCCTTGCTACCCGGAATCCGGTCAAGGATCTCCGCGGCGCCCGCCGGAGAGGCAAGGAACGCCAAGCCGACAAGCGTCAGAAAAGCAAGCTGAAGATTGGCGTCGACATCCCGACCCGTGAGGAGATCAAGGCTATCGTCGGCGCCGCGACGGGCCGCTGGCGTCCTCTGCTGATCACCGCGATTTTCACCGGCATGAGATCGTCAGAGCTGCGCGGCCTTCGCTGGCAGGATGTCGATTTCGAGCGTGCGCAGATCAGCGTGCATCAGCGCGCCGACGACTATGGCGAGATCGGCCGGCCAAAATCGGAAGCGGGAGAAAGGACGATTCCGGTTCCGCCGATGGTCATCAACGCCCTGCGAGAATGGAAGCTCGCCTGCCCTCGCCGCCTGACTGGCAACGACGTTGACGGCAATCCGGTGAGAGAACTGCACTACGTGTTCCCGACGGGAAGCGGCAACATCGAAAGCCGGTCGAACATGACCAAGCGCGGTTTCCTGCCGACCCAGGTGCTGGCCGGCGTGACTGTGCCGAGCGATGAGCGAGACGACGCTGGCGAGGTAGTAATGGTGGGCAAGTACGGCGGCATGCATGCCCTACGCCATTTCTATGCCTCATGGTCGATCAATCGGCCGCAGGACGGCGGGCTCGGCCTTCCGCCGAAGGTGATCCAGGAACGGCTCGGCCATAGCTCGATCATGATGACGATGGACGTCTACGGGCACCTGTTCCCGCGCGGCGATGACGCCGACGAAATGGCTGCAGCCGAACGCTCGCTTTTGGGGTGAATGCGACATAGGCGTGACATAGAGCCAGATTATGCAACAAAATCAGCATTCGCACCAAGCATCATAATCCTGGGGTCGGGGGTTCAAGTCCCTCTCCCGCTACCATTTGGTCAACAAGATCAATCAGTTACGTGAAAATCCGCTACCGCCAGCCACACTGATTACTCTCACTCACATCGACGCCGCGAACCCGCCAGTCGCCCCGTGCAGACAAATGAGGCTCGACAACAGTGCCCTACTCGGCAGCCATTGCTAGCCGCTGTTCCGGTTCCTCTTTCGAAGCCTCCTGGATCTCATCCGCGGTCGGCTTGATCCGGAACCACGCGATGTAGAGCGCGGGAAGGAAGAGCAGGATTAACACCGTGCCGGCCGCTGTTCCGCCGATCAGCGTATAGGCCATTGAACCCCAGAAAACGGAGTGCGTGAGGGGGATGAAGGCCAGCACGGCTGCAAGTGCTGTCAGGATGACGGGCCGTGTGCGTTGCACCGTGGCCTCGATGACAGCGTGATAGTCATCAATGCCGGCAGCACGGTTTTCCTTGATCTGTTCGGTCAGGATCAGCGTATTGCGCATCAGGATGCCAGCCAGTCCTATCATGCCCAGAATGGCGTTGAACCCGAAGGGCTGGTTGAAGATGAGCAGCATCGGCACGACGCCGACAAGGCCAAGCGGCGCCGTCAGCATGACCATGAACATCGTCGAGAAGGATCGCACCTGCAGCATGATGACGATCAACATGGCGGCTATCATAGCTGGGAAGACCTTGCCTAGCGCGGTGTTGGCCTTTTCAGCCTCCTCGATCGATCCGCCCATTTCGATGCGATAGCCGGCCGGAAGGGACGCGATCAGCGGCTGAAGGGCCTTCATGATCTGCTTGGAGACCTCGGGAGGCTGGCTCGCCTCATTGATGTCCGCGCGGATCGTTACAACGGGCATGCGGTCGCGGCGCTTCAGGATTGGCTCCTCCTGACGGATTTCCGAATGCCCGATCTGGTCGAGCGGAATCGAGCGGCCATCTCGGCTAACGAGTGAGAAATCCGCCAGACGTGCCGGATCCAGCCGTTCGCCGCCGGCGCTGCGCGCCACGATGGGGACATTGCGAATGTCCTCGCGGACCTGGGTAACGGGGATGCCGGTGAGAAGGAATTGCAGTTGCTGAGCCACCTCCGCCGACGAGAGGCCGATGAGGTTCAGTCGATCCTGATCCGGGACAAAGCGAAGCACGGGCGTGCGATTGCCCCAATCGCGGTTGGCCTGTCGCACGTCCGGGACGCCCCGCATGATGTCGAGGGCCTTTTCGGAAATGCTGTAGAGTTGTGTGGCATCGGGTCCCATGACCCGGAACTCGACCGGGAACGGCGTATAGGGACCGAACACGAGCTGCGTAACGCGGACATACGCCTCGGGTGCAAGCCCCTGCGCCACCGCCTCTCGGAGCCGGTTCTTCAACGCCTCACGCGCCTCGGCGTCCGGGGTCAGCACGACGATCTTGGCGAAAGCGGGATCGGGAAGTTCCGGCGCCATTGCGAAGAAGAAGCGCGGAGCGCCCTGACCGACATAGCTCGTGACGATCTTGGCCTCGGGCTGTCTGTCCAGCCAATGTTCGAGCTTCTCGACCGCGGCAGTCGTTGTCTCGATGCTACCACCTTCCGGCAGGCGAACCTCCACCAGCACTTCGGGGCGATCGGACGTCGGGAAGAACTGCTGTTTGACGGCGCCCATCCCGATGACGGAAAGCGCGAAGGCGATGCCAACGATACCACAGGTTACGAATTTATGGCGCACGGCAAAGGTGATGGCCCGCCGTAAACGTCGATAATTGCGCGTGTCGTAAATAGCGTGGTGACCGCCTTCGACCGGTTTGATCGCCGGCAGCATCTTGACACCGAGATAGGGCGTAAAGACCACCGCGACGATCCAGGAAACGATGAGGGCGAACCCCACAACCCAGAAGATGTTGCCGGCGTATTCGCCCGCCGTCGAGCGCGCAAAACCCACCGGCACGAAACCGGCGATCGTCACCAGCGTTCCAGACAGCATCGGCGCCGCAGTGTGGCTCCATGCATAGGCCGCCGCCTTGATGCGGTCCATGCCCTCTTCCATCTTCACCACCATCACCTCGATGGCGATGATGGCGTCGTCCACGAGAAGACCAAGCGCCAGGATGAGGGCGCCGAGCGTGATGCGATCGAAGAACCGGCCAGTTTCCAGCATGATGAGGAACACGACGGCAAGCGTCAGAGGAACGGCAGCCGCTACGACGATCCCGACGCGCCAGCCCATGCTGAGCAGGCTGATCAGCAGCACGACGCCGAGCGCCATAGCGAACTTCAACATGAACTCGTCGACCGCCGAAGTGATGTTGACGGCTTGGTCGCTTACCTTGTCGAGCGTCATACCAAGCGGCAGGGTCTGTGCGATCGCGGCAGTCTTGTCTTCTAGCGCCTTGCCGAGCGCGCGACCATCCCAGCCTTCCTGCATAACCGCTGCAAGCATGATGGTGGGCTCCCCCTGACGGCGGATGAGGTAGGTAGGAGGGTCTTCGTAGCCGCGGCTGACGTAGGCAATGTCGGAGAGCTTCAGCGTTCGACCCCCAGCGACAATCGGCGTGTCCGCGATCGCCTGAACGCTGTGATAGGCGCCGTCGACCCGAATGAGGAGGCGTGGCCCCAGGGTATCGATCGAGCCTGCGGGCGTGACGGTGTTCTGCCGCTGCAAGGCAGCGGCGATGTCCTGTGCCGACACGCCAAGGGTTGCCAGTTTGGCGTAGGAAAACTCGACGAATATCTGTTCGGGACGTTCACCAAGGATGTTGATCTTCTTAACGCCTGGCACGTGCAGGAGGTCCTGGCGGATTACCTCCGCCTGCCTCGCCAGTTCCCGCATCGGCATGCCTTTGGCCTTCAGCGCATAAAGGGCGAAGCTCACATCCGAATACTCATCGTCCACGAAGGGGCCGAAGACGCCGGGCGGCAGGTTGGGGGCCTCGTCGCCGAGCTTCTTGCGAGCCTGGTGGAACTCCTCCTGCACGACGGATGACGGTGTGCTGTCCTTCAGCGTGACCGTCATATACGCGTAACCTGGCCGTGTCGTCGTCTCCACCCGGTCGTACCAGGTCAGTTCCTGAAGCCGCTTCTCCAACGGTTCGGCAACGAGGTCCTGCATCTCTCGCGCCGTCGCGCCCGGCCACGCCGTCGTAACCGTCATGGTTTTGATGGTGAAGTTCGGGTCCTCCGCCCGGCCGAGCATGAGGAAGGCGCAGGCACCGGCAGCCACCAGCAAGAGGATGAAGAACAGCGTGACCGCGCGTTCGCGAACGGCGATCGCGGAAAGATTGAAGCTCATCAGTTGCTCCCGCTTTCGGACTCGGTCCGGACGCGAGCGCCTTCCTGGAGGAGGTGGGCGCCGAGCGACACAATGGGAGCGTTGGAGTTCAATCCGGAGATCACAGCGGTTTCGCTGGTTACACGAACAAGCTGGACGGGCTGAAAGTGTACGGTCGAGGTGGCGCTGTCCAGCACCCAAACGCCGGTCTTGCGGCCGTCATCAAGCACGGCTCCCAGTGGCACCTGGACCTCTGGCTGTTTCATCTGGCTTGCGAGCCGAATGGTTACCGTCGCGCCAAGCGGTGCTGCGGCAGCCTCACCGTCGAGCACATAGCGGGCCTCAAACGTGCGGGTCTGGGCATCGGCCGAGTCCGACAACTGCCGCAAATGCGCTGAGTAACGACGCTCATTGCCAGCGTACACGCTGGCTTCGGCCACCGAGCCGATCGCCGGTCGGATCGTTTCGGGAAGTGCGACGACTGCTTCGCGCGGGCCGGCCTTCGCGGTCCGGATCACTGGCTGGCCGGCAGCGACGACCTGCCCCGGCTCGCCAAGCGTTTCAACCACCGTTCCATCCGCATCCGCTAACAGGACTGCATAGGCCGCCTCGTTCTCGGCAACCCGTGCATCGGCTTCGGCGGCGGCAAGTTGCGCTTGGGCTGTATCCATCGCAGCCTTCGCCTGCTCGTAGCGCTGCGGTGTCACCCACCCACTGCCAAGCAAACTGGCGTATCGCCGTTCATCAGGCTGTGTCTGAGCGACTGTTGCTCGCGCTGCCGCAACTGCATTGCGTTTCGCCGACAGCGCAAGGCCCAGGTCGGTATCGTCAATCCGCATCAGCGGCTGACCGGCTTTGACCTCCTGACCGACGTCCACCAACCGTTCCACGATCTTGCCGGGAACGCGAAAGCCGAGATTGCTCTGCACCCTTGCCGCGATAATCCCGGTGAAGCCACGTTCCGATTCGGTGACGGGCGCTGCCGACACAAGCCTGACGAATGGTGCTTCCTGCCTTGGGTCGGTCACCAACGGAGCTTCCCGCGCAGGAGTGGCAAGCGTGGCGAATGCCGCCGCCCATGATATCGCGGTCAGGGTCGATCCCAATACTACAACGGTTCTCTTTTTCACACCCATCGCCTCATCTCGAAATAGATTGCATTCGACCGCTATACTGATTATAGATTACGAACGCAATCAAAAAGGAGAGCGATCATGCGAGTAAGCCGAGTTCAAGCTGCGGAAAACCGCGAGACCGTCATCAATGTGGCAAGCCGGCTTTTTCGCGAGTGTGGCTTTGACGGCATCGGCCTCAAGGATCTGATGAAGGGTGCCGGCCTGACGCAGGGCGCCTTTTACAAGCAATTCGCGTCAAAGGAGGACTTGGCGGCGCAGGCGTCCAGGCGGGCGATGGAGAGCGCCACCCACAGGTGGTCGGCGGCAACTGCGGCAAACCCTGAGAATCCGCTCGACGCAGTGATCTCATTCTATCTCAGCATGGATCATCGCGGAGAGAGGATGGACGGCTGCCCGGTCGTTGCGCTTGGCTCGGATGCCGCCAGACAGGGCGCCGAGGTGAAAGCGTCATTCGAGGCCGGGATCGGGGAATACCTTGAAATGCTCGGCAGTTGGGTTGGCGGGGCCGACAATGATGAGGCCGGCGGCAAGGCCATGGCCATTCTCTCGACGATGGTCGGCGCGGTGCTCCTATCGCGGGTCGTCAACGACCCCAACCTCGCGCAGGCCTTTCTGGATTCGGCAATCGATCGGATCCGCGAAGCAGTCGCCGCTTGAACGGCGTCGGCAGCGCTGTCCGCGCACCAAAGTGACAGGAGAATAGATGCGACGGGTTGTTGTTACAGGCATGGGGACCGTCACGCCCCTTGCCGCCAGTGTCGAAGCGTCATGGTCGCGCCTGCTGGCCGGGCGTTCGGGTATCCGTAGGCTTCCGGACGATGTGGTGCGAGACCTGCCGTCGAAGATCGGCGGCGTGGTGCCCTCCTTGGAAGAAGATCCGGACGCCGGTTTCGATCCCGATGTCATCCTGTCTGCGAAGGATCAGCGCAAGGTGGATCGGTTCATTCTCTTTGCGCTGGCTGCCGCAGAGGAGGCGCTTGCACAGGCGAAATGGAAGCCTGCCTTGGAGACGGATCGCCTGCGCACGGCAACGGTCATCGCTTCGGGGGTCGGCGGGTTCCCCGCCATCACAGAAGCCGTGCGTACGGTCGACCTGCGTGGCGCCCGCCGCCTGTCCCCTTTTACGGTGCCGTCCTTCCTGGTGAACCTCGCAGCAGGCCAGATCTCAATCCGTCATGGCTTCAAAGGTCCGCTCGGCGCGCCAGTGACGGCGTGCGCGGCCGGCATCCAGGCGATCGGCGACGCCGCCCGTCTCATCCGCGCGAACGAGGCTGATATTGCCGTGTGCGGGGGAACGGAAGCATGCATGAACATAGTCAGTCTCGGTGGGTTTGCTGCGGCACGCTCTCTTTCAACCGGCTTCAATTGGGGGCCGGCTCAAGCCTCGCGTCCCTTCGACATATCGCGGGACGGCTTCGTCATGGGCGAAGGAGCCGGCGTGCTGGTCATCGAGGCGTTGAGCCACGCGCTGGCGCGCGGCGCAACACCGCTCGCCGAACTCGTCGGCTACGGCACGACGGCGGATGCCCACCACGTCACTTCTGGCCCCGAGGACGGCGGCGGTGCGCGCCGGGCCATGGAGATCGCGATTGCCCAGGCAGGGATTTCGGCGCGCGAGGTTCGTCATCTCAATGCGCATGCGACCTCCACGCCAGTCGGTGACCTGGGTGAAATCGAAGCGATCAAGAGCGTATTCGGGCGCGATTTCGCGATAGCTGTCAGCGCAACGAAATCGGCGACCGGACACCTGCTGGGTGCGGCCGGCGGGCTTGGTGCCATTTTCGCGATCCTAGCGCTCCGGGACCAGGTGGCACCACCGACACTCAATCTGAGCGCTCCCGATCCGGCTGCGAACGGCATCGACTTCGTCGCAAACGAGCCCCGGCCAATGGAGATGGAATACGCGATCTCCAATGGCTTCGGCTTTGGCGGCGTGAATGCCAGCGCCTTGTTCAGGCGCTGGACCGCCCCGGCGGCCCGACGCGAGGGCCAGGGGCGCTAATGATTGGCACCTTTCACACCGACCTTTCATGCTTCTCCAACTCCGATCCAACACGAAGAAAGAAATGATCTCCATGAACAAGACCAATCCTGGCGTCGCCCTGGTGACAGGGGCATCTTCCGGCATCGGGCGGGCTACCGCCGAAGCCTTGCTTGGCGCTGGCTTTCGCGTATTCGGAACCAGCCGTCGTGGAGCCTCCAACCAATCCGACAGCGTTACCATGCTGACCTGCGACGTGACCGACGACGCGTCCGTTGCGAAAATGGTCGATGACGTTCTGGCCAAGGCCGGACGCATCGACCTGCTTGTCAACAATGCCGGCATGGGTCTGTTTGGCGGAGCGGAGGAGTCCTCGACCGCCCAGGCTCAGGCGCTGTTCGACGTGAACGTCTTCGGCGTCCTTCGCGTGACCAACGCGGTGTTGCCGGCAATGCGACGCCAAGGGAAGGGCAGAATCGTCAATTTGAGTTCGGTACAGGGGTTCATCCCCGCTCCCTATTTCGCGCTTTACGCGTCGACCAAACATGCCATCGAGGGCTATTCCGAATCGCTCGATCACGAACTGCGCTCGTTCGGCATTCGCGTGTCGTTGGTGGAGCCCGCCTATACCCGTACGTCATTCGAGGACAATCTCGCCGCGCCCGATCAGTTGCTTGATGTCTATGACTCCGCGCGCGCTGGCATGACCATAGCCGTGCGGAAATCGATGGAAAAAGGCGATGCGCCCGAAGTGGTAGCCGAGACCGTTTTGGCGGCAGCGACGGATCCCGCGCCCAAGAGGCGCTATGCGGCGGGCAAAATGGCGCGCCAAGTCAGTCTCCTACGCCGCTTCGTGCCCGCGTCCGCATTCGACAAAAGCCTTCGAAAGCAGCTCGGGCTGCCGGTCTGACGATTTCGGTTGCGGGCAATTCAAAATGATCCTCATCCAAGACAACGGAGCAGGAACCGCCGATGCGATGAGTGTTGGGAAAGGCGGTAGCGCCCTCCCGCATCGCGAAAAGTGTTACTATGTGTCCGGTACGTTCCGTCACCTATGTCTCGGGTCACTCACACTGCTTTGACGCCGTCGGGTACTCTCGCCCAGGGTCGGGTACTCTCGCCCAGGAATGCGGTGAGACGCTCCACGACTTCGACTTCCCGATCACCAATGAGGTCGAAACACAGAAACGACCGTCTCAATGCCGATCGACACCGTGTAGCTGTTCGCACCAGTGGGAATCCTGGCTCGCGAAGCTGCGATTACTCGCTCAATATGATCCCGGATGCCACGATTTGCGCTGTGCGCTCGGTTAGCTTTTCGCGTTTCACAAGCGTGGGTCTGACGTAGGTTTTCTTCATGGTCACGCTCCGATGGAGTGGCATCGGCATTAAACGACCTCGGCGCGGCGACGTTCCATGGGACCCGGCAAGGCGACGCTGGAGTATGCAGCGCCGATGTTTTTGCCCAGGCCAATCCCGTGGCGCAGATGTCTGTCCAAAGTGCTGACCGAGCCATGGGGCGCCACTGCGGATGCGAAGCATGATCGGCCGCATTGCCTTCTGCAATCGCGCGCTGGATAGTCCCGGCAATGTTCGACACCATTGCGACTCACTGGACCCAAATCCTGGCAATCATCTCGGTGGTGATGGCGACCTTCGGCATCGCCCACGCCGTCATGACCAAGGAAGATGTCCGCGCCGCCACCGGCTGGGTCGGCGTGATGGTGCTTTCACCGATCCTCGGCGTGCTGATCTATGCCGTGGCCGGCATCAATCGCATTCGCCGCGCCACGATCACCGCGCAGCGCCCGCTTGCCGGCGATGCGGTGGCCGCCAAGCACGAGCGTGACGTCGCTGCCGAGGAGGCGCTCATTGTCGAACGGTACGGGCAGCGCTTCACCGGTCTGCGGACGCTGGGCGACAGGGTGGCGCGGCGCGCGCTCAACCCGGGCAATGCCATCGACGTATTGGAGACCGGCGACGAGGCCTATGCCGCCATGTGCGCGGCGATCGATGGCGCCGAACGCAGCCTCCTGCTCGAGACTTACATTTTCGACAATGACGCCGTCGGCCTGCTTTTCGTTGAATCCTTGGCCGGTGCCGTCCGGCGCGGCGTCACCGTTCGCGTGCTGATCGACGCCGTCGGCGCGCGCTATTCCGTCCCCAGCATCCTGGGTCATCTGCGCAAGGCCGACATTCCCGCCGACGTCTTCAACGGCAACATCGTCATGGGCCTGCGCCTGCCCTACGCCAATCTCAGGACCCACCGGAAGATCCTTGTGGTCGACGGCACGGTTGCCTTTACCGGCGGCATGAACATCCGCAAGGGGTTTTCCGCCGAATTCGCAGGCTCCAACAGCGCAAGGGACACGCATTTCAAGGTTACCGGGCCTGTCGTCGCCGACCTGTTCTCGGTTGCCGCCGAAGACTGGCGCTTCGCCACCAACGAGGCCCTGAAGGGCGATGCCTGGCGAATTGCCCCGCTGTCGCCGCCACCTGGCAAGCCGATGCTGGTGCGGGCGGTTGCATCCGGGCCTGATGCAAGCAATGAGACCAACCACAAACTGCTGATCGGGGCGTTCTCGGTCGCGCGCAAGTCGATTCGCCTGATGTCGCCCTATTTCCTGCCGGACCGGGAGCTGATCAGCGCCTTGATCACCGCCGCCCGACGCGGCGTCGAGATCGATGTCGTGGTGCCCGCGGTGAACAATCTGTTCCTCGTCGACCGCGCCATGACCGCGCAATTCGACCAGATCCTGAAGAACTATTGCCGCATATGGCGCACGGCAGGACCATTCGACCATTCCAAGCTGCTTTCGATCGACGGCGTGTGGGCGTATGTCGGCTCGTCCAATCTCGACGCCCGGTCGTTGCGGCTCAACTTCGAGATCGATCTGGAGGTCCTTGACGCGGGCTTTGCCCACGAGATCGAAACCCGGATTGGATCGGCAATCGAAACGGCCATGCCTGTCACTCTGGACTCCCTGCGGTCCCGGCCCTTCATCATCCGGCTGTTCGACCGTATCCTATGGCTGGGATCACCCTATTTGTAGAAAGGCCTGACTTTAACAAAACGACGTGTTTGGCGGATAGTTTGACGTCGATCATGGAACATAGGCGCAAAGACTCTATTTGAAGTGCATGGCGAAGGCAGCAGAAACGGCAAGCACACGATGCGAATGAACGGACGCAGCCTTCCGGCAAGCATGCTTTTGACCATCCGTGACCGGCGGATGCGGAAAGCAAACGCCGCTGCGCACAAGGCGACCGCCGCCACCGGCACGCTGGTCGCTTCCTACAACGTCCATAAATGCATCGGTGTCGACCGGAAGTTCGACCCTGAGCGGACCAGCCGCGTCATCCGCGAAATCGACCCCGATGTCATCGCCCTGCAGGAGGCGGACAACCGTTTCGGCGACCGAGACGGCCTCCTGGATCTGCCCCGCCTCGAGCGGGAAACCGGCCTCGTGCCGGTGCCGATTTCGGCCACAGGCAAGGGTCACGGCTGGCATGGCAATGTCCTGCTGTTCAAGAGGGGTGTCGTTCGTGACGTGCATCAGATCAGGCTTCCAGGCCTGGAACCGCGCGGCGCGGTGGTGGCGGAGATCGACCTCGACGGAAACCGGACATTGCGCGTCATCGCCGCCCATCTCGGCTTGCTGCGCCATTCACGCTCCCAGCAGGCTCGCGTCGTGCTGGACATCATGAGCAGCGCCGATGAGAAGCCGACCCTGCTGCTTGGCGACCTTAACGAATGGCGGCTTGGGAACCGCTCCGCGCTCAACACGCTGCATGCGACTTTCGGGCCGCAACCGCCGGCGGTCCCCACCTTCCCCTCCAACCTGCCGCTGTTGGCGCTCGACCGGATCATGACCAATCGGCACGGAATGATAGCGGCGGTCGAAGCGCACGATACGCCGCTATCGCGCGTTGCCTCCGATCATCTGCCGCTTACAGCCTTCGTTCGCCTGGATCATATGGTTTCGGCCGATCACACCACAATATCTAGAGCATGATGCTGAAAAATGTGAAGCGGTTTTCGGAAGACATCATGCTCTATCTATTTGATTTAGAGGCGGATTCAGATTTCCGGTCGACGCGACCTGAAATCATCCGGCTCTAGGCGTCGCAAAGCGTGTAGATTGACAGTGGAACGCTCGGTTCCTCCGCGAGTTGATATGTCGAGTTTAAGTCTGAACTCGCAGGAGGACGAAATGAAAAAATTGATTTTAGCTTCCCTCTTGGCATTGACGGCGACAGCGGCAGTCATTGCGCCAACGCAGGCCGCCAGCGTGATTATCCAGTCCGACGACGGCAACCGATATTCACCGGATGATGAGTCCGATAATGGCGGAATTATTGTTCGCCGGCACCATGACCGCCGCTACGACAATCAGTATGATGGCGACCAGAACGTCCAGTATGAAGGCGAATATCGGCGCCACCACCGGCATCACCGCTGTCACACCGAAACGGTCGTGCATTGGCGCCATCACCACAGGGTGATCGAGGACGTTCGCGTCTGCGGCTAAGGTGACCGTCCTCCCCGTCAGCTCACAAAATAGCGCTGCCACTCGAAGTCGGTGATGTGCGAGGCCTGCCATGCATCGAACGCTGCCTGTTCGGCGCGCCGGCTCTCGGCGTAATTGTCGCGGAACGCTTCGCCGAAAGCCTCGGCGCAGAAGTCCGACGCGGCGAATGCCTCGATCGAGGCATTGAGTGTGCGCGGCAGTTTCGGCTTGTCGAGAGTGGCGAGGTTGGATGTCACCGGCGCCTCGAGCGGCAGGTCCTTTTCGATGCCCTCGCAGCCCGCCGCCAGGATCGCCGCGATCGACAGATAGGGATTGATGTCGGCGCCCGGCGCGCGATGCTCCAGCCGGCACGCGCCGTCATTGGGCGTGGTGATGGCGCGGATTGGCGCGGTGCGGTTCTCGAAGCCCCAGGCGACGTCTTCCGGTGACCAGGCGCCACGATCGAATCGGCGGTAGGAATTGACCGTCGGCCGGAACAAGAGATGCGTTTCCTGCATCCGGTTGAGCACACCGGCGAGGAATTTCTCGGCGACCGGCGTCAGTCTGTTCGGGCCAGCGGCGAAGGCCGGCTTGCCGTCGCGCCACAGGCTGACATGGTGATGCGCGCCACAGGCGCTTTCCTTGCCCGGCGGCTGGAAGCGGGTCATGAAGGTGGCGACCAGGCCCCGCTCGGCGCAGAGCTCGCGCAGGTGCAGCTTGGCGCGCATGGCGTCGTCGGCTGCCTGCAGCGGGGTCTTCGGCGTCAGCGCATATTCATACATGCCGTAGCCATATTCGGTGACCAGCGAGGCAACGCCGATGCCGATGCTCTTCATCCGGGTGATGAACTCGGCGGCGAAATCCTGGTACTCGCCGCTGCGCACCAGATCATAATTGATCAGTGAATGGCCCCAGGGCTTGAGCTCGCGATAGCGCCCGACGCGCATCAGATCGTGGTCGGCATGGAAGATGCCGAACTCGTATTCCAGCGCGAACATCGGCTCGTAGCCGAGCGCCTTGGCGCGCTCCTCGACACGAGCCAGCACGCCGCGCGGATCGAACGGGCAGACCGCGCCGTCAAGCATGTAGGAACGGGTGATGGCCGAAGCGAATTTCGGCTTCCAGCCATGCCGCACCACGGTCGCGGGATCGATGATCCCCTTGATGTTGGGAAAGCCGTTCTCCTCATTGGCGCTGGGCGATGCGAAGGCGACATCGCCCATAGGCTGGCCGTCACCATGGGTGACGCAATAGAGGATGGCGTTGATGGATTCGCCATGGGTCGATAGCTTCAACGGTGCGATCTTGGAGCGGAACGCGCCCGACGTGTCCACCGTATGCACCTCGATGAACTCGACCCCGTCGGCCGCGAGTTTCTTCTGCAACGCCTCGAGCTGGGGCGCGTAAGCCGCGGCCTTGTCCTCAAATTCCACTTTCAGTCCTCCACCAAGAATGCCGGGCGCCGCTATTTCGCGTTGCGCCGAAAAAATCGCGATAGCAGTTCGTCGAGCTCGTAGCGGCCGCTGATGCCGCTTGGCCGGAACGCCATGCACAGCACGATGACGACGCCGAGCGCCACACCGGACAGGCCGAGCAATTGCGGCAGCTGGACACTGCCGATCGTCACGCCGGATTCGATGCTGCGGATGAATTCGAGCCCGACCGAAAGCACGATCACGCCGGTCACCGCGCCCGTCACCGTGGCCATGCCGCCCAGGATCAGCATCGCCAGCGTGTTGAAGATCATCTGGAAGTAGAAGAGCTTCGGGCTGATCGTGCCGGCGAAATAGGCATAGAGCACGCCGGCAAGGCCGCAGATCAGCGCCGACAGCACCCACGACATCAGCCGCAGCTTCTTCGCGTCGATGCCGAGTGCGGCGGCGGCTTGCGGGCTCTGGGCGCTGGCCCTCAGCTGGAGCCCCCAGCGGCTGTCCTTGAACAGCCGTGCCAATACGATCACCACCACCGAGAACACCAGCATCCAGGGCAGGCCGACCACTTTTGGAATGCCGAAGAAGGCTTGGTTGCCCTTGAACAGATCCGTCCAGTTGAGAAACACCGAATGGACGATGATCAGCAGCGCCAGGCTGACGATGGTTGCGGCGACACCTGACAAGCGGCTGATGACCTTGCCGCTGATAGCGGCGACGATGCCGACCACAATGAGAGCGATCAACGCGGAGGACACCGGGTCGAGCTGCAGGGTTGCGAAGCCGAACGGCGCGTTGGGGATCGACAGCTTTTTCATCGCCAGCGGTGTCGAGAGAATCGCGACGCCATAGGCGCCAAGGCCGACAAAGGCGCTGTGGCCGAGATTGGCGATGTTGGAGTTGCCCATGAACACTTGCAGGCCGACGACGACGATCAGGTTCACGAAGGCGCCGAGCGCCAGATAGGTGTAGTAGGTCGGCGCGAAGCCGAGGATCGCCAGCCCGATCGCCAGCACCGGCAGCGACGTCACCAGCCCGCCGATCAGCGAGCGCGTCAGGGCGCTGCTGGGCCGCGTCACGGTGGCGACGGGGGGCGCGGTGTTTTCTATTACCTGCGACACCTCAGATCTCCCCCACTTCAAATCTCCCTCACTTCAGATCTCCTTGTCGCCGAGTTCGACCCGCTGGCCGAGCAGGCCTTCTGGCCGGTAGACCAGCAGCGCGACGATGATCACGTAGGTGAGCGCATCCTTGAAGCCCCCATATTCCTGCGGCAAGGCAACCAGCAGCCCGACTTCGATGAAGCCCAGCAGCATGCCGCCGGCCGCCGCCCCCGCCAGCGAGCCGAAGCCGCCGATGACGCAGGCGACGAAGGCCTTCAACACCAGGCTGAAACCGAGATCGGGCGAGACGCTGCCGCGCCGCGCGATGATGAAGACGGCTGCGATGCCGGCCAGCGCGCCCGAAATGGCGAAGGCGGTGGCGATCACCCGGTTGGCCTTGATGCCCATCAGCCGCACCGTGGCGAAATCGCGCGATGCTGCGCGGATCGCCAGGCCAAGAGTCGAGCGGTTGAGGAAGAGCACCAGCGCCAGAATGGTCAGGCCGGAGACGATGAGTTCCATCACCTGCAGCGACGACACCGCGAACGGGCCGAAGAACCACATCTGGTTCAGCCCGTTGAGGATCGAGACCGACTGCGGCTTGGGCGAAATCAGCAGCATGAACAGGTTCTGCACGACGATCGAGACGCCGAAGGCGGTAAGCAGTCCTGTCGTCGTCGGCGCGTAGCGTACCGGCCGGAACGCCACCCGTTCAAAGGCGACCGCCGCAAGGGCGGCGGCGGCGACGGCAAGCAGCACGGCCACGAATGGCGAGGTCAGGCCAAGGGCGGCCGCCAGGAGCACGCTGTAGGCCGAGACGCCGATGATTTCGCCATGCGCGAAATTGACCAGCCCCATGATCGAGAACACCACCGCCAGGCCGAGCGCGACCAGCGAATATTCCGCGCCGAAGGCCAGCGCGTTGAGAAGCTGCTGCAAGGCATAGTCCATGTCGCCGCCTACCCGCCAATATAGAGGTTGAAGAGGCCATGTTCGTCGGCAAGCTCGGCCGGCGGCCCGTCGTAGCGGAGCGTGCCGGCGCTGACGACGTAGACGCGGTCGGCGAAGCGCAGCGCCTGCTTGGCGTTCTGCTCGACCACCAGCAGCGTCAGCCCTTCCCGCTTGAGCTCGCCGATGAAATCGAAGATCTGCACGACGATCTTGGGCGCCAGCCCGAGCGATGGCTCGTCGAGCAGCAACAGCTTCGGCCGTGACATCAGAGAGCGGGCGATGGCAAGCATCTGCTGCTCGCCGCCCGAAAGCGTGCCGGCCGCTTGGCCGTAGCGCTCGGACAGCACCGGAAACAGTGCCAGGAAGCGCTCGATATCGCCGCGCACGCCCTTGGGGTCGCGTCGTGTCGCGGCCCCCAGCCGCAGGTTCTCGCCCACGGTCAGATTGGCGAAGATGTGCCGGCCCTCGGGCGTCGAGGTCAGCCCGGCGCGGATACGATCTTCGGTGCGGACACGCGAGATGTCCTGGCCGTCAAGCACGATGCGACCGGAGGCCGGCGTGACCAGGCCGGTCAGCGCGTTGATCGTCGAACTCTTGCCGGCGCCGTTGGGACCGAGCAAGGCGACAAGTTCGCCCCGCCCGACCTTCAGGCTGAGGTCACGCACCGCGCTCACCGCGCCGTAGCGGACGACCAGATTGTCGACGCTCAGCACGACCGGGCCTGCCAGGCTCTCATCATCATCACCTGCTGCCCGTCAGTTCAGCGCCGGCACGAAGGTCGGCGGCGTATCGGTGATCAGCACTCGCTTGCCGTTGGAGAAGCCCATCACCGGTACGGCTTTCACCGGATAACCCTTCTTCTCGGCGAAGGAGATGGTAGGCGCGGTGGTGCCGGGATAGCCGCCCGGTGCGCGGATCGCATCACGCAAGGCGGCGGGTTCGACGGTGCCGGATTTCTTGGCCGCCTCGTAGCTGATCTGCACCATGTCGGCGCCGAGCGCGTCGAAGATGCCGTTGATCTTGTAGCCGTCGGCCTTGCACTGGGCGAGGAACTTGTCGATCGGGCTGTCGATGCCGGTCGCGCCGTGGGTGGCGAACATCACCTTCTCCAGCGACGCCGGATCGCCGACCGTGCCTTCCAGGGACTTGTCGTCGAAGGCATCGCAGCCGGCGACCCAGCCGTCATAGCCATTGGCGCGCAGCTGGCGGATGAAGATGCCGACATCGGGCAGCACGCCGCAGATATGGATGGCGTCCGGCTTCTGCGGCAGCGCCTTGATGCTGGCGATCTGCGGCGACCAGTCGGTGGTGCCCCAGGAATAGTTGAACTTCCCGACGACCTTGCCGCCGAGATGCTCGAACACCTCGCCGAACCATTCCGGCAGCTTTTCCGAATAGGAGCCGGCATCGGGCGAGACCATCAATGCCACGCTGCGCGCGCCCTTGCCGTAAAGCGCGTTGGCGGTGGCCGCCGCGTTGATCGGATCGGGCACCGCGCCGGCGATGAAATTGTCGAGCCCTGCCTGCTGCATTTCAAGCTGTGTGTTCGGCGCCGAAAACACGGTGGCGCCGTAGGGTGCCGCGATCTGCGCGGTCGGGATCAGCGCGTCGGGGAACGGCACACCGGTGATGATCTGCGCGCCCGCATCGAGGAACTTCTGGCCGAGCGACACCGACAGCTGCGGGTCGGAGCGGTTGTCCTCGATCATCAGCTCGACCTTGGGATCGCCTGCCGCAGCCGCCTTGTTCAGCTTGTCGGCCATGCAGCGCGCGCCCTCGGCTTCGCTGTAAGGTGCATAGGTGCCGGTCATCGCCACGGCGAGCCCGATCTTCAGATCGGCGGCCCCGGCATGCGCCACCTGCAAAAGCCCCGCCGCGACGACCGCGGCTCCCAAGATCATCTTCTCCATTTGAACCCCTCCTTCTGCCTTGTTGTTGCTGGCCCGGGAGCCGTCACGATGTGGCGGACTGCCCGACATAAACCTCGATGACGCGCGGATCGCGCCACACCTCTTCGGTCTGTCCGGAGGCGATCACCTGGCCCTGGTCCATGACACAGAGCCGGTCGCACAACCGGTTGATGAAGCGCAGATCGTGGTCGATGACGATGGTGGCGCAGCCGACATCGCTGCGAATGCCTTCGATCGCCACGGCCAGCGTCTCGGACTCGCCTTCGTTGAGGCCCGCGGCCGGCTCGTCGAGCAAAAGCAGCGATGGGCCCAGCGCCAGCGCTCTGGCGATTTCGAGCCGGCGCTGGCTGCCATAGGACAGCGTGCCGGCCGGGACGTCGGCAAACCCATCGAGCTGATACTGGGCGAGCAACTGGTCGATGCCGATGCGCGCCGCCGCATCCGGGCGAACCGCCCGGCAGGTGATATGGGCGACCTCGACATTCTGCCTGACGGTCAGATCCTTGAACAGGCGGATGGTCTGGAAGGTGCGCGCGACCCCCGCCCGGGCGCAATGCTCGGGACCATGGCCGGTGATCTCCTGGCCTCCCAGCCGGACACTCCCGGTATCGGGCTTGAGCACGCCGGAGATGGCATTGACCAGGGTGGATTTCCCCGCGCCATTGGGGCCGATCAGGCCGAGGATTTCGCCGGCCTCACACGACAGCGACGCATTGCGCAATGCCTGTACGCCGCCAAAGGTCTTGCTGACTGCCTCAACCGACAGCATCGGTCACCTCTCCCATCCCGGTCGATGGCTATTTCTCCTCTCGGCCGGTCAAAGGATGCTAGACCTCTGACTTTTCCATAACAAGTATTTTTTTCCATTTTAGAAAATATTCTGAGATGAGCAGCTGTGCGGTCGGCTTTGGGCTCAAATTCCAGCGCCGGCGGGAAGCCCGTCGCGCGGCACCGTGTTCGACATGAGCATGACGACGGGCTCGTCACCAAGCGCGATATAGGCGTGCTGCATTTCGCCGTCGAAGAGGATGCTGTCGCCTGGCAGCAGCACCGTCGGATCATAGTGGATCGTGTGCAGTTCCAAACTGCCGCTCAGCACGTGGATGAACTCTTCGCCCGAATGGCTGCGCCAGCCGCCATTCTCCTCAAAACTCTTCGCGCGCAGCGTGACGCGCCAGAAAATGTTGGTCTTGTCGCGGAAATCGCTGCACAAGACCTCGAATTCCATGGCATTGCCCTGGTGCAGGATGCCGCTGCCGGCGCGCGTGATGGAACGGCGTGCCTGCATGCCGGGCTTGGGACTGAACAGGAAGGAAGCCACCGGCACATGCAGCACGCCGGCGATCATCAACGCGACATCGACCGTCAGCCGCGCCTTGCCGTTCTCGAGTTTCGACAGTTGCGACACGGAAAGGCCGGAGCGTTCGCTGAGATCGCGCAGCGTGATATTCTGCTCCTTGCGCGCGTCGCGGATCTTGCTGCCCACATTGCCCTGCATCGCCCACGCCCTTGGCTGTCGTGTTTCCAATTCGACAAGCTCTAGCGGGGCCGCCTTGGGGCGTCCAGCCTTTAGACGGCTACGGCTGGTTTCGGCCATAGCGACATCGCAACAGTTGCGAAGACGGTCTCGAGCGTGCGGCTGACAAGCTCGAATGTTTCCGGATCGGAAAGCAGGTCGTTGCGGACCTCGAGGTAGAGGCAAGGCCTGCCCTGCTCCAGCCCGTGCCGGTTCAGCGTGTAGCCGATCGCCTGGCGCCAGTCATAGGGTTCGTTGTCGCCGATCCTCAGGCCTGCTTCCGCACCGTGCGCGCCTAGGGTCTTCAGCACTGAGGTGACAAAGGCGGACGGCTCCCGCCACAAGACGCCAATGTCGACATTGCGCCTGACACCGCCCATAACCGGGGTGAAGGAATGCACAGAGACCAGCGCCTGCCTGCCGGCCGCGGCCTCGACGATTGCCTGTTCGACCGGCGCCCAGGCGATGGACTTGCGCAGCCTGACATCGGTGGCATCCGGCGCGACATTGCCGGGCACCGGGATGCCGCCGAGATCCGGGCGCATGAAGTCCCACTCGCCGGCCGGCCTGTTGTAGTCCAGGAACAGCCGCGAATAGTGCGCGATAACGGCCGGCGCCCGCAACATGCGCGACAGCCGGCGTGTCAAGGCGTCGATGCCGATGTCGACCGCGAAATGCGTGCCGAGATAGGGCCCTGGCAGGCCAAGGTCATGCCAGGGCGCGGGCACGACATGGCCGGCGTGCTCGGCGATCAGCAGGTAGGGGCTGGCGGCATCGATGTGCAGCCGCTCGACGCCGGCCGCGGCCAGCGCGGCGATGGTCGCATCGTCAAGCCCTGCAAGGCCGGGACCGTTCATAGCACCAAGCTCCGCATCAGCCGATGACGGAGCGGACATGATAGGCCTTAGCCGCTGTCGCCTCCGCCAGTCCGGCGCGGCCATTGGTGCGGCCAAGGCCGGAGTTCTTGATGCCGCCCCAGGGCAGATGCAGGTCGGCATGATCGCAGCGGTTGAGATAGACAGTGCCGGCCTCGACTTCGTCAAGCAGCGCCACGCCGCGCTCGATATCCCTGGTCCAGATCGAGGCGCTCAGCCCGAAATCGCTGTCGTTCATCAGGCGGATCGCCTCGTCGTCGCTGCCGACCGGCTGGATGCAGGCCACCGGCCCGAACAGTTCGTCGCGCATGATCTGCATGGTGTGATCGACACCCACCAGCACCTCCGGCGCGACATAGGCTGGACCAAGGCCGGAGGCCTTGAGCGCGCCGTCCCGCGGCATCAGGCGCCTGGCCCCTGCCCGCACCGCGCTGTCAGTGAGACCGCGAATGGTGTCGGCCGCACTTGCCCGCACCACGGGGCCGACCATCGGCTTCTCGTCGAAGGGATGGCCGATGGTCCATTTGGCCGTCTCGGCGACCAGGGCTTCGACGAAGCGGTCGTGGATCGCCTTGTCGACATAGATGCGCTCGACCGAGCAGCAGGACTGGCCGGCATTGGAGTAGGTGCCCTCGGCGATCTGCGGGATCGTCGCCTCGATATCGGCATCGGCCCTGACATAGGTCGGGTCCTTGCCGCCGAGTTCGAGATGCACCTGTGTGAAGGTGCCGGCGGCGGCCGCATGGACACGCCTTCCGCCATTGACCGAGCCGATGAAATTCACCGCGTTGAAGGCACCCGACGCGATCAGCTTCTCGGCATCGGCATGGTCGAGGTGCAGGCTCTGGAAGACACCTTCCGGGCCACCGGCGGCATGGAAGGCATCCTCGGCCAGTTCGGCGATCAGCGGCGTCTGCGGCGAATGCTTGAAGATCACGACATTCCCGGCCGCGAGCGGCGACGTCACGAGGTAGCCGAGCATGGCGGTCGGGTAGTTCCAGGCGCAGATCGACAGATGCAGGCCACCTGCCACGGGCTTGGCGTAGCGGCGGATGTTTTCGTCCGAAGGATACGCCACATCGGCCAGCGTTTCCGGTGCGACGCCGGCCAGCAGTTCGCCAACCAGTGCCAGGCGCGGCGTCTCATCGGCCTGCCACAGCGGCCTGCCGATCTGCCACGCCACCATTTCAGCGAGCGGCGTTGCCCGCGCTTTCATTTCCTCGCCGAAGCGCAGCAGGATCGCCAGCCGCTCGGCCAGCGGCGTGCGCCGCCACGACGGTAGCGCGGCACGTGCCCGGCTCAGCGCGGTCTCGATCGCCACCCCGTCCGCATAGGCGCGCGTCGTGTAGGTCGAGCCGTCGACGGGAGAAGTCACGGAAAAGGTCCGCGCGCCGAAATGCAGGTTCATGGTCGTGAAATCCATCCGAGATGAGAGGTCATTCTGGGCACGATATCGCGATTTTCCATTTTGGCAAATTTTTTCTAATACCGCTTGATGGAATTTTTATCCGCCCCTATTGTCCCGACATCGCGCATTGGCGGCAGCAAATGAGGGGAGTTGAGATGATCGCTTACGATTTCACCGGCAGGCATGCGGTGGTCGCCGGCGCGGGCGGCGGCATGGGCGAGGCGATCACGCTGGCCCTGCTCGATGCCGGCGCCTCCGTCACCGCCATCGACGTCAAGGCCCGTCCGGCGTCGCTGGCCGCCTATGACGACAGGCTCACCTTCGCGCAGGGCGATCTGACCGACGCCGCCTTCGTCGAACAGGTCGTCAACACGGCGGGCCGGGAACGCGGCGGCATCGACTATCTCGCCAATGTCGCCGGCGTGCTGTGGTTCGGCCGCGACAAATCGGCCTTGGAGATGGACCTCGACGTCTGGGACGAGGTCTTCAACATCAACTTGAAATCCTTCGTCCACACCGCACGCTCGGTCGTTCCGCATATGCGCTCGGGCGGACGCGGCGGCGCCATGGTGCATTTCTCGACCATCCAGTGGTATCGCGGCGACGCCAATCCACAGGACGCCTACCAGGCCTCGAAGGCAGGTGTGTGCGCGCTCTCCAAGTCACTCGCCATGCAGCTCGCCGGTGAGCGCATCCGCTCCAACGCCATCTGCCCCGGCATGGCGTTGACGCCTTTGCAGGCGCGCTGGGACACCGAGGAAAAGCGCTCGGCCGTGGCGAGCTACGCACCGCTCGGCCGCATCGGCACGCCGCAGGACATGGCCAACGCCGCGCTGTTCCTCCTCTCCGACGCGGCAAGCTACATCACCGGCATCGAGCTTGCCGTCGATGGCGGCCTGTTGATGCGCATGTAGAAGGCGCCCACCAGGGGGCGATGGCGCGACCGAGGCGGATGGCCGCGGAGAGCCGGTGTCGGCGTTTTGTTGGCGCTGACCCTGTTCAACATCGAGTTCTCGATCATGGCGCTGATCGGCATCATCCTCCTGATCGGCATCGTCAAGAAGAACGCGATCATGATGATCGACTTCGCGCTCGCTGCCGAGCGCAACGAAGCCAAGCCGGCGCACGACGCCCATCTACCAGGCGTGCCTGCCGCGCTTCCGCCCGATCATGATGACGACCATGGCGGCATTGTTCGGCACCGTGCCATTGGCGATCGGCCTTGGCGAGGGCGCGGAACTGCGCCAGCCGCTTGGCATCGCAATCGTCGGCGGCCTGATCCTCACCCTTTACACGACGCCGGTCATCTACATCTATGTCGACCGCTTCAGTCGCTGGTGCGGGCAATTGCGTTCACGGGCACGGTATCCCCGGCAACCAACCGTGCAAGCTGGGGAGTGAGCCCGCCGTCGATCACAAGCTGTCAACTTTCCGTTCCTCTGCCATGCCGGGCCACGGAACATCCCTATATCGACTTTGCGGGCCACGATCCGCCGGCGATGACAGGATCATCACGACGCGACGGAGCAGATTGCCCGCGATCGGAAAGCGATAACCTACCGCTTTCCCGTTGAAGGGAGGCGCAACCATGCGCGGTTTCACACCAAGGATCATAGCAATCGCATCGCTCCTGGCGGCGGTGCCACTATCGAGTGCCTACGCGGTGCATCGCCACCGGGTCGAGCCTGGCGGCATGTCCGTCGAGGCACGGGCGGTCCTGGACCAGTTGCAGGGCGTCAAGCAGGGGATTGTCGAGGCAATGGATGCAAAGGCGATCACCCCTGAGCAGGAGCACGACCTGATGATGCGGGCCGACAGCATCCATCGCTCGGCCACGGGTGGCGGTGCATACCAGAGCTTGCTCGGCCAGATCGAGAGGCTGGATCAGCAACTGCAAACCGATTCAGGCGGCGGCACCTACATCGGCGACGGCGCCGATGGCGGCTATTACCCGAACGGCTGACACGGGCTGACCATGATCGCACGGCGTCTCGGACAGATTTCCGGGGCGCCGTTTTTCCATCGAGCCTCGCGAACGAGCAAGGCAGGAGCCTGTCGGACCGAGCCGATTGCGCGGATGGAAGCGGTTTCGGCCATGCGTTGGCCGAAGGCCAAGCTGGCCGGTGAAGAAGGCCGTCACCGGCTGCAGGCATCACGTGCATAGGCGTTGTAGGCCACTGTACTGGTGGCTTGCGATGAGGCACGCACCGGCATAGGTGATATCGTAGTTCGGGTTTGCCGTGTTGGAAGATCAATCCAACGCGCGCTCCTTCGGCTGACTGTGATTGGGAGGATTTTTCCAAGCCATCGCAATCAGTTAGCAGACTGAACCGTGAACCTGTCGCCGTGGATCCGTATCTCGGCTGGCCCTGTTCTTCGCAATTGGTACGTCTGGACACAAATACCGAAGGCTGGAAAATGAGGAACGCAGTCTCGCCATCAGAGTTGTTTCAAAGCTTCAGGAGATCCGCGCTGAAATTGGAAGACATAGCGGCCCATCCGGCCTTGCACCGCTACGTTCAGGAACAGTCTCAGTCCCTGATCCGAATCTATGAGGAAACCCCGCGGCTGGCTTCCATCTTCGCCACGCAGCAGCGCTGGCTCATGGGCCATGTCGGCCTAGCCATGCACTTCAGGCGCGATCCGAACGACCGCCGCAAGGAACTGACGGTCTCGCGTTTCATCGAGGTCGTGCACAAGAACGCGGTGGCCAGCCGCAACACGGCGGACGCCTTCATCAAGGAGATGCTGCACTACAACATCGCGGAGTATGTGGCGGGCGGGGACGGCCGCACGCATCCCCTGCAGCCGACGGCGGCCACCATCGAGAGGTTCACCGGCTGGGTGATTGCCCATCTGCGCACGCTTGACCATATCGATGGCGGCGACCGGTTGACCAGATTCCTGGACCGGCCCGACATGCTTGCCACGCTGCAGCCCCTGATCGCCGACGGCCTGCTGGCCTCGAAGCCGGTGCGTGAACCCAACCAGACCTTTTCCCTGTTTATCTGGCTCAACAATGGCGGCATCGTCATGGACTGGCTGATGTCCGGTATCGATCCCGATCACGCCAGTCTGGAGCGAATCCCGACCAGCGTGGTTTCGATCGGCGATTTCGCCAGATGGCTCAAGCTGTCGCGGACCCATCTCGGCCGCAAACTGCGCACCGCCGAGGAATTAGGCAGCATCGGCTGGCTTGGTCAGCGCGGCCATTCGGTGATGTGGGTGTCGCACGGGTTCTATGAGGAATACATGACTGTCCAGGCCGCCAAGCTGGCCGTTGTCGATACCGCCTTCGAGACTTGTTTTCCGCCATCGCCAGGCGGTGGCTGAGAAGCGGCGTTTGCGCGAAGCGATGAAACGCTGCCGTGATTTGTACCCGCTAACGCATTCACCCACTGTTGACGGCCGGCGTCTGGACACGAGCCGCGAAGACTGAAAATGTGTTCCTGCGTCTTCGCGACAAGGGGGCTTATCGCAGCGGGGGGAATGGCGCTGACGTTGGAAGAAATTGCCGATCATCCGGCACTGCATCGCTGTATCCGCGTCCAGGCACAGGCGATGAACCAGACCTATGAGATGAATCCGCGGCTCGCGTCGGTGTTTGCCACGCAGCAACGCTGGCTCATGGCCCATATCGGTCTTGCCTTGCATTTCAGGCGGGAGCCAGACGACTATCGCAAGGAACTGACGACGGCGCGTTTCCTCGACGCGATCCGGCAGAATTCGGTGGCCAGCCGCAACACCGCCGACGCCTTCGTCAAGGAAATGCTGCACTACGGTTTCATCGAGTATGTGCCCACGGCACAGGATGGCCGCATCCGCCCCCTGCGGCCGGCCACCGCCTCCCTGGAGCCGGTTACCCTCTGGCTGATGGCGCATCTGCAAACGCTGGACGGTCTCGACGGTGCGAACCGCCTGGCCCTGTTCCTGGCCAGGCCGGACGCGCTCGCCATGCTGCAGCCACGGATTGCCGATGGCTTGCTCTCGTCCAATCCGGTGCGCGAGCCCAAGCAGACCTTTTCCCTGTTCACCTGGCTCAACAATGGCGGCGTCGTCATGGACTGGCTGATATCGGGCGTCGATCCCGAGCATGCCGGCCTCGATCGGATCCCCACCGGCGTCGTCTCGATCGGCGATTTCGCCAAATGGCTGAAACTGTCGCGCACTCACCTTGCACGCAAGCTTCGCGCCGCCGAAGACCTCGGCAGTGTCGGCTGGCTCGGCCAACGGGGCCAGTCGGTCATGTGGGTGTCGCGCGATTTCTATGGGGAATACATGGCCGCCCAGGCGGTGAAGCTGGCGATTATGGATGCCGCCTTCACCGAAACCTTTGGCGCGACGGCAGGCCGCTGACGCGTGTGGCGTCTCCCGCACGGGGGATGCACGAATCCGTCATGCCTGCTGGCACTCCAATAGCCGTTATGCGCGGCGCCATGATTGGAGAGGAACTACATGAAAAGACGCTAGAGCATTTCACCGTTTCACGGAAACGGCAAACTGCTCTAACTCATTGTTTTAACGCAACTCCGGACGGAAAACCGTTTCACACTTTTCCTGGAATTGCTCTAGAAAAGCCGACCCTGGACAGGCGCGAACGACTGTCCGGTGTCACGGCGCTCTGCACGCCGTCGACCTGCGTGAATTGATCGCCGAAGCGCCTCCTGCAAGCGAGACACGCTTGCACGACAAGACATACCGGGAGGACCCTGCATGAAGAGACGGCACGAAAAGCCAACGCTGGACAAGCGTCGGAAACTGTCCAGCGTCAGTGCGGCATGTACGCCCTCCACCTGTGTCGATTGATGCTCGCCGAGCCTGATCGACACGAGCCTTGGGCAAAGCCCCGGCGGTCTCAATCGATGTCGAATGAGACGCCCTGGGCCAGCGGCAGCGCCTTCGAATAATTCACCGTGTTGGTGGCGCGCCGCATATAGGCCTTCCACGCATCGGAGCCGCTCTCGCGGCCGCCGCCGGTTTCCTTTTCGCCGCCGAAGGCACCGCCGATCTCGGCCCCCGACGTGCCGATGTTGACGTTGGCGATACCGCAGTCCGAACCGTCAACGCCGAGGAAGCGCTCCGATTCCTGCAGGTCGCGCGTGAAGATCGACGACGACAGGCCCGCACCCACCGCATTGTGCTCGTCGAGCACGGCGTCGAAATCCGAATATTTCATCACATAGAGGATCGGCGCGAAGGTCTCTTCGGTCACCGGCGAGACCTGCCTCGGCATTTCGACAAGGGCGGGATGCACGTAATAGGCATCGGGATGACCGTTTTCCACCCGCGTGCCGCCGGTCACCTTGCCGCCATGGGCGGTGGCTTCAGTGAGCGCCTTCTGCATGGCCTCGTAGGCAGCCTTGTCGATCAGCGGCCCGACCAGCGAGGACGTCTCCAGCGGATTGCCGACCGAAACGCTCTGATAGGCCTTCTTCAGCCGCGGCAGCAGCGCGTCATAGACACTCTCATGCACGAACAGGCGCCGCAGCGTCGTGCAGCGCTGCCCGGCCGTGCCCATGGCGCCGAAGGCAATCGCCCGCAGCGCCATGTCGAGGTCGGCGCTGGGCGCCACGATGCCGGCATTGTTGCCGCCGAGTTCCAGCACCGCGCGCGCAAAGCGCTTGGCCAGCCGCGGCCCGACCTCCCTGCCCATGCGCGTCGAGCCGGTAGCCGACACCAGCGGCACCTTGGGATGATCCACCAGGACTTCGCCGACGGCACGGTCGCCGATCAGCACCTGCAGCAGGCCCTGCGGCGCGTCGGCGCCGAAACGCTTGACGGCGCGCGCGAAGATCGCCTCGCAGGCAAGTGCGGTCAGCGGCGTCTTCTCCGACGGCTTCCACACCACCGCGTCGCCGCAGACCAGTGCCAGGGCTGCGTTCCACGACCACACCGCGACCGGGAAGTTGAAGGCGGAGATGACGCCGACGACGCCGAGCGGATGCCAGGTTTCCATCATGCGATGGCCGGGGCGCTCGGTGGCGATCGTGAGGCCGTACAATTGCCGCGACAGACCGACGGCGAAATCGCAGATGTCGATCATCTCCTGCACTTCGCCGAGCCCTTCGGATGGAATCTTGCCGACCTCGATCGACACCAGCCGGCCAAGCTCGGCCTTGTGGATACGCAATTCCTCGCCGAGCAGCCGCACCAGTTCGCCGCGCTTGGGACCCGGCACCAGCCGCCAGGACTGGAACGCCTTGTGCGCGGCATCGATCGACCTGGCCGCATCGGCCGGCGAGATCGTCTTCAGCGCCGCGACCTCTTCACCCGTCACCGGGCTCTTCACGATGAGGTCGCCGCCGACAAGCGCCTCCCTGGCAACACCCAGTTTCGCCAGAAGCTCGGCCGTTTCCTTGGCTATGGTCATTTTTGTCCCTTTCAGATCCCGTCGTCACCATATGGCGTCGGGTCGAAGCCTCGCGCCATGCCGCCCGTGTGCCGGAAAGGCACTTCAGGCAAAGTCATGGCGTGGCCTTACTCGTTTCAGGGGAAAATCGCCACCCCGGCATGGTCCAAGCCCAAATTACAAGATTGAGCCAGAGACGATTGAGCCAGGCGGGCGAATGCTGCTCAGTTGGCCTTTTTTGCCGGCGTGCGCACGGCCCCGTCTTTCATCAAGCGGTCGATATGCATCCGGATATGGGCTGCCTCCGCCGCCGTGTTGGCAAGCGCGATGGCCCGGTCGAAGGCGACGCGTGCTTCCTCGCCCCGATCGAGCTGCATCAGGAGCCCACCCTTGAGGCCGAAGAAATGGAAATAGCCGGAAAGCCTCGGCTCCAGCGGCTCGATCATGGCAAGGGCGGCTTCCGGGCCGCGCACCTTGGAGACCGCCACCGCGCGGTTGAGCGTGATGACCGGCGACGGCTGCATCTGTTCGAGCAGGCCATAGAGCAGGTCTATCTCCACCCAGTCGGTGTCCTCGGCCTTGTCAGCCCGCGCATGCAGGGCGGCGATCGCCGCCTGCACCTGGTAAGGACCGGGCTTGCGGTGGCGCAAGGCCTTGTCGACAAGGGCCAGCCCTTCATCGATCATCTTGCGGCTCCACAGGCTGCGATCCTGATCCTCGAGCAGCACGATCTCGCCGTCTTCGTCGAAACGGGCCGGTGCGCGGGCATGCTGGAGCAGGAGCAGCGCCGCCAGCCCCATGATTTCCGGCTCGGTCTGGAACAGCCGCAGCAACAGCCGGGCCAGCCGGATCGCCTCCTCGCAGAGTGGCGCGCGGGCCGGCGCCTCGCCGCTGTTGGTGGAATAGCCCTCGTTGAAGATCAGGTAGACCATGGCCGCCACCGCCGCGAGCCGCTCGGATCGCTCGACGGCGCCCGGCGTCTCGAACGGCACACCGGCGTCGGCTATGCGCGCCTTGGCGCGGGTGATGCGCTGCTCCATGGCGCTCTCGCCGACCAGGAAGGCGCGCGCGATCTGCTTGACGGTCAGGCCGGAAACGATACGCAGCGCGACCGCGATCTGCTGGGTCGCCGGCAGGTCCGGATGGCAGCAGATGAAGAGCAGCCGCAATATGTCGTCGCGGTAATGCGCTCCGTCCAGCCGCTCTGCGATATCGCTCTCGGCATCGTCCAGGTCGGAGATCTGGTCTTCTTCCGGCATCGGCGCCTGCTTGGCGCGCTTGCGCACCGCGTCGATGCCGCTGTTGCGGCCGACAAAGATCAGCCAGGCCGCCGGATCGCGCGGCGGTCCGTTCTGCGGCCAGTTCTTCAACGCCCTGAGACAGGCATCCTGGAAAGCTTCCTCCGCCGTATCGAGATCGCGGAAATAGCGCAGCAGCGCACCCATCGCCTGGGGGCGGGCGGCGCTGATCGCGGAGCTGATCCAGGCAAGTTCGGTCATACGGCAACCCCGGTGGGATTGAACACCGAGACCGGCCGTATCTCATAGGATCCGCCGCTCGGATTGACCTCGGAAAGCTCACGGGCGAACTCGACGGCCTCGTCGAGATCGGCGCATTCCAGCGTATAGAAACCGAGGAACTGCTCCTTGGTCTCGGCGAACGGGCCGTCGATGACGATCGATTCGCCCTTGACCTTCCGCAGCGTGGTCGCCGCCGTCGTCGGCAGAAGCCGCGCCACGGGACCAAGCCGGCCGGCCTTGGCGTATTTCTCCTGGACGCCGAGGAGGTTGGCCATGACTTCATCGTCCTGCGCCTTGCTCCACGAGCTGACGACGTCTTCGGAGGCATAGCAGAGGATGGCGTAAAGCATGGCTGGTCCTTTCTGTATCAAAGGACGAAACAGTAGGGCCGATCCCGACACGACGTCGATAAAAAAATCCCGAGATGGCGGCTGACGATTGCCGTCAGTCACCGTTCGTGCGTTTCAACCATCTCAGCACGAGCGCCTCCTCCTCATCGAGCCCCTCGATGGACCGCTTGCGCTTGTTGGCCTCCGCCATTTCGGCAAGCAGACGCCCCTCCAGCCAGGCCTCGAAGACCAGCGGGTGGATATAGCATTTGCGGCAGACCGCGCGGGTGTTGCCCAGCCGCTCGGCGACCTTGTCGATGACACTGTTCATCGCTCGCTTTTTCTGTGCCTGGCTCTCAGGCAGCTCCGTCTGCGCAAACAGCGACGCGGCATGGATGGTGCCGCCCCATGTGCGGAAATGCTTCGAGCTGAAGGCATCGCCGACCGCCTGGCGGATATAGCGGTTGACGTCGTCGGAGCGGACCGGGCGCCGGTTGCAGTCCTCGTCGAGATACTGGAACAGCTTCTGGCCCGGCAGATCCTGCGCACCCCGTACGATCCTGGCGATGCGGCGGTCGACAAGCTTCAGTCTCCATTCCTTGCCGGATTTGCCCTTGAAGGCAAAGCGCAGGCTCGATCCCTTGATGTCGACATGACGGTCGCGCAATGTCGTCAGGCCGAAGCTCTTGTTGTCACGCGCATAGGCGGCATTGCCGACGCGGATCATCGTGTTGTCGAGCAGCCAGACGACCGCGGCGACGACACGCTCAAACGGCAGGCCGCGGCGGCGGAAATCGCGGTCTATGGTGCGCCGGAGATCCGGAAGGCTTTCGGCGAAGGCGACGAGGCTTGAATATTTGGCACCATCGCGTTCCTCGGCCCATTGTGGATGATAGCGATACTGCTTGCGCCCCCGCTGGTCCCTTCCCGTCGCCTGGATATGCCCATGCGCGTCGGGCGAGATCCAGACATCCGTCCAAGCCGGCGGAATGACGATCGCCTCGATCCGGGTCCTGGTGGCATCCGAGACTGCTTTCCCGTCCGGCCCCTTGTAGGAAAACCGCTTGCCTGCCTTCAGCCGGCGGATACCGGGCTCGGCATCGCTGACATAGGTCAGCGCGGCATCCCTTGCCGAAAGCTGCGCCCCATTCTTCGCTACACCGCCGGCCGATCGGCTGTAGGATGATCCGGATTTCTGCAGCATGACGGCTCCCCGCGGATGTCGGTAGATAAGCCATTGGCTGACTGCTGGTTCCACAGCCGTGCGAAAAGTCGGTAATGCGACGTCGAACGGGGGCCGACTTGCTCTAAAGAACGCCTTGTAGTTCTATCTGTTGAGCTGACAGCCGGCGGCGCACGGCGAGCTTGAGCTTGTAGCGCAGGCAGCGCCATGCCTCCGACCGTCGCTTCGGCGCAACCGCCGCCACCGCCAGGAAACGCGCGGCGGTGTCCAGGTCGCCACGGGCGTAGTGGACGCGGGCGATCTTGAGGGCGACCAGTCCCTCCCTGGCCTTGAGCGCCGAGACCGGGATGCTGCAATCCGTGAGCGTGCGCAGTTCGCGGCGCCACTCCAGGAAGCGCCGCGCCGGGTTTATCGCAAAACGATCGTCCGAACGGGTGGGCGAAACCTCATAGACCATCACCGGCTGCGGCATCATGGCCAACGAGGCTTTGCTCATCAGCCGTGCCCAGAACAGGGTGTCCTCGTCATAGGCAAGCCCCACAGGAAACCGCGTCTCGCCGATGAGGCGCCGGGATGCCAGCACGCTGCCCACCGCGACCGACCGTATGTCGCCTTTCACATAGGCGGAAGCGTTCGCCAGGCAGGCGGCCTGGTAGCCGTTCGGCACCTTGATCTGCCGATCCTCACCGCTCACCCGCCGCCGATAGGCGCCAACGATCATGTCGGCTTTCGGCTGGCTCTCGGCCTGCCGCAGCAGTGCGCGCAATCCGCCATCAAGATGCAGATCGTCGGCGTCGATCAGGTAAACCCAAGGATGGAGTGCCTCAGCCAGCGCCACGTTGCGGGCGCCGCCGGCGTCGAGGCAATTGGACGGCAGCACACGCAGCGGCAAGGACAGTTGCGCCGCGGCCCGCAGCGCCGTCGCCGTCGTGCCGTCCGTCGATGCATCGTCGACCAGCAGGACCTCGCCGATGACCTCGGCTTCGCCGGCGAGTGACGCCAGTGTTGTGGCGATTGTGGCCCCTGCATTGTGGGCAGGAATGACGACGCTGACCGCTTTCAATGACAAAACCCCGCGCTCGCGCGCCTTGGCAGTACGATGGTTGTCCCTCGGAACAAATACAGACTAGAGCCTTTCACGTTTTGACGGAAGCGTAGCCTGCGTTTTCGAAGTAGTTCCTGCATTCGGCTGCCTCGATGGTTTCGACGAGGTGGCCGATGTGGCGCCAGGTGTCCTCGACGGTACGTTTCTGAGCTTGGCGCATCCAATGTTT